>JAHFUP010000081.1 GCA_023265025.1 Acidimicrobiia bacterium | reverse complement strand
GGAGCACGATCAACTCGTCGGCGCGGAGTGAGCGAAGCGAACGAGCAACGACGAAACCCGCCAGGGGTGCCGCCGGCTGCGAGCGCGGCCAAAGGCCGCCCCCTCAGCTGGCGGCCGGGAGAGAAACGGCGGAGGCCGACCGGCTCCGCCGGTCGGCCTGAGCGCGACCAGCTCGTCGGAGCGGAGTGAGCGAAGCGAACGAGCGACGACGAAATCAAAACTGTTCCAGGAAGCGGATGTCGTTGGCGATGAAGTGGCGGATGTCGTCGATGTCGTGGCGCATCATGGCGCAGCGGTCGATCCCGAAGCCGAAGGCGAATCCGAAGTACTCCTCGGGGTCGATGCCGACGGCGGCGAACACGTTGGGGTCGACCATGCCGCAGCCGCCGAGCTCGATCCAGCCCGACTGGGAGCAGACCCGGCAGCCCCGGCCCTCGCAGAAGATGCAGCTGACCTCGAACTCCGCCGACGGCTCGGTGAACGGGAAGAACGAAGGCCGCAGGCGGGAGTGGATGTTGGGGCCGAAGTAGGCGCTGGTGAAGGCCTCGATGGTGCCGGCGAGGTCGCCGAAGGTGATCCCCCGGTCGACCACCAGGCCCTCGATCTGGTGGAACACCGGCAGGTGGCGGGCGTCGGGGGTGTCGCGTCGGTAGCACCGGCCCGGCGCCACGATGTAGATCGGCGGCGGCTGGCTCTGCATCACCCTGATCTGCACCGGCGACGTGTGGGTCCGGAGCAGGGTCGACTCGGCCTCGCCCAGCCGCACGTAGAGCGTGTCCCACATGCTGCGGGCCGGGTGGGCCGGCGGCATGTTGAGGGCCTCGAAGTTGTACCAGTCGGTCTCGACCTCGGGGCCCTCGGCCACCTCGTAGCCCATGGCGACGAACAGGTCCTCGAGCTCGTCCCGGGCCTGCGTCACCAGGTGGCGGTGGCCCCGGGTGGACCGCCGGTGCTCGATGACCTCGGTGAGGTCGAGCCGCTCGGCCTCGATACGGAGTTCGCGCTCGGCGGCGGCCAGCTTCTCGGCCCGCTCGGCGATGGCCCCCTCCACCCGGGTGCGGGCCGCGTTGATGGCCCGGCCGGCGTCGCGGCGCTCGTCGATATCCAACTTCCCGAGACCGGAGTTCAGCAGTGCCAGCGCCGAGCGCTTTCCCCCCACGAGGTCCTGTTCGACGGCTCGGAGATCGGCCGACGACGACGCCGCCGCCACCCGGGCCAGGCCGTCGGCCTCGACGGAGGCCACCTCCTGGGCCAGTTCGGTCATCGCAGGGCCTCCGGCGGGTCTATGGGCAGGGAGAAGCGGAACACCGATCCTCGCCCGACTTCGGACTCGACCACCAGCCGGCCGCCGTGCGCCTCGACCAGACCCCGGCTGATCCACAGCCCCAGGCCCGATCCGGTCGGGCGGGTCTCGGCCCGGCGGAAGAACTTGGTGAAGACCCGGGGGAGGTCCGAGCCGGGGATCCCCTCGCCCTTGTCGGCGACGGCGACCGTGACGAACGCACCATCGACGTCACCGAACACCCGCATGGTGCGGGGGTCGGCGTACTTGGCCGCGTTCTCGACGAGATTGGTCAGCACCTGCTCGATCTTGTCGGGATCGGCGTAGATCTGCGGGAAATTTTCGGGGAACCGGACCTCGGCCACCAGCTGGCTCTCCATCATCCGGACCTTCTCCAGCACGCCGTTCACCAGCGGCACCACGTCCATCATCTGCCGGCGCAGGACGAGGCGCCCGCTCTCCAACCGGCTGATGTCGAGCAGCTCGGTGACGAGCCGGGTGACCCGGTCGGCGTCGTGGTGCACCTGCTCGAGCATCATCCGCTTCTGCTCCTCGCCCAACCGCTCCCAGCGGTTGAGGAGCAGGCTGGTGTAGCCCTTCACCGAGGTGAGGGGCGACCGCAGCTCGTGGCTCACGGTGGAGATGATCTCGATGCCGTCGCCGGCCGCGGGCCGGCGCCTGGCACCGTCGCGCGCCACCAGCACCGCGCCGGTGAGCCGGCCCTCACCGTCGCGTTCGTACCTGCCGGTGACCAGCACGCGCACTTGGCGCCCGCCGGCGGCTCGCAGCCACGCCTCCTGCTCCGGGATCCGGGTGACCGACCGCAACCGGGCGGACGAATGCCACCCCTGAGCCAGCAATGACCGCCCGTCGGAGTCGCGCGGCTGCAGCGCGGTGGACAGCAGCTGGCCGACCAGCTCGTCGCGCCGGCACCCCGTCAGCGTGGTGGCGGCGGCGTTGGCCGCGGTGATCCGGCCGGCGCCGTCGACCTCGAACACGGCGTCGGGCAGCCGGTCGATGTCGACGTCGCCGCCTCCCGAACCGGTCACTGGTCCACCCTCTTCGATGGATGGCCCAGTGAATGCTCTCTGGACCGGCCTCCCGGGCCGGTCACTGGGCCCGCTGGCGGGCGGCCTCGAAGCACAGGACGGCTGCCGCCATTCCCACGTTGAGCGACTCGGCCCGGCCCTGCATGGGGATGGACACCCAACCGTCGAGGGCGCCGGCCACCGCCGCCGGCAGGCCGTGGGCCTCGTTGCCCAGGACCAGTGCGGTGGGCGCGGTGAGGTCGACCCGGTCATAGGGGTCCCCGTCCACGGCTCGCGTGCCCAGGCGCTTCAGGCCCCACCCGCCCAACGTGCCGAGCACCTTCACCGGCTCTCCTCTAGCCACGATCCGTGTGTGGAACAACGAGCCCGCCGACGCCCGAACCGCTTTCGGGTTGTACACGTCGACGGAACCTTCACAGCAGATTATCCCGCCGACCCCCGCAGCCTCCGCGCTGCGCAGGACCGTCCCGAGGTTGCCCGGGTCACGGACGTCGACGCAGACAATCACCAGCGAGGCGCCGGCCAGTTCCCCGAGGTCGACGTCGACCGTCCGGGCGATGGCCAGGACGGGCTGGGGGGTGACGGTCGTCGCCACCCGTTCGAGCACGCCGGGCGCCAGCTCGTAGGTGGGGACGCTGGCGGCGACCGCCCGGTCAACCACCGGGTCCGTGGTGCCGGCCGCCACGAACAGGCACTCCAGCTCGGCGCCGGCGTCGAGGGCGTCGCCCACCAGGGTCGGGCCCTCGACCACGAACGCGCCCTCGCGGGCGCGCATGGTGGACCGCTCGATGAGTTGGCGCAGCCGCTTGACCCGGGCCGACGTGAAGATCAGCGCAGGCCCCGCCGGCGGCCCAGGCCTCACGACGCCTGGCGGCTCTCCCCTGCCAGCTTGACCAGGCCGGCAAAGGCCGTGGGGTCGGTGACGGCCAGGTCGGCCAGGACCTTGCGGTCGACCTCCACCCCCGCCTCCCGCAGGCCGGCGATGAAGCGGCTGTAGCTCATGCCGTTCTGGCGGCAGCCGGCGTTGATCCGCTGGATCCAGAGCTGGCGGAAGTCACCCTTGCGAGCCCGACGGTCGCGGTACGCGTAGTGGAGCGCGTGCATGACCGCCTCGTTGGCGGACTTGTAGCTCCGGCTGCGGTTGCCGTAGTAGCCCTTGGCCTGGTCGAGGACGGCGCGATGGTGCTTACGACCGTGGACTGACCGCTTGACCCTGGCCATGAGTGAACTCCTTGCTTTGGGAACGGGCACCCGGGTCCTGCGGACCTCGCCCGTTCCTGCCGATGGGGCCCCTGCCCCACCGGTGGAGACCGGCTTCGGCGGGGGGTTACTGCAAAACGACTTCGTACAGACGGGATTGCGTAGCTACAGCCCCTGCATTCAGAGGCCCAGCATGCGCTTGACCTGGGCCTTGTCGCCGCCGGTGACCTCCGACTCGCGCCCGAGGCGACGGGTCTTGACCGAGTTCTTCTTCTCGAGCAGGTGGGAGCGGAACGCCTTGCGCCGCAGGATGCGGCCCGTGCCGGTCACCTTGAAGCGCTTGGCCGCGCCGCGGTGGGTCTTCATCTTGGGCATTGCGTTCGTCTCCTCCCCGCTCAGACGGCGGGTGGGGTGGGGGGTGTGGTCTCCTGAGGGGCTTCGTCGTGGTTGTCGTGGTGGCCGGCCTTGGCCGCCGCCCGCGCCCTGCGGTCGGGAGCCAGGACCATCACCATGTTCCGCCCGTCGAGCTTGGGCGCCGCCTCCACCTTGGCCAGCGGGAGCTGCTCGGCGATGCGGTCCAGGATGCGCTTGCCCAGTTCGGGGTGGGCGACCTCCCGGCCTCGGAACATGATCGTGATCTTGACCTTGTGGCCCTCGTCGATGAACTCGCCGACCTTGCGGGTCTTCGTCTCGAAGTCGCCCCCGCCGATCTTGGGCCGGTATTTCATCTCCTTGATCGAGCTGGTGGCCGCCTTCTTGCGTGACTCCTTGTCGCGCTGCGCCGCCTCGTACTTCCACTTGCCGTAGTTGAGAATGCGGCACACCGGTGGTTCAGCGAGTGGGGCAACCTCGACCAGATCCAGCTCGAGGTCCCTGGCGATGGACAGGGCCTCCGGCAGGGTCTTGATCCCCAATTGGTTGCCGTCCGGGTCCACGAGGCGCACTTCGCGCGCTCGGATCCGGTCGTTGATCCTGAGGTCGGCGCCGTCCGGTGCGGCTATGCGGCATCACTCCTTAAAGTCTGGTGGTCAGAAACGAAAAAAGACGGACGTGCGGAAAGCAACGTCCGCCCCTTGGCGGTCGATCGACCCGGACGCACTGTCGCCCGAAGGCACTTCCTGTGGCCGGGTGGGGGCCGAGGCCCCGCTTTCCGTATGCAGTTGTGGTTCTAGGGTACCAGCATGAGCACCTTCTGGACACCCTCCGGCGAACGCCCGATCCCCCGGGACGAGCCCACGCCGACGTCGGCGCCCGCCGGCGACGATCCCTACGGCGGCGGCGAGGAGCTAGACGAGGAGATGCAGGCCGAGCTGCGGGCCATGCAGGAGCAGATGCTGCGCACGCCGGCGGCGATCGTGGTGGCCAACCACTGCATCGGCCTCGTCGAGCTCGCCGCCCTCCACCTGGGCCAGAACCCGCCCAACCTGGCCGACGCCCAGATCTCCATCGACGCCCTGGCCGGCATCCTCGACGCCGTCGGCCCCCGCATGGGCGACAACGGCCCACCGCTGCGCCAGGCACTGAACCAGATGCGCATGGCCTTCGTCGAGGCCCGGAGCGCGATGGGTGGCGCCGGCGGCACGCCCTCGTAGCCGTTCTTTGTCGGCTGGAGTTACCGCAGCGGTAGCTGAGCCGACAAAGAACGATCACACAAGGCCGGGCGCCCCCCTCTACGCCCGGCCCGGCGACGCTGCTACACCTTGGTCTTGGCCTTGGAGGCCTTGTCGGGCAAGGTGGCGGTACCGGCCGGGGCGTTGCGCCGGCTGATCATCGAGACCGCCAGCAGGGCCAGGCCGACGATGAGCAGGCCAACCACGCCGGCCAGCGCCACCTTGGCCGCGCTGGACGACCCGCCACCGACCTCGGAGTACTGGACCGCCGCCGAGTAGAGGTCCTGGGCCTGGCCGACGGCATCGCCGTTGCGGGTGTCGTCCCAGGCCACGACGGTGAACGCCTTGGTGGCGGCCAGCCCCGGGGGGGCGTTGACGTCGGCGTTGTTGGCGAACACGCCGATCTTGCGGTCGATCAGTTGGTCGCTGATGCGGCGGTTGGCCGACCAGGTGGTGCCGTTGTCCGGGGAGGAGGTGTAGTACACGTCGTTCCCGCGGGTGCCCGGGTCATTGCGGGTGTCGAAGAAGGCGATGTCGACCCGGCCGTCAGGGGCGACGGCGATGTTCGGGTACACCTGCCCGAAGACCTGCTTGGGGTCGTCGTCGGTGACGTTCTTGCGGGGCGACCAGGTCTTCCCGCCGTCGGTGGAGCGGTAGTAGTAGATGTCCGTGTAGCCGGCGATGGTGGGGTCCTCGAAGCCGTCGGAGACGGCGTGCAGCGTCCCCTCCGGGCCGCCCTTCGGGCTCCACACGACCGTGAGGAAGGAGCCGTTCTTGAAGTCGTACGGCGTGATCGGCGACGTGGTCCAGGTCTTGCCCCTGTCCGTGGACTTGGAGATGAAGAGGACGTTGGAAGGCCGGGGGTTGAGGTTGGCGTACGTCGCCGGCCAGGCCGCGTAGACGGTGCCCTTGTCGTCGACGGCCATCGACGGGCCGAAGCCGCCGAAGTTGGCCTGCTGGTCCTGCTTGTCCGCCCGGCTGCCCGGGATGGCGGTGGTGGTCGTGGTGCCGGGCGTGGCGACCGTCGTGGTCGTCGACTTGAAGGCGTCGGACCGAGCGCCGGCGTCGTTGTAGGCGGACTCAGCCAGGTTGATCGGCTCGCCGAAGGTCTTGCCTCCGTCGGTCGACACGATCACGATCGGCTGGTTGGGCAGGGCGTTGTTCCCGCTGAACCCCGGGGAACGCCGGCTGGCGCCCACGTAGACGATGTCGGTCCCGCCCGACTTCCGGTCCACGGCGATGCCGGTGACGGGCCGGTCGGCCTCCTGCTGCTCACCGGTCTTGCCCCGGTTGTCACGGGCGACGACCGGCGTCCAGGTGTCCCCCAGGTTGGTGGACTTGGACACGATGATGCTCGGGTTCCCGCCCACGCCGCCGTCCTGGGTGTCCCAGCCGTTCAGGGCCATGTACAGGTTGCCATTGCGGCCGAAGGCCGGCTGGGCCTGGAAGGTGCCCCGCGGGTTGGAGTTGCAGTTCGGGTACGACGAGGGCGACGGGGAGCTCTGGGCCGGGTCGATCCGCGTCCAGGTCTCACCGCCGTCGGTCGTGCGGACCAGGCCGCAGCGGCGGGTACGCAGTTCGGCGAAGGCGCCGACGATGATCTGCGGGTCCGTCGGGTCGACCGCGAAGTTGGGCGACGAGTACGTCCGCCCTGGGTTCAGGTCGTCCTTGGTGATGTTGACCGGTGTGGTCAGGCTCGGGGTCGATGCGGCTGTCGCCGCCCCCCCTGACAGGAACGCGAGCCCGGCCGCGATGACGGCGAGGCTGCGGGTGCGGCGCGACATGTCGATTTCTCCCCCTCAAACGACTGCGAACCCGCGAATTGTCCCCGCTATCGCGCCTCCGCTCAATAGATGCGTCCCACACCTAGAGGCGCTAGTGGACGATCTTGGAGATCGGCAGCTCGATGATGTCGGTGGCGCCGTGGTCCTTCAGGGCCGGGATCAGGGTGTTGATCCGGTCCTTGGGGACAACGGTCTCCACCGCGTAGGCGTCGGCGCCGAAGAGCTTGGACACCGTCGGCGACCGCAGCGCCGGCAGGATGGCGATGACGCCGGCGAGGTCGCCGGCGCTCACGTTCAGCTTCACCAGCACCCGGCCCCGGGCTTCCAGGCTCCCCTGCAGCAGGGTGTGGATCTGGCCCATGGCGTGGCGCTTCGCAGGGTTGTCATACGCCGCCGGGTTGGCGATCAGCTCGGTGTGGCTGACGAGGATGGTCTCGATGACCCGCAGACCGGCGGCCTTGAGGGCCCGCCCGGTCTCGGTGAGCTCCACCACCACGTCGACGATCTCGGGCACCTTGGCCTCGGTGGCACCGTAGGAGAGGCGGATGTCGGCAGCCACGCCGTTCTTCTCGAGGAACCGGCGGGTCAGCTCGGGGTACTCGGTGGCGACCCGCACGCCGTCGGACAGGTCGGCCACGGAGCGGGCCGGGTCACCGTCGGCCACGGCCAGGACGATGCTGACCGGGCGGGCGGTGGCCTTGGAGTAGTGCAGCTCCCCGAGGGAGACGACCTCGCTGGCCGTCTCCTCGATCCAGTCGCGGCCGGTGATGCCGATGTCGAACAGCCCCTCGGCCACGTACCGGGGGATCTCCTGGGGTCGCAGGATGCGGACCGTGTCGATCCGGGGGTCGTCGATCGTCGCCTTGTAGTCCACGTCGGAGGCCCGCCGCACGGCCAGGTCGGCGTCGTCGAACAGGGCCAGGGTGGCCTTCTCCAGAGAGCCCTTGGGCAGAACCAGCTTGAGCACGGCTACCCGACCGACTTGGGGAGCTGCCGGAGCAGGTCGACCATCTCGATGGCCGTGACCGCCGCCTCGAAGCCCTTGTTGCCCATCTTGCCGCCGGCCCGCTCCAGCGCGCCGGCCACGTCGTTGGTGGTGAGCACGCCGAAGATCACGGGGACCCCGGTGTCGAGCTGCACCCGGGCCACGCCGGCCGCGCACTGGCCGCCCACGTGGATGTGGTGGTCGGTGGAGCCCCGGATGACCGCCCCGATGCACACGACGGCGTCGACGTCGCCCGAGGCCGCCAGGCGCTGGGCGGCGAGGGGCAGCTCCAGCGCGCCCGGAACCGAGGCCTCGACGATCGACGCCGGGTCGACGCCGTGGCGGACGAGGCCGTCGATGCACCCGGCCCGCAGGCGGTCGGTGACGAGGTCGTTGAAGCGGCTGATGACGACGGCCACCCGCAAACCGTCACCCCGCATGCGGCCTTGATAGCTGCTCACTCTTCGAGTCCTTCCAGGATGTGGCCCAGGCGCTGGCGCTTGGTGCGCAGGTAGCGGATGTTCTCGGGGTTCGGCGCCGACTCCAGGGGAACGCGCTCGACGATCTCCAGCCCGTACCCGTCGAGGCCGGCGCGCTTCGCCGGGTTGTTGGTCAGCAGGCGCATGGTGGTCACACCGAGATCGACGAGGATCTGGGCGCCAGTGCCGTACTTCCGGTCGTCGACCGGCAGGCCCAGGTCGAGGTTGGCATCCACCGTGTCCCGACCCTGGTCCTGCAGTCGGTACGCCGCCAGCTTGTGGGCGATGCCAATGCCCCGGCCCTCGTGGCCCCGCAGGTAGAGGATGACGCCCAATCCCTCGGCGGCGACCCGTTGGAACGCCATCTGCAGCTGCACGCCGCAGTCGCAGCGCATCGAGCCGAGGGCGTCGCCAGTGAGGCACTCGGAGTGCACCCGGACAAGCACGTTCTTCTCGCCCTGCACCGCCCCCTTCACCATGGCCACGTGCTGGTCGCCGCCAAGAATGGACTCGTAGACGTAGCAGGTGAACTCGCCCCACTCGGTCGGCATCCGGGTCGCCTCCGCCACCCGCCGCACCAGCTTCTCCCGCTGGCGCCGGAACCGGATGAGGTCGGCGATGCTGATAAGCGGCATGCGGTGCGTGGCCGCGAGTTGCTCGAGCTCGGGCAGACGGGCCATCGACTGCTTGTCCGCGCTGACGACCTCGCACAGCACGCCGGCGGGGATCAACCCGGCCATCCGGCACAGGTCCACCGTCGCCTCGGTGTGGCCGGCCCGGTTCAGGACGCCGCCCTCGCGGGCGCGGAGGGGGAAGACGTGCCCGGGGCGGGCCAGGTCGTTGGGACGGGTCGCCGGGTCGATGAGCGCGGCGATGGTGGCGGCCCGGTCGGCGGCCGAGATGCCCGTTGTCGTGCCGGTCCTGCCGTCGACCGACACGGTGAACGCGGTGCGGTTGCTCTCGGTGTTGACGATCACCATGGGCGGGAGGTCCAACTCGTCCAGCCGTTCGCCGACCATCGGCATGCAGATCACGCCCGAGGTGTGGTTCAGGAAGAAGGCGATGGTCTCGGGCGTGGCGAACTCGGCCGCGACCACCAGGTCGCCCTCGTTTTCCCGGCTGGCATCGTCGACCACCACGACGACTTTGCCGGCCGCCATGGCGGCGACAGCTTCCTCTATCGGCGCGAAGGGCACGGCATCATCTTGGCAGCAACCGCTCCACGTACTTGGCGAGTATGTCGAACTCCACGTTGACCTCGTCGCCGGCCCGGAGGCGCCCAAGGGTGGTGACCTCGGCGGTGTGGGGGATGATCGCCACCCGGAAGCGGTCTTCCCCCACCTCGGCGACGGTGAGGCTGACGCCGTCGACGGCGACCGAGCCCTTCTCGACCAGGTAGCGGGTGTCGGGGGTGGCGACGACCAGGTCGGGCGCCGGCGAGACCACCTCGCCCACGCCGTCGACGTGGCCTTGAACGACGTGGCCGCCCAGGCGGTCGGACAGCCGGACCGGGCGTTCGAGGTTGACGGGGTCCCCTGCCGCAAGCCCGCCGAGGGTGGTGCGGGACAGCGTCTCGTCGACCACGTCGGCCGCCCAGGTCCCGGCGCCCAGCTCGACGACAGTGAGGCAACACCCGTTCACCGCGATGGAGTCGCCGATTTTGGCGTCAGTCGTGACCAGCTCGGCGGCGAAGGTGAAGCGCGCCCGGTGACGGGCGGCCAGGGAGCCCAGCTCCTCGATCAGGCCGGTGAACATTCCAGCCGCAGGTCGTCGCCGAGCCGTTCGACGGAGACGACGCGGCCCCGCCACAGATCCTCGATCGTCGGGGCGCCGGCGCCGGCGAAGAGCGGCCGGGCATCGTCGCCCCCGAAGAACGCCGGCGCCATGTAGAGCACGTACCGGTCGACGAGGCCGGCGCGGTGGAAGTCCCCCGCCACCGTGGCGCCCCCCTCGACCATGGCCTGGAGCACGCCGCGGCGGCCCAATTCGTCGAGGACGTCGCCGAGATCGCCGTCGAGCTCCAGCGCAGGGTGGACTCTGGCGCCGGCCGGCGCCCGCCCGAGCACGACCCGCAGGGGGTCCCGGCCGTCGACGTGCCGGACCGTCAGCGTGGGGTCGTCGGCGCGGACGGTGCCGGCGCCGACGATGACCGCATCGGACTCGGCCCGGAGGCGGTGGGCGTCGGCCCGGGCCTCCCGACCGGTGATCCAGCGGCTGGAGCCATCCGGCGCCGCGATGCGGCCGTCGAGGCTGGAGGCCAGCTTCAGGACGACCCACGGCCGCCCGGTCCGGCGGTGCTTCAGGTACGGGGCGAGTTGGTCCCGGACCTCCTCCGCGCAGACGCCGACGTCGACGGCGACGCCGGCCGCCCGCAGGGCGCGGATGCCGGCGCCCTGCACCCGTTCGTCGGGATCCTCGATGCCGACGACGACACGGGCGATGCCGGCGTCGACGATGTGGTCGACACACGGAGCCGTGCGGCCGGTGTGGGCGCAGGGCTCCAGCGTGGCGTAGAGGGTGGCGCCGCGGGCGCTGGCGCCCGCGGCGCGAAGGGCGTGGACCTCGGCGTGTGGCCCGCCGGGGGCCGAGGTCGCCCCTTCGAACCCGCCGGGCTCCACCACGCTCCCGACCCAGGGGTTGGGCGACGTTGTGCCCCGCACCGAGGCGGCGAGGGACATGGCCCGCCGCATGTAGTGCTCGTCGCCCGTCACTGTGGATGCCCGGTCGGGCGGTTCGCCAGGAGGTCAAGGGCGTGCGGCAGCACCTCCAGCACCGCGTCCAGCGACTCGACGGCGCCGGCCGAGGAGCCGGGCGTGTTGAGGACCAGGCACTCGCCGATCGTGCCGGCCAGGCCCCGGGACAGGCGGCCCTTGGGCGGGTTGGCGAGCCGCATCGCTTCCGCCAGCCCGGGCGCCTCCCGGTCGAGCACCAGGCGGGTGCCCTCCGGCGTGAGGTCGCGGGGGCCGAAACCGGTACCACCGGTGGTCACCACCAGGCCGGAGAAGCCGCCCGCCAAATCCGCCAGCGCCTCGGCCACCGCGTCGACGCCGTCGGCTACAACCCGCCGGTCGACGACGTCGTACCCCTCGGCGACGAGGCGCTCGACGAGCGCCTGACCCGAGCGGTCCTCGCGGGTGCCGGCCACCACCCCGTCGGAGACGGTGAGGACCTTGGCCGCGTGCGTCACGGTGCGATGGTACGCATCTGTCGTCGCTACGACGACAGGCTGGCGACCACCTCCGCGTCCTGGGGACCACCGTCGGTGCGACGGATCTCGGTCTGGGCGATGTCCAGCAGTTCGGCGAAGGCGGCGTTGAGAACGGCCTGCACCTCGGTCAGTGACATGCCGGGCAGGTCGGGCTGGATCGCCTCGATGGACTCCTCCAGCGCCCTCATGCGCTGGTGGCCGGCTCCGGTCAGGGATGCGGCACCGTCGGAGACCACGATGATCTGCTTGGCCGACGCCCAGCTCAGGCACCGGTCGCAGGCGACGTTGGCACCGAAGGCTTCGTTGTACGGCACGAACGTGTCGTAGTCGCGCGTGACCAGGACGATCTGGAAGGCGGCGGCGACCGCCTGGCAGTCGACGCAGCTGGCCGCGGCGTATGCGACGTTCTCCTCGTCGACGACGCCGTTGGCGGCGACGCGGAAGTCGACGCTGGCGTCGACAACCCCGGTGCCGTCGGTGACGTTGGTGGCGACGGCGATGTTCTGGTCGCTGGCGCCGGCGCCGGTAGGGGCCAGCAGGACGGCCGCAGCCACGAGGGACGACAGCAGAACTCGAGCGTTGCGGTTCACGGGTTGATGCTCCTGGTTCAGGGGACGGTGGTGGTGGTTCTGGGGACGGAAGTTGACGTCGAGACGGTGGATGTCGACGTCGAGCTGGCGATGGTGGTCGTGGTCGACGCGGCGGGCGCCTTGGTCGTCGCCGGCGCCGAGGTGGCGACCGGGACGGTGGTCGTCGGCGAGGACCCGGTCGTGTCGTTCCCGTCGAGCGTCCACGCCTTGGCCGGCGCCCCCCCGAGGTCATCCTGACGCTGGGCGGTCAGGGCCGGCCGGCCGGAGGGGATGGCCGACACCGCCTTGAACGCCTCGGCGACCGTGCCCCGCTCACCGGGCTGGATGGGCCGGTACTCGCCGTTCGGCCACAGCGTGTACGCAGCGCCGGCGGCGACGACAAGAGTGGCCAAGGCCAGCCCCGGCCGGCCGAAACGCACGTTGCCCGCGCTCGTCCACGCCCACGTCCCGCCGCGGCGCCCGAACCGCAACAGGGAGTATCCCGTGCCGGCGACCGGGAGGGTGATAGCGATCAGGCCGAGCACGCCCACGCCGGCGTCCGCCCACTGACCCCCGCCGAACGCCTTGTTGACGACGCGCCACTCCAGGCCGAGCGAGTCCCAGCTGGTGGCGACCAAACGTGGCGCGGAGATGACGGCCATCAGGAGGCTGAAGAGGAGCAGCGGCACGACCGTCAGGACCCACAGGCACACGACGACTCGCACCCACGGCTTGAGCACCTGGGCCTTGTCGCCGGTCCTCTTCCACGGCACCAGGCCGCGCAGCGTGGGCTTGATCCGGGCGAACAGGTCGGGGACACCGACCAGGTCGGAGAGGATGTGATAGCCGTCCATCCGCACGAACGGCAGCAGCTGGTGCAGCATCTGCAACACTTGCAGGGGGATCATCACCAGGAGGGCGTCGACGCCGGTGACCGCCCACACCCCGAAGGTGGCGACGGCGAAGATGGCGTTGAAGTACAGCCCACCGAGATCGGTCCGCAGCCGGCCCTTCCGGTCGAGCCGGTACGCGTCGGTGACGTCGGTGTAGAACGCCGGCCACACGAGATAGATGCCACAGCCCATGCCCCCGGGCTTCCCGCCGGAGTACCGGCACGCGGCGGCGTGACCGAACTCGTGGAACGACGCCGACGCGATCATCAGGGCGAACGACAGCAGCATCAGCGGCGGCGAATAGAGTAGCTGGCGGGCGCCACCGCCCAGCCCCTTGACGAAGACCGTCCAGCCGACGACGGCAATGAACGCGGCCACGACCGGTGCGACGACCCACGGGCGGAACAGGATGGCGAACGGCGCGGTCAGGCGGTTTGTCCGGTGCTCGTCGGCCAGCTTCAGCCGGAACCGCAGGGCCAGCAGCGGGTTCGCCTTCTTGACGTCGGGGTCGCGCCCCTGCTCGTCCTTGACCAGGCCGGCGGGCCGGAGCTTGTCGGCCAGCAGGTAGCGCACGTTGTCGTCGCTGACCGCCCGGTCGATGCGGGCGGCGAGGGCCTCGGCCAGCTCGGTGGTGTTGCGTCGGCCGTCGATCACCTCGACCAGGGCGTAGAGGAGTGGGGTGAGCTGGATCGTCTGCCCGTCAGCCCGGCGGACCAGGCACGGCGCCTCCTTGTAACCCGACGCCTGGTACTCGCCGATCAGGTCGACGCCGGTGGCGAGCTCGGGCACGTCGGGGCCCGAGCTCCGCTCCGGCGCCAGAACCGTTGTCGCTTCGGACCCGGCGCCGGGAGCGGTGTTCAGTTGTTGCGCCAACGACTCAGCCGGCGACCGCGCTGCCACCCTGGTCGATGCCGGCGTCCTGGATGGCCGTGGCCACCGCGGTGCCGTCAAGGTCCTGGGCGATGATCGAGTCCTGCGCAGCCAGCGCCTGGGCGTCGGAGTCGACCGAGAGCACGTTGGCCGACACGGCGGCGTCGATGGGAGCGGCGACGTTGGCGTTGGCGGCCACCGCGGCGTCGATCGGCGCGGCGACGTCGATGTCCGCGGCCAGGTCGAGGTCGACATTGAGCAGCGACGTGTTGAGAAGGACGGAGGGGTCGAGCGAGTCGCCGAGCAGCGACATGGCCTCGCGGTCGGGGACGGCGGTGACGTCCTGGGACTCGAGCTCGGCCGCGCTCATGCCCGCCTTGGATTCAGTCATTCGTTCTCCTTTGGGAAGGGCTGGGCCAGCGAGAGCTGGAACCAACTACTGCGTGATGGTTGCGTCCTGGTCGGCGGTGGCGATGGCCGTGCCGTCGAGGTCCTGGATGATCGTCGAGTCCTGGTCGGCGACGGCGGTGGCCTCGGACCCGACAGAGGCGATGTTGGCGGCAACGGCGGCGTCGATAGGTGCGGCCACGTTGGCGTTGGCCGCGATGGCGGCGTCGATGGGCGCGGCCAGGTCGAGGGCCAGGTCGAGGTTGACGTTGAGATCCAACAGCGACATGGCCTCACGGTCGGGCAGTGCGGCGACCGACTCGGCGTCGAGGTCAGCGGCGGACAGTTCTGCGTGCTCAGTCATCTTGGGGCGTCTCCTCAGTCCTGGTCGACCTGGTTGATGATCATGATCTGGTCGGCATCGGCGATGGCGATGGAGTCTTCCGAGCCGATGTTCATCGCCGTCGCCTCGTTGATGGGCATGGCGAAGTTGTCGATGCCCGAACCTGCGCCGATGCCGATCTTCGACATGGCCTCGCGCTCTGGGAGCGCAAGTGCGTGCTGGGCCTCGAGGTCTTCTGGGCTCAATCCTTCGGCGGCATTCGCCATGTTGCGGCTCCCTTCGTTCGGCCCGCCGGCGACGGGGTCCTACCCCACCGGCGAACCGCAAGAAACCGCTGTCCTGTGGTTTATTCGAAGCGTTCGCCGGGCAAAAGGCGGGCGCCGTTGCGCCAGGAAGTCGCAGCCTGTGGGCCCTTGCCCTCGGGCTGGACGTCGACCAGTTCCAGGGCGCCGGCGCCGGTCCCGACGAGCAAGCGGGCGGGGTCCAGCTCACCGGCGGCCAGCTGCCCGTCGGGCGCCAGTCGGCTCCGCAGCACCCGCAGCCGTCGGTCCCGGAACGTCGTCCAGGCCTGGCCGAGCCGGACGACGCGGTGCAGCTCGACCGCCGGCCGGGACCAGTCGAGGTGGTGCTCCGCGGGCTCGATCTTGGCCGCGTACGTGGGCTCGCCCACCTGCGGTTGCGGCTGCGGGAGCCCCCTCGCCAGCAGGTCGACGAGCATCCGGGTGCCGGTGCCGGTGAGCGCGGTGCGCACCTCGTCGAGCGTCTCCTCCTCACCGATAGCCCGGTCCTCGCACGCGTAGACCGGCCCGGTGTCGAGCCCCTCCTCGAGGGCCATGACGCAGACGCCGGTCACCGGGTCGCCGGCGAGGATGGCCCGCTCGACGGGCGCCGCCCCCCGCCACCGCGGCAGGAGCGAAAAGTGGAGGTTGAGCATGGGCAGCACGTCGAGGACGTGGGGCTTGATCAGCCGCCCGTAGGCCACGACGACGCCGAGCTCGGCGCCGGCGCCGATCACGTCGTCCACCGCATGGGTGACGGGGAGACCGAGCTCGAGGGCGGCCGCCTTCACCGGGCTGGGCAGCAGCGCACCGCCTCGCCCCCGCTTCTTGTCCGGTCGGGTGACGACGACGGCGATGTCGTGGCCGGCGTCGACCAGGGCCCGCAGGGGCGCGACGGCGACGTCGGGCGTGCCGAGATAGGCGAGTCGCAGGGCGATGCCTACCCGACCGGCTCGCGCTCGTCGTCGGAGAGCCCCATGGCCCGCCGGCGCAGGGCCCGCATGGCCTCCTTGTGCTGGCGCCGGTCGAGGTGGGAGAGAAGGAGCCGCCCGTCGAGGTGGTCGACCTCGTGCTGGAGCATGCGCGCCATCAGATCGTCGCCGTCCAGAGAGATCGGGTTGCCGTCGACGTCGAGGCCGTCGACGTGGACCTCCTTGAAGCGCACGATCTCCCAGTGCAGGTCCGGCACCGAGAGGCAGCCCTCGGTGTACTCCCACTCGCCGAGGTGGGCGGAAAGGACCGGGTTGACGATGACGCCCGGACTGTCGCCGATGTCGTAGACGAACAGCCGCTTCTGCACCCCGATCTGATTGGCCGCCAGGCCGACGCCCGGGGCGGCGTACATGGTCTCCAGCATGTCGTCGGCCAACTTGCGGAGCGTGGCGTCGAACTCGGTGACCTCGACGCAGGGCAGGCGCAGGACGGGGTCGCCGAACGTGCGGATGGGGTACACGGCCATAGCCCGAGAGTATCGGCCACGGCACGGCGCACGCGAGGACCGACCAGTGGCCTGACGGGGCCATTAGGCCCGGAGGGGATCGACCTCGATCCTGAGGCGCCCCGCCGGGCGGGGCGTCGCGGCCAGGGCGTCGCACAGCGTCCTGTGGCCGGGCGCCCGGAGCAGCCACCGGCCATCGGCCGGGCCGAGCACTTCGAGCCCGCTCGCCGGCGGCAGGGCGGCGACGAAGGCCGGCGCACCCTGGCCCGAGACGGCGGCCACCGCGGTATCGGGCGGGAAACGGAGCGCGGCTCGGCGGGCGGCCTCGACGACGGCCAGGCGGGAGGGGTCGGCGTGCAGGGCGGCGTCGATCACCTCGTGGCCGGGCATGCGGGTCTGCACCATGAGCCGCCCTCCCCCGGCCCGGCCCCCGACCAGTCGGGCCGCCCGCGCCAGCATGCCCAGGGCCGCCTCGGCCGCCCGGTAGCGAGGGGCGAGAAGCTCTTGGTCGAAGTCGAGGAAGGCCACCGCCCGGGCGGCTGCCACCCGGTGCAGAACGGCCTCGGTGCCCACGAGGATCGGCACGTCCGCCGGCGGCGGGCCGGCGGCGGTATCCGCCGACACCTCGGCCACCGGCCGGTTGGCCAGCGCCTCCAGTTCCTCCCGGGCCCGTGTGACGCCGACCCGCAGCGTCGCCAGCCGGGTGCCGCCGCAGGCCAGGCAGATCCTGGGCCGGACGGTGCCGCAGCGCCGGCAGGCCAGGCCCTCGTCCACCCCGTCGACTGCGGCACCGCAGGCCTCGCAGCGGATCAGCTCCCGGCACGCGGCACACGCCAGCAGACGGGCCCGGCCCTTGCGGTTCAGCACGCAGATCAGGCGGGCGCCCGGTTCGGCCTGCCGGGCCAGGGCCACCAGGCGTGAGGAGTAGAGCCCCGATCCCGGCGGCTCCGGCCGGCGGTCGACGACGTCGAGGACGGGCCACCCGCCGCGCTCCTCGGTGCGCGACGGCGTGACCAGCGGGCCGTATGCCAGCGCATCGAGCGACGGGGCGGGCGA
This sequence comes from Acidimicrobiia bacterium, assembly GCA_023265025.1. Taxonomy (GTDB): domain Bacteria; phylum Actinomycetota; class Acidimicrobiia; order Acidimicrobiales; family AC-14; genus CADCTB01. The sequence continues at coordinate 7,274 of JAHFUP010000081.1, read as the reverse complement.
CGTCAGCACACACGGGACGCCGGCCCGCCGCGCCCGTTCGACGGCCACGTCGCGGGCATTCCACGTCGGCGCCCGCTCCTCCTGGTAGGCCTCGTCGCCCTCGTCGACCACGACCACCGCGCCGAGGTGGGGGCGGGGCGCCCAGGCGCCGGCCCGGGAGCCGACGGCCACGCAGCCGCCGGCGGCGGCCAGCGCCCAGTCATGGGGCACGAGGGCCACCCGGTGGCCCTCGTGCCGCAGCCGGGCGGCGAGGAGTCCGGCGGCCGAATGCGACGGCGCCAGCACCAGGGCGTCGCCGTGGCCGGCGGCGGAGAGCACGACGGGCAGGACGTCGCCGGCCGGCGGGATGCGGACGACGGTGACGCCGGCGGCCGGCGCCGGTGCCCGGGGCGCGGACGGGGTGACCGACGGCAGGGCCGGCGCCGGTGCCCGGGGCGCGGACGGGGTGACCGACGGCAGGGCCGGCGCCGGTGCCCGGGGCGCGGACGGGGTGACCGACGGCAGGGCCCGAACCGCCCGCAGCGGCGAGGCGGTGCCGAGGAGCTGGGCGGTGCGGCCGGCCCACCGCCACGCCGCCCAGCGGGCCAGGGTCACCACCTCGGCCGGCGGCCCCCAGCCGGTGACCTTGGCCAGCGGGCGCAGCGGCCGGTCGGTGCTGGCCTCCTCGGCCAGCCCGACGACCCACCCGCCGATGCGCCGACCCTGCAAGGCGACGCGCACCATCGTCCCCACCCGGACCTGCGACGCCAGATCGTCGGGGATGAGGTAGTCGAAGACCTTGTCGAACGGGAGGTCCGGGAGGACCCGGGCGATTTGAGGCGCTACAGGTCGAGCGCCCGCTTCACGTCCTCCAGGCGCGAGAGGCGTTCCCACGTGAACTCCTTCTCGGAGCGCCCGAAGTGGCCGTAGGCCGCGGTGCGGCGATAGATCGGCTTGCGCAGGTCGAGGTCGCGGATGATGGCGGCCGGGCGGAGGTCGAACACCTCGTCGGCCATCTTGGCGATCTTCAGGGGGTCGACCGTCTCGGTACCGAACGTCTCGACCATGATCGAGACGGGGCGGGCCACGCCGATGGCGTAGGCGACCTGGATCTCACAACGGCGGGCTGCGCCGGAGGCCACGATGTGCTTGGCCACCCAACGGGCCGCGTAGGCCGCGGAACGGTCGACCTTGGAGGGGTCCTTGCCCGAGAACGCCCCGCCACCGTGGCGGGCGGCGCCGCCGTAGGTGTCGACGATGATCTTGCGGCCGGTGAGGCCGGTGTCGGCGTGGGGGCCGCCCAGCTCGAAGGCCCCGGTTGGGTTGGCCAGCAGCGTGTACTTGTCGTTGGCGAACTCCGGCGGCAGGAGCGGGTGGATGACGTGCTCGGCCAGGTCAGGCTTCAGCAGCGTCTCGGTGTCGAGGCCGGGCTGGTGCTGGCTGGAGATCAGGACGGTGCGCAGCTTGACCGGCCGGCCGTCCTGGTAGTCGATGGTGACCTGGGTCTTGCCGTCGGGCCGCAGGTACGGCATGACGCCGGCCTTGCGCACCTCGGCGAGGCGCTGGGCCAGCCGGTGGGCCAGCCAGATCGGCATGGGCATGAGATCGTCGGTCTCGTCGCAGGCGTAGCCAAACATCATCCCCTGGTCGCCGGCGCCCTGGGCGTTGATGTCGTCCTCGCCGCTCTTCCCGGTGCGGACCTCGTACGCCGTGGTCACGCCCTGGCTGATGTCAGGCGACTGCTCGTCGATGGCGGTGATGACGCCGCAGGTGTTCCCATCGAAGCCGTAGGACTCCCGGTCGTAGCCGATGTCGCAGATCGTCTTGCGGACGATCTTGGGGATGTCGACGTAGGCCGACGTCGTGATCTCGCCGGCGACGACCACCAGGCCGGTGGTGAGCAGGCTCTCGCAGGCGACCCGACCCATCGGGTCCTCGGCCAGGATGGCATCGAGGATGGCGTCGGAGACCTGGTCGGCCATCTTGTCCGGATGACCCTCGGTGACCGACTCCGACGTGAACGTGTACCCGCTACTCATGTGCCTCCCTTGGCTCGGCGCTCAATCCTGTCTCGAAAGCCGGGCCCACACCACATCGAGCACGATCCGGGCCAGCTCCCGCTTGCTCGTGAGCCCGACATCGGTCCAGCGGCCGCCGGCGTCGAGCAGGGTGGCGGCGTTGGTGTCGTGGCCGAAGCCGGCGCCCGGGGCGGTCACGTCGTTGGCGACGACCAGGTCGAGGTGCTTGCCACGGAGCTTGTCCTCGGCGCCGGCCCGCACCGCGCCGGTCTCCGCCGCGAAGCCGACGAGCACCTGACCCGGGCGCTTGCGCCGGCCGAGCTCGGCCAAGACGTCAGTCGTGGGCTCCAGGACGATGTCGGGCACGCCGTCGGCCTTGCGCAGCTTCTCGCCGGCCGGCGCCTTCGGACGGAAGTCGGCGACGGCGGCGGCCATGACCACCACGTCGGCGGTGGCGGCCCGCTCCAGCACGGCGGACTCCATCTCAGCCGCAGTGTCGACCCGAACGACGGTGACGCCGGCCGGCGCCGGACGGTCGGCCGCCGTGACCAGCGTCACGGTGGCGCCCCGAACCGCGGCCTCTGAGGCGAGCGCCTCACCCTGCTTGCCCGAGGAGTGGTTGCCGACGAACCGCACGGGGTCGATCGGTTCCCGGGTGCCGCCGGCGGTGACGAGCACGGTCCGGCCGGCCAGATCCTGGGGGGTGAGGACGCGATCGACCGCGGCCAGAATCTCCTCCATGTCGGCCAGGCGGCCGGCGCCCTCGTCGCCGCCCGCCAGCCGTCCGACGCCGGGCTCGACCACCACGACACCCCGCCGGCGCAGGGTGGCGACGTTGTCGACCGTCGCCGGGTGCTCCCACATCTCGGCGTGCATGGCCGGGCAGGCGACCACCGGCGCCCGGGTGGCGAGCAGCGTGGCGGTGAGCAGGTCGTCGGCAATGCCGGCCGCGTACTTGGCCAGCAGGGTGGCCGTGGCCGGCGCCACCAGGATCACGTCCGCCGACCGCGCCAATGCGGTGTGGGGGATGGGGTCGGCGTCCGACCACAGTGAGTCGTGCACCGGCTCCGACCCCAGTGCAGACAGGGTCGCGGCGCCTAGGAACCGCGTGGCGTCCGCCGTCATCACCGGCGAGACATGGAAGCCGGCGTCGACAAGCCGGCGGCAGACCTCGACCGCCTTGTACGCGGCGATGCTCCCCGTGACGCCCAGCACCACCCGCCTACCGCCGTTGTCCACTTCCGACAAATCCCGTTGGGATCCGCCGGTCACTTCATCGCGTCCTCGGCCTCTTCCGTGCGGGTGAAGGTGATCTTGCTGGCCGCGATCTCCTCGAGGGCGATGGAGAGCGGCTTGCGGGACACCGAGGCGACCTGCGGAGGCACGATGGCGCCCAGGCCCTCGCCGAGCTGGCTGAAGTAGGAGTTGATCTGGCGACCCCGCTTGGCGGCCAGGCTGACCAGGCTGAACTTGGAGTCCACCTTGTCGAGCAGGCTCTCGATGGCCGGGTGGATCATGGTGGCGCGCTCAGACACTGGTCTCCTCGAAAACGTTCGCCTAGCTATCGGCGGCGGGATTCCAGAATAGCAGCGACCTCCTCGATCGCCCGGCCAAGGTCGTCGTTCACGACGATGTGATCGGCCAGATCCCGGCCCACCAGCTCCTCCTCGGGCGCGGCGGCCAGGCGGCGGGCGATGAGCTCCTCGGGGTCGCCCCGACCCCGCAGGCGCGCCTCCTGGGCCCGACGCGACGGCGCCTCGATGAAGACGACCACTGCGTCGGGATGGCGGTCCCGAACCTGCTCGGCGCCCTGGACGTCGATCTCCAGCAGCACGTCCTCGCCGGCCGGCGGTTCGGGCCACGGCGTGCCGTAACGGTTCCCGAACACCTCGGCCCACTCCAGAAACCCACCCTCCGCGACGCGGGCGTCGAAGGTGGCCCGGTCGACGAAGACGTACGCGTCTGCCGGTTCCCCCTGCCGGGCGGGACGGGTGGTCCACGATCGGCTCAGCCACAGGTTCGGAAGCCGCCGGCAAAGGGCCGATGCGATGGACCCCTTGCCCACGCCGGACGGGCCGGCGATGACGAATATCAACCGGTCGGGGTCAGGCGTCGGCGGGGAACGCCTTGAGCAGCGACTCACGCTGCTGGGCGCCCAGGCCGCGGACCCGCCGGGCCTCGCTGATGCCGATCTGCTCCATCATTCGCCGGGCGCGGACCTTGCCCACACCGGGAAGCGACTCCAGGACGGTGACGACCTTCATCTTCCCGACGACCTCGTCGCGCTCGGCCTGCTCGAGGAGCTCCTTCAACGTCGTGGAGCCCATCTTGAGCTTCTCTTTCAGCTCCGCCCGCTGACGGCGGGCGGCAGCGGCCTTGGCGAGCGCCGCCGAGCGCTCGTCGGGCGATAGCGCGGGCGGCAGCGGCATGCCGCGCACGATAGCGCACGACCTCGCCGGGTGGCTGGGCCGCGACCTACGCCGCGCCCTGCTCGGCCGACGCCAGCCGCACCGGCCCCGCCGCCGAGCCGTAGTCCCGCCGGAACAGCAGCTCCTGGAAGAGGTCGCCCGGCGACGTCATGGAGATCGGCGTGATGCGGGCCAGGCCCGGAACGGCGCCCGCCCCGAACACCTCCTCGATCACCCGGCGGCCGAGCTCGGAGCAGATCATGCGGTCCTTCTGATCGGGCCAGGGGGTGGCCATGGCCACCGCGAAGAGGACGGCGCGCGCCCGGTAGAGCACCGCCATGAGGGCCACCGCGACGGCGGGGGCGACCCAGACGGGGTCGACGTAGCGGGCGATGGGCGGCGCCACGAGCAGAGGGACGACGAAGAACGGGATGCGCCCGACCAGGCCGACAAACACGATCCGGGCGATGGTGGCCCAGTCGTAGCCGATGTGGGGATCGAGGTGGGACTCGGCGGTGGTGGCCACCTGCTCGCGAACCGCGGGGTCGTCGGAGAGCCGGAGCACGGTCGAGATCGGCGCCTGCCGGCGCTCGGTGCGGACCACCCCCTTGCCCAGGGCCTCCACGAGGTCCCAGCGGTTGCCGGCGACCTTGGTGATGACGCCGACATGGTTCGTCCGGCTCGCCGTCCCCGCGGCGATGATCCGTGACACGGTGGCACTGCCCTTTCCGAACCCGACGGCGAAGTGGATGTCGCCCCGTTCCGGCGTCTCGTGCTCGTACACCGGACGCGGCCGAAGGTCGCCTGCAGTCGCCATGTCGTCCCCCGTTCAATCAAGGCCGGACGGCCTCGTGGAACAGAGTCCGGTGGCGGCGCGCCTGATACGTCCTGGGTGCTAGTGCCCTGACCACAAACGTTCGCCGCGTTCGTGGGGTTTCCCGTCCGTGGCCGCCGTCGCCGCCGAAGGCGGCCCCTCCGGCAGCGGACACGAGGGAGGGACAGGGCGGAGGCGGCGCGAGCTCCGCTCGCCCGCCGGAGCACGATCACTTCGACCGAATGGAGTGAGCGAAGCGAACGAATGAGGTCGAGGCACTAGCCGTCGGCCTCGAGCGACTCGATCAGCGACTCGGCCGCGGCGCGGGGATCCTTGGCGCTGGTGACCGTCCGGCCGATCACCAGCAGGTCGGCGCCGAGGCCGATGGCGTGGCTCGGCGTGGCCGGGCGGGCCTGGTCGTGGGCGTCGTTCGACGGCATGCGGATGCCGGGCACCACCGCCAGGAGGCGGGGGGCGAGCTGCTTGGCCTCCCGGACGTCGTCGGCGGCGACCACCATCCCGCCACAGCCGGACTCGACGGCGGCGGCCACCCGGTGGCCGAGGATGTGGGCCGGGGCGTCGCCGTCGCTGGTGAGGATGGTGACGGCCAGGGCGACGGGCTGGGGCAGGCCGGCCGCCTCGGCGCCCTCCCGGAGCCCTTCGACGCCGGCCCGCAGCATGGTGGGCCCGGACCGGGCGTGCAGGGTCAGGTACGAGGCCCCCAGCGCGCCGATGACCCGGGCCGCCCGCCGCACGGTGGTGGGGATGTCGTGGAGCTTCAGGTCGAGGAACACGTCGTACCCGAGGTCGGCCACCGCGCTCACCGCGTCGGGCCCCGATGCGCTGAACAGTTCGAGGCCCACCTTGGCGGTTTTGAACCACGGCTGCAGCTCACGCGCCAGGCGGAGCGCCGGCACCAGGTCGTCGAGGTCGAGGGCGAGCACCAGCTGGTCACGTGTCTGCACGGACCCTCCCTACCAGATCGGCGGCGCGCCGCACACCATGGCGCCGGCACCACCGCTCCAATTCGGACAGCACCCGGGTCGGCGCCCGGGGGTCGGCGAACGTCGCGGTGCCGACCTGGACGGCCGACGCGCCGGCCATGAGCAGCTCCACCGCATGCTCCCCGGTCGCCACCCCACCGACGCCCACGACGCTCGCGTCCGGAAACGCGGCGCACACATCGTGCACAGCCCGCACCGCCACCGGGCGTATCGCCGGCCCCGAAAGGCCCCCGCCGCCGGCGCCAAGGCGGTACCTGCCCGTGTCGACGTCGATCGCCATGCCCATGACCGTGTTGACCAGCGTGAGCGCCTCTGCGCCGGCCTCCAGGGCCGCGATGGCGATCTCGGTGAGGTCGGTGACGTTCGGGCTCAGTTTGGCCCACCGGGGCCGGCGGCAGCCCGCGGTGGCGGCGATGGCCTCGGCGGTCAGCGCCGGCGAGTGGGCGAACATCGACCGTCTGCTTTCCACGTTGGGGCAGCTCAGGTTCACCTCGACGGCCACGACCTCGGGCGGGGCGTCGGCCAGCGCAGTCGCCGCCTTCTCGTAGGCCTCGACGGTGAACCCCCAGATGCTGGCGACCACGGTGGCGCCGGTGGCCAGCAGCGCCGGCAGCTCGTCCTCCAGCCACGCCTCGACGCCCGGGTTCTGGAGGCCGACGCTGTTCAGCATGCCGGCGTCGACCTCAGTGACCCTGGGCGCCGGGTTCCCCGCCCACGCCTCCGCAGACAACGACTTGACCACGACCGCACCGAGCGACGACAGGGCCATGTAGCGAGCCAGCTCGGCGCCATGGCCGGCGGTGCCCGACGCGGTCATGACCGGGTTGGCCAGGCGGACCGAGCCGACCGACGTCGCAAGATCCACTGCTAGTGCCCTGACCACAAACGTTCGCCGCGTTCGTGGGGTTTCCCGTCCGTGGCCGCCGTCGCCGCCGAAGGCGGCCCCTCCGGCCGCGGAGACGAGGGAGGGACAGGGCGGAGGCGGCGCGAGCTCCGCTCGCCCGCCGGAGCACGATCACTTCGACCGAATGGAGTGAGCGAAGCGAACGAA
>JAHFUP010000080.1 GCA_023265025.1 Acidimicrobiia bacterium | reverse complement strand
GACTAGCCGTCCCGCCGGCCGGCGGGTCATCGTCATCCGGGCGCCAGCCGAGAATAGTGCAATTGCACTCTCAGGCCCCTACCGATCGGGGTCGATATTTCCCTTGAACTCCACCGACGGGGTCGGAGGGATCGGGAGCGATGACGGAGACCGCAGAAGCCAGGGTTCTTGCACTGGCGGCCCACACAGACCGGCAACAGTCGGCTCCTGCCGGTCGCAACCGACGTGACCTGCCCCTTCGGCCGGCGGAGGTCGGAATGGCGGATTGTTGTCCTCTGGTTGGGCGTCCGTTGATCTTGCGCTCGTACCTTTCTCCCGTGTTCCCGGGGAACCTCCTCGGCACGACACACCCGGGAGTTGAGGGGCAATGAGGCCGCTCCGACGAGAAATTCCGCCGAGCGAGCGCGCCGTGGCCGTCGAAGCCGACCGGCCCGCGCGCCGGCTGCCGGCCCGCCCTCCGGCGACCGGCGACACCCGGGCCCTCCTCAGCGAGGCCGCCCGCCGTCTGAGCGAGGGATCCACCTCTCCGCCCGCCGCCCGCACCACGCCGCGCCCGGTGCTGCGCCCCGCCGCCCCGCCGGCCCGCCGGCCCCCCGCTCCTGCCGCCCCTGCTGCGCCGGCGCCGTCCGACCAAGTTGAGCTCGACGAGCGCGCCGCCACGACCGCCGCCGCCGCCAAGCAGCGGGTCGGCGTCGTCGACCTGCGCCACCAGTCGCCGCAGCGCGAGGCGCTGGCCCGCATGCCCGAGGCCATGGCCCGTGAGCTGGTCGCCATCCCGGTCCGCGAGGTCCCCGGCAGCATCGAGATCGCCGTGGCGGACATGCCCGACGGCAAGGTGCAGGCCAGGATCGCCTCGGCGGTCGGGCTGCCCCCCCACCTTCCTCCTCGCGCCCCGCACCGACATCCTGCGGGCCATCGACGCCTCCTACAGCGCCATCGACTCCCTCGACCGCCACGTCCGTGCCTTCGAGGCCGCGGCGTCGAACCGGCAGGCCGCCGGCGTCGCCGTCGACCGTGTCGAGGAGCCCGACGCGCCGGTCGTAGAGGTCGTCAACGCCATCGTCACCCAGGCTCTGCGTGACCGGGCCTCCGACATCCACATCGAGCCCCAGGGCGACCGGGTGCGCGTGCGCTACCGGGTGGACGGCACCCTCAACGACGTGCTGTCGCTGCCGTCGGCCATGGGGCCGACGCTGATCAGCCGCATCAAGATCATGGCCTCGATGAACATCGTCGAGCGGCGGCGCTCGCAGGACGGGCAGTTCACCACGATGATCGACGGGCGGGAGCTCGACGTGCGGGTGGCCACCGGCAACACGATCCGGGGCGAGACCGCAGTGCTCCGGCTGCTGGACAAGACCCGCGGCCTCTACAAGCTCGGCCAGCTCGGCATCCCGCCGGAGCCTCACGGCGTGCTGTCCCGCATGGTGCGCTCGCCGTTCGGAATGGTCGTCTGCGCCGGCCCGACGGGCAGCGGCAAGACCACGACGCTCTACGCCGCGCTGGCGGAGATCAACACGCCCGAGCGCAACATCATGACCGTCGAGGACCCGGTCGAGTACGTCGTCGCCGGCATCAACCAGACCCAGATCAACCAGACCGCCGACATCACCTTCGCCGGCGGCCTCAAGTCGATCCTCCGCCAGGATCCCGACGTGATCCTGGTCGGCGAGATGCGTGACGTCGAGACGGCCCGCATCGCGGTGCAATCCGCCCTGACCGGCCACCTCGTCCTCTCCTCGATCCACGCCACCGACGCGGTGGCCGCGCTCCTCCGGTTCCTCGACATGGGCATCGAGAACTTCCTCGTGGCCAGCTCCGTCCTCGCCGTCGTCGGCCAGCGGCTGGTCCGCAAGATCTGCGAGGCGTGCGCGGTGCCCTTCACGCCGTCACCCGAGGAGCTGGCGTTCTACGCCCAGGCCGACGGGCCGCGGAAGAAGGAGTTCTTCCACGGCGCGGGATGCAACTTCTGCACCCACACCGGCTACCAGGAGCGCATCGGGGTCTACGAGGTGCTCGTCATCGACGAGCAGCTCCGCAAGCTCATCGTGCGCGGTGCCGACGCGGACGAGTTCCGCTCCTTCGCCATCTCCAGTGGGATGAGGACGCTCCGCGACGAGGGCCTCCGCCTGGTGAGCGAAGACGTGACCACCATCGCCGAAATCCTCCGAACGATCTACGTGGCTTAGGAGCTGGACCGTGACGACCTACGCATACAAGGCGCTCACCCTCGAAGGCAAGAAGGCCAAGGGTCGCGTCGACGCCGAGAGCCAGTACCGGGCCCAGGGCCAGCTGACGGACATGCGCCTCATCGAGGTGAAGCTCAAGGAGCACAAGGACCTGCTCCACATGGAGCTCACCAAGAAGAAGGTGAAGCGCGAGGAGGTCATGCACTTCTCCCGCCAGCTGGGGGCCTTCGTGCGCGCCGGCGTGCCGATCGTCGACGCGGTGAACGTCATCGCCGAGGAGGCGAGCAACGAGCGGTTCCAGAAGGTGCTCATTGAAGTCTCGGATGCTCTCCGCGGCGGCGAGACGTTCACCGACGCCATGGCCGCCCACTCCGACGTCTTCCCCCGCTACTACATCGACATCCTCCGCTCGGCCGAGCTCACGGGCTCGCTCGATGCCGTGCTCGACCAGCTGGCCGGCTACATCGAGCGGGACCTCGAGGCCCGGCGCAGCATCACCTCGGCGCTCGTCTACCCAGGGATCGTGATGGTCATGGCCCTGGTCACGGTGGCGGTGCTCACCGGCTTCGTCCTTCCCCGGTTCAAGGACTTCTTCGCGTCCTTCGACGCCAAGCTGCCCCTCCCCACACGCATCATGATCGGCCTCGGCAGCTTCGTCGGGAACTACTGGTGGGCCATCCTCCTGTTCATCGTCGTCAGTGTCGTCGGGACCATCGCCATCCTGCGCACTGAGGGCGGGAAGCAGAAGCGGGACAAGGCAATCCTCAAGGTCGCAGTGATCGGCTCCGTCGTCCGCTTCGCCATCCTCGAGCGGTTCTGCCGGATCCTCTCCGCCATGGTGCGGGCCGGCGTGCCGCTGCCGGACGCCATGACCGTCGCCACGGAAACCACGGCCAACCGGGTGTTCCGCAGCGCGCTCGTCGGCGCACGGGAGAAGATGATCAACGGCGAGGGCCTGGCCGAGCCGCTCGACGCCACCGGCCTGTTCCCGGGCGTCGCCAAGCAGATGGTGCGGGTCGGCGAGGAGACTGGCACCCTCGACCAGCAGCTGGAGACGGCGGCCGAGTTCTACGGGCTGGAGCTGAAGTACAAGCTCAAGAAGCTCACGTCGCTGTTCGAGCCGGCGATCATCGTCTTCGTCGGCCTCGTCGTCGGCTTTGTCGCCATCGCCATGGTCTCGGCCATGTACGGGATCTTCAACCAGGTGAACATCACATGACCGTTCCGCGCCCAGTGCGGTCCGAGGCCGGCATGACCCTCGTCGAGCTGCTCATGGCGGTTGCCATCATGGGCATCGCCGTCGTCTCGATCGTCGCGGCCATGGGCACGTCGATCATCGGCACCGACCACCACCGCAAGCAGGCCCAGGCCCACACCGTGCTGCTGAGCGCAGTGGACTCGATCAAGAGCCAGGCCTACGTGCCGTGTGCCACTTCCAGCTCCTACGCCCCCGCCACGGGCGTGACCCTGCCCGCCGGTTGGACGGCGTCCTACGTCACCGTCCAGAGCGTCACCTACTGGAACGGCTTGACCTTCGGCCCTTCCGCCTGCTCCCCCGACCCCAAGCTCCAGCTCGTCAAGGTCCAGGTGGCGACACCCGACGGCCGGGCCACCGAGTCGGTCTCCGTCGTAAAGCGGAACCCGTCATGAGCCGCCGGTCCATGCGTGTTCGCTCGGAGGCCGGGTTCACGCTGGTCGAGATGCTCATGGTCGTCGCCGTGCTGGGCATCATCATCGTCCCGCTCACCAACGCGATGTTCGTCGGCTTCCGGACCAGCGACCGCACGGCAAGGGTGCTCGTGACCTCGGCCGACCGCCAGATGCTGACCAACTACCTTCCGCCCGACGCGCTCAGCGCCACGGCGGCGACGGTGGACCCGGCGGCCACCGGCTGCCTGACCGCCGACGGGACCCGCGTCATCCTGCTCACCTGGCGCGAGTGGGACGGCTCACCCACGGAGTACGCCTCCGACTACCGCCTCGTCCCCACTGGGACGCACACCGCGCTCGTCCGCAACCGCTGTGTCCTCACGTCAATGGCCGAGCAGGTCGTCGTGGCCCACGACGTCACCGCCGCCAGCGCATCGATCGTCAATGGCACGGTCGCCCTCACCGTCACCGACTCCCTCAGCGCTCAGTACACCGTCTCGGGCACCCGGAGGGCGGCATGATTCAGCGGCTCCAGCACCGGGACGAGCAGGGATCCGCACTCCTCGTCGCCTTGGCCTTTCTCTCGCTCTTCGGCGTCTTCATCGCCGCCATCCTCTCCCAGGTGTCGACCAACATGCGGTTGACCGGCACGACCCGGGCCCGCGCCGACCGGCTGATGGCGGCCGACGGCGGACTCGAGTACGCGGTTCAGAAGGCCCGTGCCGAAGACTCGGCGTGCCCCGGAACCGATATCGATGCTCATGAGCTCACGTCGACGCTTCAGATCGACGGACGCGACGTCACGGTGTATTGCCGGGCTCTCGCTGGGGCCGCGGCCTCGCCGGCGTCCCAGCAGTGGTCGGTGATCACCACGGCCGGTCTGGTCACGACCCCTGGCGCGGGGCCCAGGATCACTGGAGGGGACGTGTGGGCCGGCGGCGCGCTCAACATCACCCCCGGCACGCCCATCGCCACCACCAACGCCGACGTGATCCGCGGGCAGGCCACCTGCGCCGGCTTCACGTTGACGGGCCTGACCGTCGCCGATCCGGACACCAGCTCCTGCAGCACGGCGGGCACGCCTGACGTCCCCCACGTTCTCCCGGCCGCGCCGACCGTCGTTCGGGACCCGTCGACCCCTGTCACATGTGCGTCGACCGGTGCGGCGTGGCGGATCTGGCACCCGGGCATCTACAACGCCGCTGCGGGCCCCGACATCGGCCCCAACGTCTACATGGAGAGCGGCGTCTACTACTTCGAGGACACCTCCTTCGGCATCACCAGCAGCACGGTGATCGGCGGAGCGCCCCCTCTCGGAGAGACGTCGGTGCTCGGCGCCGGCTGCCCGACAATCAACGACACAACGGCCGGCGCCGCCTCCCGGGCCAGCGGCAAGGGTGTGACGATCGTGCTCGGAGGGACGGCGAGGGTGTCGGTGACGTCCACGGCCAAGGTCGAGCTGTACAGCCGTGTGCCGGACACCGCCGACGGCACGCCCGGGATCTCCATCATCACCGTCCCCACCACAGGGTCCGGGTACAGGGCCTGGAGTGCCCCGGCACTCACTTCGCTCACGTCCAGCCCCATCACGGGACGGACGGCCATCCACGGGCTGGTGTACAGCCCGAACGCCCCGGTGACTATCACCACGGGCGCGACCGCCCCCCTTCTCGGCGGGGTGGTCGCCTCCACCCTCACCATCGTTCCCGGTGTTCCCGGCCAGAAGGCTGTCCAAGCCTCCGGCCGCCGCACCCTCCTTCTCACTTCCATCGCAGCTCCGGCTACGGCGGACGAGATCGCGGCCGTCCAAACGGCGGTCGTGAAAGTCGCCAATGACCCAACGCGTACCGCATCCGTGCGGTCCTGGCGAGCGCAGTAAGTCCAAACCAAACACATCAAGAAGGGAAAGGCACCATGTACCAGAAGCTGTCCAACCGTGTCCGTCGAGACGAGTCGGGATTCACCCTCGTCGAGCTCCTCGTCGTCGTCGTGATCCTCGGGATCCTGGCTGCGATCGTCGTCTTCTCCGTCCGAGGCATCACCGACAAGGGCCAGACGTCGGCCTGCAAGACCGACGTCAACATGCTGACCACGGCCCAGGAGGCCAACTTCGCCCAGAACGGCACGTGGGCCGCCACCGAGGCGGCGCTCAAGACCGCCGGCTTCATCACGACTGAGTCGAAGTACTACAACCTCAGCCTGACCGGCGCCACCCCCACGAACCCGTACTTCATCGTGGTTGACTCCGCCGTCACTCCGAACCCCTGCACCGCCCCGTAGGCGGACCTCATCCTGACCAGGGCGACGACCCGGTGCCGCCACGGTGCCGGGTCGTCGCACCCGATCTCAACTGATCACGAGCGGGGTGACATGTACCAGAAGCTTTCCGAACGCATACGCCAAGACGAGTCGGGTTTCACGCTGGTGGAGCTCCTGGTCGTCGTCATCATCCTCGGCATCCTGGCCGCCATCGTGGTGTTCTCGGTGCGGGGGATCACCGACGAGGGCGAGACTGCCGCCTGCAGCGCCGACCTTCACATGCTCATGACCGCCCAGGAGACGAACTTCGCCCAGACCGGCACGTGGGCACAGTCACAGGTCGAGCTCCAGAGCAACGGCTTCATCGCCCGGTCATCGACGTACTACGACGTGGTCGCATACGTCTCGCCTTCGACGACCTACTCCATCCACAAGCTCGACGCCGCCTGCGCCGATCCACCGACCGAGCTGCTGGCGCCCTGACCATCTCTCGGGAGCAGCCGGGCGACGCCCGCCCGGCCGCCCTCGCTCACATACCCAAGGAGCCTTCCATGGCGCACGCCGCCAAACCATTCGTCGAGCGCCAGCTCACCGCCCTGTGGAACATGAACGGCAGCGACCTGCTCTTCCGGGCCGGCTCGCCGCCGCTCGCCCGGGTCGACGGCGCCATCCGTCCGCTCGAAGGGAACGGCGAGCTGGAGCCGAAGGAGACCGAGCAGATCGCCGCCGCCCTGCTGGCGCCCGAGCAGCTCACCATCCTGCACAACGACAAGGAGGTCGACTTCTCCTTCGAGTGGCAGGGCATCGCCCGCTTCCGTGGCAACGCCTACCACACCCGCGGCACCGTCGCCGTGTGCCTGCGGCTCATCCCCGCCGCCATCCCGACGTTCGACGACCTCGGGCTCCCCCCCATCGCCGAAGTGGTGGCCGCCCTGCCCCAGGGCTTCGTGCTCGTCACCGGACCGACCGGTTCCGGCAAGACCACGACCATGGCGTCGATCCTCGACAGGGTCAACACCGAGCGTCCCTGCCACATCGTCACGATCGAAGACCCGATCGAATACGTGCACACGCCGAAGATGGCGGCCATCAGCCAGCGCGAGATCGGCGCCGACACCCGGTCGTTCCCCCGGGCGCTCCGTTCCGCCCTGCGGGAGGACCCCGACGTCCTGCTCGTGGGCGAGATGCGTGACCCGGAGAGCATCCAGACGACCCTCACCATCGCCGAGACGGGGCACCTGGTCTTCGCCAGCCTGCACACCAACGACACCGCGCAGTCTCTCGACCGGGTCGTCGACGTGTTCCCGGCCGAGAGCCAGGCCCAGGTTCGGGTGCAGCTGGCCGGCTCGCTCGCCGCCGTCATCTCCCAGCGGCTGATCCCCCGCGTCGACGGCGGCCGGGTGGCGGCCTTCGAGGTGTTGGTCGCCAACAACGCGGTCCGGAACCTCATCAAGGAGGGCAAGACCCGTCAGATCCGCAACGTCGTCCTGACCGGCCAGCGCCAGGGGATGATGACGCTGGAGATGTCGCTCTCGGACCTCGTGCGCGAGGGCGTGATCTCCTACGACGAGGCCATCGCCCACAGCCTCTACCCGGACGAGGTCGAGAAGCCGGTACCGGTGGCGCCCCTGGCGGAGGTCACACCCGCCCGTAGCAGCCGGTTCGCCAGCGCCCGCAGCGGCCGCGCCTGATCAGCCGGTAAGCCGGGGTGCCCTGGGGGGCGCCGTCGTCGCGGTCGAGGTCCGCACCGTCGTCGAGGTCGCCCGCGTCGTCGAGGTCGCCTGGGTCAGCGTCCCCTGGACAGCGTGGTCGTCGTGCTGGACGAGGGCCGGGTGGTCGAGGTGGTCGTCGTCACGCCGGGACCGAGGGTCGTCGACGTGCTGGACGACGAACTGCTGGATGACGACGAGGACGAGCTGCTGGACGACGACGACGAACTGGAAGAGGACGTCGTCGAGTCGAAGGTGACCCGGCTCCCCCCGACCGCCACCACGTTGCCGCTGGTGGCATTGGTCGCCAGGGGCATGAGGAACGACGGGTACTGGGTGAGCTCGTCGTGCCAGCAGCACACGTCGAGGGCGTCGGTGATGCCGACCTGCATGCCCTCGGCCGTGGCGGTGATGTTCGAGAACTCCAGGCCGGTTGTAGCGACAAAGCCACCGATGCCGCCCAGGTACAGGTACGGCGACGAGAAGCCGGTCTGCGTGAACCCGAGGACGCCTCCGCCGGCGTCGACGAACGCGGCGATGTCGTCGCCACGGGTGACCAGCGCGGTGTTCTCGGCGGTGGTCAAGCCGCCGTAGGGTGTCTCCTCGAAGCTGCTGACGACCACGATGAGCGCGAAGCCGGCGAAGGACTGGGCGGCGATCGATCCGGGCGTGGTGTCGTCGTTGACGAAGGTCACGGGATGGGCGGGAATGGACGCCCCGATGGCGGTCCAGAAGGCGGTCACATCGTCGGGCTCGGCCGGGAGCTTGCCCCCGCCGATCACGAGGATGCCGGTGCCGCCGTTGAGGACGTTGGCGAGGATGGCGTTGGTGAGCGCCACATACGTGGATGTCGGCCCGTGCCCGTTGCCCGAGGAGTCCTCGGCATCGATGCCCAGGATGACGACAGGGCCACCGACCGCGGCGCGGCTGCTCCTGGCCGTGAGCAGGCTGAGCGCCAGCACCAAGGTGATGAGGGGGATCAGCATGAGCCGACTCGGCACCGCCCGCTGGTTCAGCACCCACTGCATGATCGGCCCCCTGAAACCCCGCGACGTTCCGAGGTTAGGGCCAGCGTAGCGAGGACGGCGCCGGTGGCCCAGCATGTCGCGACGATTCCCGGTCGTGATGGCGCCCGTGCGGCTGATCGGAGCACTCAGGGCCGGCGCCCGGCCCGGTCGAGGGCGCGCAGCGGGGCGACGGCGTCGATCACCCTGCTGAAGGACACCAGCTCGCCGGCCACGTTGAGGGCGGCGACACCGACCAGCACGCAGTCGCGTGCGGTCGTCCCGCAGGCGGCGACCACCCCGAGCCCGAGGACGGCGCCGAGCACGTTGGAGCCGGCGTCGCCGAGCATCAGGCGCTCGTGGAGGTCGTCGAGCAGCAGGCCCAGGGCGGCGCCGACGACCACCGCGGCGCCGCTCAGTGCCCATGTCTGGCTCGCGGCCACGGCGAGGACGACGAAGGCCCCGACGCCGCACTTGACCGTCCGGCCCGGGGCCCGGTCGAGGAGGTTCGCCAGGTTGGCGGACAAGGCGACCAGGGCGGCGTCCGCCAGCAACCGCCCGGGCGACTCGCCCACGATGGGCGCCACCACCAGGAGCGCCACCACGCCGCCCCCGAACAGCTTCAGGGCGCCAGTGGTGACCCGCCCCTGCGTCAGGGCGCCGAGGTGGCCCCGGAAGCCGCGCTCGGCGCCCCCGTCGACCGCAGGCACGCCTCCCCCACCGCCGGCCAGGTCGTCGAGCAGGCCCAGGAGGCCGTAGCCCAGGGCGGCGAGCAGGGTCAGTCCGCGTACCCCGCCGATGCCCGGCGGGTCGCCGACCCCGAAGGCGCCGGCCACGCCCCGGCCCGCCTCCACCAGGACGGCGGCGAGGGGCAGGACGATGCCGGCGGCCGTGGGCAGGGAGCGGCCCCGGTAGTTGTGGCGGGCGAGGGCGGGCAAGGCGAACATCGGTCGGGCCGCCAGCCAGGTCAGCCGGGCGCCCATGTACCCCACCATGACGGCGGCCACGATCGACGTCACGACATGACGGCGCGGGTGTGCTCGCCGACCGGTTCGAGGAGGACGGGCCGGGCCGCCGGTGGCGCCAGGGCCAGCAGGGCCAGCACCGGCCCCACGGACACGAGCACCATGGCCACGACGATCACGCCGGAGTCGTTCACGGCCATGCCGACGAGGCCGGCGACCAGCGCGCCCACCAGCCCGGCTCGTACCGGTGAGCCCGGCGGCAGGAGGGAACGGGCCTGTTGGTGGCGCAGGAGGACGTACAGCACGGTGACGGCGATGACCGGGGTGACCGCGGTCCAGAACGACTGACCGATCCCACCGGCGGTCACCTCGACCCGGCGGACGATGGTGTCCACCAGGCCCCCGTCGTCGCCCCGCAGGGTGGCCGCGGCCAGACGGCCGAGGTGAGTGCGCGACTCGGCCGGGCGGAGAAGGTCGACGGTAGTGAGCGCAGCCAGGGCGCCGGCGGTAGCCGCCCCCACCCACGCCAGCCGGCGCCAGGTGGGGCGCCGCCCGGCCAGGGCCAGCACCACCAGGGCGGCCACCGGCACCAGGGTGACCACCCCGCCGACGTCGGCCCCGAGGAACGGCGCCCCGTCGACGAAGACGGCGAAGGCCAGGAGGGCGCCGGCGGTGACCACTGCGTCCCGACGCCGTGGTGCATGGGCGACGTGGAGGCCGGCCAGGAGGAGGGCGGCGCCGGCCAGCACCCCGAAGCCGGTGTTGCCGAGGCCGAACCAGCGGGAGGCGCTCTGCGGCGAGTACCCGAGGATGCCGGCGAGCTGCAGCCGGGCGCCGGACGCCACGTCGGCGACGAGGAGGGCCACCGTCGCCCCGAAGATCCAGGGTAGGGGGGCCAGGGGCCGGCGCCGGGCCCGGGCCGCGAGGGCGACGACTGCGGCGTCGAGGGCGACGAGCACGGCCAGGCCGGCGTCGCCCATCCCCGCGACGTTCGGGACCGCCCGCAACAGGAGGGCGGCCAGGGGGAAGGCGGCGACGGCCAGGGCGGCGAGACGGAGCCCGCGCCGGCGCAGCCACGGGGCCCGGCCGGCGACGGCCAGGGCCGTCACGAACCAGAGGCCGACCTGGGCGACGATGAAGGCGGTGGTCAGCGGCAACCACACCCGCTCGCGCCAGGCGCCGTCGGCGTCGAGGTCGGCCAGCCGGGCCAGGTCCTGCGGGACGGCGCGGTAGCGGAGGGGACGACCCGGCAGCTCGTCGGGCAGGGGCACGTCGAGGGCGGCCAGGACCGTCGGGGCGATGTCGGTCAGGGCGACGAGCCCTTGGCGCCGGGTGGACGGCGAGTGGAGGTAGCCACCGACGACGCCGGCGCCGCTGGCCACCACCGGCGTCAGCCGCCACTCCGCGGCCGGCGGCGTGACCGACACGACCAGGAGCAGCGTGCCGGCGGGCAGCGCCGCGGTCAGCCGGGCGAGCAGGTCGTCGCCGGCGGCCAGGGCCGCGGCGCGGGTGCGGGCCGGGTACGGCCCGGCGGCGCCGATCTCTTTGAGCGCGGCGGCGCGTTCGAGATCGCCGGGATCGACGAGGACCACGTCGGCGCCGGCCAGCGCGGCGAGGGTGCGGGCGGTGACCGCGCCGATGTCGGCGCGGTGGCCGAAGGGGGCGGCGTCCTCGACCAGCAGGTCGGGGCCGGCCACGGTGCCGCCGTCGACCACGCCGGCGGCGTCCATCAACGCCACCGCCGCCGGCCGAGCCAGGTTGGGGTGGCCCGGGATGGCCAGCTCAGCGAGGTTGGGCGCCAGGTCGGCGCTGCCGACGACGGCCGTCCGCCGGCCGGCGGCGTGGAGGGCGTCGCCGAGGGCCCCGGGGAGCGTCGGCAGGCGGGGGCCGGCGCCGCTCCGCACCTCCCCGGCGCTCGGGACCACGATCCTGCCCTCGCGCTCGACCGCGTCGTCGGCGGCGGCGCCGGCCCGCACCCGGCTGCCGGCGCCGAGGGTGGCGTAGCCCTCGGCCGTCGTCGGGAGGTCGGAGCGGGTCCGCACGCTCATGGCCGCCACCGCGCCCTCCGACGCCAGCCGGTCGAGGGTGGGCATGGCCCCGGTGCCGATGTCGTCCATGCCGAGCCCGGGCAGCCCGACGAGCACGACCTTCCCGGCGGTCGTGGTGGCCGGCACGCTGGACGGGATGGCGCGGCTGCCGGACCAGGAGGCGGCCAGCGTCACCACCAGCACGGCGGCGACGATCGTGACCGTGCGGGCGTTGGGCGACGTCAGCCTGGGCCACAGGGCGCGGACGATGTCGGCGCCCTGCCGGGCCCGGTGCCGGAAGCCGGCCAGGCTGCGACCGGTGTGATGGTGGTCCATCTCGACGGGCCGCTCGACGACGCGGGCGCCGGCCCGGACGGCGTCGACGGTGAGGCCGACCTCCAGGCCAAAGCGGGAGGCGAGGTCGAGGGAGCGGAGCAGCGGGCCGGCCACCGCGCGCTGGCCCGACAGCGGCGCAGTAGCGTCGAAGCCGCCGGTCCCGCGGCGGATCCCGGCCGCGGCCAGCCGACGCACCAGCCCGAACCCGCCCCGGCCGCCGGCCGACGGCAGCACGCCGACGGCCATGTCGGCCTCGCCGGCCAGCACCGCTTCGAGTAGCACGCCGGCGCCGGCCGCGGTGGCGCCGGTGTCGGCGTCGACCAGCAGGTAGACGTCGGTCTCGGGCGTGGCCGCGACCGCGGCGGACACCGCGCCCCCCTTGCCCCGGTTCCCGGGCAGGCGGAGGACCCAGGCGCCGGCGGCCCGGGCGTCGTCGGCCGTGCCATCCGTGGAGCCGTCGTCGACCACCAGGACCTCGCCGACGCCGGCCAGGCCGGCGAGGGCGGTCACCGTCGCCCCGATGGAGCCGGCGGCGTCCTTGGCCGGGACGACGGCGACGACGCGGGGGGTCGCGGCCTCGGTCACGCCGCCGGCTCCGGGACCACCGGCAGCCGGCGGAGGGCCAGCTCGGGCGCCCGCAGCGCCCACTCGATTAGGAGGTAGGTGCCCACGCCGGCCGCCCCGCCGGCGGCGACGGCGAGCGCGGCCCCGGCGCGGCCGCCCGACGGCACCAGGCCGGCGACCCCCCAGGCCACCAGCCCGGCCAGTGCGGCCCCGGCCACGCTGCGGGCCAGCGTCGCCCCGACCGGCCACGGCACCCCGACCCGCCTGCGCACGGCCACGCCGAGGGCCACCGCGCCGGCGACCATGGCGACCGAGTGGGCCACGCCGATGGCCACCAGCCGTCCCGACCCCGTGGCCCGAGCCGACAGCACGGTCATGAGCACCGCCCCGCCGACGGCGACGCCGACGTTGACCAGCGCCGGCATGCGCATGTCGCCGGCCGCGTACGACGCCCGGGTCAGCAGGTGCAGGCCGGCGTACCCCGCCAGACCGGTGGCGTAGGCGGCCAGGGCCGAGGCGACCAACCGGCCGCCGGCCTCGTCGAGGGCACCCAGCTCGATGAGGCGCAGGCCCGGCCCGGCGAGGGCGGCCATCAGGGCGGCCGCCGGCAACACGAGGAAGGCGATGCTGCGTGCCCCCCGGCCGAGGGCCTCGGCGAAGCCGGCCCAGCGGCCGGCGTGGGCGTCGGCGGCCAGGCCCGGGTAGACGGTCGTGAGCACGGGGTGGGCCAGGATGGCGAACGGCAGCAGGAAGGTGGTGAAGGCGATGTGATAGGCGACCACCCCGCCCTCGACCCGGTTGGCCAGGACCAGCGTGACGGCCACCAGCAGCTGGCTCATGCCGAGGTAGACGACGCCCCAGATGCCGGCCCGGCCGAGGGCCCGGAGCCCCGGGTGCGACGGTTCCCATCGGGGGCGCAGCCGCAGGCCGGCCCGGCGCAGGGCGACGAAGGGAACCGCGGCCATGGCCACCACGCCGGCCGTCGTGCCCAGGGCCAGCACGAGACGGTCCGACAACGCCAGGTCCAGGCCGCCGTGGCCGCCGGTGAGCAGCCGGAACGCCACCATGGTGGCGATCACCACCACGTTGTTGGCCACCGGCGCGAACGCCGCGGCCGCGAAGCGCCGGGAGCCGTGGAGCACCGCCGTCGCCACCGAGCTGACGGCGTAGAACAGGACCTGGGGCACGAACACCCACAGGAGGAAGCCGCCCAGCCGGACCTCGGCGTCGCGCACCTCGGTGTCGGAGACGGCCACCGTGAGGGCCCGCATGATCCACGGCCGGGCCACGAGGCCGGCGAGCGTCACCGCGCCCAGCACGACCAGGGCCACGCCCAGGACGGCGCCGGCCAGCCGCTCGGCGTCCTCCTTCCGGCCGGCGTCCAGCAGGGCGACGAACGGCGGCACCAGCACCGACGACAGGATGCCGGCGGCCAGCAGCTCGAACAGCAGGTTCGACACCAGGTTGGCCGATTGGTACGTGTTGCCCAGGTAGGTGGTGCCCAGGGCGCCGCCGACGGCGACCACCCGCAGCATCCCGGTGACCCGGGCAGCCACGTTCCCGACCGTGACCTGCCCGCGCGCCCCCCCGAAACTCAAGGCGTGGCGGATGGCACGACGCGCTGCGCGCCGGGGCCGACGCCGTAGTGCCCGAACCGGGGCACGCCCAGGTCCTCCAGGGCCAGGACGGCGGCGGCCTGGCCCATGGGCGACTCCAGGTTGTCCACCGTGGACAGCCGCCCGAACACCGGGTCGCCCCGCAACCGCCCGACGAAGACGGCCCGGCCGCCGTCGCTGTCGACGCCCGACTCCGCGGCCACCACCCGCCCGGAGGCCTGGGCGTAGGCCTGCACGAGGGGTAGGGCGACCACGTCGTCGCCCACCTCGGCGCCGGCCCCGGACACCACCAGGTAGCGGGTGTTGGCGAGGGGCAGCGACGTCAGGCTCGACGGGATGGTGCCGGTGGTCGCCGACTGCGCGCCCGTGGAAGTGGTCGTGGTCGGCGGGCCCTCGTAGGTGAGGAAGCCGGCGGTCTGGAGCGCGGCCAGCGGACTGGTGTCGGTGCTCGCCGACTCCCGGGCCGAGGCCACCTTGGCCAGCGCCTGCCGGCGGACGACCTCGGGGGAGTTGAAGGGAATGTCGAGGGCGGTGGCCAGGGCCCGCACGTCGCCGTCGTTGGCCAGGCGCATCTTGGAGGTGAACCAGATCGTCCCCTCCATCGTCGCCTGGGCGCCGACCAGGGCCTGGCGGACGGCGTCCACCGGCCGGCGGTCGACGCCGGAGATGGCGACGACCATCACGGGGATGTTGCGCAGGTGGCCGCGCAGGAGCTCGTCCCGCGTGGTGACCGCGAAGTCCTGGCCCTGCCTGACCTGGTCGCCCAGCTTGCGGTTCTCCTCGCGGATGGCGCCCACCGAGCGCCGGACGTCGTCGAGGTTGTTGTTGAGGGCGTCGACGGTGACCCGGTCGATGACGGTCGAGCCCATGATGATGCCGAGGCCGAGGGCCAGGAACACCGCGACCAGGGAGACGATGTGGTAGCGGAGGTTGATCATCCGAGGATCGCGTTCCAGGTCTCGGTGAGGCTGAACCACATGGCCTTGACGAAGACGTGCGCCGGTTGGGCCACGGCGATCATCACGAACATGGCGAAGAGGGCGGCGACCACGAGGAGGATCATGTCGCTCGACCGCACCCGGCTCTGGTACAGCCGGCTGACGCCCTTGGCGTCGACCAGGATGGGCCCGACTTTCAGGCGCACGAGGAACGTGGAGGCCATGCCGGCCCGTCCCTTGTCGAAGAACTCGATCATGGAGGCGTGAGTGCCGACGGCGACGATCAGCTCGGCCCGCTTCTCGTACGCCAGCAGCATGGCGACGTCCTCACTGGTGCCGGCGGCCTCGAACATGGTGTGTTCGAGGTCGAGCTCCTCCAGGCGGGCGGCGCCGGGCGCGTTCCCGCCCGGGTAGGCGTGCACGATCAACTGGGCGCCGACGTGGAGGGCCTGGGTGGAGGCGGAGTCGAAGTCGCCGATCACGATGTCGGGCCGGTGGCCGCCGTCGAGGAGGACGTCGGCGCCGCCGTCCACCGCGATCATCACGGGGCGCATCTCCTTGATGTAGGCGCTCAAAGCTGCGAGGTCGGCCCGCGCGTCGGTGCCGCCCCGCACGACGATCAGCACGTGGCGGCCAGCGAGGTCGACGTCGAGGTCGGGCAGCACCGGTGAGTCGGTGAGCAGGTGCCGCTCCCGGCGGAGGTACTCGAGGGTGTTCTCGGCGAAGCGCTCCAGCTCGTCGCCGATCGACTGGCGGGCCGCCTCCAACTGGGACTCCAGCGACTCCAGGGTGTGGCGGATACCGGTGGCCACGATGTCGCCGTCGCGGCGGACCACGGTGCCGTCGACCTCCAGCTGCTGGCCCTCCCGCACCGCGGTGAGCACCTTCATGCCCACGTCGTCGACGACGGGGATGCCGGCCGCGGCCAGAAGCAGCGGGCCGAGGTTGGGGTACCGGCCCGAACTCGATCGGGCGGCGTTGACCACCGCGCCGGCCTTGGCGAGGATCAGGCCTTCGGCGGCCACCCGGTCGAGGTCCTCGTGATCGATGACCGCGATCTCGCCGGGCTGGAGGCGGGGGATGAGGTTCTTGGTCCGGCGGTCGACCCGGGCCCGGCCGACGACGACGCCTTCGGCGGGGACGGCACGGAGGGTGGGGCGGCCAAAGCGGTGGCGGAGGCTCTCGCGGGCCATCAGCGGGGCCGCCTCTGGGCGGCAGCGGCCGGCCTGCTGGCCGGCCTCATCGACATGCGCTGCGAAGCAGCGGTGGCGAGGAGCTCCTCGGCGTGGTCGCGGGCCGTGCCGGAGCCGGGCTGGCCGGAGAGCATGCGGGACAGCTCGACGACCCGCTCGGCGCCGGCCACCGGGCGGGCCGAGGCGATGGTCTGGGCGCCGGCGTCGTCCTTCGTGACCACGACCTGGTGGTCGGCGAAGGCGGCGACCTGCGGCAGGTGGGTCACCACCAGGACCTGGTGCGCCGCGGCCAGCTCGGCGAGGGCCCGTCCGACGGCGAGCGCGGCCTCGCCGCCCACGCCGGCGTCGACCTCGTCGAAGACCAGGGTGGGGGGCGCGTCACTGAGGACGAGGCGGGCGGCCAGCATGGCCCTCGCCAGCTCGCCCCCCGAGGCCACCTTGGCCAGCGGAAGGGGCGCCGCGCCCCGGTTGGCGGCCAGGAGGAACTCGACATCGTCTGCCGGGCCTGCGCCCTCGACGGCGACATCCAGGCGGGCGCCGGGCATGGCGAGGGTGCGGAGGTGGTCCTGGACGCGCGTCGCCAGGGCGGGCGCCGCCTTGCGCCGGGCGGCGGCGACCTTGGTCGCGGCCCGGTCGACGACGTCGACCGCCGTCCTCCGCTCGGCTTCCAGCGCCTCGACTCTCAGGCTGTGCGACTCCAGTTCGGCCAACCGGGCGCGGGTTTCGGACTCGAACGCCATCACCTCGGACAACTGCTCACCGTACTTCCGGCACAGGTCCCGCAGCAGTCGCCGGCGAGCCCGGACCTCGTTGAGGCGCTCGGGTTCGTCGACGATGGCGTCGCCGGCGACACGCAGGTCGGAGGCGAGCTCGGCCAGCTCGGCCTGCACGCTCCGCAGGCGGACCTCGGCGTCGGCGAAGGGCCGGCGCCCGTCGACCGCGGCCATGGCCCGGCCGACGGCGTCGAGCGCGCCGGCGTCACCGAGCAGGGCGTCGTAGGCGGCGGAGGCGGCGTCGCGGTGGGCGGCGGCGTCGGCCAGTGCGTCCTCCTCCACCTCCAGGGCCGCGTCCTCGTCGGGATCGTCGAGGCGAGCCGAGTCGAGCTCGGCGAGCTGGAAGCGCAGGAGGTCGACCTCGCGGGCCCGGGCCCGGGCGTCGCCGCCCAGGCCGGCCAGGGCGGCGTCGATCTCCCTGACGCGGTCGCGGGCCCTGGCGAGGGGGGCGAGGTCGACGCCGGCGAAGCGGTCGAGGGCGGCCCGCTGTGACCTTGGCGACAGGAGCGACTGGTGGGCGTGCTGGCCGTGGAGGTCGACCAGGGCCCGGCCCAGCTCGGCCAGCTCGGCCGCGGTGGCGAGGCGACCGTCCACGTACGCCCTCGACCGGCCGTTGCGGGGGACGGCCCGGGCCAGCACGGTCTCGTCCGCCCCGTCGGCGCTCACGAACCGGCCCTCGACCCGGGCCTCCTCGGCCCCCGGCCGCACCAGGACGGCGTCGGCCCGGCCGCCCATGAGCAGCTCGATGGCCTCCACGACGAGGGTCTTGCCGGCGCCCGTCTCGCCGGTGAGGGCGGTCATGCCCGGCTCCAGCACGAGCTGGAGGTCGGCGATCACGCCGAGGTCGCGGACATGAAGTTCAGCAAGCATCAGCGGTCGGCCACGCCGAACTTGGTCTTCAGGATGCCGTAGAAGTCCCGGGTGCCGAAGGCCACGAAGCGGGCCCGGCCGGGCGCCTCGGTGCACACGATGGCGTCGCCCCTGCCCAGGAGACCCATCTCCCGGCCGTCGAGCACCAGCATCGCCGGCCGGTCGGTGACCTCGATGCGCATGGAGTCGGCGGCGTCGACGACCAGGCTGCGGTCGAAGGACATGTGGGCCGAGACCGGCGTCATGAGCAGGGCCCGCACGTTCGGCGAGACGATCGGGCCGCCGGCGGAGAAGGCGTAGGCCGTCGACCCGGTAGGGGTGGCGACGATCAGGCCGTCGGCCGCATAGGTCGTCCAGAACCGGCCCTCGACCTGGACAGCGACGTGGACGGTGTGGCCGGCGGCCGGCCGCTCGATCACGGCCTCGTTGAGGGCCCAGATGCCGGCGTCGGCGTCGGCGTCAGCCAGTGCCGTCTCGCCGGCCCGCTGGACCACGACCGACAGCATCATGCGCTCCTCGATCGCGTAGTCGCCGACCAGGACCCGCTCGAGCGCGACCCTCAGGCCCTCGGGCTCCAGGTCGGCCAGGTAGCCCATGCGGCCGAGGTTGACACCGAGGAGGGGCACGCCGGCCCGGCTGACCAGGCTGACGGCCCGCAAGATGGTGCCGTCGCCGCCGAGGGTGACCGCCAGGTCGAGGCCGTCGGCGAGCTGCTCCGCAGGGACGCCGTACTCCGGGAGTCCCACGTTGTCGGCGTCCGCTTTGGGCAGGCGGACGGTGTGGTTCCGGGCCAGCAGCCACTCCGCCGCCTCACGGGCCAAATCGGCCGCCTCCGGGCGGTGCTCGTGGACGACGAGGGCGACGGTGGCCATCAGCCGGCGTCTGCTTCCCGGCGGGCGACGGCGGCGGCGACGGCGTCGGCGATCTTTGCGTCGATGCCGGCCGGGTCGGCGCTGGTCCGCCCGGTGACGAGATGGGCGAGAAACTCCACGTTGCCCTCGGCTCCCAGCAGTGGCGACGGCGTCAGGGCGACGGTGACCGCCCCCCGGGCGGCGAAGGCGTCGGTCACGCCCCGCAGGGCGCGGGCCCACACGTCGGGGTCACGGATGACGCCCCGCTCGCGGTCGGCCTCGGCCCGGCCGGCCTCGAACTGGGGCTTGACCAGGAGGACGAGGTCGGCGCCTCTCGGCGAGGCCAGGGCGGCGAGGGCCGGCGCCACCGTGCGGAGGGAGATGAAGGCAAGGTCGGCGACGATCAGGTCGAACGGGGTGGCGGCGGGCCCCAGGTGGGCGAGGGTGAGGTGGCGGACGTTCGTGCGCTCCCGCACGGTGACCCGGTCGTCGCCCCGCAGTCGCATGTCGAGCTGGCCCCGTCCGACGTCGACGGCCACCACATGGGCCGCACCCCGCTGGAGGAGGCAATCGGTGAACCCGCCCGTGGAGGCGCCGGCGTCGAGCGCCGTCCGGCCCGCGACGTCGATCCCGAACCGATCGAGGGCGGCGTCGAGCTTCTCGCCCCCGCGGCTGACGAACCGGGGCCCGGGGCCCTGGAGGGCGAGGGGGTCGCCGGCCTCGACCATACGGGCGGCCTTGGTGGCCGGCACCCCGCGCACCATAACCCGGCCGGCGGCGATCTCCGCCTGCGCCCGATCCCGGCTCGAAACCAGTCCCCGGCGCACCAGCTCCGTATCGAGGCGCCGGCGCAGGTGCCTCAGCCCTTCGCGGGATCGGCTCCGCCGGACGGCGGACCGCCACCGGCCTGCGAGGCGCCCGCTGTGCCTGGGCGCTTGCGCACTGATGCCGACCGGGTGATGCCTGCCGACTTCCCGGCGGCGCCCGCCGCGCCGGCCGCGGAGGCATTCTTCGTTGCCGGGGCCTTCGTGGCCCCGGCGGCCTTCTTGGCCGGCGGGGCACCCGCCGCCGTCGGCGCCGGCGGAGCGGCCCGCAGCCCGTCGATCTCGGCCTGGAGGCGGGCGACGTCGTCCTTGGTCGCCAGCCCGAGCGCCGCCACCTGCTGGCGGATCTCGCGGCGGACGAGCTCGGCCACCTCCTCGCTTCCGGAGCGCCCCCGCTCGACCAGCCAGTCGGCGGCCTTGGTGGCCTGACCCTTGGCCACCTCGCCCGCGGCCACCAGGTCAGCCACGATGCTCTCGGCCCGCTCCCGGGACATGCCCAGGACCGACGCGCCGATCTCCATGTAGCGCTTGAACAGATCGTCGCCGGGCACACCTCGACACTACCCGTCGGTGTCTGAAGCCACGAAGGCGGAACCATAAGCTGCGACCGGTGATCCCGCTCAAGGACTACAACCCCACCCGGCGCTTCCCGGTCATCACCCTGCTCCTGATCGCCATCAACGTCGGCGTCTACTTCTTCGTCCAGCGACCGTTCGGCGATGAGACGAGCCAGGCCAAGTTCTCCTACGAAGTGGCGGCCATTCCCTGCGAGGTCGTCCAGGGTCGGCCCCTGACGGAGGACGAGGTCATCCGCACCCTTCGCGGCAACGACGACTCCGCGTGCGACAGCAACGCCCCGGCGGGCGACCCGGAGGTGTTCCCGAACAAGTCGGTGTGGCTCGCCCTCCTCTATTCGATGTTCCTGCACGGGAGCCTGCTGCATATCGGCGGCAACATGCTCTTCCTCTGGATCTTCGGGAACAACATCGAGGACCGCATGGGTATCCCCGGCTATATCGCGTTCTACCTGCTGGCCGGGCTGGTGGCGTCGGCCGCACACATCCTGGTGCAGCCGGACAGCACGGTCCCCGTCGTCGGCGCCTCGGGCGCCATCGCCGGCGTCATGGGCGCCTACGTCGTGCTCTTCCCCAACGTGAAGATCCGCTCGCTGATCATCCTCGTGATCGTGGTGCTCTTCCGCGACATCCCGGCCAAGTGGCTGCTCGGCGTGTGGTTCGTCATGCAGTTCTTCACCAACCCGAACGAGGGCGTGGCGTGGGTGGCCCACGTCGGCGGGTTCCTCTTCGGCGCCCTGGTGGCCTTCTTCCTCCGGGACCGCCTCCGACCCTCCCGCATGCCCCTCGTGGCCCCGGAGACGAATCCGACCTGGTGACACCACTCTGCTAGGCAGGGGCCCGTGCCCCGATTCGAACCGTTCGCCGGCGTCCGCTACGACCTCGACCGTGTCGACCTCGACGACGTGGTCGCCCCGCCCTACGACGTCATCGGACCCGACGAGCAGGCGTCGCTGGAGGCCCGCAGCCCCTTCAACATCGTCCGGATCGACCTGCCCCGGGAGGAGAACGGCGGCGACCGGTACGCGGCGGCGGGCGCCAGGTTCGACCAGTGGCTGTCGGCCGGCGTGCTGGCCGCCGACCCCGGGCCGAGCTTCTACTCCTACCGGATGGGCTACCACGACCCGGACGGGAACGGCCGCCAGATCGTCGGGGTGGTCGGCGCCCTGGAGGTCGTTGCCCCGGGAGAGGGCGACGTCCTCCCCCACGAGGAGACCCAGCACAAGGTCCGCAGCGACCGTCTCAGCCTGCTCCGGGCGTGCCGGGCCGACCTCTCCCCGGTGTGGGGACTGTCAATGGCCGAGGGGCTCAGCGAGCTGGCGACGGGTGCCCCAGGGACACCGGTGGCCCGCTGCACGGACGAGGAAGGTGTCCACCACCGGCTCTGGCGCCTAACCCAACCCGGCGTGATCGAGGCGGTCGCGGCGACAGTGGGGTCGGCCCCGGTGGTCATCGCCGACGGCCACCACCGGTACGCGACGGCCCTCGCCCACCGTGATGAGGTTCGGGCCGCCCGCGGCGGGCCTGACGGAGACGAGGGCCTGGTCATGGCCCTGGTCTGTGAGCTGACCGACGGCCAGACCAGCGTGCGGCCGATCCACCGGATCATCGCCGGCCTGCCCGACGATTTCGACGTGGTGACGGCCCTCGAGCCCTTCTTCGAGCCGGTCCCCGCCGGCGCCGCTGCCGATCTGCCGGAGCGCATGGCGGATGCCGGCGGGCTCGGGCTGGTGCTGGGCGCCGACCGGACCTGGGTCCTGGTGCCCCGCGCCGCCGGCGACGCCGCCGGGGGCGACCCGCCGCCCGACGCCGCCCTCCTCGACAAGGCCCTGTCGACGTTCCCTGCCCACACGCTGGCCTTCGACCACTCCTTCGACTCCGTCGTGGGCGCCGTCGCTTCGGGCCGGCCCGCGGCCGGCGTGCTGCTCCGCCCGGTGGACGTCCGCCAGATTGCGGCCACGGCGCGGGCCGGCCTGAGAATGCCGACCAAGACGACCTTTTTCCACCCGAAGCCCCGGACCGGGATGGTCTTCCGCCTGCTGTCGCTCTGACCTGCCACCCTCACGTGAGGGCCTCCTCGAGCGCGGCCTGCGCCCGCTGCAGGGCGGCGGCGGCCCGCTTGGCGTGCCTGGCGTTGACGACCGCCTCGGCGACCACCTCGGTGCGGCTCTGGGTGCCGCCGCCGGCCCGGAAGAACCGGCGCCGCACCCGCCCGACGACGAGCATGCGCTCGTCGACCTCGTGGTCCACCGCACTGGCCGGCGCTCCCATCCAGACGACGGGCACGGTCTCGGCCCGCTCACCCGGCCGCTCCACCGTGACCTCATACGCCACCAGCCGGTCGCCGGACGGCAGCTCCCGGGTCTCCGCCGGCCGGGCCAGCCGGCCGATCAACACCACCACGTTCGTCATTGCGCGTCTTCCCCTTGGTCGTGCCTGAAGGCGAGGGGGAAGCGCCGGCGATCAGATTACCGGTGGGGTGTGACAATCAGCCCAGGGCGATGAGGCGCTCGGCGGCGTCGGCCAGGCCGGGCTCCACGGCGACGACCCGTGCGAACAGGTCGCGAGCCTTCGGTGCGTCGCCGGCCCGCTCGTAGAGGTCGGCAAGGGCGTACCAGAGCCGGGCGTGGTGGAGGCCGGCGCTGCGGGTCGGCTTCACCGGGCCGCGTTCGAGGAGCTGGATGGCGGCGTTGATGTTGCCCTGGTCGGCCAGGGCGCCGGCGGCCACGATCCGCCCCTCAGTGACGAGGGCTGCGCCGGGCGACGCCTCCCGCAGCTCTTCCCACAGCTCGGCGACGGCGCCATAGCGCTTCAGGGCCCGGTAGGAGTCCGCCAGCACCGGATGCTGCTCGACCGATCCGCCCAGGCTGCGGAACGCCTCGAGCTCCTTGGCCGCCAACGCCCATTGGCCGGTGCCGTAGTAGGCCAGGCCGGTCAGCTCCCGGACCGCCGGCACGCCGGGGGCCTCCTTGCTGAGCGGCTTGAGGATGCGGAGGGCGTCGGCCAGGTGGTCGCGCTCGAAGGCGTCGGCGGCCTGGCCCAGCCGACGCTCGATCCGCGGCGCCAGCGCGGGCTCGACGGCGCCGGCCACCTCCTGGGCGACGACCTTCGACACCTTCCGGCCGCGGGGCCGGGGCGCGGCTGGGGCGGCCGCCTTGGCTGGCGACCTGGGGGCCGGCGCCTCTCTCGTCCACTGCTCGGGCTGCCACTCCGGCGGACGGCCCCGGTCACGCTTCTCGGGGTCCTTGTCCTCGCGGTCGGGTGAGGGCCGGACGACCCGGGCGCCGCTCCGGGCGACCTTGCCCCACGTGGCCGGCATGGCCGGGTCGGCGGCGCGAGACGAGCGCCGGGGAGCCGAACGGCCGAGGCCGGGCGGCCCGGCGCGACCGCCCGACGGCGGGCGCCCGGCCCGCCTCGTGCTCTCGTCGCGGCCGCCCTCGGCTGCCCCCGCGCCACGGGTTCGTCGCGCCGCCGGCGGCCGTCCGGACGCGCTGGTGCTCCGCGCGCCGGGCGGGCCGGCGCCGGCGCTTCTCGGAGCAGGGTCGCTCCTGCCACCGCCTCTCGGTGCCGGCTTCCGGGGGCCGGCGTTGCTCACCGGCGCCCGTGCAGACCCACGGTCGGCGGCCGCCGACCTCCTCGGGCTGCCATCCCGGGCCGACGCGCTCCTCGGGCCGCTGTCGCCGGCCCGCCGGGGTGTGGGGCGGGGGTCGGACGGCTGACGTCTAGGAGGGGCCACGCAATTGACAGTATCGGAATAGAAGAAGGCCCCCACGACTGTGGGGGCCTTCTCAGAAAGAATCCGGCGGCGACCTACTCTCCCAGGGGGATGCCCCCCAAGTACCATCGGCGCTGGCAGGCTTAACTTCCGTGTTCGGAATGGGAACGGGTGTGACTCCGCCGCTAAGGCCACCGGAAATCTAGGGCTCTGTTCTTGAGCCTTTCAGAGCGAGCACGAACAACTTAATTATAAATCTCCAAGCCCTCGGCCGATTAGTACCGGTCGGCTAAGTACCTTGCGGTACGTACACCTCCGGCCTATCAACGTGGTCATCTGGCCACGGGCCTTACCAGCTTGTGCTGTGGGAAACCTCATCTAGGAACGAGCTTCGCGCTTAGATGCTTTCAGCGCTTATCCCACCCGCAGGTCGCAAACCAGCCGTGCCTCTGGCGAGACAACTGGCACACGAGAGCTGCGTCCGTCCCGGTCCTCTCGTACTAGGGACAGCCTTCCTCAAGTTTCCTACGGCTGTGACGGATAGGGACCGAACTGTCTCACGACGTTCTAAACCCAGCTCGCGTACCGCTTTAATGGGCGAACAGCCCAACCCTTGGGAGATGCTTCACCCCCAGGATGCGACGAGCCGACATCGAGGTGCCAAACCTTCCCGTCGATATGGACTCTTGGGGAAGATGAGCCTGTTATCCCCGGGGTACCTTTTATCCGTTGAGCGACGGCGCTTCCAC
>JAHFUP010000079.1 GCA_023265025.1 Acidimicrobiia bacterium | reverse complement strand
TCCCCACCGGCACACCCGTCGGCACCGCCGAAGAGGCCCTCGACTGCGCCGCTGGCCTCTACATCAACACCATCGAATAGCCAGGAAATACACCGTCGAACTTCCGCGCGGCACCACTAGTCACGGGCGGGGCGCCCAACGCGGCTTGATCCCGGAGGCCCGCAGCCGGGCGGGTATGAGCAGGGTGGCCCTTGCCGCAGTTCTGGGAGTATCGGAGTCTGTCGGACCACCCCGACCTGCTGGCCGTGGCCAAGAGCCGCTACCGGGCCGTCGATGGCTTCGCCGGGCTGCGGGCCTTTGAGACCACCAAGATGGTCTTCGGGGTGAAGCGGCGCATCGTCGTCACCCATTCGCAGAACCTGCACGACAAGCAGTCCCAGGGCTTCGACCAGACCCTGGCCAAGGCCCAGCGCCAGGCGGCCGAGCTGGGCGCCCGACTGGCCCGGGGCAAGACCCGCAAGCCCCGCGACGGCGTCGAGGCCGAAATCGCCGCCATCCTCAAGGCCCGGTGGCTGTCCCGGGTGATTACCACCACCCTCATCGGCGAGTCACCGGCCGAACTGCGCCTCAGCTCGGCCACCGACGGCGCTGCCCGGGCCGCCCTCGAAGCAGAGCTGTTCGGCAAGCGGATCCTCTTCACCGGAAACCCGTTCACGACTCTCCCTCGCTCCGCCTGATGCATCCGTCCCGCGCCCACCTCATGGGCACCGACCAGCTCGGACGAGACGTGTTCACCGGCGTGGTGCAGGGGGCACACACCTCGTTCAGCGTCGTCATCGGGGTCGTCGTCATCTCCGGCGCGATCGGGCTGCTCGCTGGCACCGTCGCCGGTCTTCGCCGCGGTTTCCTCTCGACGACGTCGTGATGCGTCTCGTCGAGATCGTCCAGACGGTGCCGCGGTTCTTTCTCTCGGTGCTGGCGGTCGCTTGGTCCGGACCCGGCGGCCGGACGCTCACCATCCTGCTGGGTAGCTGGGGCTCACTCATCAACAACGCCCAGCCCTATCTGGAGGTTGCGTGGTGGATGTGGGTCTTCCCAGGTGCGGCGATCGTAACCGCGGTGCTCGGCATGAACCTCCTGGCCGACGGCCTCACCGGCGCCCTCGCTCATGAGTAGGTCGAGCATGCCTTCCATGGCCACACGCCCAACCGTCGGGACTCGTCGTCATCCAAGAGGCGGCCGTCGATCCCCCGGTCGTGGCCGTCCTCGTCGCGCCGCACCTCGATGTCGCCGAAGCCGGCGGCCTCCATCAGGGTCGTGACGGTCGGGGCCTGGTCGCCGCCGAGCTCCAGGAGGAGCCACCCGCCCGGCCGGAGCCACCGGGCGCTGCACCCGACGACCCTCGACAGCACCGCCAGCCCGCCGGCGCCGCCGTCCAGTGCCCGGTGCGGCTCGAACGCCAGCACGTCACGGGGCAGGAACGGCAGCTCGTCCGCCGGCACGTAGGGCACGACCGCGGTCATCACGTCGACCGCGCCGACGAGCGCCGGCGGCAGCGGTGCGTCGAGATCGCCGACCAGCGCGTCGATGCCGTTGCTGCGCGCGCACGCCACGGCGAGCGGGTCGATGTCGGTGGCGATCACCGTCGCCGTCGGGATTGCGGTCTTGAGCACGGAGGCGATGGCGCCGGCACCAGTGCAGAGGTCGACGGCGACGCCGTGTTCCGGGAGGAGCCCGGCCGCCCGGCGGGCCAGCGGCTCGGTCTGCCATCGGGGCACGTAGACACCGGGGCCGACGTCGACCCAGAGGCCGCAGAAGTCGACGCCGCCGACGAGCCAGGCGAGGGGCTCGCCCGCGGTCCGCCGGCGCACGAGCGCGTCGAGCTCAGCGGGATCGTCGGTCGCGGCGAGGAGCGCGGCCGCCTCTGCCTCAGGCGCCACGCAGCCGGCGGCGGCCAGTCGGGTGACCACGCCGGCATCCACGGACTTAGAGCTGGGGCAGGACCAGCTCGGCCAGGCGCCTCTCGTCGGCCAGGGCGCCGACGCCGCGGGGCAGGCTCGAAATCCGGCCCACGAAGAGGATCAGGCCCTTGTTGCCCTTGCGGACATTGAGGTTCGTGCCGGAGAAGAAGGCCTCGTCGCCGACACCGGGCACCACCTGGTGGTCGGACTCCGAGACCTTGGACGCCTTGAACGCGGCGAACAGCGAGGCCCCGCCGGTCCCGAGGTCGGCCACCGCGACCGTGACACCCGGCGCGTTGCCCGGGTCGAAGATGTAGTCGCAATAGTCGAAGGTCACCGGTGGGGTGGAGAGGGTCCGGTTGACGCCGGCCTTCACCGGCGAGGTCGCCAGCGCGGTGGCCTGGGCGGTCGTGACGTACTTGCACGCGCCCGTGCCTGCGGGCGTCGCCGCCGGCAACGTGACGGTGGGGGAGACGGTGGTGGACACTACCGGCGCCGTCGTCACCGCCGTCGTCTGGGTGGCGGCGGGCTCGGCGTCGTCGGACGACGACCCGCCGCACGCCACGCCGAGCGTCGCCAGCACGACCGCCACGGCACCCAACCTGATCCTGTACGGCTTCACGTTCGGACTCCCTGCGTCGACTAGAGGCGCACCCTAGGCCCGTCACCCGCGGCGTTCCCTATCCTGGCCACACATGACCGACCTGCCCGCGGGCGACCCTGCGGCGGACCCGGCGGCGGCCGGCATCCTCGACGCCGACGAGCTGGCCGTCCTCGCCACCTTCGGTGACGTCCGAGCCGTCGAGGCCGGCGATGTGCTTTACCGCGCCGGCGACCCCGCGACCGACTTCTTCGTCGTCCTCGCGGGCGAGGTCGAGGTGCTGCGGGCCGGCGGGGGTGGCGAGGTCATCGTCGTGCACGGCCCCGGCCGGTTCCTCGGCGAGCTGAACCTCCTCACCGGCCAGACCCACTACGTGACCGCCCGTTTGGCCGGTCCCGGAGAGGTGTTGGTCGTGCCGCAGGCCGCCTTCCGCCGGCTCATGAGCTCCAAGCCCGACCTGGCCGACGTCATCTTCAACACCCTGTCCGCCCGGCGGGCGCTTCTCGGCGTGGCCGAGGCGGCGTGGGCATTCCGCATCGTAGGGTCCCGGTTCTCGCGGGAGGCCATGGCCCTGCGCGGCTTCGCCACCCGATCACGGGTGGCCCACACGTGGAGCGACATCGAGGACGAGCCGAACCCCGAGGCCTTCCTCGCCGCCCTCGGGCTCGGACCGTCCGACCTGCCCGCGGTGACCACCCCGACCGGCCCCCTGCGGCGGGCGACCCCGGCCGAGCTGGGCGAGCGACTCGGCCTGACCTACCGCTCCGTGCCGGGGTACATCTTCGATCTGGTCGTGGTGGGCACCGGCCCCGCCGGCCTGGCTGCTGCCGTCTACGGCGCCTCCGAGGGGCTCGACACCGTCTCGATCGACGGCGTCGCCATCGGCGGCCAGGCCGGCGCCAGCTCGCGCATCGAGAACTACGTGGGTTTCCCGAACGGGATCTCTGGATCGGACCTGGTGTCTCAGGCCGCCATCCAGGCCCAGCGCCTCGGCGCCCGTCTGAACGCACCCTGCCGGGCGACCGCCCTGCGCTCGGACGGTGACTTCCACGTCGTCGTCCTCGAGGACGGCAGCGAGATCCCGACCCGAGCGGTGATCGTCGCCTCCGGGGCCCGCTACCGCCGGCTTCCGGTCGACGACCTGGAGCGGTTCGAGGGCGCCGGCGTCTACTACGCGGCGACCGACCTCGAGGCCCGGGTGTGCAGCGGGCAGGACGTGGTGGTCATCGGAGGCGGCAACTCCGCCGGCCAGGCGGCGATCTACCTGGCCCAGCAGGGCAGCCCGGTCACCCTCGCCATCCGGGGCGACAACCTGGGCAAGGACATGTCGCACTACCTAGTCGACCGCATCGAGAGCGACCCCCGCATCACCGTGGCGCGGACCACCCAGGTGCGGGCCCTGGCCGGCGAGAGCCACCTGGCCACCGTCGTCCTCGAACACACGCCGACCGGTGCCCGGCGCACCCTCGCCTGCTCCGGGCTGTTCTGCTTCATCGGCGCCGAGCCGGCCACGGCGTGGCTCGGCGGCGAGGTGGCCCTCGACGCCGACGGGTTCGTCCTCACCGACCGCTCCCTCCCGGAGGCGGTCGTGCGGACGTCCTTCGCCGGCCGGGAGCCGCTCCTGTTCGAGACGTCAGTGATGGGCGTGTTCGCGGTGGGCGACGTCCGCCACGGGTCGATGAAGCGGGTCGCCGCCGCCGTCGGCGAGGGGTCGAGCGCAGTCCGCCTGGTGCATGAGCACCTCGCCACCAGCGCCTGACGCGCCCTACCTCCGGCCAGTGGCGACGACCATGGGCTGGTCGATGGGCGTGATCCCGTCCACCACGTAGGGCGCCCAGGTCTCGACGACCTGGCGCTCCATGGCGGCCTGGGCCGCCTCGGTGGCCTGGGCGACAACCGGGCCCATCGGGGTCAGGTTGATGTACTGCCACAGGAACTCCGCCGGCGAGGCCAGCCGGAAGGTGGCTGTTGCCTGCCGTGCCGTGACGTCGCGGAGGCCGCCGGCTTCGAGGAGGGCGCCGACGGCCGCGGGGTCGTGCATGGAGAAGACGGCGCGCACGAAGAGGCCGAGCTCGGGGCCGATGTGGTCCACGATCGCCTGCTCCATGAGCTCGAAGGGCCGCTGGATCCGGCCGGGGGTATTGACGACGAGCCGCCCGCCCTGCGCCAGCACCCGGCGCATGGACGCCACGGCCGCCGGCCGGTCCTCCATGAACATCAGGCCCATCTGGCAGAGGACGACGTCGAAGGAGGCGTCGGGGAGCGGCAGGGCGGTGGCGTCGCCGACCCGCCACTCGATCGGGGCGCCTGCCGGCGCGTCCACGGTCCGGGCCACGTCGATCATGTCGGGGGCGATGTCGATGCCGGTGACCGCGCCCTGCGGACCGACGCGCTCGGCCGCCAGCCGGGCGACGACGCCGGTGCCGCAGGCCACGTCGAGCACCCGCTCGCCGGGGCAGAGGTCGGCGGCGCGGAGCAGGTCGACGGACACGGGCGTGGCGATGGCGGGCACGAACCAGCGCTGGTAGTTCTCCGCGCCGGTGCCGGTGAAGTTGCGGTAGGAAACCGAGGTCATCGGAGGCTCTCCTTCTGGATCATCGGGGCTTCGGCGGCGTGGCGGGCCCGCAGGTCGCCGTCCCAACCGCCGTTGCAATAGGTCGTGACTGTGCGGATGCGGCCGTCGCGCACCTCGCAGAGGTGGATGCGCCGGGCGACCACGACGCCGCCCGGGGTGTGCTGGGTCTCGACGTGCTCGGTCACGAAGCCGGAGGCGGTGGGCACGGTGCGGACGACCTCGATGTCGACCGGGCCCTCGGCGATCGAGCGGAGCTGGGCCGTGAACGCGTCGCCGGACCCCTCGAACTGGAACCGCCACATCGGAGGCAGCAGGTCGAAGAAGGTGTCGGGGGCGAAGAGGCCCTCGTCGGCCTCGAAGTCGGAGAAGCAGCGGTGGAAGCCGGCGCTCAGCCGGTCGACCGTCGCCTGGTCGGTGGTCGTGACGGGGGTCTGGACGGGCATGTCGACCGCCTCCTCGGGAGCCGGCGACGGATGTCGTCGCCGATGAGATGACGGTACGGATCCGCCCCGGATCCGGCATCGCCCGGACGCCCCATTTCCCTCGCCGTCGGTCGATGGGGTGAATGCCCCACGGCGACGTCAGAGCAGGTCGTGCTCGTAGGCGTAGGCGGTGGCGGCAGCGCGGGTCGTGACCCCGAGCTTGGCGAAGATGTTCTCGAGGTGACGGCCGACGGTGTGCTGGCTGATGACCAGCGTCGAGGCGATCTCGCGGTTGGTCCGACCGGCGGCGACGTGGTAGAGCACCTCACGCTCCCGCGCCGACAGGCCGGCGGGGCCGGACGGGCCGGCGGGGGGTGGGGTGACAAGGCGCTCCAGCCGCTCGAGGTCGGGGACGGCACCGAGCTCGGCGAAGATGGCCCGGGCGTTGTCCAGCTCCAGGGTGGCCGAGACCGGGTCGCCGAGGGCGCGGCATGCGAGGCCGGCGAGCAGCGCGACCCGCGCCGTCTCGTACGGCACGTTCAGCGCCCGCCAAATGGTTCCCGCGTGCCGCAACCGGGCCAGCGCGCCGGTGGCGTGCGCCTCGTCGAGGAGGACCATCCCGCCGGCCTGGGCGGCCATCGCCGTCACCATGTCGGTGGTCGACGCGCCGGCGAGGGTCGCCAGCTCGCCGGCGAGGGCGTAGGCACCGGGCCGGTCGCCGGCGGCGCGGAGGATCTCCACGCCGGCGGCCAGCAACGCCGGCCGGGCCACCGGGCGGTCAGTCGCCTGGAGCGCGGCCTGGATGGCGGCGGTCGCCCCCGGGATGTCGCCCCGGGCCAGCTGTAGGAGGGCGAGGCCCGGCATGGGCTGGTAGCCGTGGCGGCTGGCGTCGCGGTAGCGCGCCTCGGCCGCGTCGAAGCGGCCCGTCAACCGGAGCAGCTCCGCCTCCTGGTAGCAGGCGAGGCCGAGCGCCGGGTGGGGCGGGTCGGTGAGCCGCCGGCAGGCGTCCGCGGCGGTGGTGATGGCGCTCGGCCAGTCGCCGGCGGCCTGTTCCACCTGTGACCGGTGCACCAGGCACTGGCCGCGGTAGGGGACCAGCTCCGGCTGGGCGTCGCACCACGTGCTGAGCGCCTCGGTCCACTCCGCCGCCCGCGGCAGGTCGAAGAGCTGCATGAACTCGAGGATCACCGCGCAGTACACGATGCCCGACGTGACGGGGCCGACCTCGCCTGCCGTCACCGACACCATTACCTCGTCGAGCCGACGGGTGCCGGCCGCGGCCTCGCCCATGGCGATGAGCGCCTGCCCGTGGCCGAGGGTCCCGAAGGCTCCGAGGTCGGGGTCGGAGAACCGGTCGGCGTATTCGACCGCCCGGACGGCCAGGTCGCGAGCGGCCGCGGGGTCGCCGGCGTCGAGCGCGTCGAGGAGCCGCGGGATCAGGAGGTAGCCGGACGCGGCACAGTCGAGCCCGCCGTCGTCGATGATCCGCTCGGTGCGGGCCAGCCAGCCGCCGGCCTGCGCCATATGGCCCCGCATCATCAGGCAGAACGCCAGCCAGAACGCGCACCGGGCAGCGCCGCCGGCGTCCCCCGCCTCCAGGGCGGCGCGGTGGGCCGCCTCCCACGCTGACGCGCACTCCTCGTCGCGGCCGAGCAGGTAGGCGCAGACGGCCAGGCGCTCGTGGTCGGCGGCGTCGAGTGACGCCCGCTCGGCGGTCGCGGTAAGCGCCGAAAACGCCTCGGCCCACCGCTGGCGCGCGAACGCGTCGCGGGCTCTGGCCGCCGGGGAATCGATCACGATGCAGTCTCCCGCACCCGGCACCAACTGGTGACGATCGGACAGGCCAGAGCCTGTTCGATCGTCACCAGTTGCGGTGGCCGCCGGCCCGCTCGCGGGCACGCCGAGGCCCGGTAGCGTCGGGCACCGGATGCGCCTCACGCTCGGGTCCCGCAGCTTCGACCTCACCACCCGCGCCCTGGTGATGGGCGTGGCGGGGGTGCCAGCCGGCGGCGCCGATCTGGTGGAGCTCGACCACCCGAGCGGCCTGTCGTCGGTCCCCGTCTGCGTCGCCGTGTCCGACGAGGCCGGTGTCGCCCGGGCCCTGGCGGCCGGCGCCTCGCTCGTGCGGATGGCCGAGCCGACCACCGCCGGCCTGGCGCGGTGCGCGGCGGCCGGCGCCGCCGTCATGGTGCCGCCGGACGCCGGCGGCCGGGCGGCCGGCGCCGGCCTCCCGCCCGACCGGGTCGTGCCCGACACGCTCCTGCTCGACGTCACCGCTGAGGCGTGCCCGTCGGCGGCCACCGCGGCCGGCGTCATCCGCGGTGCCCGCATCGTGCGCACCGCCGACGTCCGGGGCGCCCGGCGGGTGTGCGACGTGCTGGCCGCGGTGATGGAGGCGGACTGATGGCCGGCCTGCCCGCCTACCTGGTGAGGGGTGACCAGCCGGCGCTGCTGGCGGACGCGGTGAAGCACCTGGTCGCCGAGCTGGTGGACGGGGGCGACGCCGGCGTGCTGACTGAGGAGCTGTCGGGTGAGGAGTACACCGTGGGCGCCCTGGTCGACGCGGCCCAGACGCCGCCCTTCTTCGGCGACCGGCGCATCGTGGTGGCCCGCGACGTCGGCCGGTTCTCCACCCATGACGTGGCGCCCCTCGTCGCCTACCTGGCCGACCCGCTGCCCACGACGTCGCTTGTCCTGGTCGCCGGCGGCGGGCAGGTAGCCCGGCCCCTCGTCGACGCGGTGCGCAAAGCCGGCCACGTCGTCGACGCCGGCGTACCCGGCGGTCGGGGTCGTGCGACCTGGTTGGCCGCGAAGCTGAAGGAGGGCCCGGTCCGTCTCGACGCCCGGGCCGCGGCGATGGTCGGCGACCACCTGGGCGACGACGTCGACCGGCTCGGCTCCCTGCTGGAGATGCTGGCTTCCGCCTACGGGCCGGGTTCCCGCCTCGGGCCGGAGGAGGTGGCACCGCTGCTCGGCGGGGTGGGTTCGGTGGCGCCATGGGAGCTGACCGATGCGATCGACCGGGGCGACACCGCCGTCGCCCTCGGCGTTTTGCGGCGCCTCACCGGCCCGGGGGGCCGGCACCCGCTGGTCATCCTGGCCACGCTCCACAGCCACTTCGCCCGCATGCTGCGCCTGGACGGGGCGGACGTGGCCGACGAGGCGGCGGCGGCCGCCCTGCTCGGCATCACCGGGTCCACCTTTCCGGCCAAGAAGGCCCTGCTCCAGGTCCGCCGGATCGGGCACGCCCCGGTCGCCCGGGCCATCCACCTGCTCGCCGAGGCCGACCTGGCCCTCAAGGGCGCGGTCGACTGGCCCGCCGACGTGGTGCTCGAGGTGCTGGTCGCCCGCCTGAGCGGGCTGGCCGCCAGGTCGAGCGCCCGCCGGCGCTGAGGCGGTCTACGCCGAGGCGGTCTGCCGGGCGATCCGGCGCATCAGCTTCGACTTGCGGTTGGCGGCCTGGTTCTTGTGGATGATGCCCTTGGCGGCGGCCTTGTCGATCCGCTTGATGGCGGTCCGCAGTGCGGCGGTGGCCTCCTCCGGCGAGTCGGCCGACACGGTGAGGGCGACCTTCACCCGCGTCTTGATCTCGGAGCGCACGGCCTTGTTCCGCAGGCGGCGCCCTTCGTTGGTCCTGTTGCGCTTGATCTGACTCTTGATGTTGGCCATGCCGGAGGGACACGCTACCAGCTTCATGTTCCTGCACGGCCAGGAGGGCAACGAGCTGGCGCTGGCCGTCGTCGGCTACCAGTTCCCCGACGAGGCGCGCGACCCGTGGGACTCGAACGGCCTGCTCGTGTCGGTCCGGGTGCTGGCGCCCGAGGGCAGCTGGGAGGTGGTCGACCCCTGCCTCACGACGTGGGAGGCCAAGAGACTGGTTTCGTGGCTGGTCTACGCCGCGCACAGCCAGGCCGGGACGGTCACGCGGTTCTCGGAGCCCAACCTCACGGTGACGGCCAGCGCCGGCGCCCGTGTCGACGTCCGCGCCTGCTTCGCCCTGGAGCGGCGCCCGCCCTGGGCGCGGATGGCCGCCGGCAGCGACAACCTGTGCGTCGACCTCGACGTGGCGCGGGTTGACCTGACCCGGGCCGCCGCTTCGCTCCTCGACGACCTGGCCGCCTTCCCCCAGCGGGGCGACGACCCGACCCTCTGAGCACCGATTGTGCAAACAGTGCTGCAGAGCGACACTTTTGCACACTCGCCTACGCCGGCGGCAGCGAGAACCGCAGCGGCTGGCCGCCGACCACGAGGTCGATCTGGCCGGTGGCGGTGACGATCGTGCCGGCGGCGAAGTCGTGGACCTCGAAGGTCGCCGGCAGGTCGACGAGCAGGTAGAGGCCGGCGCCGCCGAGCCGGTAGTCGGCCAGCTTGCGGCCACGGTCGGCTCGCCGGGTCGAAGGCGATGCGATCTCGACGATGAGGAGGGGCGGGGGGTCGAAGCCGAACTCGCCCAACCGTTGCCAGCCGGGCGCCAGCACAATGAGGTCGGGGATCATGAGGTACCCGGTGCCCCCGGCGACGATCCACGCCGTTCCGTTCGGACGCACAGATCCGGGCGGCAGGTCGAGCTGGCGGATCGCCTGTTCCACGAGCACCGCCATGGCTGTCTCGTGATGGTCGTCGGCCGGTGACACGATCAGGCTTCCCCACGGGTCGAGCTCCAGGTGGGCAGCGACGCGCATCTCGTTGCGAAGCCAGTCGAGATCCTCGACCGTGTAACCGCCGGAAATCGCCAGGTCGGCCATGGGTCCCAGGCTACTTCTGGCCTGCGACAATGGACATGCCCATGATCGACCCGTCACGCATCCGCAACCTCTCCATCATCAGCCACATCGACCACGGCAAGACCACGCTCTCGGACCGGATCCTGGAGCTGACCGGCGCCGTCGACGCCCGCGACATGCGGGCCCAGTACCTCGACTCGATGGACCTGGAGCGCGAGCGGGGCATCACCATCAAGGCCCAGAACGTGCGGCTGAGGTGGAAGGACTTCGTCATCCACCTCATCGACACCCCCGGCCACGTCGACTTTGGCTACGAGGTCTCCCGGTCGCTGGCCGCCTGTGAGGGCGCCATCCTGCTGGTCGACGCCACCCAGGGAATCGAGGCCCAGACCCTTGCCACCTGCTACCAGGCCATGGAGCACGACCTGGAGATCGTGGCCGCGGTCAACAAGATCGACCTGGCCTGGGCCGAGCCCGACCGGGTGGCGGCGGAGATCGAGAAGGTGCTCGGCATCGACGCGTCGACGGTCCTGCGCATCAGTGGCAAGACCGGCGAGGGTGTCCCCGAGCTGCTAGATGCGGCCATGGCCCGCATCCCGGCGCCCAAGGGCGACCCCGACGCCCCCCTCCGGGCCCTCATCTTCGACTCCTACTACGACCAGTACCGGGGCGTGGTCAGCGCCATCCGGGTCATGGACGGCCGCATCACCACCGGGGCCAAGCTGCGGTTCATGCAGGCCGGCGCCAGCCACGATGCCGACGAGATCGGCGCCCGCACGCCGGTCCCCGTGCCCCTGGCCGATCTCGGCCCCGGCGAGGTCGGGTACCTGGTGGCGGGGGTCAAGGACGTCGGCGAGGCCCGCTCGGGCGAGACCGTCACCCTGGCCGGTCGGCCGGCGACCGAGGCGCTCGTCGGCTACCACGACCCCAAGCCCATGGTGTTCTGCGGCCTGTACCCGGTCGAGGGCGACGACTTCGGCGCCCTGCGTGACGCCCTCGAGAAGCTCCGACTCAACGACTCGTCGTACACCTACCAGCCCGAGAGCTCCGGGGTCCTCGGTTTCGGATTCCGGTGCGGCTTCCTCGGCCTGCTCCACATGGAGATCGTGCGGGAGCGGCTGGAGCGGGAGTTCGACCTGGCCCTGATCGCCACCGCCCCCTCGGTGGAGTACCTGGCCCACCTCACCAACGGCAACGTGGTCGAGGTCGACAACCCCTCGGAGATGCCGCCGCCCAACCAGGTGGACTTCATCGAGGAGCCCATCTTCGTCGCCACCCTCCTGCTGCCGACGCCGTACACGGGCACGGTCATGGAGCTGTGCCAGAACCGCCGGGGCGAGCTGCAGAAGCTGGAGTACCTGTCGCCCGAGCGGGTCGAGCTGATCTACCGCATCCCGCTGGCCGAGGTGGTGATCGACTTCTTCGACCAGCTCAAGAGCCGCACCAAGGGCTA
Source organism: Acidimicrobiia bacterium (assembly GCA_023265025.1). Taxonomy (GTDB): domain Bacteria; phylum Actinomycetota; class Acidimicrobiia; order Acidimicrobiales; family AC-14; genus CADCTB01. The sequence goes on along the minus strand of JAHFUP010000079.1, from coordinate 13,564 downwards.
CGCCAGCCTCGACTACGAGCTGTCGGGCTACGAGCGCAGCGAGCTGGTGAAGGTCGACATCCTCCTGAACAGCGTGCCCGCCGACGCCTTCAGCGCCATCCTGCACCGGTCGAAGGCGGACGAGTACGGCCGCAAGATGACCGAGAAGCTCAAGGAACTGATCCCCCGCCAGCAGTACGACGTGCCCATTCAGGCCGCCCTGGGCAGCCGGATCATCGCTCGCACCACGGTCAAGGCCATGCGCAAGGACGTCATCGCCAAGTGCTACGGCGGCGACATCACCCGCAAGCACAAGCTGCTCGACAAGCAGAAGGAAGGCAAGAAGCGGATGAAGTCGATCGGCCGGGTCGAGGTGCCCCAGGAGGCCTTCGTCTCCGCCCTCAAACTGGACGATTGACTTCGGTTCTGTGGTTCCGGCGGGATTTGCGGCTCGCCGACCATCTCGCGCTGGCGCACGCCGCCGGCGAGGGTCGCGTCGTGCCGCTGTTCGTGCTCGACCCGGCGCTGTTGAACCCGGCCGGAGCGCCCCGCGCCGCATTCCTCTTCCGCTGCCTTCGGGCGCTCGACGACTCCATGGGCGGTCGGCTGGTCGTGAGGACCGGAGATCCTGTCGCTGTCATCCCGGCAATCGCCGCCGCGGCTGACGCCTCACGGGTGCACGCATCCTGGGACGGCGGGCCGTACGGGAACGCGCGGGACGACAAGGTCGCCGCCGCGCTCGGCGCGGCAGGACAGGAGTTGTCGCTCTTAGGAACGCCCTACGCGGTCCCGCCGGGAGACATCCTCAAGAACGACGGGACGCCGTTCAAGGTGTTCACCCCGTTCTATCGGGCGTGGGGGGCCCACGGCTGGGGTGACCCGGTACGCGACTCCGTCCACGCCAGGTGGGCGGAAGGGCTCCGATCCGACGGTATCCCCGTCGATCCGCCGGTCGCCGCCACCCTCCCGCCGGCGGGCGAGGCGGCCGCGCTGGCCCGCCTCGACGCGTTCCTCGCCGGCCCGGTCGACGACTACGCCGAGCGGCGGGACCGGCCGGCCGACGACGCCACCACCCGGCTGTCGCCGTACCTCAAGTACGGCTGCATCCACCCCCGGACAATCCTGGCCCGCCTCGGCCGCTCGAAGGACCACGAGAAGCTCCGCAGCGAGCTGGCGTGGCGGGAGTTCTACGCCGATGTCCTGTGGCACACGCCGGCGTCGGCCCGACAGTCCCTCCAGCCGGCCATGGCCGGCATGAAAGTCGACTCGGGCAAGAAGGCCGACGAGCGGTTCGAGGCCTGGGCCCACGGCCGGACGGGCTATCCGATGGTCGACGCCGGCATGCGACAGCTGCTGGGCGAGGCGTGGGTGCACAATCGGGTGCGGATGATCGTCGCCAGCTTCCTCGTCAAGGATCTCCACATCGACTGGACGCGAGGCGCCCGGTGGTTCCTGCGCCACCTGGTCGACGGCGACCTGGCGTCCAACAACCACGGCTGGCAGTGGGTGGCCGGCACGGGCACCGACCCGGCGCCCTATTTCCGCATCTTCAACCCGGTGACCCAGGGGAAGGAGCACGATCCCGAGGGCGACTACGTCCGCCGCTGGGTCCCGGAGCTGGCCGGCGTGGGAGGCCCCGCCGTCCACGAGCCCTGGAAGCTGGCGGACGGCGTGCCCGCCGGCTACCCCGACCGCATCGTCGATCACGCCGCCGAGCGGACCGAGGCCCTGGCCCGCTACAAATCGCTCAAGGTCGAGGCCTGAGATGCCGATACCTCCCAGAAGGCCTGAGCAGGCGCGGGATCGGGGAGGTCACGGGTGGACCACGTAGGGCGGGAGGCACCCACCGCCGCGCGCTGGCTGGCGTGGGCCACGGCCGTCCTGCTCGCCGTCGCCGGCGTGTCCGCCAGCGTGGTCCAGGCCCGCAACGACGGGTCAGGCGATGCGTACGTGAGTGCCGCCGGCGGCGCCACCAGCACGCTCGACGTGCCCACGTCGACCTCCTCGACCACCACCACCGTGGCCCGGCCGGCGACGTCCACGACCGTCGCCCGCACCACGACGGTGCCGAAGGCGGCTGCCGCCGTGCTGGCGGCCATCGCCTCCACCACCGCCCCGCCGACCACCCGGCCGCCGGCCTCGACGACCTCGACCACCAGGCCGGCCACCACCACGACGGTGCCCCCGACCCCCACGAGCACGTCGACGTCGACCACGACGTCGACCACCATCCCGGCCCCCGCCCTGCTGACCATCGTCAACGACCATCCCGGCGCCATGGTGGTGACCGTCAACGGCACGACCACCGAGGTGGCTCCGGGCCAGCAGGCCGGGCCGGTGCAGGTGACCGCGGCGACCACAGGTAGCGACGCCGTCGCGCTGCACACCGTGGCCGACGCCACCTGCCAGGCCGGCGGCGTCGGCGCCTTCTTCCAGGCGGGCAGCCGGTACCGGCTGACGATCACAGCGGGACAGACCGCGTGCGCCGGCTCCCCGACACCGGAGTTCACCCTCACGGCACTGTGATCAGAAGCGGGGATCCGACACCGAGGCGTCGCGCGGGTCCCCGATAGGCATAGGCTGTGCGCAGCTCCTCAGGTGGGGGGCTGGTCTGAAAGAAAAGAGTTTTCCGTGGCAACAGGTACCGTCAAGTTCTTCAACGCAGAAAAGGGCTTCGGCTTCATCTCGCGCGAGCAGGGCGACGACGTCTTCGTTCACTACTCCAACATCCAGGGCTCCGGCTACAAGTCGCTCGATGAGGGTCAGCGGGTCGAGTTCGACGTCGCCCCCGGTCGAAAGGGCGAGGAAGCACAGAACGTCCGAGTGATCTAGGGGTTCGACCCTTACCGAGCCGCCGGCAACTGCCGGCGGCTTTTTCGCGCCTGGTGCGTCACGCGCCGGCGATGTGCCGGGTCAGCTCGGCGACGTCGACGACGGTGTCGAAGCCGTCGACCTGGAGCCACCGGCGGTTGCGGTCATGCAGGTCGCCGCCGTCGAAGTGGTTCAGGAACACGACGAACGGCTGCGGCATGGCGGGCGCGCAGAGGCGCACGGCGTTGATGGCGCCCAGCCCGGCCGGCGCCACGAGCACGGCGAGGTCCGGCTCGATGGCGGCGGCGAGGGCGGCGCTGTCGCCGTCGCCGGCGATGGGCGACCGGGGGCCGCCGACCGTCTCGACGACGCCGAGCTGCACCCGCGCCGCCGGCCAGTCGAGGCTCGTCACCAGGTCGTCGATCATCGGCGGTTCGACACCGAGGAAGGCGGCGGCGATGGGCGGCGCCATGGCGATGCCGTACGAGCGGTGGGGCGGGCAGACCTCCTCGCTCGTCTCGCCGGTGGCGCGGGCCAGGACGTCGGCGTCGGTCTCGCCGTCGCACGGCGCGAACGACTGGACCGGCTTGCGGACCGCGACGGTGGCGCCGGCCTCCCGCAGCCGAGCCAGGACCTGGGCCGTCGCCCAGGTCTTGCCGACGCCGGTGTCGGTGCCGAGCACGGCGACGAGCCGCTCAGGACGCATGCCGCACTGCCTCCAGCCCGTCGAGGAGCGCGTCGATCTGCGCCGGCGTATGGGTGGCCGACAACGAGATGCGCATCCGGGAGGTGCCGGGGGCGACGGTGGGCGGCCGAATCGCCGGCACGAGGAGGCCCCGCGCGCGCAGCGCGGCCGACGCGGCCATCGCCGCGTCCTCGTCACCGATCACGATCGGAACGATAGGGGAGGGGTGGTCCGCCGCCACCCGGTCGACGTTGGCCCGCAGCCGACCGACCAGCGCGGCACCCTCGGCCGATCGGAGGACACCCAGGGCGGCCCTGCCGGCGGCGGCGTCGACCGGCGACGAGGCGGTGGTGAACACGAACGGCCGGGCCCGGTTCACCAGGAGGTCGACGAACGGGCCGGGGCCGGCGACGAACCCGCCGAGGGACCCCAGGAACTTCGAAAGCGTGCCAATTCTCACGTGGGCGACGCCGGCCAGCTCGGGGTCCGGGCCGAGGACGGCGTGGGCCTCGTCGAGCACGAGGAGGGCGCCGTGGTGGGCGCAGCGCCCGGCCAACTCGGCGACGGGCGCCACGTCGCCGTCCATGGAGAACACGGTGTCGGTGACGACGAGCGCCGGCCCCGGCGACGACCGCAGCAGGTCGCCGACCTGGTCGACGTCGTTGTGTCGGTACACGCGCACCTCGGCCCGGGACAGCCGGCAGCCGTCGACGATCGAGGCGTGGTTGCGCTCGTCCGACAGGATCCGCACGCCGGCGCCACCAAGCGTGGCCAGCACGCCCAGGTTGGCGGCGTACCCGGTGGGGAACAGCACGGCGGCCGGCTCCCGCTTCCATTGGGCGAGCTCGGCCTCCAGTTCGGTGTGGACCGGCCGGGAGCCGGCCACGAGGCGGGCGGCGCCGGCGCCTGCGCCCCACCGGTCGAGGGCGGCGTGGGCCGCGGCGACGACGGCCGGGTGCCGGGACAGGCCCAGGTAGTCGTTGGATGCGAACGACACGAGCCCTTCGTCGAGGTCGGAGATGCGCCGCCACTGGCCGGCGGCCTCGACGGACCGGCACTCGGCGGCGACCCGTTCAGCCCAGCCCGGCACCGATCACCCCTCCGGTCCGGAGGGGTGATCGGTGATCGCCGATTGGACCGGTCTCCCGGGCCGGTCGCCGATGGCGGCCGCCAGCACGTCGACGATGCGCTCGATCTCGGTCGCGGTGATGGTCAGCGGCGGGACGACGATCACCGTGTCCCCGATGGGTCGCAGCAGCACGCCGGCGGCGACGGCCCGGTCGCAGGTCGCCCGGCCGGTGCCGGCGGCCACGTCGACCCCACACATGAGGCCCTTGACCCGGATTCCGCCCACGCCGGCCAGCGGCGCGACCCGCTCGGCCAGCCGCGCCGACAACTGCGCCGAGCGGGCGGCCACGTTGGTCAGCACGTCGCGCTCGCCCAACAGCCGCAGGTGCCGCAGGGCTACCGCGGCGGCGAGCGCGTTGCCACCGTAGGAGTGCCCGTGGGCGAAGGGCGTGCCGGCGAAGCCCTCGAACACCCGGGCGCTGGCCACGGTGACGGCCATGGGCAGGTAGCCGCCGGTGAGGCCCTTGCCCAGGCACAGCAGGTCGGGACGCACCCGCCGGCCAAGCTGCTCGGTGGCGAACAGCGTGCCGGTGCGGCCGAATCCCACCGCCACCTCATCGTGGATGAGCAGGACGCCGGCGGCTCGGCAGGCGTCGGCCAGCGCGTCGTAGCCGTCCGCCGGCGCCAGCTGCATGCCCGCCGCCCCCTGGACCAGCGGCTCGACCACCACCGCCGCCAGCCGGCCGGCGTTCGTGTCGACCAGCCTGGCCGCGACATCGAAGCACGACGGGTCGTCGTAGCCGGGCGCCCGCACGACCGGAAAGCGCAGCGGGTCGAAGAGGGCGGCGCCGAACCCGTCGTCGGCGCCCAGCGACATCGCCCCCACGGTGTCGCCGTGGTAGGCGCCGCCGAAGGCCAGGTAGCTCGTCCGCCCCCGCACGCCCTGGAGGGCCCAGAACTGGAACGCCAGCTTGAGGGCCTGCTCGACGGCCGACGCCCCGTCGGAGGCGAACAGGAAGTGGGGCCCGGCGACGGGCACCACCTCGGCCAGCGCCTCGGCCAGCTCCACCACCACCCGGTTCCCGTTGCCCAGCATCGTGCTGTGGGCGACCCGATCGAGCTGGTCACGCACGGCCTCGTCGAGCTCTGGCACCCGGTGGCCCATCGTGTTGAGCCACACCGAGGAGATGGCGTCGAGGTAGCGCCGGCCCTCGGTGTCGATCAGGTCGTGGCCTTCGGCCCGCTCGACGACCACCGGGCAGTGGTCGAGGTAGGCCGTCATGTCGGTGAACCCGTGCCACACGACGGCGGCGTCGCGCTGTGTCCACTTCCTCTGGGCCCACATCTTCTGATACTGACACCACCGGTATCATGAGGTCCCAAGATGCTGGACGAACGGAAGGCCGCCATTCTCCGCGCGGTCGTGAAGGAGTACATCGACACCGCCCAACCGGTGGGGTCGGCCCACGTTGCCCGCATTGGCGCGCTGGCGGTGTCGCCGGCCACCGTCCGCAACGAGATGGCCCAGCTGGAGCGGGATGGTTTCCTGGCCCACCCCCACACCAGCGCCGGCCGCATTCCCACCGACAAGGGCTACCGCTTCTTCGTCGACGACATCCGCTCCGAACCCGGAACCCTGGCCGAGGGTGAGCGGGCCCAGGTCTCGGACTTCTTCGCCAAGGCCCACGGGGAGCTCGAGCGCATGCTGCAGGACACGTCCAAGTTGCTCTCGAACCTCACCACCTACGCCGCCCTGGTCGTCGCCCCGCCCCACGAGGGCGCCAACGTCAAGGCCGTCCACCTGGTGCCCCTCGGGGCCCGGGTGGCCGTCGTGGTGGCGGTTCTGGCCAACGGCGGCGTCGAGAAGGCCCACATCGAGTTCCCCGACGGCACGGGTGAGGAACGGGTCGCGGCGGCGGCCGCCCACCTCTCGTCCCACGTGGTCGGGCGCCCGTTGGCCGATGACCGGCCCCTGCCGACCACCGGCGACCCGGCCACCGACACCATCGCCACCGCCGCCCGCCAGGCGCTGTGGGACTACCACGACAGCGAGGCCGACCAGGTCTTCATCGGCGGCGCCGCTCGCATGGCGTCGACATTCCAGGCCGTCGACACCGTCCGCCAGGTACTCGCCGGCCTGGAGCAGCAGTACGTGCTGGTCAGCCTGCTGCGCGAGGCGCTCGGCGACGCCCGGCTCACCGTGGCCATCGGCACCGAGCACGGCGTCGACTCGCTCGCCGAGTGCTCGATCGTCGTCGCCCCCTACGACGTCGACGGCCCCCACGCCGGCACCATCGGGGTCCTCGGGCCCACCCGGATGAACTACCCGCAGGCCATGGCGGCAGTGGCCATCGTCAGCGCCCGGCTCGGGCGCCACCTGCGCGAAGGCTAGGGCGCCCATGGCCACCGAGATCGGGGACTTCTACGAGCTGCTGGGCGTGTCCCGCAGCGCCAACGACGACGAGATCAAGCGGGCGTACCGCAAGCTGGCCCGCGAGCTGCACCCCGACGTCAACGGCGGCGACCCGGCCACCGAGGAGCGGTTCAAGCTCGTGACCGTCGCGTATGAGACCCTGCGCGACCCCGAGCGGCGCCGGCGCTACGACATGTTCGGCCCCGAGGGGCTGCGGGGCACCGGCGCGGGCGGGGCCGGGGCCGGCGGCTTCGAGGACCTGTTCGGCGCCGGCATCGGCGACCTGTTCAACAGCTTCTTCGGCGGCGGTGGGAGCGGGTTCGGGCAGCGCCGGGGCCAGGCGGGGCCACCCCGGGGGGCCGACATGGAGGTCACCCTCGACCTCGACTTCCGGTCCGCCGTCTTCGGTGCGTCCAAGGAGATCCGGGTGCGGGTGCCCGTCCCCTGCACCACCTGCGACGCCACCGGCGCGGCGCCGGGCACAACGGCGGTCACCTGCACGACCTGCGGCGGGGCGGGAGAGGTCCGCCAGGTCCGCCAGTCGATCCTGGGCCAGATGGTCACCGCCCGGCCGTGCCCCCGCTGCAACGGGCTGGGCAAGGAGATCCAGACGCCGTGCCCCGACTGCCGGGGCGAGGGCCGGCGCACCGAGGAGAAGGCCTACACGGTCGACATCCCCGCCGGCGTGGACGACGGGAACACCCTCCAGCTCGGCGGGCGGGGCGCCGCCGGTCCCCGGGGCGGGCGGCCGGGCGACCTGTTCGTCCACCTCCGGGTCCGGGCCGACGAGCGCTTCCACCGCCAGGGCAACGACCTGGTCCACGTGCTGCACGTCCCCATGGCCCAGGCCGCCCTCGGGGCCCACATCCGCTACGAGACCCTCGACGGCACCGAGGACCTCGTCATCCCCCGGGGCACCCAGCCGGGCAAGGTCTTCCGGCTCCGGGGCCGGGGCGTGCCGGATGTCAACGGCCGGGGCCGGGGCGATCTGCTGGTGCAGGTGGTGGTCGACACTCCCAACGAGCTCACCAAGGAGCAGGAGGACCTGCTGCGGCTGTTCGCCGGCGCCCGGGGCGAGGACGTCGCCCCGGCGGAGTCGGGGTTCATGGCCAAAGTCCGCAGCGCCTTCAAGTAGGCAAGGCTTCAAATAGCAACGACCGCCCACGCCTTCGTCGAGGACCTGGGCGCGCCGGCGCTCTCGCCCGAGGACCGTCACCACCTGGAGCGGGTCCTGCGGCTGCGTCCTGGCGACACGGTGACGGTGTCCGACGGCGCCGGCGGGCGGCTGGCGTGCCGGTTCGGGCCGGCGCTGGATCCCGTCGGGGAGGTCGAGCGGGAGCTCCGGTCGGAACCCGAGGTCACGGTGGCCTTCGCCGTCGTCAAGGGCCAGCGGCCGGAGTGGGCGGTGCAGAAGCTGACCGAGATCGGGGTCGACCGGATCGTCCCGCTGCTGGCGGCCCGCTCGGTCGTGCGCTGGCCCGCGGGCGAGGCCGGCACGCAGGTGTCCCGGCTCCGGCGGGTGGCCCGGGAGGCGGCAATGCAGAGCCGGCGGGCCTGGCTGCCGGTGGTCGAGCCCGTGACGCCGTTCGCCGTCCTGGCTGCCGCGCCGGGGGCGGCGGTCGCCCACCTCGGTGGCGGTCCCCCAACGCTCGCCCGCCCGGTGGTGCTGGTGGGGCCGGAAGGGGGCTGGGACGACGCCGAGCTGGACGCCGCCGGGCCGTCGCGGGTCGGCCTGGGCCCGTCGGTGCTGCGGACGGAGACCGCGGCGGTGGTCGCCGGCGCCTTGTTGTGCGCGCTCAGAGCAGGCGTGGTGACGGGCAGTGACGCTCGGTCGGTCGCTGACCGCGTTCAGAATGACCCCGGAGCGTAATCACACCGGCACGCTCTGCGATTGTCCGGTAAGCTGAAGGCGCAACCAATCACGACGTGCCGACGGAAAAAGGGGGGGCTCGGCCTTGAGTGAAGAGACCGAGCTGATTGGGCCTGCGCTGACGTACGCGCGCAGGGTGGGGCAGCGCCTGCGGGCCATCCGTAGGCAGAAGCGCCTGTCGCTCCAGGAGGTGGAAGCGGCCTCCAGTCAGGAGTTCAAGGCCTCCGTGCTCGGAGCCTACGAGCGGGGCGAGCGGGTCATCTCCGTCCCCCGGCTCCAGCGCCTGGCCGACTTCTACCGGGTGCCCGTCGACCAGCTGCTACCCCGGGACGCCGAGGTGCCGGCCGAGCCGCCGGTAGCCGGCGTCGAGCCCACCGACGTCCGCGCCGCGTCGCCCAATTGGCCGGCCAAGGTCACCTTCGACCTGGCTCGCTTCCAGGCCGTCGACGGCGACCCCGAGCTCGAGATGGTCTACCGGTACCTCAGCAGCATCCAGGTGCGCCGGCAGGACTTCAACGGACGGGTGCTCACCATCCGCGCCGACGACATCCGGGCCATCGCCGGCCTGTTCGGCACCGACGCCGACGCCCTTCTCCGCCGCCTCGACGACCTGCAGCTGCGCCTCCAGCCGGCGTAGCCGGCGCGGCGCGTGCATTCTCCGTCGTGATCCGGCCCATTTCAGCCGGAATCACCACGCGGAACGCACAGTGCCTCAGCCGACGAGGCGGTTCGGGACGATAGTGACCGGGAACGGGACCGTCGCCTCATAGGCCTCGTCGCCGGCGACGGTGACGTGCTCCACATACCGGCCGGCTTCGAGGTGCAGCACGGTGAGCCTCGGCTCGTCGGGGTCGACCAGCCAATACGCGGGCACGCCGCCAGCCTCGTAGACCAGTCGCTTGGTGCCCTCGTCGAACCGGCGGGTGCTGGGCGCGCGGACCTCGACGACCAGGACCGGGGCCGTTTCGAGCCGGGCGGGCTTGAGGTCGGCCGTGCGGGCGACCAGGAGATCTGGGATCAGTACAGTCTCGTGCGAGAAGCGGACCTCGTATGGGCCGACGACCACTTCGAGTGGGCCGGCATCGGCTGCTCCCAGCAGCAGGACGAGCCGCGTCAGGCATCGCTGGTGGTTGAACTTGGGCGCCGGGCTCACGACCAGAACCCCGTCGACGAGCTCGTAGCGCCGGCCGTCCTCCGGCGTGTCCGCCAGGTCATCCTCGGTGAAGGGCGCGCCCCACACCAGATCGGTGGCCATCGGGACAGATTGTACTTGGGGCATCGCGTCACCTACGGAGTTGGGAGGATGAAGATCTGCCCGGGGAGGATCAAATCCGGGTTGCCGCGATCTACGAGCTCGGCCCGGTTGGCGTCGATCAGCCGGTGCCAATAGGGAACGATCTCGGCGTCGGTCGGTACCCGTCCGGTCTGTCCGGTCAGGACCTGCTCGGCGATCGACCAGAAGCACTCGCCCGGGCCGACGGTCCACCGTTGCGTCGACGCCGGCACGATCTCCGGCGCCGGGGCCACCGCCCGTGGCGGAAGGGCCTCCGCGGGGCTGATCCGGTGCATCGTGACGGTGGCCGGCGGGATCGTTGAGGTGGTCGTCGTCGGTTGGAGCGCCTGGGCCGCCGCCGCCGGCGTGCGCAGCGCCGGCGCGGCCACGGCGAGCACACCGGAGGCGGCCAGCCCCATGGTCATGGTGCCGGCCAGCATCCGCCGCACCGGCCCGACGGTGAGCCGGTCGGCGGCGCGGACCAGCGACGCGGCCCCGACCAGCCGGAGCACCGTGCCGACGAGTGTGGCCACGACCACGTACCAGAGCCCGGCCTGGGCCACGAGCCGGAGGCAGGCGAAGCCGGCGGCGATGGGCCCTCTGGACTCCAGCCAGGCTGCCCACCGGTCCGGCTCGGCGAGCGGCGGGGCGGCCAGTGACCCCCGGCCGGCCCACGCCAGCACGAACGCCGCCACCGCCAGCCCGGCGAGCCACCCGAGCGCGCCGGTCAGGCGCCGCACGCTCACGGCTGGGACCGGGCCAGGCGCAGGACCTCCGCCGTGCCCGTCGCCCGCTCGATGACGACCTCGTGGCAGCCGTCGCGGTCGACGTCGGCGGCCCGCAGCGCCTGGCCGCCCGGCACGCGGGCCACGGCGGTGGCGGTCAGGTCGTGCCCCGGCGCGGCCCAGCCCTCGAAGCGGAACACCTCGCCGGTAGAAGGGCGGAAGAGGGCGAGGGTGCGGCTGCCCTGGCACCCCCAGTCGCCGGCCGCCACCTGGTCGCCGGCCTGGCCGATCGACCAGCGCATGCCAGCCGCCTCCAGGATGCCGTCGGCGTAGCGGAGGGCGTCGGGGCAGCCGTCGCCGTCGACATCGGCCTGGAGGACGGCAGTGGCTGGCGGGCAGTCGGACCGCCGGGCGACCGCGGTGACGGCGGCGGTGGTGGACGTCGTTGGCGCCGGCCGCGACGTCGAGGTCACCGGCCGGGCCCGGGTCGTGGTCGGGCCCGGCTCGATCACCTCCGGCGGGGCGACGAACTCGGCCGCCGGCGCCGGCGGGGTGGACGACCCGGCCAGCACGATGGCGCCCCCGACGACGGCCACAGCGACGACGACCCCGACCACCACGCCGGCCCGGGGCCGGTGGCCGCGCCGCCGTGATCCGCCGGGCCCGCGCCGCAGGGCGGCCAGCGGGTCCGCGGCCGGCGCCGCCGGCATCGGCACGGGCCGGGGTTCGAGGCCGCGGGGCAACCGGGCGGCCGGCACCTCGCGCTGGAGCGACTCGGCCAGGGCCCGGGCGGAAGGGCGGACGGAGACGTCCTCCGCCGTGGCCTCCTCGGCCACCCGCGCCAGGACGTGGCCCGCCGGCGGGTCAGGCGCCAGGAACCGGGCGAGGGCGCCGATGGCGAAGACATCGAAGGTGGGGTGCAGCGCGCCGGCGTCGTGGCGGGCCGGGTCGGCGAAGCCACGGGGGACGGCGGCCGGGGGCCCGCCCGCCTGACCCGTGCGGCCGCCGTAGGCGAAGCTGCACAGGACCGGCCGGCCGCCGGGTCCGATGATGACGTGATCCGGGGAGACGGCGCCGTGCACGAGCCCCAGCTCGTGGAGGTCGGCGAGGGTGCTGGCCAGGGCGGCGAGCAGGCCGGCGCCCTCCTCCAGTGGCAGGCGGCCGACCTGGGCCAGGACGGGGCCCTCGACGTGGGCGGTGAGCAGGATGGCGCCGACGCCATGGCCGTCCACACCCACCAGTTCGACGACGCCGGGGTGCCGAGCCGCCTCCAGCTGCGCAGCCTCCCGAACCAGTCGCGCCGCCTCCTCGGCGTTCCCGGCCAGCTTGGCCATCACCCGCCGTCCGGCGGCATCCGTGGCGACCGACGTTCGCTCTGGCATCGACGGTACCTTAGCGATGATTCAAGTCAGTTTCAATGCTTTTCAGCAACTTCCAGCCGACGACCGTGGTGATGCCACCGATTGGGCGTGCACCGCGACCTGCCCGCTCGATCCCGGCATGGCCTTCCCGAACATCTGGTCCACCCGAGACGAGGCCCGGACCGTCACCGTCCACGAGCAGCCGGCCACACGGGGCGGAACGGCGTGAGCCTCGATGCTCAGGTCGTGGTGCCGGGCCTGGTCGATGACCGCCCGGACCCGCGCCACGGCGACATCCTCGACCCCCGACGCCGACAGCTCCACCCGGTTGCCCTGGTAGAAGGAGCGGTCGGAGATGGCCTCGGTGGCCGCGTCGTTGGCCGCCGCTGCGGTGGCGTTGACCAGCTCCCGTTGGGCCAGGAAGGCGATGGCGCTGTCGACGGTCACTGCGGCCAGCGCCACCATGATGAGCAGGGCGGCGGGGAAGAGCAGCAGCGTGCTGCCCCGCTCAGGGCGTCGACACACAGCCGTTGACCGTGCGGGGCACGCCGGTCCGGTAGGGGTCGACCACCTCGGCGTGGCGGGCGGTGGCGGTGAACCCGGATCCGAAGCCGCCGATCCACGGGACGTGGATGGCGGGGATCTGGTAGCTGGCCTGGAAGCGGACCGTCTCGCACCGGGCGAAGGTGGCGTCGAGGGCCCTCAGCACGAGCTGGTTCGGGTCCCGCCCGGCGCCGGCGATGGCCGACCGGGCCGCGGCGTCGGCGAGGGCCAGTGCATCGGCGCCGGCCGGCGCCTCGACGAAGGCGCGCGTCGCCTCCCGGGCCGCGGCCGACACCGCCATCTTGGCGTCGATCACCGCCCACGCGTTGGCGACGAACAGCGCGCCGACCACGAAGGTGAGGAGCCCGAACGGGATGGCCTCGATGCCGGCGATCTGCCCCGACTCGTCCCGCCGGATCCGTCTCATCGGAACCGCTCCACCCGGATCCGGATGGTGCGGTCGAGCTTGTCGAGGGCCGCCGGCCCCTTCATCACCGGCAGGAGGACGCTGGGGTTGTCGGATTGCACGCGCAGCACCACCTCCTCCGCCGTCGTCCCGCTCCAGTCGAAGGTGACCCGGCTGGCGTAGCGACCGAGGGCCTGGCGGGCCTGTGCCTCGGCTTCGCCGGTGTAGGACGGCCCGCCGTCGCTGCCCGCCACCCGGCGGGCCGCGTCATACGACACCGCCGTCACCACCGACGCCGCGTACAGGTTGAACAGCACCTGCACGGCGAAAAGCAGCATCACGAGGAAGACGGAGAAGCCCATCCACATGGAGATGGGCCCTCCGCCGCGCTCGTCCACCGCGACGAACCCGTCCGAGTCCGGGCGCCTAG
>JAHFUP010000078.1 GCA_023265025.1 Acidimicrobiia bacterium | reverse complement strand
GGGACCGGGAGCGCACGAGGACGAGGGGAACTGGTGAGCCGGGCACCAGCCCAGAGCGCCAGCGTCGGCAGCAGTCCTACGGTCCCGCCGCGGCGGCCCCTACATCAGAGGTCTTCTAGAAGCCGTGGGGGGCGGTCTGTGTTCGCTGGACTGCCGCAGCGGTAGCAGGGCGGGCACAAACAGTCCTACGGCGGGGGAGCGTCGGCGACGGACGGCCACCAGCCGGCGGCGATGCCGGCGTAGAGCGCCGCGCCCCTGGCGACCGCCGACCCCACACCGGACCGGACGACGGGGATCGGCAGCGCCGCCGCCTTGGCCCGCATCCACGGCTCGCTGGCGCTGCCGCCGCCGAACACCACGAGCCGGTCGCACGGTCCCACGACCTCGACGAGTCGTCCGTACGCCTCGGCCGTCCGGGCCGTGAGCGCGGTGAGCAGGCCGGCCCACAGGGCGCCGGCGGGCGCGCCCGGCCAGTCGACCCTGTCGCCGCGGGCGAGGGCGTCGACCGCACCGGCGACGTCCACGGGATCGGCGCCGGCGGCCAGACGGTCGAGGTCACGGACCGGTCGGCCGAGCGCCGCGGCGCCGGCCTCGATCACTAGCCCGGCACGGGCGGCGCCCACCAGCGCGGCCCATTCTCGCCCGCCGGGCACGACCGTGATCCGCACGTCCCTGGCCACCGCGACGGCCAGGTCCGGCAGCGTTTCCGTCCGGGCGACGATCGTCTCCGCCGTCCCCACCGAGTTGGCCGCGTCCCGCGGCCCGACGCCGGCGCCGGCCATCCCGGCCAGGTGGTCGTGGCCGGCGATCGTCACCGGCGTGCCGGCGGGCAGCCCGAACGGGCCGGCGGCATCGTCGGCGATGCGGCCCATCACCGCGCCGGCGGCAAGCACCGGGGGGAAGACGTCGACCGAGAACCCGACCGCCTCCGCCACTTCGGGCATCCAACGCTTCTCGGTGACGTCGTAGCAGCCGCTGCGGGCGGCCAGTGAGAACTCGGTGGCCTCGGCGCCGGTGAGGGCCTGGAGCCCGAGCTCGGGCACGCCGAGCCATCGCACCATCCCGGTCACGCCGTGGCCGAGGAGCCATCCCAGCTTCGACACCGTCGCCACGGTGCGGACGCGCTGGCCGATGCGCAGCGGGAGGTCGGTGCCGAACCGGCGCTCGAGTTCCTCGACCGCCTCACGTCCCCGGCCGTCGTGCCAGGCGATCACCGGCGCCAGCGCCCGCCCGGCCGAGTCCAGGGGGGCGCCGCTCTCAGCCACGCCGGCGATGCCGGTCGACACGACGTCCGCCCGCCGGCCGCCCAGGTCGACGACGACGGCCCGGAGGCAGGCCAGCAGCGCGTCGACGTCCATCTCCACGCCGGCGCCGTGCGGGCCGAAGGGGGTGGCGAGCGCGGCGGAGGCCACCTCGCGGCCGGCGCGGTCGACGAGGACGGCCTTGGTCCGCGACGACCCGACGTCGATCCCGAGGAGGACCGGCTCAGTCAGCGGCCCAGTCGCCCTCGTCGACGTCCCAGTCGACGTCACCCGGCTCGGTGACCTGGACGGTGAGGTGGGTCATGGCCGTCTCGGGTGTGCCGCCGTGCCAGTGCCACTCGCCCGGCTCCACCGTCACCATGTCGCCGGGGAGGACGACCTGGCGCGCCGTGCGGCTGGCCACGATGCCGCGCCCGGCGGTGATGAGCAGCACCTGCCCCGAGCGGTGGACGTGGGGGTGGGTCCGGGCACCGGCGTCGAAGTGCACGGCGAAGACCGCCGGCCGTTCCCCGAACGGGCTGGTGAAGCGCTGGAAGCGGGCCACGCCTTCGAAGTGCGGGCGGTAGTCCTCGGGCAGCTCGCCCTTGCCGGTGTCGATGGTGTCGAACTCCATGCCCGAACCCTACGACGGGTTGACCTGGGGACTTCGGGGTATGTATGACTCACGCATATGAATGGAGGCCTGACCATGAAGCTGCATGCCACGTTCGACATCGCCGGCTGGGACGAGAGCCCGATCCATGAATGGGAGGGCGGGAAACTGACGCGCGCCAGTGTCAAGAAGACGTTCGCCGGCGACATCGAGGGCGACGCAGTCCTCGAGTACGTGATGACCTACGCCCCGGACGGCACCGCCGCCTTCGTCGGGCTCGAGCGGCTGACCGGGACCGCCGGCGGCCGGAAGGGCGCCTTGGTTCTGCAGCAGGTCGGTATCTTCGCCGGCGAGGCGGCGACCGCGGCCCTTACCGTGGTCGGCGGCTCCGGGGACTTCGAGGGCGCGAGCGGCAGCGGCAAGATGGTCGCCGACCCGTCCGGTCGCGTCACGCTCGACGTCGACCTGGCGTAGTCCGGTCGTGGTCGAGGAGCAGCTGGCCAACGTCCTCGGCGCCTTCGCCCTGGCCCTCACCGACGAGATGGAAGGGGCGGCCGAGAAGGCCGCGGGGCGGTCAGGCGCCGGTGCGGCGGCCGTCGTCGCGTTGTCCGAGCTGCTCGCCGGGCGGTCGGTCGACGACCTGCGGCGGGCGGTCGGGCTCACGCACTCCGGCGGCGTGCGGATGGTCGACCGCCTGGTGACCGACGGTCTGGCCGAGCGCCGGCCGGGCGCCGACGGGCGGACGGTGGCGCTCGCCCTCACACCGGCGGGCCGGCGCCTGGCCGAGCAGATGCGCGACGCCCGCCATTCGGCGCTGCACGGAGTGCTCGACGTCCTCGATGACCGGGAGCGCGACGCCCTCGCCGGCGTGCTCGACAAGCTGGTGGGCGCGGCGGTCGCTCGGCGGCTCGACGCCCGGGCTGCCGGCGTGGACCCGGGCGGCTGGCTCTGCCGGCTGTGCGACCCCGTCGCCTGCGGGCGGCCCGAGGGGCGCTGTCCCGCGGCGAACGCCGCGGCCGGCGGCTAGCGCCGCAGGGCGGCGATCATCCACTCGAAGGGGGGATCTGCGAGGGCCACGCCGGCCACCCGTTGACGATGCCGAGGAGGGCCCAGAGGCGGTCGACCCGGGCGTCGGTGAACCGCTCCAGCCGGTCGGCCAGCGCGCCCCGGTCGGGCACCGGCCCGCCCGTCGCCAGGATCCGGTCGACCACGCCGGCCGCTCCCGCCGAGCCGGGGTCGACTCCGCTCGCGACCGCGGCGCCGGCGTGCTCGGATACCGCGCCGGCGAAGGCGGCCTGGCTGCCGTCCGGCTCGCCGCCGGCGGTCGTCGGCGGTGAGGTTGGCGAGGTCGTACATGAGTTGCAGCTCCTGGGAGGGATGGCGGATCGACGCCACGGCGCGCAGCACCGAGCGCTGGAAGCGGAGTTGGGCGATCCGGGCGTCGATGCCGTCACTGCCCCACGCCGACAACGGTGGACCTTCCAGCCGCTGGAAAGTCAGTGGCGTGCCATTGTGGCGCCGTGCTGGCGGAGACGGTCCAGATCGACACGGGCACGGTCGTCGTGATTCTCATCATCCTCGGGCTGATGGCGGCGGCGAGCGTGGCAATCGTCGTGTTCGGGTTCATACTCGCCCCGCGGGCGGGGCGGGGTTCGAGTTCGGCGATGGGCTGGTGGACCTTCATCCTGGTCGTCGAAGGAGCGTTCAGCCTGGTGTCGGTGGCGGCGCTGTTCAGCGGTGACTTCACGCTGTGGGCGTTCGCTCCGATGGCCGTGGTGGGCGGGCAGGTCGCCCTCTACCTGCGGGCCAAGCGCAACGCCGGCCGCTGACCGGCGACGAGGGCGACCCACCCGCGGAGCTCGACGGCGACCGGGTTCGCCGGCGCGGGCACGGCCGGCCCGTAGGCCACCGGCGCCGGGACGTCCGGCGACACCCACGTCCCCGCCAGTCGGTCCCACCACGTGAAGACCGGCCCGAGGTTGACCGCGCCCCCGTCGCGACCGTGGTGGTGGCGGTGGGCGGCCGGCGTCATCACGTGGGCTTCGAGCCACCGCGGGAAACGCACAGGAAGGCTTGTGTGCTCCAGGACCTGCCAGCAGTTGGACACCGCCGCGCACACGATCACGACCCGCAGGTCGAAGCCGGCGAGGGCCAGCAACGGGTGGTGGACCAGGCCGTGGAACGGCGCCCACGACTGCCGGAGCCCGAGGGTGGCGTCGAAGCCCTCGCCGGTGTGGTGGGGCTGGTGGGCGGCCCACCCGACCCGCGTCCGGTGCCCGATCAGGTGGTAGAGCCAGCCGGAGAAGTCCCAGGCGACAAAGGTCGCGGCGGCGCCGATCAGCGGGTGGTCCGGCCAGAAGGCGCCGGCGCCGCCCCACCGCTGGGTGGCGACGAGCTCCCAGAGAAACCGCAGGACGGCGGTGTAGAGGAAGCCGACGGCGAAGGCGCCGGCCGCCATGCCGGTGGCCGTCCCCGCCGACCGCAGGATCGCGGCACGGGCCGGCCCCTGCCGGCGGGCGGCGAGCCAGGCGACCTCGGCGCCCACACACGCGAACGCCAGCGCGTAGGGGACGTTGACCGCCAGCTCGTGAGAGGACGCGTCGGAGAGCCGGCGGGTCAGCCACTCGACGTTGAGCACGTCGGTGAAGGCTAGAGGCCGGCGCGAAACAACGGTTGCCCCTGTCCACCAACGGCACATGCGGCGATACTGCGGCCGAGGTCCGGGATATTGGGGCACTGGCTCTGGGACCACCGGGCGGCCGGCGGCGAGGTGCCGAACGGCAGCCCCTCTACATCTCGTTGCGCGAGGGTTCCGTATCCCGACATCCTGACCGCGGAGAGGGAGGGGGATGCGTCACGGGACGCGACAATTTGGTCGATCGGGGGCGCTCGGGAGTGCGACGATCTACTTGGGCAGTTAGATCCGACCGGCGACGAGGAGGAAACGGTGGCCCCCGAACCCGCACCGTCCGCTCGCGGAAGCGAGGGGGCCGATCAGGTACCACGCGCCGAGGAGACGCCGTTTCGAGCCCTCTTGCGAAAACACCTCGGGACCGACCCCAACGACGTACCGGTTCTCACCGAGCGCTTCGAGCCGTGGGAGCACATCGTCGTCCAGTCGGGACTGAACGCGTACCTCGCTGGCAATGATCGAGCCCATCAAGCAGTCGGCCTCATCGGCAGCGCCGCGGGCGGAAGCTTCCACGTGCACCCCACGCTGGCCCAGATCCTGGCGCCGGCATCTGCCCTGTCCGGGGCCTTTGAGGTTGGCGCCCCCGATTGGGCGAGCGTGCCCACCGGCGCTGGGCGTAGCGCGCCGTGCCTGCAGCAGGGCGTGCTCCTCATCACCGACCCAAGCGGCACGCTCGCCGTGTACCTCCGCCAGGAGGTCTTCCCGCTGCGCCGGGTCTGTCTGGACGTCCTGGCACCCGAGCCAGAGTCGGCCGCCGGCTTCGCAGCCGAGCTCCGCCGGCTCATGAGCGAGAACAACCCCTATCGTCGTCAGGTCCTTCGCCTGACCCAGGACGAGAACCACTACTTCAGCGTCCGTTTCGTGCCGAGACCGACGTTCGAAGGCCAGGAGGTCGTACTTCCTCCAGGGATCCTGGAGCTGATCGAGGAGCACACCATCGGGATCGGACTGCAGCGCGACCGGCTGCTGGCTGCCGGGCGGCACCTCAAGCGCGGCCTGCTGCTGTGGGGGCCGCCGGGGACGGGCAAGACCCACACCATCAAGTACCTGATCTCGCGCCTGTCCGAGTACACCATCATCGAGATGGTCGGGTCCCAGCTCGGTTACATCGGCATCGCCGGGGCCCTTGCCCGCAGCCTGGCTCCGGCCGTCCTCGTCCTCGAGGACGTCGATCTCATCGCCGAGGATCGAGGGATGCCCGGGCAGTCGCCCCGGCGGTTGCTGTTCGACCTGCTGGACATGCTCGATGGGCTCGATGAGGATGCCGATGTCGTCTCCGTCCTGACGACCAACCGACCGGAGATTCTCGAGACCGCGATTGCTGCTCGCCCCGGCCGCATCGACCGAGCCATCGAGGTGCCGCTGCCTGACGCCGAGGGACGGCGCCGGCTTCTCGATCTGTATGGGCGGGGTCTCCACCTGCAGGTGGAGGATTTGGACGAGGTCATCTGCCGAACCGACGGGGTCAGTCCCTCGTTCATCAAGGAGATGCTGCGCCAAGCCGTCCTACGGGTCGCACCGGACGACGGTCCGGTCGTCGTGACGGACTCCGAGCTCAAGGCCGTCCTCGACGTGCTGCTCGACCCGGCGAATCCGCTTACGCGCCTCCTTCTCGGCGCCAAGCCTGAGGCCCCCGCAATGGCACACGGCCGCCCGGGTCACACCTGATCCTGAGGGCGCGCGGCCGGTCGGGCCGCTCGCTGTCTCGCAGTCGTTCGATGGGTGTGGCCTCCCCGGACAAGTGCTCGGCGCCGGTAGTGTTGGCATGGTCAAGCCCCTCGCTCCCACCCGCAGCCGCGGGCTCGGCGCCCGCCGTCGTCGACGCAGTCCGTGCAAGCATCGTGCCGCGGGCGGCGACGGCTACACGACGAGCGTGAGGACGAGCAGGCCGATCACGACGCTCTGCGCGCTGTGGACGGCGATGCTGAGCAAGGCGCTCTGGTGGCGCTTCGCCGGGAGGGCGTAGATGAACGGGTCCAGCAGGCTGGCCGGGATGACCCACGGGACGTGCACGTGGTACACGGCGAACAGCAGGCCGTTGGCCAGCCAGTCACGGTCACCGAAGGCGCCGCGCATACGGGGCAGGAGCAGGCCGCGGAACAGCAGCTCCTCGCCCAGGACGGTGTTGAACACGGCCATGGTCATGAAGAGGGCGAACAGCCCCCAGGAGCCGTCGAACATGGCCTTCCCGGCGTCCGATGAGAGGAATTCTCCGAAGTTGCGGTTGATGGGAGCGGGCAGACCGATGAGCTCCTCGATCCCCGCGAGCAGGATGAGTGGGATCACGATGAGCCATGTCCGGCCGCCGGCCCGGCCGCTGCGCGGGCTGCGCGGCGCCCACAGCCACAGCGCCTCCCGCAGCCGTGACCACCGGAGGCTCCGCTGCTCGTAGCCCACGAGGGCCATGACGAGCACGAATTGCCAGATGAGACCGCCGGTCAGACACGCAAGCAGCGGTCGGATGAGCGACTCGATGCCGCTGCCGTCGGCGATCGCCGGTGCGACGATCCACGAGAGCGCACCCATGGGGAGCGCAGCCGCCGCCCAGATGGCGACGATCGAGCGGCGGCTGTACTGCGTGACCGTGACGGCACCGGTCTGGGGCGACCGGCCGGGGTCCGGGGCCTCACGGCGCTGCGGGTTGATGGTGGTGGTCATGGCGACTCCCTTCGTCGGTACTGGGTTGGCAGCGTGAGCATGAGCGCGGCGCGCCGTGGCGTCGTCCGGCTGGGGGCCATCCCGCGGCCGCCGGCGTACATCCCAGGGGGTACGCGCCGATGGCCTGCAGCCGGATGCGGGCGCGGCCCCGGCTCGGTACCGTCAGGGACGTGGGCGCAAGGGCCGTGGGCGTGTCGGCGCTGGAACGGATCCGACGGACGCCGGCGTGGCGCATCGACGCCGTCCTCGCCACCTTCCTCGTACTGACCGGCCTGACGACGACCAACCAGATGGAGCCGCTCTACGAGCCGCGGGACGGCATCGCCATCGCCCTGATCCTCGCCGGCACAGTGCCGTTCTACGCCCGGCGGGTGGCTCCCCTGGCGGTGTTCGCCGTGTCCCAGACCGCCATCGGGGCCATCTTCGTGCTGGGCTACCACGGCGGCGCGCTCCCCTTCGTGCTCGCGGTCGGCGCCTACACGGTCGGCGCCTACCGACCGCTCCGGGAGGTGGTGGCGGCCGCCGCGCTCCAGAATGTGACGTTCGCCGTCATGGTCCTCACCGACAGTCCCGGCTTCGGCGTCCCGCAGTACCTCACCAGCGTTCCGCTGTATGCGGCGACGGTGCTCGTGGGCTGGACCATGCAGTCCCGCCGGCTCCGGTTCGACGCCCTCGAACGGGAGCAAGGCGAAGCCGCACGGCGCGCCGTCGCCGACGAGCGCTTGCGCATCGCCCAGGAGCTGCACGACGTCGTGGCCCACTCGTTGGGCGTCATCGCCGTCCAAGCGGGCGTCGGCATGCACGTGATCGACAAGGACCCCGAGGAGGCCAAGCGCGCCCTCGAGCACATCTCCCGCACCAGCCGGTCAAGCCTGGGCGAGATCCGACGCCTCCTGGGGCTCGTCCGCAGCGGCGAGCCCACGGCGACGTACGCGCCTACGCCCGGGTTGGCCGACCTCCCGCGACTGGCCCACGAGGTGGCCGACGCCGGCCTGGCCGTGGACCTGAACGTCGCCGCCGTCGCCGCCAACCTGCCGGCCGGCGTCGAGCTCGCCGCGTACCGCATCGTGCAGGAGGCGCTCACCAACGCGCTGCGCCACGCGCACGCGCACCAGGCGACGGTATGGCTCGACGCCAGCGGCGGCAGCCTGCACGTCGTCGTGTCCGACGACGGCTCGGGCGCCAACGGCGGGGGACGATCCGGCGGCCACGGCCTGGTCGGCATGCGCGAGCGGGTCGCCGTCTACGGCGGGTCGCTGGATGTGGGCCCGGCCCCCGAAGGCGGCTTCCGGGTCGACGCCACCATCCCCTATGACGAGGATCCCGCGTAGTGATCCGCGTCGTGGTGGTCGACGATCAGGCGTTGGTGCGGGCCGGGTTCTCGGTGCTGCTCAAGTACGCCGAGGACATCGAGGTGGTGGGCGAGGCCGGCGACGGGCTCGAGGCGGTGGGGGTGGTGACTCGGGAACGGCCGGACGTCGTCCTTATGGACATCCGCATGCCGGGAACCGACGGACTCGAGGCCACCCGGCGCATCACTGCGGACGACCGCCTCGTCGACACCAGGGTGCTGATCCTCACCACGTTCGATCTCGACCAGTACGTGTTCGAGGCGATACGGGCCGGCGCCAGCGGCTTCCTTTTGAAGGAGACGCGCCCCGACGACTTGCTGGCTGCGATACGCGTGTTGGCGGACGGGCAGGCCCTGCTGGCGCCGACCGTGACCCGCCGCCTGCTGGAGGAGTTCGTGCGCGTCCCGGCGGTCGCGAGCAAACCTCCTCCCGGGTTCGACACGTTGACGGCACGGGAGACCGAGGTGCTGGCCGCCGTGGCCCGGGGCCTGTCGAACACCGAGATCGCCGATTCCCTTTTCATGTCGCCCGCCACCGCGAAGACCCATGTGAGCCGCCTCCTGGCCAAGCTGCATGCGCGGGACCGGGCGCAGCTCGTCATGCTGGCGTACGAAGCGGGGGTCGTCGCTCCGGGCTCGCCCTAGCGTTGGGTTCCCGCCAGCAGCTCCGCTCGCCGTTGGTCGTTACCGGGGCAGCACGACCATGGTGATGGAGTTGGCCGGGTAGGTGGCGGTCATGGTCCCGGCCGACAGGGACACGTCGGCCAGGCGCTTGATCGAGCTGAGGCTGCCGGCGCTGTACTGGAAGACCTGCGCCGGCGCCGACGACGTGAAGTTCGTCACCTTCAGCGGGCTGGTGACCGCGCTGGCGGTCTTGTTCACGACCATCATCGTGAGGGCACCGTCCGACGTGCGCTGCGCGCCGTAGACGGCGAGTTTGCTCTGGTCGGAGCTGGTGGAGCGGATCCATGTGTCGCCGAACGCCCCGCCCCGGCCGTCGTAGTCGCGGTACATGCGGAAGGCGTAGGCGCCGGGCTGGCCCGACGTCGGCGGCGCCCACAGCAGGGCCATGTCGACCTGCTCCCGGGCGAAGATGCCCAGCACGTCGGCCTGGGCCAGCGCGCCGTTGATCGACTCGAGGCCGCCGAAGTTGTATTCGCCGATGCCGACCCTGGTGCCGGGGTAGTTGGCGGCGACCCAGGCCCGCATGCGGGGGATGAGCATGACCGTGCCGTTGCAGCAGGAGCCGATCCAGCTCTCGTCCTTGTAGGTCGGGTCCCACAGCGAGCGGGTGGAGCGCAGCCGGAGTGCCTGGGTCGACGTGCTGCCGGCGGCGCCGAGGGCCACGCCGGCGCCCTGCGGGTAGTAGTGCTCGTCGAAGATGTCCAGGATGCGCTGGCCGCCGTGGGTGTCGGCGTAGGCCTTCATCTGCTGGAGGAACCACGGGGCTAGGTCGACGTTGCCGTGGGCGGCCTTGTCGCCCGGGGCCTGGGTGTCGAAGTACGCCGACCAGCCCCAGTCCGACGGGCCGGCGACCATGGCGGTGGGGTCGACGCCCTTGACGGCGGCGGCGACAGCCTGGCTCTTGTCGCGGAGCTCGTCGTAGGTCGTCGGGTTGGGGTGGACGTCGCGGTGGGTGTTCGACCACAGCACCGGCTCGTTGTCGAGGCCGTAGACCCGCACGCCGCCGGCGGCGGCCGTTCCGTACCGGCTCACGAGGTCGGAGACCCAACTGCCGATGAACGCCGGGCCGGCGGCGACGCTGGTGTCCGCCGGGTTGTTGCCGGTGATGAAAGTGCCGTCGGGCCGGACGCCGTTGCCGCAGTTCGGGTCCCATTGGTCGGTGCTCTGCTGGGCGCCGTAGACGGAGACCTTGAAGCCACAGGCGAACGGGTGGGTCGTGGGCGACGTGGGCTTCGCCACCCAGCCCATGGTCGGGACCGAGAGCATGGTCGACGTGCCGCTGGCCCGGTCGGCGGCGATCACCGCGTTGGCGTTCTTCGCCGGCGCCAGGTTCTCGTAGTACCAGTCCGCCGCCGTGTTCCAGAGCCCGGTCTGCCAGTTGTAGCGGGTGGTGGCGTTGCCGCCCCAGCGGTCGAGGCTGAGTCGCAGCTCGGCGGCCAGCGCCGGCTCCGCCCAGTTCATGCCGTATATGTCGGGGCTGATGGCGTGGCGGTCGGCCAGGGCGTCGACCGTGAGGCTCGGCCCGGTGGAGGTCGGCGGCTTCGGCGGCTTGGCCAGCGCCGGCGTGGCCGAGGCGGCGACCACGGCGAGGGCGACGAGGGCCGGCCTCACGAGGCGGCGGCGGGCGCCCATCACAGCCGCCGCAGGGACACGTCGTCGACCTGGGCCCGGAGGCTCGACGGCAGTGACACCAGGACGTCGATGCTGATGCCCGTGCCGCCGGCGGCCGGCGCGCTGTTCACTGCCACCTGCTGCCACGCGCCGGTGCCGGTCACGGTCGTGGTCCTCGACTGGGTCACCTTCGACCCGCGGTACTCCCGCACCCGCAACGTCACGCTGCGGCCGGCCGGCGCCTTGATCCAGGCCGAGGCGGCGTACACCCGGCCGGCGGTCGTCGAGCTGACCGAGTTGGGCGAATCGTCCATGACCGCGTCGCCGGTCGAGCTCCGCCGCCCGATCTCGGCCGCGCAGGCGCCGCTGTGGGCGACGGCGCACGTCCGGGTCAGGGTCGTGGCGTTGTTGCCCGTACCCCAGTTGGCGAGGCTCGACTCGAAGCCGGGATTGGCGACCAGCTCGCCCGACGGCGGGGTGACGACGGTCGTGGTCGTGGTGGGCGGCACCGTCGTGGTGGTGGGCGGCACTGTCGTCGTGGTGGAGGACGGCGGGACCGTGGTGGACGTGGTCGTCGAGGGCGGCGCGGTCGTGGTCGTCGTCCCGCCGGTGTTCACGGCATACGACGTCGACGACACCTTGATCGACGAGACGTCGACCGCTTCGAACGCCGAGCCCGGCACCGTGCGCAGGCGCTGGAGGTCGTCGTCGTTCCAGCCGGCGTTGGGGGCGCCGCTCATGAACCACGACGACCCGTTGTCGGCCAGCACCATGCCGTGCTTCTTGAGGGCCCGCAGGATGACCTGGTTCTGGGCGGAGTAGCCGCTGATGTCGAAGCTGGCCTTCAGGCGGAAGAAGGCGCCCATGGGCGGGTCGGAGGCGCCACCGGTCTGGGCCTTGTGGCTGGCGGGCCAGACGTAGGCGCCGGCGGTGCGGGGGGCGGTGAAGCGGATGGCGTGGTCGATCTCGCCGGCCGCCACCTCCTCGTAGCGGACGAGGCCGGGCAGGATGGGCAGGCCGGCGGCGTCGCCGGAGGTCCAGCCGAGGGGCCGCATGGCGTTGGAGCCGAGGTCCCATGTGGCGCCGGAGCCGGCGGTCCAGGACGTGCCGCCGTTCTGCGGGTAGGCGCTGTAGAGCTCCCAGAGGCGGCAGGCGTCACGGTCGACGACCAGCACGTGGCGGTCTCCGCTGGAGCTGGGGCCGCCCTCGATCGGCGCGTTGGCCGGCACGGGATAGGGGCCGGGGTCGCTCTCATCCGCGTAGTCGAAGCTGACCGGCACGCGGGCCTGGGTGCCGGCGACGGTCGTGTAGGGGATGCCGATCGGGCCGCCGTCCCAGATCCCGCTACCGAAGTCCGCCTTCAGGGTCGACCCGGTGCCCACGCTGGACACCCACGTCGAGGACTGGGCGTGCACGGGCAGGGCCGAGACGTCGGCGTGCCAGAAGGAGTTGGCGGGAGTCATGGGGCACGCCGGCGCGCCCGGGACCGTACTGGCCTGGCTCGGCGGGA
Organism: Acidimicrobiia bacterium; assembly: GCA_023265025.1. Classification (GTDB taxonomy): domain Bacteria; phylum Actinomycetota; class Acidimicrobiia; order Acidimicrobiales; family AC-14; genus CADCTB01. Next base: position 13,314 of record JAHFUP010000078.1, on the reverse strand, counting down.
CGAACTGCAGGATGGCGGCGGCGGCGGCGAGGGCGGCGACCCCCGTCGTTCCCCGTCGTAGCCGGAGAGAAGGGATCATCGCGGCGTTGTCGGCGCCTCGTGCGGATCTCTTGAGCCGACGAGCGCACTCGAAATGGAACATTCAGCGCATTCCCTTTCCGTCACAAGCAGTCAGAGTGGGAGCATGTCAATGCGTCTCATGCGACACGGCGAGCATGCCGGTCGCACGCTTGACGGCGGGCGTGCGCTCGAAGCTCAGCTGGACGGCCTGTCGGGCGCCGGCGTCATCTCGCTGCATCGCCGGCTCGGGCCGGGTACGAGGGAAATCATCGACCACCTGGCCGTGACGCCCACCGGCGTCTGGGTGATCGATGCCAGGCTCTGCAGTGGTCGGGCGGTCACAAGGGACGCGGGCCACTGGGTCTCGACCGACGTCCACCTCCGGGTCGGTGGGCGCGACCGCATGAAGCTCGTGAGGGCCATGTCGAGGCAGGTCGACGCCGTCCGCCGGACGTTGGGGCCGGCGTGGGACGACGTGCCGGTGCGGTCCATGCTCTGCTTCGTCGACGCCGAGTCGCGCTGGTTCGCCAAGCCGTTCGAGCTGCGCGGCGTGCTCGTCACCTGGCCGAGCGCGGCGGGCGACGTGCTCACCCGCCTGGGCCCGTACCAGGCGGCGAGCGTCGCACGGATGGCCGCCACGCTTGACGAAGGGCTGCCGCCCAGGTCGTAAACCCGTCACTCCTGCCACAACCACTCCCGGAGACCGGACGCGCGGGTGATCGGGCGCTCGACCGCCCCGCGCACCGTCTCCTCGGTGCCGACAAGGATCAGGCGCTCCTGGGCGCGGGTGACAGCGGTGTAGAGCAGCTCCCGCGTGAGGATGGGCGACGTCGGATCGGGAAGCAGCACCGCGACCTGCGCGAACTGGGACCCCTGGGCCTTGTGGACGGTCATGGCGTAGACGGTGTCGACCGGCGCGAGGCGCTGCGGGCTGAGCTCGAGGAGCCGACCCCTGCGCTCGAACACCGCCCGTACCGCGCCGGCGCCGTAGGCCACCACCACTCCGGTGTCGCCGTTGTAGAGCCCCAGGCCGTAGTCGTTCTCGGTCACGAGCAGCGGGCGGCCGACGTACCAGCCGGCCGTCGTGGGAAGGCCGTCGACCCCCGCGGCCAGCCATCGCTCCACCCGCGCCGTCCAGGTCGCCACCCCGTACGGGCCCCGGCGGTGGGCGCACAGGAGGCGGAAGCCGCCCAGGGCGGCCAGGGCGTCATGGCCCCGGCCGGCGCCGGCGGCGGCCGACACCCTCTCGCCGGCTGACACGACCGCAACCCGCACCGGCTCCAGCTGCGAGCCGTGGGCGCCGGCCGCGTCGACCGGGAGCCACACGATGCGGTCGTGGCCGGCGGACAGGACCTCGATGACGGCGTCGGCGTCACCCTCCTGCACCGCCTCGGCCAGCCGACCGATGGCGCGGCCGTAGCGGTGGACGTGCCGGAGGACCACGATCCCGTCCGCCACCGCGGCGCCGGCCGGCGGATCCGCGGCCGGGACGTCCTGGTGTGTCGCCTCGGCGAGCGCGGCTCGGGCCGGCGGCGTCATCAGGAGCCCGCCGGCAGCGGGGCCGACGATGTCGCCGAGCACCGCGCCCGCCTCGACCGACGCCAGCTGGTCGGGGTCGCCGACGAGAACGAGACGGGCCGCGGGCCGGACGGCCTCGACCAGCCTCGCCATCATGGTCAGCGCCACCATCGACGTCTCGTCGACGACGACGACGGCGTGGGGCAGCCGGTTCCGGCGGTCGTGGCGGAAGCGGGCCCGGTTGCCGGGCTGCCAACCGAGCAGGCGGTGGAGGGTCACGGCCGCCAGGCTCAGCAGCCAGCGCCGCACGCCGTCGGCGACGTCGAGCCCGGCGGCCTGCTCGTGGACCGCTTCCTCCAGCCGGGCCGCGGCCTTGCCAGTAGGCGCGGCCAGGGCGACGAGCGGGGGGCGAGCGCCGGCGGCGAGGGCCTGGTCATGGAGCAGGGCCAGGACCCGCGCCACCGCCGTCGTCTTGCCCGTCCCCGGCCCGCCGGCGACGACGCTGAACCGGCGCAGGACGGCGGTGGCGGCGGCGAGGCGCTGGTAGTCGGGCGCCTCGCCGGTGAAGAGCCGGTCCAGCCCCGAGGCCAGCACGCCGAGGTCCACGCCGGGCGCCGGCGCCTCGCCCCGTGCCCGCAGGTCGGCGGCGACCTGGCGCTCCTCCCGCCAGTAGCGGTCGAGGTAGAGCCGGCTCCCGACCAGTCGCAGGGGCCGGTCGGCCCCGCCGTCGGTGCCGGCGGCGACCAGCGGGCTGGCGGCGACGGCGTCGAGCCACGCCCCGACGTCGGGCCACGGGAGCCCCTGCACGTCGACCGGGAGGTCGGTGTCGACGGTGACCCGGTCCCGCGCCGTGGCCAGGTCGGTGCAGACATGGGCCAGCCGGGGGGCGCGGGCGGCGAAGGCGACGGCCAGCAGAACCGCCTCGTCGCCCTCGGCGCCGAGGCGGCCGAGTCGGGAGGCGACGTGCACGTCGGCGGCCGACAGCGCGCCGGCGTCGTTGAAGGCGCGCAGGAGCCCGCCGGCGCCCATCGCGACGCGCGGGTCGAACGGGTCGACCGCCTCGACGTCGACCGCCGTCACCTCGCCCCCCGGTCGAGCAGGTCGCTCAGGGCCTCGACCAGCGGCGTCGGCGGACTCCAGCCGAAGACCCCGCACGGCTCCCCGTCGACCCGGGGCGTCTCCGGCCCGACCATGCCCCGCACGAACAGGTACAGGACGCCGGCCAGGTCTCGCTCCGGGTCGTACGCCGGCAGCCGCCAGCGCAGATAGCGGTGCAGGGCCACGATGTACAGCAGGGCCTGCAGGGGATAGTGGGCGGCGTACATGGCGTGCAGCAGCGCCGCGGGCCGGTAGTGCCAGGCGCTGAGCGGCTCGCCCTCGGCGCCCAGCCAGTTGGTCTTGTAGTCAACGACCGCGTAGCGGCCGTCGGGCGTCCGCAGCACCAGGTCGAGGCTGCCGGACAGGAAGCCCCGGAGGCCGGTCTGCAGGAGCGGGTCGACCAGGCGGGCGGCGTACCCCGCGAACGGGTCGCCGGCCGGGAGGTGGGTGGACAGCAGCCGGCCGATGTCCTCGACGGCCACGCTGCCCGTGGGGTTGTCGCCGCCGGCGAGCGGCAGCTCGAAGCCCAGCTCGTCGACCCGCTCGGCCCGGCCGATGTCCCGGAGGCGGATGTCGCCCACGACCGACCCGAGCGGCGTGTCGATTGCGGCGGACAGCCCGGCCACGATGAGCGAGTGGTCGCCGGCGTCCACCGCCTCCCTCGCGCTGATCCGGGCCAACGACTTCCGGAGCTCGGTCCCGAGCGCGGCAGCCGTGAAGTCGGCGCCCTCCAGCACGCCATGGACGAATGTGCCCACGTCCGCCCCGCCGGGCATGTCGGCCAGCAACGAGGGCACGGCCCGCAACCCGGCCTCGCCGGTCGCCGAGTCGCCGGCCGGCGCCACGACCGGCACCTCGTCGGGCTCGCGCCGCCCCTCGGCCTCGCTGCCCACCTTGGCCTCGTAGACCGCAGACGTGATCCCGCTGTACGACGTCCGCCGCCAGCGGGGGTCGAGCGTGCGGTCGAAACGTCCGGCCGACAGCTCGACGGCGGCCGGCTCGCGGTCCACCCAAACGGCGTCGTCGTCCCCGCCGACCCGCTCGACGCTGACGTAGCCCGGTGCCGCCGCCGCCAGCTCCTCGAGGCGCGCCACCGCCTGCTCGTCGGTCGGCGTGCGGTTCCCTTCGGGGCGGACGCTGCCGTCGGCGTCCCGGAAGAACAGGAGTCGGCACAGCGCCGAGTCCCGCATGGTGTAGGTGCCCGCCCACCACATCACCGCCTGGTGGCGGGCCCGGGTGAGCGCCACGTAGGCCAGGCGCAACTCCTCGCCGCGGGCCTCGACGAGGTGCTGCCAGCCGGACTCCGTCTCCGGCCCGCCGTCGCCGCCGACGTCGATGGTGCGCCGGCCGCCGGCGTCGTGGAACACCGGCGGCTCGTCGTCGTGGATGTAGGCGGGGTCCCAGAGGTAGGGGAGGTAGACGACCGGGAACTCCAGTCCCTTGCTCCGGTAGATCGTGAGGACCTCGACGGCCTCGGCGTCGGACTCCAGCCGCCGGCTGCGATCCTCCCCGTCGTCCTCCTCGCCCGCCTCGTCGATGCGCTCCCGCAGCCAGCCCGTGAGCGCCGAGATCCCGAGCTGTTCGGCGGTGGCCACCTCGTGGAGGAGCTGGCCGACGTGGCGCAGGTCGGTGAGCTCGCGCTCGCCCTCGGTCCTCTGCAACACCCGGCGGTCGAGCCGTTCCCCCCGGCTGATCGTCTCTAGCAGGGCGGCGACACCGCGGAGGCGCAGCACCGAGGCCCAGCGGTGGAGCCTGGCGTGGAGGTCCTCCCACTCGGCCTCACCGGCCAATGCCAGCCGTTGCGCGGACCAGCCGACGAACGGGCTGAGGGCCGCGGTCCTCGCCGTGCTCGCCACGGCTGGCCGCTCGAGCGCGGCGACGAGCCGCAACCACTCCCGCGCCGACGTGGTGGCGAACACGCTGCCGGCGCCGTTGACCACCGCGGGCACGCCGGCGTCGTCGAGGGCGTCGCGCACGGCGAGGGCGTCACGGTTGCGGTGGACCAGGACGGCGACATCGGCCGGGCGGACGGGTCGGCCGGCGACGCTCGCCCGCGACGTGAGGAGACGGACGACGTCGCCGGCGACGTCGGCGGCGATGGTCGCCCGGGCCTCGTTGAGGCTGGCGTAGCCCGACGGCGTCAGCTTGACGAGGCCGTCCTCGCGGTGGAGCACCCGCACCCGGAGCGCGGGGCCAGCCATCCGCCGGGCGACGTTGGCCGCAGCGGCTCGCACGTTGCGGTAGACGATGCCCTCGTGGCCGAGCCGGGAGCCGGCGAAGAGGGCGTCGAAGGTGTCGAGCAGGCCCTGGTCGCTCCGCCAGTTGACCTCCAGGGTGGCCTGCGTGCCGGCCAACGTCGCCGCTTCCAGATAGGCGTAGACGTCGGCGCCCCGGAAGGAATAGATGGCCTGCTTGGGGTCGCCGATGAGCACGAGGGTGGACCCCGGCTCGGCGAAGGCCCGGCGCATGATCTCCCACTGGATCGGGTCGGTGTCCTGGAACTCGTCGACCAGCGCCACCTGGTAGCGCTCCCGCAGGCGCCGGCACGCCGTCTCGCCCCGCACCGGGTCGGCGAGGGTGTCGCGCAGGCGGGTCAGCAGGTCGTCGTAGGTGAGGGTGGCGGCCAGACGCCGGCGGCGGTCTACCTCCTGGCGGACCCTGGTCGCCAGCCGGAAGCGCAGCTGCGCCGCGCTTTCGTGCGGGGCGTCGTCGGGCATGAGGACGGCGTCGGGGTTGGCCACCGCCTGCTCGCCGATCTTGACGGCCTGGGCCAGCGTGAACGGCGCCGGGTGGCCGGGGCGGTGGAAGAACCGGACGTAGAGGTCGGCGACCACCTCGCCGACCAGGTAGCGGGAGTCCTCGACGAAGCCGACGTCGCGCTCGACGTCGCCGGCCACGCCCAGCCCGTTGAGCACGTGCTGGCAGAAACCGTGGGTCGTGGCGATGGTGGCGGCGTCGAAGTCCGACAGCGCGCGGGTGAGGCGGTCGCGCCGCCGGCGGACCTCGTCCTCGGGACCGCACGCCAGCAGGCGCAGCACGTCGTCGGCCGGGTCGGGCTCGACGCCCAGCAGCGCCCGGGCCAGGCCCTGCTCGGCGGACACCATCCGCTCGCGCACCCGATCGCGCAGCTCGCTCGTCGCCATGCGGGTGAACGTGACGATGAGCAGGTGCTCCAGCGGAAGGCCGCCGGCGACGTAGCGGGTGGCCAGGGCGGCGATGGTGAACGTCTTGCCAGTGCCGGCGCTGGCCTCCAGCACGGTGACGCCCGTCGGGAGTGGGCCGCAGGCGTCGAACGCGGCGGCGGTCAACGGTCTTCCACGGTCTCGGTGGCCAGCACGCCGGCCCACAGGCGGCGGGCGTACTGCCCGAACCTCGACGTCTCTGCCGCGTCCCAGTCCTCGCCGGCGCACGGGGGGTCGAGCACGAGGTCGTCGAAGGGCGGGATCCGCCCGAGGACGAGCTGGTGCTCCGACTCGGCGCCCTCGCCCCGGTAGCGCGCGCTGTCCCACACCTTGCGGGCCGCGGTGGCGGCCTTCCGGCCGGTGGTCGCCGCGTACGCCGCCGACGTGGCGCAGTAGAGGGGCAGGGGCTCGCACAGCCCTCGGTCATAGATGGCGACGAGGTCGTGCAGGTGCCGGCGGGCCCCGGCCTGATTGAGCGCGCCGGCGGCCAGGCGGGCGACGCTGATCTCCTTGTAGCGCTCGCCGTCTGCCCGCCGGCGGCCGATGGTGACAACGTCGTAGCGGGCTTCGAGGGCCAGGTAGCGCGCCCACGCCGCCAGCCGGTGCTTGGGCTTGAGCTTGCTGTACGTCACCGTACGGGCCACGTGGCCGACCACGCCGGCCACCGTTCCGACCAGGAGCCGGCCGTCGTCGAGGCGGACGTTCACCTCGACACTGTCGGGCTCGCCGGCGGGGGTGGCCGCCAGCAACGGCTCGATCGACGTGCGCATCTTCGCCAGTGCCGTTTCGGAGAGCGCCCCCGGCGGGAGCTGGCCCCGGGCGAGCTCGGCGGCGATGCAGGCGTCCATGCCGGCGCCGGCCAGCCGAGCCTGGAGGATGCGATCGCCGACGTTCCAGGACTCGAGGCCGTTGAGGTCGACCGGCAGTGCGTCGGAAAGGTCGACGGTCCAGTCCCCGAGGGAGATGCCGAGGCGCTGGCGCAGGAAGGCCTTGACCGGGTGCTCGACGAAGCGCACAAGGGCGTCGAGCTCGACGATCTCCGACCGCTCCGGCGGGAGGGCCTCGGTGAGAAACGGCGCCGGCGGCGTGCGCTCGCCGGCCAGGGCCCGGGCGCCTTCGAGGGTGACGGGGTCGAAGCTCCAGGGGCGGTCCGGTCGCAGCCGGCCGGGGGTGAAGTTGCGGCCGTCGAACGGCTGGAGCGGGTGGTGGACGACGACGTGGGTCCGGGCCGGCGCGCCGCCGTCGATCCTTACCGTCCGGTCGATCACGTCGAGCAGCTCGCCGACGGGGACGGCCGGCGGGCGCTCGGCGTTGGTCCGCTCGTCGCGGCCGGCGTAGGTGACGACCAGGCGCTCGGTGGCGGCGAGGAGGGCGTCGAGCAGAAGCTGGACGTCCTCGCTGCGGCCGTCCCGGTCACCGATGTGGGGGTCGGTGAGCACCAGGTCGTCGCCGTCGCGCTCGGTGTGGCGGGGGAAGGCGCCGTCGTCGAGGCCGAGCAGGCACACGACCCGGTGGGGGACCGAGCGCATCGGCACCAGGGTGCAGACGGTGAGGTGGCCGGTGCGGAAGTTGGCCCGCGTGGGCTGGCCCCGGAGGCGGTCGGCGAGCAGGGAGCGGAACTCGGCCAGCTCCAGCCGGGCTGGGCTCCCCGCGGCCTCGGCGAGGACGTCGTCGAGGATGCTTTGCAGTTGGGCGCGTTGCCAGCTGTCGTCAGGCCTCGTGGCGGTGAGGGCATCGGCGGCGCCGGCCACCGCCTGCACCCAGCGGGTGGTGTCCTGGCGGCCGGCGAGGGCGTCCAGCGCGGCCTGGAGGCGGTCGACGAGCTCGGCGACGCGCCCGGCGAGGTCGATCGAGCCGCTGTCCACGTCGTCGAGGGGGACGACGGCGCCGACGAGGCGCTGGTCCTCGTCGGCCATGGCCACGCCGAGCAGCACCCGGTCGATGCCGGCCCGCCAGGTGTTCTGCGCCAGCCCGTCGAGCTGGAACGGGGCCCGGTGGGTGGCGTCGAGCCCCCAGCGGATCCCGGTGGCCGCCACCCATTCGCTGATGCGGGAGAGGTCGTCGTCATCGAGGCGGAAGCGCCGCCGTACCGGTTCGCGGCCGGCGAAGTCGACGACCTGCGAGGCGGTCACCCGGCTGTCGGCCAGGGCCAGCAGGTTCCAGACCGCGCCGAGCACCGGGTTGGTCTGGCGCAGCGACCGGTCGGCCAGGCGCACCCGGAGGTCGACGGGTGCATCTGCGTCCCCGTCGTCGGGGTCGGCGCCGTCGTCGGGGTCGGCGCCGGCGCCGAACGTGGCGTGGATGAGGGGGGCGAACGCCTCGATGTCGGGGCACATGACGATGACGTCCCGCGGTTCGAGGGACGGGTCGTCGAGGAGCAGGTGGAGGATGGCGTCGCGCAGGACCTCGACCTGGCGGGCCCGGCCGTGACAGGTGTGGACCTCGATGCTCCGGTCGCCGGCGGCGAGGAGGGGACGGGCGTCGGGTCGGTCGGGGAGCGGCTGGCCGGGCGGGGCGTCGTCGGCCCAGATGCCGTCCTGGATGCGACGGAGGAGCGTCCGTGGTCCGCCGGCGGGAACGGCGCGGTGGCGGTGCGTCGCCGGGCGGTCGCCGGCGGCGAGCACGAGCTGCATCTCCCGGGCGTCGCGTCCCCACGACGCCAGCAGCGGATGGCGGGCCAGGCCGGCGGTCTGGTCGTCGGCCCGGCGGCGGTGTGGAGGGCCGGCGCCGGCCACCAGGTCCCACAGGGCGGGGGAGGGGTGGAGCAGGAACAGGTGGACGTCGCGGTGGACCGCCAGGGCGCGGAGCACCTGGAGGTAGCTGGCGGGGAGGCGGGTGAGGCCGAAGAGCGACAGTCGCTCGGGAGCCTTGAGGAGCGACCGGTCGGCTTCCAGCCGGTCGCAGGCGTGCTCCAGTCGCTCGGCCGGCCCCGGCGTGGCGATCGTCGCCCGGAGCCGGCGCCAGAGCTCGGCCTGCCAGCGGGCGCCGGCGGGGAGCAGGGCGCCGGCGTCGTCCACGTCGGCGCCGGCGGCCCATGCCCGCACCATCGCCGGCCGGTGGACGGCGTAGCGGTCGTACAGGTCGGTGACGTGGCGGGCGGTGCTGAACCGTCTCGACCTGGTGCTGCCCGCCAGGTGCCCGGCGACGGTCGCCAGCCACGGCTCCTCCATGCCGGCGTCGAGGAGGTCGAGCAGCGGCCAGACGGCCCGCTCCGGCAGCCACGGGTCCTCGTCCCGGTCGACGCCCGACGCGGCGGCGACGGCGCCGCCGATGAGGCGGCCGGGGAAGGGGAAGTCGACGTTGGCGCAGACGCCGTCGGCCCGGCCGGGCGACGTCCCGAGGCGGCTCGACAGGCGCTGGGTTAACCACCGCTCGACCCCACGCGTCGGGACGGACACGACTTCCGTCTCCAGCGGGTTCGGGAGGCCGTCGGCCAGGACGTCGCCGAGGGCTTCGACCAGCGCGTCGGCCCGCTCGGATCGGTGGACGACGAGGGTCACTGCCAGACGACCTTAGGCCCGCCCTGCGCCGTCAATGCCGGTGCCGCGTGGCACGATCGCGCGGTGACCAGCACACCCGCCGAGGCGCAGCACCTGCGTGACCTCGCGTGGCTGCGTCGTGTCCGCGACCGGATCGACCGGGAGTACCCGCAGCCGCTGGACGTCGAGGCGCTCGCCCGCGGCGCGCACATGTCGGCCGGCCACCTCAGCCGCCAGTTCCGCCTCGCCTACGGCGAGTCCCCGTACGGCTACCTGATGACCCGGCGCATCGAGCGGGCGATGGCGCTGCTGCGTCGCGGCGACCTCAGCGTCACCGAGGTCTGCTTCGCGGTCGGCTGCTCGTCCCTTGGCACCTTCAGCACCCGCTTTACCGAGCTGGTCGGCGTCCCGCCCAGCGTCTACCGGCGGGAGGCGACACGGGCGACGGCCGGCATGCCGCCCTGCGTGGCCAAACAAGTCACCAGACCGATCAGGAATCGAGAAGCGCCGGCCGGCAGCCTTCCTTAGGGTGACGGCTATGGACATCACCATTCACTCGAGCATGCTCCCGCACACCGACCCGGAAGCCTCCCTGGCCTTCTACCGCGACAACCTCGGCTTCGAGGTCCGGCTTGACGTCGGCTACCAGGGGATGCGCTGGATCACGGTCGGCCCTCCGGACCAGCCCGAGACATCCATCGTCCTGCACCCGCCGGCCGTCGACCCCGGCATCACCGACGACGAGCGCCGCATCATCGCCGAGATGATGGCCAAGGGCACCTTCGCCATGATCAACCTGGCCACCAAGGACCTCGACGGCACCTTCGAGCGGCTGCAAGCCGGCGACGCCGAGATCGTCCAGGAGCCCATCGATCAGCCGTACGGCGTTCGCGATTTCGCCGTCCGCGATCCCGCGGGGAACCTGATCCGCATCCAGGAGCGCAGCTGAGCATGGCTAGCCAGTCGCCGGCGCTGCCCGTTGCCGACGGCCACGACATGATCCGCGTGCAGGGCGCACGCGTGAACAACCTCAAGGACGTCAGCATCGAGCTGCCGAAGCGCCGGCTCACTGTTTTCACGGGCGTGTCCGGCTCGGGCAAGAGCTCGCTGGTGTTCGGCACGATCGCCGCCGAGTCGCAGCGACTCATCAACGAGACCTACAGCGCCTTCGTGCAGGGCTTCATGCCGACGATGGCGCGGCCCGACGTCGACGTTCTCGACGGGCTGACGACGGCGATCATCGTCGACCAGGAGCGGATGGGCGCCAACGTCCGCTCGACGGTCGGCACCGCCACCGACGCCAACGCCATGCTGCGCATCCTGTTCAGCCGGCTCGGCCAGCCGCACATCGGCGGGCCCAACGCGTTCTCCTTCAACACCGCCTCGGTCCGGGCCGCCGGCACGATCACGGTGAAGGGCGAGACGAAGCGGGCCAGCTTCAGCCGCACCGGCGGTATGTGCCTGCGATGCGAGGGCATGGGCCGGGTGGAGGACGTCGACCTCACCCAGCTGTACGACGACGCCAAGTCGCTCAACGAGGGCGCGATCACGATCCCGGGCTACAGCATGGACGGCTGGTACGGCCGCATCTTCAGGAGCAGCGGCCTGTTCGACCCGGACAAGCCGATCCGCACGTTCACCAAGAAGGAGTTGCACGACCTCCTGTACAAGGAGCCGACCAAGATCAAGGTCGATGGCATCAACCTGACCTACGTGGGGCTGATCCCGCAGATCCAGAAGTCGTTCCTGTCCAAGGACATCGACGCGCTGCAGCCGCACATCCGCGCCTTCGTAGAACGATCGATGACGTTCACCGCCTGTCCCGACTGCGGCGGCACCCGGCTCAGCGAGGCGGCCCGATCCTCGCGGATCGGCAAGGTCAACATCGCCGACGCCTGCGCCATGCAGATCACCGACCTGGCCGAGTGGGTCCGCGGCCTCAAGGAGCCGTCGGTCGCACCGTTGCTGGCCAAGCTGCTGCACACCCTCGACTCGTTCACCGAGATCGGGCTGGGCTACCTCTCCCTCGACCGGCCGTCGGGCACGCTCTCGGGTGGCGAGGCGCAACGCACCAAGATGGTCCGGCACCTCGGCTCCTCGTTGACCGACGTCACCTACGTCTTCGACGAGCCCAGCATCGGACTGCATCCTCACGACGTCCAGCGGATGAACGACCTGCTGCTCCAGCTTCGGGACAAGGGCAACACGGTGCTCGTCGTCGAGCACGAACCGGAGACGATCGCGATAGCGGACCACGTCGTCGACCTCGGCCCCGGCGCCGGCACTGCCGGCGGCGCCGTCTGCTACGAGGGCACTGTCGCCGGCCTGCGGGGGAGCGGCACCCTCACCGGGAGCCACCTCGACAACCGGACCGCCCTCAAGGAGACGGTACGGACGTCGACCGGCGCGCTGAAGATCCGCGGCGCGACGGTGAACAACCTGCAGAAGGTCGACGTCGACATCCCGCTGGGGGTGCTCTGCGTCATCACCGGCGTGGCCGGCTCCGGCAAGAGCTCGCTCGTGAACGGCTCGCTTCCATCAGACGCGGCCGTGGTGGCGGTCGACCAGGGCGCGATCCGCGGCTCGCGACGCAGCAACCCGGCGACGTACACCGGGCTGCTCGAGCCGATCCGCAAGGCGTTCGCCAAGGCCAACGGCGTGAAGCCGGCGCTGTTCAGCGCCAACTCCGAGGGGGCCTGTCCCACCTGCAACGGCAACGGCGTCATCTACACCGATCTGGCCACGATGGCCGGCGTCGCCACGACCTGCGAGGACTGCGAGGGGAAGCGGTTCGAGGCGTCGGTCCTGAAGTACCGCTTCGGCGGCCGTGACATCAGCGAGGTGCTGGCCATGTCGGTGACCGAGGCGGGGGAGTTCTTCGGGCCCGGCCCGAGCGGCCGAGAGCGGGGAACCGGCGAGGCGCACACGCCGGCCGCCCACGTCATCCTCGAGCGGCTCGCCGACGTCGGGCTCGGCTACCTCAGCCTCGGGCAGCCCCTCACCACGCTGTCCGGCGGCGAGCGGCAGCGGCTCAAGCTGGCCACGCACATGGGGGAGAAGGGGGGCGTCTACGTCCTCGACGAGCCGACCACCGGCCTCCACCTGGCTGACGTCGAGCAGCTGCTCAGCCTGCTCGACCGGCTCGTCGACTCCGGCAAGTCGGTCATCGTCATCGAGCACCACCAGGGGGTCATGGCCCACGCGGACTGGATCATCGACCTGGGGCCCGGCGCCGGCCACGACGGCGGCCGGATCGTCTTCGAAGGGACACCCGCCGACCTCGTCGCCGATGGTTCCACCCTCACCGGCCAGCACCTCGCGGCCTACGTGGCGTAACCCCTCATTTCCGCGTCGCGCCGTTTGCGCGAAGGCAACCTTTACCCACGCTACGATCTCCCGAAACATCTCTGACAGATATTTCCGGGCGACGATCCGGCCCGAGGGGCGTGGATGGGGGCAACGTGAGGACAGGAAGGGTGGCGCGCGTCCTGTACGCGGCGGGCGTGACGCTCATCTGCGGGGCGTCGCTGGTCTGCGGGCCGGCCGGGGTCCGCACGAGGGGCCCCGTCGAGTTCGACTTCACCTCGTCGCCGGCGCTGGCGCTGGTGGTCCCGGTCGCCATGGTCGCCCCGGCGCCGGCGCCCACGGTGACGACCACGGTCACCACCCTGTCGCCCCTGCCGCCGGCGTTCGTGCAGCCCACCAGCCCGGACCAGTGGTTCAGCCCCTCGGGCCGGAACCAGGGCACCGAGGGGCTCGGCGTGGCGCTGGCCAAGATCGCTCTGCAGGACAACGCCCCGCTCTACATCAGTGAGCAGTGGGGCCGGACGACCGGGGCGGCCACGTCTGACCACCACGTCAGCCGGACCGACTCGTGGGCCATCGATGTCGCCGTCCGTGGCATCCAGGCGCCCACGCCGGCCACATACGAGGCGGCGAAGCGCATCTCGACCGCGCTCGGTGAGCCGAACTGGGGC
>JAHFUP010000077.1 GCA_023265025.1 Acidimicrobiia bacterium | reverse complement strand
TTCTCGTTCACCTGAACCGTCCCCAGCCTCGGCGGCCGTGCCTCTCAAGAACGCCGGAACACAAGGCGTTCCGGGCCCCATGCCGCCCGCCGCCGAGGTCTTACGCTTGGTTCAGGACTAGTGCCCTGACCACAAACGTTCGCCGCGTTCGTGGGGTTTCCCGTCCGTGGCCGCCGTCGCCGCCGAAGGCGGCCCCTCCGGCAGCGGACACGAGGGAGGGACAGGGCGGAGGCGGCGCGAGCTCCGCTCGCCCGCCGGAGCACGATCACTTCGACCGAATGGAGTGAGCGAAGCGAACGAATGAGGTCGAGGCACTAGCTAGACCGAAGCCAGGGCCACGCCGCGGGTGAGGTTGTCGCCACTGGCGGGGTCGAACAGGTGCATCTTCGTGGCGTCGAGCCAGAGCTCGGCGTCCTCGCCGGCCTTGATGCGGCTGGCCGTGTCGAGCGAGACGACCAGCTGCGTGCGCAGGGACTCGCTGTCAAGCTCCCGGGCCAGGCTCTTGAGGCGGTCGGTGACCTCGGCCGGCGCCTCGAACGGGAGGTAGGCGTAGAGCTCGTTGCCGAGCCATTCGGTGACGTCGACGTGCGCCGTGAACGTGACGCCCCTCGCCCGCTCGGAGCCGTCGATCAGCGAGGCGTCCTCGAAGTGCTCGGGCCGGACGCCGGCGAGCAGCAGCTTGTTCCCGCCGATGCGCTCGCTCACCTCCGCCGGCAGGCGGACACGCGCGAAAGGAAGGACGACCGCGTCGTCCTCGACCGAGGCCGGCAGGAAGTTCATCGGGGGCGAGCCGATGAAGCCGGCGACGAAGAGGTTGACGGGCCGCTCGTACAGTTCCCGCGGCGTTGCGACCTGCTGGAGCAGGCCCTTGCGCAGCACGGCCACGCGATCGCCGAGGGTCATGGCCTCGGTCTGGTCGTGGGTGACGTAGACCGTGGTGATCCCGAGCCGGCGCTGCAGCCGGGAGATCTCGGTGCGCATCTGGCCGCGGAGCTTGGCGTCGAGGTTCGACAAGGGCTCGTCGAAGAGGAACGCCTGCGCCTCGCGCACGATGGCCCGCCCCATGGCCACCCGCTGGCGCTGGCCGCCGGAGAGCTGGCTGGGCTTGCGCTCGAGGTGCTCGGTCAGCTCCAGGGTGGTGGCTGCGTCCTGCACCTTGGCGCGGATCTCGTCGTCACTGCGCTTGGCCAGCCGCAGCGGGAACGCGATGTTCTCGTACACGCTGAGGTGCGGGTACAGGGCGTAGTTCTGGAAGACCATGGCCAGGTTGCGCTCGCGCGGCGCCTTCTCGTTCATGCGCTCGCCGCCGATCAGCAGCTCGCCTGAGGTGATGTCCTCCAGGCCGGCGATCATGCGCAGGAGCGTCGACTTCCCGCAGCCGGACGGTCCGACGAGGATCATCAGCTCGCCGTCGGCGATGTCGAGGCTGACGTCGTTCACGGCCTGGTAGCCGTCCCCGTAGGTCTTGACGATGTTCTGGATGCTGATCGCGGCCACGTGGGTTCAGCCTTTCACTGCGCCGGCGGTGAGGCCGGCGACGATGCGGCGCTGGAAAAGGAGGACGAGGATGACGACCGGGATCGTGACGACCACGGCGGCGGCGGAGATGGCGGCCGCCGGCCGCTGGAACTGCGAGGCCCCGGTGAAGAAGGCGAGGGCGGCCGGAACCGGCCGGGCGGCATCGGTGGACGTCAGCGAGATGCCGAACACGAAGTCGTTCCACGCGAAGAAGAAGGCGAGGATGGCGGCGGTGAACACGCCGGGCGCGGCGAGGGGGACGATCACCTTACGAAACGCCTGCCACGGCGTCGCTCCGTCGATCTGCGCCGCCTGCTCCATCTCCCACGGGATCTCCCGGAAGAACGCGGACAACGTCCAGATCGAGAGCGGGAGCGTGAACGACATGTAGGGGATGATCAGGCCGAGCCACGTGTCGTAGAGGCCGATCGAGCGCCAGATGTCGAACAGCGGCCCGACGAGCGAGACGGCGGGGAACATGGCGATGGCCAGAGCCAGCGACAGGATCAGCTTCTTGCCGGGGAAGTCCAGGCGGGCGATGGCGTAGGCCGCGACGGTGGCAATCATCACCGACAGCACGGTGGCGATGAGGGAGATGAAGATGGAGTTGCGCAGCGCGCTGGTGAACAGCGGGGTCTTGAACACCGTGCGGTAGTTCTCCAGCGTGAAGCTGTCGGGGAGGAACTTCTGGTTGTTGATGCCGGACTCGGGCTTGAACGACAGTGACAGGATCCAGATGACGGGGAACAGCGTCCAGAGGATGACCAGGACCGGCCCCCCGTAGGTGCCGAGTCGGCTTCGGAAGGTGCCCTGTTTGTTCATCTGCCGCGCACCGAGCTCAGGTCCACCTTGAACCCCTTGATGAAGACCGCGGCGATAGCCACGACGGACAGGAACAGCAGCACCGACACCGCCGAGCCCAGGCCCAGCGCCGTCCGGCTGATCATCTGGCGGTAGGCCAGGAACGACACAGTCTCGGTCTTCTGGGCGCCGGCCGTCATGATGAAGACGTTGTCGAACAGGCGGTAGGCGTCGAGCGTGCGGAACAGGACGGCGACCATGATGGCGCCCTTCATGTTCGGCAGGGTCACCCTCGTCAGCCGCTGCCGCCAGGTGGCCCCGTCGACTGCGGCCGCTTCCTGCAGCACCTCCGGCACCTGGGCCAGGCCGGCCAGCAAGAGCAGGGACATGAAGGGCGTCGTCTTCCAGATCTCCGACATGCAGATGACGACGATCGATGACCACCGTTCACCGAACCAGGCGAAGTCGCCCAGGCCGAACCAGTTGTTGACGAACCCGGAGTCGAGGGCGAAGGCGTACTTCCAGGCGAAGGCCGAGACGACGGTGATGATGCCGTAGGGGATCAGGATCGAGGTGCGCACGACCTTGCGGCCAAAGACGACGCGGTGCATCACCATGGCGAACGCAAAGCCGATGACCAGCTCGACGGCCACGGTCACCACGGTGATGATCACGGTGGTGACGACGGTCTGCCACCACAGCGCGTCGGAGAGCACGACGCCGTAGTTGCGCAGCCCGATGAACTCACGCGCCGCCGGGTCGGTGAGGCGGTAGCTGAACAGCGACAGCCACAGCGCGTTGAGCATCGGGTAGGCGGTGACCGCCAGCATCACGATCACCGCCGGCGCGGTCAGCTTCCATCCCAGCCGCTTCTCGTTGCGCGCCCGCTCGCTAACGGGGACAGGGATCCCGACCGCCGGCGCCGCCGTCGTCGTTGCGGTCACCGGACGATCTCCGAGTGTGCGGTCACAGGAGAACCTTGTCCTTGAGGACGTCGACGATGAGCTTGCCGGCCTTGGCGGGGGCGCGGTTGGGGTCGACGGACGCCGGCGGGTGGAAGCTGCGCTGGACCGCAGTGCTGACGTCGGTGTAATACGGGGTGCGGGGACGGGGGGCGCCGGCGTCGAGCGAGGCCCGCAGGTCGTCGGCCATCGGGAAGACCTTGCGGACCTCGGCGTTGTCGTAGACCGCGGCCCGGGCGCTCGGGTTCTTGGACTTGAGCATGTACTGGGTCTGGCTCTCCAGCGACGTGATGCAGCGGACGGCCTGCAGGGCCTCGTCCTTGTGCTTGCCGAAGGCGCCGATACCGAGGTTGATCCCGCCGAGGGGCGGGCGGCTCGGCATCGCCGCGTCGACCCGCGGGTACCGGGCCCAGCCGATGTCGTCGACCACCGCCTGGTCCAGTGTGCCGGCGACGACGGCCTCCTGGGCCGCGCCGTAGATGTAGGCCCAGTTGACCATGAACCCGCCACGGGCGCCCTGGAACGCGGCCCGCCCGGCCTCCTCGTCGGTGGTCGACAGGGCCGGGTCGGCGGCCTTCGACCGGCCGAGCTTCTGGATTACCTCCGCCGCCTTGCGGCCGGCGTCGGAGTCGATCGCCGGCCTCACGTTCTTGCCGGCCTCGGGGTTCTCCAGGATCTTGCCGCCGGCGGAGGAGACCAGCGCGCTGATCAGGACCATGTAGCCCTCGTACAGGTTGCCCTGGACCTCGACCGTCTTCCCGGCCGCCGACGCCAGGTCGATGATCTGGCTCCAGGTGACGGGATCGCGCGCCGGGTTGATGCCGGCGGCCTGGGCCACGGACTTCCGGAACCACAGCAGCTGCGTGTTGGCCCAGAACGGGGCGCCCATCAGCTTGCCGTCCCAGGTGCCCGACTCGACGGGACCGGAAAGGGCGCCGGCGGTGAGCTCGCGCGCCTCGTCGTCGCTGAAGGCGCGGAGGAAGCCGGCCTCGGCGAATTCGGGGATGAACGGGGGGTCGAGGCTCATCAGGTCGATCGACGCGTCCTTGGCCGCCAGGCGCCGGACGAGCTGCTCGCGTTGCGAAGTGGCGTCGTTGGGCAGCACCGAGGTGCTGATGCGGAACGCGCCGTTCGACGCCGCCGAGCACTTGGCCGCCAGCTCCTTCTGCCCGCCGTTGTCGGGGTTGATGTACCAGTTGAGGGTGGGTGCGCCGGCCTCGCCGCCACCGCAGGCGGCGGTCGCGCTCGCAACGAGGACGACGGCCACGGCCACCGTCCACTTCCGTCGATCGGACACGCCCGGCCCCCTCGTGATGTGGGCTGGGCGAGCTACCTCCGCCCCGCCCCGCTGTGAAAGAGGTCTTACCAATTGCCGTCTGCTCTACACGTGCGTTCTACTCCTCGTCGTCGAAGATGACACGCTCTTTCGGTTGGAAGGGGAGCACCGACTCCAGGTAGGAGCGCAGCGCGGTCTCGTTGTCGACCTCGTGGCCCGCGGCCTCGGACAGGTAGTAGCGATGCTCGAGGAGCTCGTGGAACAGCTCGGCCGGCTCCCGCCGGTCACGCAACTCGGCGGGGATGCGCTCGACGATCGGCTCGTACACCTCGGCGATCCAGCGGGCGGCGACGACGGCCTGTGGCGCCTGCCGGCCCTCGACCCGGGCCAGGAAGGCGCCGAACGCGGTGATGTCGTTCAGCAGCCGCCGGGCCTGGTTCTCCTGGACTTCGAGACCGGTGAAGCGCCGCAGCTCACGGGAGTGGTGGCCCTCCTCCACCAGCGCCGGCGCCACCCGCAGCCGGTCGCCGGCCCCGTCCCTCTCCACGATCAGCTCGCCGACGTCGAAGCCGAGTTGGTTGAGCCGGCGGATGCGGCCTTCGATCAGGTGCCGCTCACCCACGTCGACCTCGAGGCTGGACGTGAGCTCGGCCCAGAGCGCGGTGTAGCGCTCCTCCACGAGGTCGGCCAGCTCGATCACGTCGACCTCCGGCGACAGGAGGCCCTGCGCGTCCAGGTCGAGGAGCCCGCCGGCGACGTTCTCTCGGGCCAGGTCGAGGTCGGACCGGCGCATCCCCTCCGGCAGCGGGCGGTGGCGCTCGGTGGTCTCGGCGTCGACGAGGTAGGCCATGAGCGTGCCGGCGTCCCGGCGGAACAGCAGGTTGGCGAGGGAGCAGTCGCCCCAATAGAACCCCTCCACGTGGATGCGGACGAGCAGCACGACCGCAGCGTCGACCAACTTGTGACCGAGGCCGTAGCTCCCCTCGAGGCCGAAGAGGTAGCCGTACGGAAGCGCGAAGTCGAGGTAGCGGGTGACGAGCATGGCGCCGAGCGGCTCCCCACCGGCGGTCTCGCGGCCGGTGACCACGCCGACCGCCTCGACGACGGGAAGGTTCTCCTCGCCGAGCACGCGCAGCATGGCGTACTCCCGCTCGGCATCGGCCGGCACGGTCTCCTTGAGGGCATAGACGCGGTCGCCGTCGGCCACGAAGCGCACGACGTGGCGGCTGGCGCCCTTGGCCATCCGCACCAGGCGGGGGTGGTCCCATTCGGCCAGCGGGGTGGCCCACGGCAGGTCGAGCAGGTCCGGAGGTTCCTTGCGGGCGATGAACTGCAGCCGGACCGGCACGACAGAGACCTTGGTTTCCAGCGCTCTCCGTAAACATCGGCGATGGCCCATACTTGGCCCATGCTCTTCGCGCGGCACAAGGGCCGCATGCCGACGGCCGACGACGCTCTGCCCGGCCGTGACGACCCGATGTCTGTCTCCGAGCGCCACCTGGTGAAGGGGACGCCGCTCCGGCCGCCCTTCCCGGACGGCCTGGAGACGGCGATCTTCGGCCTGGGCTGCTTCTGGGGCGCCGAGCGCAAGTTCTGGACCGCGCCCGGCGTGTACACCACCGCGGTCGGCTACGCCGGCGGCTACACGCCGAACCCGACGTACGAGGAGACGTGCAGCGGCCAGACCGGACACACCGAGGCGGTGCTCGTGGTCTTCGACCCGATGGTGACGTCCTTCGACGCTCTGCTGCGCCTCTTCTGGGAGAGCCACGACCCCACGCAGGGCATGCGCCAGGGCAACGACGTGGGTTCGCAGTACCGGTCCGCGATTTACGCGTCCTCGCCGGAGCAGCTCGCCGCCGCCGAGGCGTCGCGGCACACCTTCCAGCAGATGCTGACTCAGGCCGGGTTCGGGGAGATCACCACCGAGATCGCCGAGGACACCCGCTTCTACTACGCCGAGGACTACCACCAGCAGTACCTGGCGAAGCACCCGAACGGCTACTGCGGGTTGGGCGGCACCGGCGTGAGCTGTCCGGTCGGCCTGGCGGCAGCAGACTGACGTCATCCAACCCGGCAGGCATCATCGCTGCAGCCAGTGGACCCATCCGCTGCCTTCCGTCTGCGGTCGGGCGACGTGAAGGCGGTCCAAGGCGGACATGATTTCGCCGACGAAGCGGGGCTGATGCCTGGGAAATGACGCGTTGTTGGTGAGAATGAGCCCGAAATGACCTGCTCCGCTCGCAGCCGCGAGCGGCAGGAAGTCCTTTGCGTTTTCGGTGACAACCGCACGTCGCTGCGCCTGTGCCCAGGCCCACAGGTCGGGGTCGCTGGCCACACGCAGGCTCTCGTCCTCCTGCGCGGCGAGGCAGTCGTGGGACCGGGCACGGACACCGATGGCGATCGCGGAGGGGAACATGGCGTCGACGAGGGAGAGCACTACGACGTGTCACCGGTGTGCGGTTGCGTCCGTCGGCGGTCGACTACCCGATGACGGACTGCTGGTGCGACCACGAAGCCCGCGCCCCCTCGGTCGCGCGCTCGTTGGCAGTGATCTCGGCCTCGATCTCCTCCGGGAATTCCCCGTAATACCCGAGCGCGTGCCGGATCGCCGCCGCGGGAGTGCCGAGCCAGCCCGCCGCTTCCTCGACCGCGGCGTCTCCGCGCGCGTCCAGAGACCGGAGCAGGGCCACGACCTCCCAGACGTCGGGACCCCGGAGCAGCGCGGCCCGTCTCCCACTCGGCCCGCTGCGAAAGACGATCCCGGGATGTGCCGCCATCCGGAGCCCCTCGTCGATGAGACGTTGTGCCAACCGCGAGACCGGTTCACCGACTTCGGTGGCGTAGCTGCGCAACCGTTCCGCGCTGCTGTCCCGAAGCCGAATGGAGAACACCTCGCTCATGAACTACATCGTAGACGATTGACTACAATGTGGTTTATGCCGGCTGGTGGGGCCCGAACAAGGCGGGTTCGGCGGCAGGGAATGGCCGTCCTCGCCCTCGGGCTGCTGGTGGCCGCGTGTAGCGACTCCGACCCGCCGGCGGCGTCAACCAGGACGCCGGCGGGGCCGGTCGAACTCGCGGTCACGGAGGTGGCCACCGGCCTGACCGTGCCGTGGTCGCTGGCGTGGGACGGCGCCGGGGCGCTGTGGTTCACCGAGCGGACGGGGAAGTTGACCAAACTCGGCGGGCCGTCGCGCGACATCGCCGGCGTGCGCCCGGACGGCGAGGGCGGCCTCATGGGCCTCGAGATCGACCGCCAGGGCCGCATGTTCGTCATGTACACCGCGGCGCAGGACAACAAGATCGTGCGCCTGGAGCCGGACGGGTCGCAGAAGGTGCTGGTGTCCGGCATCGCCAGGGCGTCGAACCACAACGGCGGGCGCCTCCGGTTCGGCCCCGACGGCACACTTTACGCCGCCACCGGCGACGCCGGCCAGATGAACCTGGCCCCCCAGCCGGCGGCGCTCAACGGGAAGGTGCTCACGGTGAACCCCGACGCCGGCGGCGCCACCGTCTTCAGCCGCGGCCACCGCAACCCCGAGGGCCTCTGCTTCGAGCCCGGAGGGCGGTTCCTGTCCACCGAGCACGGCCCTACCGGGAACGACGAGGTCAACGTGCTCACGCAGGGCTTCGACGGCGGCTGGCCGGGGACGTCGGGAAACGGCATCCGCAACTACTCGCCCGCCGTGGCTCCCGCCGGGTGCGCCGTCTACTCCGCCGACCTCATTCCCCAATGGAAGGGCTCCATGCTCTTCGGCACGCTGCGGGGCTCGGGCCTGCGCCGCATCACCTTCGCCGCCGACGGCTCTGTGGCGTCGGAGGAGGTGCTCTACGAGAACACCTACGGGCGCATCCGCGACGTCGGCGTCGGCCCCGACGGCGCCGTCTACTTCACCACGTCGAACCAGGACGGCCGGGGCACCGTCCGGGCTGGCGACGACCGCATCCTGAGGATCGCCCCCAAGCGGTAGCCGGCGTGGTATAGGCCCTCTGGTCAGGGGCCCGCCGGCTGGATAGCCTGTGGAAATCCCGGTGCCACTCGTGGCGAGGGCGCGACCAGATGGCGACCGACCTACGACGTATCCCGGGAGTGGCCCCGAAGGGGCGCAGGCGCGTAGGGCCGCGCCACCGCGACACCTGGGCGTTCGGCGCCTCGTCGTCGCGGGGCTCGGACCTGCTGCGACCGATGCGGCTGCGCCGGCCGGTCGTCCGGCGCCGGCGGCGCATCCCCGCCTTCACCGCCGCGCTGGCCGTCGGGTACGCGGCGGCCGGCCTCTACGGCGTGAGCGCGATCCGTGACTTCATGCACGTCGGCGTGACCGTCGACGGCCTGACCAACAACGCAGTCCTCACGTCCGCCGCCCTCGCCGAGCAGTCCATCCGGTTCGCGGTGAGCCCGTCGGAGCACATCGACCGCAGCAGGCTGGAGCTGGACGGCGTCGCCGTTTCGGACAAGGGCGTCCAGATCCACGAGACCAGCGTGCTGTGGCGTCCCGGGCCGCTGACCGAGGGCCGTCACGAGATCATGCTGGCCGTCCCTCGCCCCGGCATGAGCGCAGCGAAGTTCCACCGGCGGTTCACCATTGACAACACGCCGCCGGCGATCGGCGTACCGCCGCTGCTCGACCCCGCCGGCGTGTGCCAGCCGGTCACCATCAAGGGCCAGGTCGAGCCGTCCACGACGCTGACCCTCGACGGTGCACCCGTCGGCCACTCCAACGGGACGTTCTCGCTGCACTACGACCGCCCGCCGGCGGCGCCGTTGCAGCTCAGCGCCACCGACCCGGCGGGCAACTCCACCCGCCTCGAGGTGATCGCACCCGTCGTCTACCCCGGCGGCCAGGGTGTGCACGTGTCCGCGGCGGCGTGGGGGTATGAGCCGCTGCGCCGGGGCATCCTGGCGCTCGTCGACGCCCGGCTCGTCAGCTCGATCGAGCTCGACCTCAAGGACGAGGGGGGCATCGTCGGGTACGACTCGCGGATTCCGCTGGCCAACCTCATCGGCGCCGTGCGGCCGGAGTTCAAGCTGAAGGAGACCGTCGCCGAGCTGAAGAGCCGGGGCGTGCGGGTGATCGGCCGCGTCGTCGCCTTCCGGGACGCCCCGCTGGCCAAGTGGGCATGGGACAACGGACACCGGGACTGGGTGGTGCAGACGCCGGGCGGGAAGATGCTCGACACCTACGGCGGTTTCACCAACCTGGCCAGTCCCGACGTGCACCGGTACAACCTCGACATAGCCCTGGAAGCCGCCGGCGCCGGCGTCGACGACATCCTCTGGGACTACGTCCGCCGGCCCGAGGGTGATCCCGCGACCATGGTGATCCCCGGGATACCGGGCGTCGTCGATTCCTCGTCGACCGCCATCGCCAACTTCCTGGGCATGACCCATGCCGCCCTGCGGGCGCGGTGCGTCTACCAGGGCGCGTCGGTGTTCGGGATCGCCGCCGACCGGCCCGATGCCGTCGGCCAGGACGTCCCCCGCATCGCTCGCCACGTCGACTACATCGCTCCGATGCTCTACCCGTCGCACTGGGTGTCGGGTGAGTACAACGTCAAGAACCCCAACAAGCAGCCGTACGACATCGTGAAGGCGTCGCTCGCCGACTTCCAGGCCAAGATCGCCGGCACCGGCGTCGCCCTGATGCCGTGGCTGCAGGACTTCAGCCTGGGCGTGACGTACGGGCCGGCGGAGGTGCGGGCCCAGATGGACGCCGCAGCCAGTCTCGGCATCCCGGACTGGCTCTTGTGGAACGCCGGCGCCACGTACTCGACGGGTGCCCTCGACGCCTCCCGCATCTCGGTTCGCGCCTGATCCCTCACGTATCCCTAAAGGTTCAGGGGCCAGCGGTCGATAGGCCGATTGACCTACACGGGAGTGATGGGGGTCGCCTTGAGAAGAAGCAAGTACGCCGGAGCCCTGGCGATGGCCATTGGGCTCCTCCTCGTTGTCTGCGCCGCGGTCCTGCCGGTCAGCCCGGCCAACCAGCGGTTCGGCCCGTTCCGCGTGGACCTGAGCGGGAACAACACCTGCGGGCCGGCGGGCGAGGTCGTGGTCGGTGATGCCAACGGGGTGTGCAAGTCGGCCGCCCAGAAGCGGATGGTTGCCGCCTCAGCCGTCGGACTGGTGGTCATTGCCATGGGCATGGCACTGTTCGCCGGCGGCGACGAGCCGTCGCACTCGTCCCGGATCGTCGTCGGCAGTGCCCGGGTCAAGCGCCGTTCGCTCCTTCGCAGTTCAGGCCGTAGAGGCTAGAAGCCCGGGTAGTCACTGGGCTGGGCAGTTGCGGGTACCCGACGCCGGCGGGGCAAACTGTGGCCCATGAGCGACCAGGAAGTCCCGGAGCCAGACGCCGCCGAACAGGCCATCCCCGTGGCCGCGACCGCCGGCGTGGCGCCAATGTCGGACGACCCTGAGGCGCCGGAGGCGGATGCGCTCGAACAGGCGATCGAGGCGCCGCTCGACGAGGACGACGAACTGCGCTGACCGTGCGTCGCCAGGAGTTCACAGCCCGCTGTGAGCACATTCCCAGGTTGGGCGGCTGTACTGAGTCCCATGGCAGAGGCGAAGGTCCTGGTGGCCGACGACGAGGAATACATCCGCGACCTGGTGAGCTCGGCGCTGCGCATCGCGGGCTTCGAGTCGATGACGGCCGATGACGGCTCCCGCGCACTTGCCGCGGTGGCCACCCACCATCCCGACCTTCTCATCCTCGACGTCGGCATGCCGGGCCTCGACGGGTTCGAGGTCTGCCGGCGCCTGCGGGCCGACGGCGACGCCACGCCGGTCGTGTTCCTCACCGCCCGGGACGCCAACGAGGACAAGATCTCGGGCTTCACCAAGGGCGGCGACGACTACCTCACCAAGCCGTTCAGCCTGGAGGAGCTGATTGCCCGGGTGCGGGCCGTCCTCCGGCGGACGCAGGGGACGGCCGAGGCCGTGAACCGCCTCCAGTACGCCGACCTGGAAATCGACGAGGACACCATGCGGGTGAGCCGGGGTGGGCGGCCCATCCAGCTGTCGCCCACCGAGTTCAAGCTCCTGCGCTTCCTCCTGGTGAACCGTGAGCGGGTGCTCTCGAAGAGCCAGATCCTCGACCACGTGTGGCAGTACGACTTCGGCGGGAGCGGCGGGGTGGTGGAGAACTACATCTCCTATTTGCGCAAGAAGGTCGACGATGTCGGCCCGCCCCTGATCCACACCGTGCGGGGGTTCGGGTACGTGCTGCGCCGGGAGCCATGACCGGCCCGGGAGGCCGGTCTGGTCAGCACTCGCGGGGCGGCCTGAAGGCCGACCCGTGATTCGGCGACGGCTTGTTGCCGTCATCCTGGCCGTGGTGGCCGCGGTCACCGGCGGCGCCGGCGTGCTCATCGTGCTGACCTTGGAGCGCCGGCTCGTCGCCGACGTCGATCAGGAGCTGACCACCCAGGCCACCGCTGTTGCCCCCCGCCAGGGCTTCGGCCGCCGGCCTCCGCCGCCGCCACGCGAGGACGAGCGATCGCCGTTCGACGTCCGGCGCTACGCGTATGTGTCACTGGACAGCAGGGGCGAGATCACCTCGTCCACGCCTGCCGGGCGCGGCGACGACCCCGACCCCCTGCCCGACGTGTCGGGGCTCAAGGCGCCGGCCGGCCCGCTCACCGTCGGCGCGGTCGAGGGCGGCCTGCAGTACCGCGTCGTCCTGACGCCCATGCCCGATGGCGGGGCGCTGGCCGCGGCCATCTCGCTGAAGGACGTCGACGCCGCCGTCCGCACCGCCACCGGCACCGTCGGCCTGGCCTGCGCGCTTGCCGTCGTCCTGGCCGGCGGGATCGTCTGGCTCACCGTCCGCCGTGGGCTACGGCCCATCGACGAGATGATCGGCGCCGCCGAGCGGATCGCCGACGGCGACCTGTCCGAAAGGGCGCCGGTGCCGAAACGGGCGGACGAGGTCGGCCATCTCGGCAACGCCCTCAACACGATGCTCGATCGGATCGAGGAGGCGGTGGCCGACAAGACCGCATCCGAGGCCCGCACCAGGCGCTTCGCTGCGGATGCGTCGCACGAGCTGCGCACGCCCCTCACGTCGATCCGTGGCTACGCCGAGCTGTACCGCCATGGCGCGCGCTCGCCGGAGGACGTCGAACGGGCCATGGCCAGGATCGAGCGGGAGGCCGTCCGGATGGGCGTGCTGGTCGAGGACCTGCTGCTGCTCGCTCGCCTGGACCAGGGGCGGCCGTTGGAGGCGGCCCCCGTCGACCTGACCGCGCTGGTCCTCGACGCGGCCACCGCGGCCCGGGCCGTGGAGCCCGACCGCCCCTTCCACGTCGACGTGGGCGAGCGGCCGGTGATCGTGACCGGCGACGGCAACAGGTTGCGCCAGGTCGTCGACAACCTCCTCACCAACGTGCGGGAGCACACCTCGCCGGCGACGGACGTCACCTTGACCCTCGTCGCCGACGACGCCACCGCCACCGTTGTCGTGGCCGACGACGGCCCGGGGATGACGGCCGAGGCCGCGGCGCAGGTGTTCGACCGCTTCTGGCAGGCCGAGCCCACCCACCGGGGCACCGGCCTCGGGCTGTCCATCGTCAGTGAGATCGTCGCCGCGCACGGCGGGACCATTGACCTGGCGACGGCTCCGGGCGAGGGCGCCCGGTTCACGGTGGTCCTCCCCCTCGACCCGCCGGCCTTCAGAGGCAGCTCCCAGGAAGGGGCGGTGGCGTTCCCAGGCTGACCCCGGAGGATGGGGGTCATGAACACCGACCTCCACTCCCGCCCGGTCCGGCACCTCCCGCCCATCACCCCGCCGGCCCCTCCTCGTCCGCGTCGCTGGCGCTGGGCGGCGCTCGGGCTGGTCGCCGTGGTCGCTGTCGCCGGCTTCGGCGTGTGGTGGTTCGTCTTCCGGGGCGAGCCGCCGGCGCCGGCCAACCTCGACCAGGCGCTGGCCGGCGTGTCGGCGCCGGCGGCGACCGTGCCGGCGGCGACCGTCGCCGGCGACGCCCCGGCCACCACCGCCGCCCCGGTCGCCTCCGCGGTCGAGGGCACGTGGTCCATCGACCGCACGATCACCAACGCCCAGGGCACCGGCTCCTACACCGGCTTCCGGGTCAACGAGGTGCTCACCGGGATCGGCAGCTCGACCGCCGTCGGCCGGACGTCGACCGTCGAGGGCACGCTCACCGTCAAGGGGACGACGCTCACCGCGGCCACGATCGACGCCCGGCTCTCGGCCCTCGCCACCGACGACTCCCGGCGGGACAGCGCCGTCCAGCGGGCGCTCGACACCAGCCGCTTCCCCAACGCCACCTTCGTACTGACTCAGCCGGTCGACGTCGGCTCGGTGCCGGTCGAGGGCCAGCGGATCACGGCGGCCGCGACCGGCGACCTGACCATCCACGGGGTCACCCGCCAGGTGACGCTCGACCTGCAGGCCCAGCTCCAGAACGGTGTGCTGGTCGTGGTCGGCTCCACCGACGTCCGGTTCTCCGACTACGGGGTGACGGCGCCCACCGCGCCGGTGGTGGCCAGCGTCGACGACCACGGCGTCGTCGAGGTGCAGCTGTACTTCGTCAAGCGGTAGCGCTCGCCCGCAAGCTCAGCCCAGCTTGGCTCGGAGGAACTCCAGCGTCCGCACCCACGCCTGGCGGGCGGCGTCGTCGTCGTAGACCTCGGGACGGGTGTCGTTGAAGAAGGCGTGCGCGGTGCCGGGGTAGCTGAACACCCGCACCTCCTTCCCGAGGTCGTGGAGCCGCTCCTCGAACGCGACCACGGCCCCGGGCGGCGCCAGGCCGTCGTCGTGCTCGGCGAAGTGGCCCTCGACGGCGGCGGAGAGCGCGGACCAATCGGGCTCGCAGTCGGGAGGCGCGATGCCGTAGAAGGGCACGACGGCCTTCACCGCGTCGGGCCGCAGGGTGGCCAGCCAGAGAGCCAACCCGCCGCCCATGCAGAAGCCGACCACGGCGACGCCGTGGCCGCGGACCGCAGGGTGGTCCTGGAGGAAGTCGACCGCGCCGGACATGTCCCGCGCCGCCCGGGGCAGATCCAGGGTCATCATCGACTTGGCCGCCTCGTCCGGTTCACGGTTGGGCACTGTCTTGCCGTGGTACAGGTCCGGCGCCAGGGCGGTGAAGCCCTCGGCGGCGAAGCGGTCGCACACGTCGACGATGTGGTCGACGAGGCCCCACCACTCCTGGATCACCACCACGCCGAGGCCGGCGCCCTCGTGCGCCGGCGCCAGGTAGCCGCCGGCGGTGCTGCCGTTGCTGGGAAACTCGACCATCTGGCCCATTGCCGGCATTTACCCAGATCCGGTGCCGGTCAGTTCCGGCGCATCCGGGCAGTCGACGCCGGCCAGGGCGTCGGCCGGCGACAGCGGGCCCTCGGGGCCGACCACGGCGGTCGCCAGTTCGATGGGGACGATCTCCCAGTCGGCGTCCCAGGGGTCGCCGAGGGCGGCCACCCGGCCCACCATCGCGCCCCACAGCCGGGGCGGCAGGATGCGGCCCACGCCAGCGACGACCCATACGGGGATCTCCTCGGTGTAGGCCACGGCGGCGGCGGCCCGGGAGCCGGTCACCGCGAGAAAGCCGTCGGGGCCGACGGCGGAGGCGTCGAGCAGGACGAGCGTGCTCGCCGCCACCGCGGCGCCGATGCCGGACTCCGGCACGAGGGCGGCGTCGGAACCGATGCCGTCCAGGGCGGCCACCAGCGGTGACCCGTCGCCGAGGGAATCGACCACCAGGACCCGGGCGTCGCCTCGGAGCCGCAGCGCCTCGGTCACCTGCTCGGGCCAGCCGAGCACGGTCAGGACCGCATCGTCGGGGAGCGAGCGGGCGACGATCGCCGGCGTGACGTCCTCCCGCAGCAGCTCGGCCGAGATCCGGGCTTCGGTCGCCGGGTCCGGCGAAGCCACGACGCGGGCGGCCAGCCACCACAGCGGGCCGGAGGTCGACTGCCGGTCGACCAGGCGCCGGCAGGCCATGACGAGGGCCCGGGGGTCGCCGGCGCAGCCGGCCAGGGCGGCCGCCGCCTCCCGGGCGAGCAGGCCGGGGTCCTCGCCCGACGCCCGGGCGACCATCCGCAGCCGCTCCATGGGGTGCATCGGGCGTCAGCCCTGGCCGGGCTTGAACACCATGAGGAACAAGAGGACCACCCAGAGGAGGTTGACGATGGCGCCCACGGTGGCCGCCTTCTTCCCGAGCGCCGCCATCTCGGCGGTCATGCCCCCCTGGGCGCCAGCCCGCAGGGCGACGATCTTGCGGATCGCCGGCACCTGGACGCCGGTGGCCAGGCCCATGAGGACGATGTAGAGCACGAACGACAACGACACCCACGGCTCGCTGAACTTGAAGGTGTCGTCGCTCAGCAGGATCAGGAGGATGCCGAGTATGGGCACCGCGCAGACGGCGATGGTGGGGATCTGGCCGGTGACCTTCAGGGTGGTCTCGGCGACGGCGAGCCCTTCGGCGCCAGGGCGGTTCCGGGCCTCGTTGCCGTAGAAGCCGGCGATGAACATCCCACCGAAGCCGATGATCACGGCGAGAATGTGCAGGACGAGCACCAGCTCGTAGAGATCGCTGTCGACTCCCATCGGCCCTCCCGACTTCGCTTGCTCGAACGTACATGGGTTACCTTCACCCCGCCGTGGCAACCAACCCTGCTCCCGATCTCACGCTGGTCCCGATCACCGGGCATCCTCGCACCGTCCGTGAGTTGCTGACCACCTTCCACCTGCTGTTCGTGGCCGTCGACCCGGCCAACGTCCGCAGCCGGTGGATCGTCCCCACCGCGGCGCGCGTGCTGTTCGAGTACGAGCAGGCCGACTGCCGGGTGGCGTGGCTGGTGGCCAGCGACGCGACCGACGCCCGCAAGCTGCTCGGTCGCTGGGCCAAGGACATCATGACCTTCGTCGATCCCGAGCTGACCGCGGTCAAGGGGTTCGGCATCTCCACGCTGCCGGCAATCGTCCACGTCGGCCAGGACCTGGGCGTCGTGAACGCGGTGGAGGGCTGGGACCCGATGGCGTGGCGGGCGCTGACCACCGAGCTGTCCCGCCACATGTCGTGGAGCCGGCCCCACATCCCCGTCGCCGGCGACCCCGGGGCGTTCGAGGGCGCCCCGCTCCCGAAGGTCTGACCTACGACGCCTGGCGGCCGCCCTGCTGGCTGCTCGTCAAGGACAGGGCGGCCAGGACCAGCAGTGAGGTCGGCGCCTCCCGCAGATCGCCCATGATGTAGGTCGACCGGTTCACGGTCTCGAGGGCCGACGTCACCGAGCGCGCGCCCACCCTGCGACGCCTGAGCTCCGACGCCAGCACTGTCGCATGGACCTGCACGAGGGTGGACCTCCCTTGCCCGGCGTGTCGCTTCACCCTCCGCCTTCGGCCCTGTGGAGCACAAGACCCCAAAGCTGTGGACACCGCTGGGGTCAGAGCACGCCGCCCCGGGTCATCGCCTCCACGTCGAGGATCCGGTCCACCTCGCCGGGGCGGAGCAGGCCCCGGTCGAGGACCACCTGGCGCAGCGTCTTGCCCTCCGCTTCGGCCTGCCGGACGACCGCGGTGGCCTCCTCGTAGCCGATGTGGGGCGTCAACGCGGTGGCCAGCGCCGAGGAGGACTCGGCGAAGGTCCGGCAGCGCTCGACGTTCGCCTCCAGGCCGGCGACGCAGCGATCGGCGAACAGCCGGGAGACTGTGGAAAGGAGGTGGACGGACTCCAGGAGGTTGCGGGCCATCATCGGCATGGCCGTGTTCAGCTCGAAGGCGCCGGCGGTGGCGCCGAAGCCGATGGCCGCGTCGTTACCGAAGACCTGGGCGGCCACCTGATACACGGCCTCGGGGATCACCGGGTTGACCTTGCCCGGCATGATCGAGCTGCCCGGCTGGAGGTCGGGGAGACGGATCTCGGCCACGCCGGCACGGGGGCCGCTGCCCATGAGGCGCAGGTCGTTGGCGATGCGGGCCAGCGAGAGGGCGATCGTCCGCAGCGTGCCCGAGGCCTGCACGACCGCGTCCCGGCCGCCCTGGGCCTCGAAGTGGTCTGCTGCTTCGCGTAGAGGCAATCCGGTCGCCGACGCCAGCCGCTCGATCACCGCGGCGGCGAACAGCGGAGGGGCGTTGATGCCGGTGCCGACCGCGGTGCCGCCGAGGGCCAGCTCGCACAGGTGGGGCAGGCTGCTGCGGGCCCGCTCGACGGAGTGGTCCACCGCAGTGGCGTAACCGGCCAACTCCTGGCCGAGGGTGACCGGCGTGGCGTCCATGAGGTGGGTGCGGCCGGCCTTCACGACGGACGCGTTCTCGACCGCCTTGTGGCGGAGGGCGCTGGCCAGGTGCTGGAGCGCCGGCACCAATTCCCGCTCGATGCTCGTCGCCGCCGCGAGGTGAATCGCCGTCGGGAAGACGTCGTTGGACGACTGCGACGCATTGACGTGGTCGTTGGGGTGCACCTTCAGGCCGGAGCGCTCGGCGGCGAGGTGTGCGATCACCTCGTTGACGTTCATGTTCGACGATGTGCCGGATCCGGTCTGGAAGACGTCGATGGGGAAGTGCTGATCCCACTTGTTGGCGGCCACCTCGGCGGCGGCGAAGACGATGGCGTCGGCGACGTCACCCTCCACGACGCCCAGGCGGGCGTTCACCACGGCGGCCGCGCCCTTGACCGTGCCCAGGGCGGCGATGAGCCGGCGGTCGATGTGGATGCCGGAAATCGGGAAGTTCTCGGTCGCCCGCTGGGTCTGCGCCGCCCACTTGGCCCACGCGGGGACGCGTATCTCTCCCATGGAGTCGTGCTCGACGCGGGTCTTCGGTTCGTCTGCCATCCCCTTGGACGGTACCGCGGTCCCATCCTTGCGCCTGTGGAGAAGCCCGTCTAGGGTTCCGGCCAAACCGAGAAGCCCCCCGGCGACAAGTGAGGCCAATGACCCCACGGCACCGGCGGCTCGGCGTACTCGTCGGGATCGCACTGCTACTCCCAATCGTGACGGCGCCCGGTTCATCCGCTGACCCCATCGCGGACAAGAAGGCCGAGGCCGCCCGCATCGAGGAGCAGCTGGCCCGCCAGGGGGAGAAGGTCAGCATCCTCGCCGAGCGGTCGAACCGGGCGCAGCTCAAGGTGGCCGAGGTGGAAGGCTCGCTGGCGAAGACCCAGGCCGAGGTGGCCCGCGCCGACCAGCGCCTGCAGGAGACCCGTGGTCGTCTGGCCACCGCCGCCGTGCTGGCCTACGTCCACGGCGGGAGCAACTCCATGATCGGGCGGTTGGCCCGGGGCAGCCAGGACGACATGATCGTCCGCACCCAGTACCTGCGGGTCACCGCCGCCGACCAGCGCCGCATCATCGGCGAGGTCCGCTCGGCGAAGCAGGACTTCCAGCTGCACACGTCCCGCCTCGAGGACGAGCGGAAGGCGGCGGCCACGGCCGCCGAGTCCGCCGCCTCCGCCAGCCAGGCCGCCCTCGAGGCCGAGGACGCCCAGCGGGCCGTCCTGGGCCGGGTCACGGGGGAGTTGGGCGACCTGGTGGCCGCCGAGCAGGCCCGCAAGGAAGCCGCGGCGCTGGCCGCCCGGCCGGCGCCGGCGGCCATCGTCACCCCGGTGGTCACCGAGCCCCCGAGAGTCCCCACCCAGTCGGTCCAGGCCTCGCCGACGACCACGACCGCGGCCCAGACCAGTGCCGCGCCGGCGTCGGGCAAGGGCGCCACGGCCGTCGCCGAGGCCCGCAAACAGCTCGGCAAGCCCTACCAGTACGGCGGCGCCGGGCCCAACAGCTTCGACTGCTCCGGCCTCACTGCCTGGGCGTGGAGAGCGGCGGGGGTGACCCTGTCCCACTCGGCCTACACCCAGTGGTTCGAGACCACCCGGGTGCCGATCAACGCCGTGCAGCCCGGTGACCTGCTCTTCTTCGGCGACGACGGCGTGGAGAGCATCCACCACGACGCCATCTACATCGGCAACGGCGAGATGATCGAAGCGTCGCAAACCGGGACGCCCATCCGGATCCGAGGGTGGCGCTCAGCCGACCTGGTGGGCGCCGGCCGCCCCGGCTGAGACCGTTCTTTGAGAGTTACCGGTAGACCCCGTTGTGGCCGACGCTGTGCTGGCCAGGCTGGGGAAAGAGGGATACGCCGTGGGCGCCGGCGCCGGTGGCAATGGTCGAGATGACTCGTCCGGTGGTGGTGTCGATCACCGACACCGAGCCGTGGAAGCGATTGGACGCCCAGAGCTGCGCGCCGTCGGCGCTGACCTGGAGCATGTCGGGGCTGCCGCCCACCCGCCAGGTCTGGCGCACGGACCGGGTGGCGAAGTCGATCACCGAGATCGTCCCCTCCATCCGGTTGCTGACGAAGAGGGTGGCGGCGTCGCGGCTGACGTTCAGCCCGTGGGCGCCGGTCCCGGTGCGGATGAAGCCGATCTCGGTCATGGTCTCGGGATCGACGAGGGACACGCCGTGGCGACCCTGGTTGGCGACGTAAAGGACGGTGCCGTCGGGGCTCATCTTGACGTCGATCGGCAGCGAGCCGACGTTGGCCCGGCCCACGAGGGTCATGGTCTCGACGTCAACCTTCACGACCTGGCCGCTGAACTCGCAGCTGGCGAAGAAGTACCGCCCGTCGGCGGAAAAGTCGGCGTGGTCGACGCCGGCCCAGGGGACACCCACGCTCTTGATGAACGACCAGTCGTTCGGGTCGTAGAAGTCCAGGCGCTGGAAGCGCTCGGCCACGACGATGGCCTTGGCGCCGTCGGGCGTGAAATACAGGTTGTAGGGGTCGGTGATGCGGATGGTTCTCGTCGGCCGGCCCGTCCAGGGGTCGATCTCGGTGAGGGTGTTGCCCTCGGTGTTGTTCACGTAGAGCTTCGATAGGTCCCAGGAGGGCGTGACGTGATGCGGGCGGGTGCCGACGCTGAACCGGTCGACGACCTTCATGGTCGTCGGGTCGATCACGCTGACCGTGGCCGCGTCGCTGTTCGGCACGTAGGCCCGCAACGGGACATCCGCCACCGCGGCGCTCAACTGCGGGCCCAGGGCGTGGGAGTAGAGGTTCACCGGGACGGGCGCCGGCGGGGCCGGCGGCTCGGGGGCGACGGTGGTCGTGACCGGCGGCTCGGGTGGGGGCGTCACGACCGTCGGCGCGGGGTTGGATGCCTTCGGGGACTGGGGCGCGGCGACGGCGGTCTCGCCATCAGCCACGGGCGCCGGCCGGGCGACCACGCTCCCGGGCTGCGGTAGGCCGCCGCGGGCCAGCCGCGGCTGGGGCGGGGTCATTGCCGTCTGCACCCGGGTCGGCGGTGCGGGCTGGGCAACGACGGGCACGGACTCGGTGAGGGTGGCGGCTCCGCAGCCGGCGAGGGCAAGACCCATGACGACGAGCCCGGCGGTCAAGGCGCGTCTCATCCTCGGCGATTTTCGCGCAATCCGCGCATGTAGAGGTTCTCTACCCATAGTGGACCGATACCGTGCGTCCCGGTGATCGCGGTGACCCTCGCTCGTGCCTCGACCCCATTCGTTCGCTTCGCTCACTCCATTCGGTCGAAGTGATCGTGCTCCTGCGGGCGAGCCGAGCTCGCGCCGCCTCCGCCCTGTCCCTCCCTCGTGTCCGCGGCCGGAGGGGCCGCCTTCGGCGGCGACGGCGGCCACGGACAGGAAACCCCACGAACGCGGCGAACGTTTGTGGTCAGGGCGCTAGGGCGCGCCGCGGATCACGGAGAGGATGGTGACGTAGTGGCACAGGCACGCCAGCGCCACCATCCCGTGCCACACCTCGTGGTACCCGAACCACACCGGTGACGGGTTTGGCCTGTGCGTGCCCAGCACGACGCCGCCGGCGGTGTAGATGATCCCGCCGAGGAGGAGGAGCCCGATCTGGCCGCCGCTGAGCTGGCGACTGAGCTCGGGCAGGGCCAGGACCATGCCCCAACCCATGCCGATGTAGCAGAGCAGGCCGATCACCGCCTTCTCGGCGATGCCCGACAGCGCTAGCGCGAACCCGCCGGCGGCGCCGGCCCACACCGCGATGAGCACGATCGTGCCCGTCGTCCCGCGCAGGGCGAGCAGGCACAGCGGCGTGTACGAGCCGGCGATCATGACGAAGATCGTTCCGTGGTCGAGCCGCCGGATGCGCCGGCGCCCTGCGGGTGACCACCGCCGCCGGTGGTAGGTGGCGCTGACGCCGAACATCGCAGTCATCCCGATGGCGTAGACGACGGCGCCCACCCGGGCCCGGACGCCGTCTGCGGAGGCGATGACCACCGCGCCGGCGGGCACCGAGAGCGCGAAGCAGATCACGTGCAGCCAGCCCCGCAGATGGGGCGGAAGCGGGTCCGCCGGAGCGGTCGGGTGGTGGGGGTTGCCCTCGAGGGTGTCGGTCATCGCACGTGCCGCCGCTGCTGGACGGTACCGCCAGGGTAGGGCTACGCCGGGTGCATCCGCACCTCCGCCCCCCGGTGGGCCCGGCGGAGGTGGGCGGCGATGGCGATGCTCGCGATGGCAGCCCAGGCGCACCACAGCGACGTGAGCGCGCTGCTCTGGAGCCAGGTCAGCGCGACGACGGCCATCAGGTTGGCCAGGCCGAACTGGGCGATGCGGCGCTCGCTCGACAGCATCGGCGGGGCGCAGCCGACGACGGCGTACATCGCGGCCAGCAACCCGCCGTAGCCCGTGCCGCCGAGCCGGTACGCCAGGTGACGGCCGTCGATCCGGACGTCCACGGGGCCGTGGACCATCACGACGAGGTAGACGATGGCCACGCCGGCGCCGACCGCCACCAGCCGGCCCATGACCCGCCGCCGGCCGGGGTCGGGCTCGACGGCCCGGACGGCGAGGGGCACGAGGACCGGCACGACCAGAAGAGCGACGGCCAGGTACGCCCACATCGCCAAACGGCCCGTGGATGCGGCCACGTCGCCGGTCAGCCCCTGCCAGACCACCGCCTCCACCAGGAGGTGGGCGCCCAGGACCACCGGGATCGCACCGAGGGCCCGCTCCTGCCGCCGGTGGACCTGCCGGAGCGCGTCGACGCCGATCGTGGTCACGACGAGCCCGGCGACGATATCAGCCCGGGCCGAGAAGCACACGGAGTCGCTCCCCCTCCATTGCGAGGAACGCGTCTACGTGCTGAAACGCCTAGTTCAGATAGTACCGGCGGGCCCTGTGTTCGCGGACGCGGATCTCAGGTCACCTTGCGCAGAATGACGAGGGAACGCGCCGCCAGCGAGAGCTCGTCGTCGGCCATCAGGGTGATGCCCTCCCGGTCCAGCTGGGGCAAGGCATAACCGATCTGCGTGTCGAGAACGAGCTCGAAGGAGCTGGCCCATTTCCCGTTCGGCAGCCGGAAGTCGACCGGGTTCGGGCCGTTGAGCAGGAGGAGGAAGCTGTCGTCGACGATGCGCTCGCCTCTGGGACCGGGCTCGGAGATCTCGTCGCCGTTGAGGAACATCCCGAGGGCGACGAGCCTGCCCGCCAGCCACTGGTCCTGGTCCATCTCACGCCCGTCGGGGCCGAACCAGCCGATGTCGGCCAGGTCCGAGCCGTGGATGGGCCGTCCCTGGAAGAACTTCCGCCGGCGGAACACCGGGTGCTCCCGCCGCAGCCTCACCAGCCGGCTGGTGATATGGAGGAGCTCCTTGGCTTCGGCGTCGAAGTCCCAGTCGATCCAGTTCAGCTCGTTGTCCTGGCAGTACGCGTTGTTGTTGCCGCCCTGCGTGCGGTTGAGCTCGTCGCCGGCCACCAGCATCGGCACGCCCTGGGAGAGCAGGAGCGTGGCCAGGAGGTTGCGTTGCTGGCGCCGGCGCAGCTCGAGGACCTCGGGGTCGTCAGTTTCCCCCTCGACCCCGCAGTTCCAGGACCGGTTGTCGTCGGTGCCGTCGCGGTTGTTCTCACCGTTGGCCTCGTTGTGCTTGTTGTTGTAGGAGACCAGGTCGCGGAGCGTGAAGCCGTCGTGGGCGGTGATGAAGTTGATCGACGCGCTCGGTCCCCGACCGTCGCCCTGGTAGAGGTCGCTCGAGCCGGTGAGGCGGTAGCCCATCTCGGCCAGCGACGTCCCCTGGCCCCGCCAGAAGTCGCGGACGGCGTCGCGGTACTTCCCGTTCCACTCCGTCCAGAGCACCGGGAAGTTACCGACCTGGTAGCCGCCCTCGCCGACGTCCCACGGCTCGGCGATGAGCTTGACGGAGGAGACGACCGGATCCTGGTGGATGAGGTCGAAGAAGGCCGACAGCCGGTCGACCTCGTGGAAGCCCCTGGCCAGCGCCGAGGCCAGGTCGAAGCGGAAGCCGTCGACGTGCATCTCGGTCACCCAGTAGCGCAGGCTGTCCATGATGAGGTGCAGGACCTCGGGGTGGCGGGCGTTCAGGGTGTTGCCGGTGCCCGTGTAGTCCATGTAGTGCCGGGCGTCGTCCTCGACGAGCCGGTAGTACGCGGCGTTGTCGATGCCCCGGAACGACAGCGTGGGGCCCATGTGGTGGCCCTCGGCCGTGTGGTTGTAGACGACGTCGAGGATGACCTCGATCCCCGCCGCGTGCAGCGTGCGCACCATGGCCTTGAACTCCCGGACCTGCTCACCGCGGGATCCGGAGGACGAGTAGGCGGCGTGGGGGGCGAAATAGCCCACGGAGTTGTAGCCCCAGTAGTTCGACAGGCCCCGCGTCACCAGGTCGTGCTCGGACACGAAGTGGTGCACCGGCATGAGCTCGACCGCGGTCACGCCGAGGTTGGTGAGGTGCTCGATGGCGGCGGGGCTGGCCAGGCCGGCGTACGTCCCCCGCTGGTTCGGGGGGACGCCCGGGTGGAGCATCGTGAAGCCCTTTACGTGGACCTCGTAGATCACCGTCTCGTGCCACTCGCGCCGTGGCGGCTGGTCCTCGCCCCAGGGGAAGAGGGTGTCGGCGACCACGGCGCGGGGGACGTGGGGGGCCGAGTCGCGAGGATCAGGGACGTCGTCGGAGCGGCCCACCACATAGCCGAACACGGCCTCCTGCCAGTCGAGGTCGCAGTCGATCGCCTTGGCGTAGGGGTCGAGAAGCAGCTTGGCTTCGTTGAACCGCTGCCCCCACTCCGGCTCGTAGGCGCCCCGGACCCGGAAGCCGTACAGCTGGCCCGGGCTCACGCCCGGCACGTAGCCGTGCCAGACATGGGCGGTGACCTCGGTCAGGGGGATCCTGGTCTCGGCGCCCTTGCGGTCGAACAGGCACAGGTCGACGCCGTGGCCCGCCTCAGAGAAGATGGCGAAGTTCGTCCCTTCCCCGTCCCAGGTGGCGCCGGGGGGGTAGGGTCGACCTGGCCAAAGTTCCATGGGCAGTAGCATCTCCCACAGGGACGCTGACGCAAAACCCGGCTCCTCCGGAGGTCTTCTTGCAACGCCTGGCTCGTTGGTGGTCGCGACTCGACCGCCCGTACCGATTCAATGTGGGGCTCTACGCCCTGGCGACGGTCGCCCTCGCCGCGCTCCTGCTCGAGGTGGCGACGGGCGACGACACGCCACCGCGCCAGCAGGTCGCCAGCCAGGGATCGACGACAACGGCCGGTCCGTCGACCACGGCGCGCCCGACATCCACGTCGTCCGGGGCGCCGTCGACGTCGACCTCCACCTCCTCGACCAGCGTCGATGGGAGCACGACCACCACGGTTGCGCCGCCGGCCGGCGGCACAGGAACCACCGCCACCACCAGGTCACCGGTCGTCACCACCGCCCCGTCGAACACGGGCACGACGGCGCCGGCCACGACCCAGCCGACCCAGACCACGACAACCCGGCCCGAGGAGACCACGACGACGGTCCCGCCGACATCGTCGACCTCCACCCCGGCGTCCACCTCGTCGGTGCCCCCGACGCTCCCGTCACCGACGACGTCAACGCCGGCAACTATCCCGGGTTCCTCAGTGCCCTAGCGCCCTGACCACAAACGTTCGCCGCGTTCGTGGGGTTTCCCGTCCGTGGCCGCCGTCGCCGCCGAAGGCGGCCCCTCCGGCAGCGGACACGAGGGAGGGACAGGGCGGAGGCGGCGCGAGCTCCGCTCGCCCGCCGGAGCACGATCACTTCGACCGAATGGAGTGAGCGAAGCGAACGAATGAGGTCGAGGCACTAGCCCGAAGTTACGGCAGCTTTTGACTCCCATTGCCCCCTTGACCTGCACTGATAGACGCGAGACGGTCACGGAGTGTAGTCACTAAAACCATTGCGTTGGTCGGGCCATTCACGTAGGATGGACCTATGCCAAGCCGTGGTAGGGCCATGCACCTGGTGACGACACGTCGTCAGTACAAGGACAAGGTCTATGAGACCACGCTCCTGCGGCGCTCCTATCGCGAGGGCGGCAAGGTCCGCAACGAGACGCTGGCCAACCTCT
>JAHFUP010000153.1 GCA_023265025.1 Acidimicrobiia bacterium | reverse complement strand
GCGGCCGGCGAAGCCGGTCGCCCTCCGCCGTTCTTGTCTGCCGGCAGCCGGGGGAGGCCGCCTGCGGCGGCGTCGGCGGCCACCGGCGAAACTTGCCTCGTTCGCGCGAGTGTCGTCCCTCCAGCCGGGCGAGCGAACTGGCTGCAGTTGGCCGCACACACGCGGTCAACGCAGCCAAATCGTGTATCGGGGCGCGACGCCTACCCTAGGAGGGATGCCTGCGTACCTGGACAATGCCGCCACCACACCGATGCGACCCGAGGCCGTCGAGGCCATGCTCCCGTACCTCACCGAGCGGTTCGGCAACCCGTCGGGGTCCCACGCCGTCTCCCGGGAGGCCCGGAAGGCGCTCGACGACGCCCGCGACACCGTCGCCCAGTGCCTGGGGGCGCGGCCGGCAGAGGTCGTCTTCACCGGCGGCGGCACCGAGGCCGACAACCTGGCGATTCTCGGCGCCGCGGCTGTCCGACCCGGCCCGACGGTGTGCACGGCCATCGAGCACCACGCCGTGCTCCACGCGTGCGACGCGTTGGGCGACAACCGGCTGGTGCCCGTCGACGAGGCCGGCGTGGTCGACCTCGACGCCCTGGCCGACCGGCTCGACCCGTCGGTGTCGGTGGTGTCGGTGATGCTGGCCAACAACGAGGTGGGGACGATCCAGCCGCTGGCCGAGGTGGTTCGTCTGGTGGGCGAGCTGGCACCCGAGGCCCGCCTGCACACCGA
The DNA here is from genome assembly GCA_023265025.1 of Acidimicrobiia bacterium. Taxonomy (GTDB): domain Bacteria; phylum Actinomycetota; class Acidimicrobiia; order Acidimicrobiales; family AC-14; genus CADCTB01. The sequence goes on along the minus strand of JAHFUP010000153.1, from coordinate 5,344 downwards.
CGCGGTGCAGGCGTTCCAGTGGCTCGACCTGGCGTCGCTCGGCGCCGGCGCCGATCTGGTGGCGGTGAGCGCCCACAAGTTCGGCGGGCCGAAGGGTGTGGGTGCGCTGGTCGTCCGCCGGGACGTGAAGGTCCAGCCGATCATCCACGGCGGGGGCCAGGAGCACGACCGCCGCAGCGGCACCCACAACGTCGCCGGCATCGTGGCCATGGCCGCGGCCATGCGGGCCACCGTCGACGAGCGCGACACGACCGTGTCCCGGGTCTCGGCGCTGCGCGACCGGCTGGCCGATGGCCTGCTGGCCGCCGTTCCAGGATCGCTTGAGACTGGTGGCAGGGGGTCGAAGATCGCCGGCAACTGCCACCTGTCCTTCGAGGGGGTCGAGTCCGAGGAGCTGCTCGTGCTGCTCGACGCCGTCGGCGTGTACGCGTCTGCGGGGTCGGCGTGCGCCAGCGGAGCCGTCGACCCGTCGCACGTGCTGGCCGCCATGGGGATGTCGCGGGCCCGGGCCCTCGGCTCGCTGCGCCTTTCGCTCGGGACAGGAACGACCGACGCCGACGTCGACCTGGCGCTCGCCGCGATCCCGGCCGCGGTGGAGCGCCTGCGAGCCGGATGAAGGTGCTCGCCGCCATGTCCGGCGGCGTGGACTCGTCGGTGGCCGCCGCCCTGCTCGTCGAGGAGGGCCACGACGTCACCGGCGTGACCCTGCGGCTGTGGGACAACCCCACGGACGCGGGCTGCTGCTCGGTCGCCGAGATCGACGACGCCCGTTGCGTCGCCCACGTCCTCGGTATCGACCACCTGGTGTGGACGTTCACCGAGGAGTTCGACGCCCGGGTGGTGGCGCCCTACGCCGCCGCCCACGCCGAGGGGCTGACGCCGAACCCGTGCATCGAGTGCAACCGGCACCTGAAGTTCGGCCGGTTGTTGCGCCGGGCCCGCCAGCTGGGGTTCGACGCGGTGGCGACGGGCCACCACGCCCGCATCGTCGACGGGCGCCTGCTGCGGGGCGCCGACCTGCTGAAGGACCAGTCCTACGTGTTGTACGTGCTCGGGCAGGACGAGCTGGCGCAGTGCCGCTTCCCGGTGGGGGTGATGACGAAGGCGGAGGTGCGGGCGAAGGCGGCCGCCCTCGGGTTGCCGACCGCCGACAAGCCCGACAGCCAGGACGTCTGCTTCGTGACGACCAGTGGGGGGCGGGAGGCCCTGTTGGCGTCACGGATCCCGCTGCACCCCGGCCGGGTCGTCGACACCGCCGGCGCCGACGTCGGCCATGTCGACGCGCTGGAGCTGGTCACCGTCGGCCAGCGTCGGGGCCTCGGCACTGGGGGCGGTGCGAAGCGCTACGCCATATCCGTCGACGCCGTCACCCGCACGGTCGTCGTCGGCGATGCCGGCGATCTCCTGTCCCGGTCGGTACGGCTCACCCAGCTGTGCTGGGTGCGCCAGCCGGTCGAAGGACCGGTCGGGGTGCAGACCAGCGCCCACGGCGACGCCGTCGCCGGCGCCTTCGCCGGCGCCACGGTCACCTTCGCCGAGTCGCAGCGACGGGTGGCGCCCGGTCAGAGCGTCGTTCTCTACCGGGGCGACGAGGTCCTGGGCGGCGGCATGGCCATCGAGTGAGCAATCTTGTACCGCCGAGGTACAAGATTGCTCACTCGTCGGCGGCGGGCCGCCGGGCGACCGCGATGCGGCGCCGGCGGGCCTCGTCGAGGACGGAGCCGGGGCGGGTGGGGGTGAAGCGGAGCCCGGTGGCGTGGATGGCGACGCCCTCGCGCTTGCCGGGCTTGAGTAGGGCGATGGTCGTGAGCTCGTCGAGCTCCATGGCGATGCCGAGGCCGGGGGCCCGTTTGGAGAGGTCGAACATGCCGGCGTCGCCGGCGGTCGCCGGCCGGAAGGCGGTGACGTCCTGGCGGCGGAAGAGCACGGGGTCGAACAGGACCATGGGGTCGTGGAGCACCACGCCGGCGGGGACGAACACCGCCCAGCGGCGGGACAGGTTGTGCAGCGACTTGAGCAGGAGAAACGCCAACGGCCACCCCACCAGGAGCGCCAGCCCGCCGAGCACCCACTGGCGGGCGGCGAGCAGGAGCGGGCCGGCGCCGATGCCTGCGACGGACAGGATCCAGAACGTCGGCAGTGGCCCGGCCAGCAGCGCGCCCGGCGGTCGCAGGAGGAAGCGGCGCTCGTTGGGGTAGGCCGGCCCGTTCACGCACACGGCGCCGACGGTCGGGGCGAACGCCCAGGCGCACGCCACTGTCGACCACGCCAGGGCCAGCGCCGAGGCGTGGCCGGCGAGCGAGGCCACGACGGCGGCGACGATCGCCGCCGGCGCCACCACACGCAACGCGGTCAGCGACAGCGGGTGCGGCGCGAAGGTCGCCACCATGCCCACCGCCCACCCGAGCCACAGCCCGGTCGAGGCCACCAGCTGCACCGGCCCGCTGGCGGCGTCGAGGGCGGCCGCCAGCGCCGGCCCCACGGTGAACGGCAGCGCCGCCCACAACGCGCGCACCAGCCAGGGGATGGATCGGACTCGGTCGCGGGTCAAATCGTCGAGACGCTACCGTCGGCCGTATGGATGTAGCGAGCCGCGCCGAGGAGCTGCGCCGGCTGATCGAGCATCACACCGAGCGCTACTACCTCCTCGACGATCCCGAGATCTCCGACGCCGAGTTCGACGCGCTCGCCCGGGAGCTCCGGGCCCTGGAGGAGGCGAACCCGGAGCTGCGCACCGCCGACTCGCCCACCCAGACGGTCGGTGGCCGGGCGTCGACCGCCTTCGCCGAGGTCCGCCACCGGGTGCCGATGATGTCGCTCGACAACGCCTTCAGCTTCGAGGAGCTGGTCGCGTGGGGCAAGCGCATGGAGCGGTATGTCTCGGATCACGTCGACTACGTGTGCGAGCTGAAGATCGACGGGATCGCCTGCTCACTCCTGTACGAGGGCGGCAGTTACGTGCGGGGCGCCACCCGGGGCAACGGCGTGGTGGGTGAGGATGTGACCGAGAACGTCCGCACCATCTCCGTGATCCCGGAGCGGCTGGCCGGCGACGCACTTCCGCAGGCCCTTGAGGTCCGGGGCGAGGTCTACATGCCGGCGTCCGCGTTCGAGGAGCTGAACCAGCGCCAGGGCGAGGCCGGCCTGCGCCTGTTTGCCAACCCCCGCAACTCCGGCGCCGGCTCCCTCCGCCAGAAGGACCCCAAGGTGACGGCCAGCCGCGACCTGCGGTTCTGGGCGTACCAGCTCGGCGAGATCGATGGCGGGCCCCGCTTCCGCCGCCACTCCGAGACGCTCGACTTCCTCAAGGCCGCCGGCCTGCCGGTGAACCCTGAGGTCCGCAGGGTCGGCAGCCTCGACGAGGTCTTCGCGTACTGCGGGAACTGGCTGGAGCACCGTCACGACCTCGACTACGAGATCGACGGCGTGGTCGTGAAGGTCGACGACCTGGGCCAGCGCGAGGAGCTCGGGTCGACGTCGAAGTCGCCCCGGTGGGCCATCGCCTACAAGTTCCCGCCCGAGGAGGCGACCACCCTCCTCCACGACATCATGGTGTCGATCGGCCGGACCGGGAAGGCCACGCCCTTCGCCAAGCTGGAGCCGGTGAAGGTCAGCGGGTCGACGGTGCAGCTGGCGACGCTCCACAACGAGGACCAGGTGCGGATCAAGGACGTGCGCCCCGGCGACACGGTGACGGTCCGCAAGGCCGGCGACGTGATCCCGGAGGTGGTGGCGCCCGTCCCGTCCAAGCGACCCGAGGGCCTGCCTGAGTGGCGGTTCCCCGAATCCTGCCCGGTCTGCCAGGGCCCGCTCATCAGGATCGAGGGCGAGAGCGACACGTTCTGCGTCAACGTCGACTGCCCGGCCCAGCGCGACGGCCGCATCGGCCACTTCGCGTCACGGGGCGCCATGGACATCGAGGGGCTGGGGGAGAGGCGGGTGCAGCAGCTCACCGCCGCCGGCCTGCTGTCCGACCCCGGCGACATCTACTCGCTGACCCACGAGGCGCTCATGGGCCTGGAGGGCTTCGCCGACATCTCGGCCCGCAACCTCCTCGACGCCATCGAGACGTCGAAGTCCCGGCCGCTGCCCAGCCTCCTCATCGGCCTGAGCATCCGCCACCTGGGTGGGCGGGGCGCCGAGGTGCTGGCCGAGGCGTTCGGCCACCTCGACCGTATCCTGGAGGCCTCGGAGGAGGAGATGGCAGTGACGCCGGGCGTCGGCCCGGTGATCGCCAGGAGCGTGTGCGAGTTCTTCGCCCTCGACCGCAACCGGCAGGTGATCGACAAGCTGCGGGCCGCCGGCGTGAACTTCGAAGGCGTGGCCCGCTCCGAGCTGCCGCCGGTCCTCGCCGGCAAGGCGGTGGTCGTCACCGGCACGTTGGAGGCGATGTCGCGGGACAAGGCGGTCGAGGCGGTGAAGGCCCGCGGTGGCTCGTCGCCGGGCAGCGTGTCGAAGAAGACGGCCTACCTGGTGGCCGGCGTCGAACCGGGCCAGGCCAAGGTCACCAAGGCCGAGGAGTGCGGTGTGCCGGTGATCGACGAGGCCGCGTTCCTTCAGCTGCTGGAGACGGGCGAGCTCCCGTGAGGATCGAGCTGGTCTCGGTCAACGTCCTCCAACCCGAGTACCTCGGTGACCACCGCGGCCACCGGATCACCAGCGGCATCGCCAAGCGGCCGACGACGGCCGAGTACCTCTGGCTTGACTGGGTCAATCTGGAGGGCGACGCCCAGGCCGACCTTGAGGTCCACGGCGGCCCCGACAAGGCGGTGTACGCGTACGCCTCCGAGCACCTGCCGAAGTGGGCCGCGGAGCTGGGCGAGGAGCTGGGGCCGGCACCGTTCGGCGAGAACCTGAGCACCGCCGGCGGCACAGAGGACGACGTCTGCATCGGTGACAAGTGGTACTGGGGCGACGCCGTCCTGGAGGTGTGCCAGCCCCGCTCGCCGTGCTTCAAGCTGTCGATGCACCGCGGCCGCGGCGACATTGGCCGGCTCTTCCGTAACAGTGGCCGGACGGGCTGGTACCTACGGGTCCTGCAACCGGGGCGCGTCCCGGTCGCAGGCCCGATCACCGTCGAGCCCCATCCCATCGGCGCCACCGTCGCCGTCGTCCACGAGGCGACCAAGCCGGGTGCCGCACCGCTCGAAGTGATCCAGGCCCTGCTCGGGGTGGAGCCGCTGGCCATGGAGTGGAAGCTCTTCCTCGCCTCGCGTCTGCCGGACTAGGAAGCTTGACCTTCATGTTCTGTTGTCGGTGAGTCAAGTTTGGGGTCGACTTTTCCTGAGGAGCCGAGTAGGTCTCAGGCAGCCGGACCAAGGGTGATCCCCGACCTCTTGGCAAT
>JAHFUP010000010.1 GCA_023265025.1 Acidimicrobiia bacterium | reverse complement strand
CTGTCCTCGCTCGACAACCGGACCACGAACGGCGACCGACGAGACACCGAAACCTCCGCGACGATCAGGGGTAGGTACCCCCAAAGTTACACTGCTGTACTTATCGGCAGCAGTACTAGCGGGACCTCACGACACCGGCGGCGTCCAGCGCGGGTCACGACCCAGCATGCCGAGTACCCGGTCCTGGAGCGGTGCGTCCTCAGGGACAGGCACCGCCGGCCCGTACCACCCATTGGCCCGTTGCCAGTCCCAGACCCTCGACGCCTCGGTGAGCGAGGTCCACAGGTAGTCGACCTCGTCAGGGTCCATCGTGGCGTCCTGGCCGGTGGCTACCGCGAGGTCCCACCCGTGCTGGGGCAGGTCGAAGCTGAGCGATCCCTCGAGGTAGCCGGCGACCCTCGCCGGCGTGTCTGGGTCGTCGAGCACCCGTTGGACGGCAGCGCGGGTGCTCCGGAAAGCCGCCGCCGGATCGGCGAAATCCGTGAACTCCGGAGCGTCCGTCACGCCGGCCCGTTCCCCCAGGACGGTGGCCGAGAAGTCGACGACGTGGGCGACGACGTCGCGGGCCGACCAGCCGGCGCAGGGCGAAGGGCTCGACCAGCGCTCCCGTGGCGTACCTACCACCAGCGCTTCGAACGCGTTCGCCCGTCTTCGATAGGTCGCCGCCATGTCGCCCATCCCGTGACACTACGGGCCGCCGGCGGTACGCTGTGGACGTGCCGCACGGGTAGCGGCTTCTTCTGTCCACGTACGGGCTTCACGCCCGCCAGAAGGAGGCCACCGTGGAAGTTCGCCCATTCGCCCGCCGCGACCGCGAGCAGCTCGCCCGGCTCGTTAACGCCCACGTCGCCGTGGTCCTGCCCGGCGCCTACGTGCCGCCGGCCACGCTGCTGAACGACCTTGAGCACCCCCTCGGGGAGTACATCATCGGCCCGTGGGTCACCGACCTGGCGACGTTCGTCGCCACCGAGCGCGACCGGGTCGTCGCCGCCGCCCATCTCCGACGCTATGGGGATGACGCCCGGGTCAGCGACAGCTACCGCGACGTCGGCGAGGTCGTGTGGCTGCTGTGCTGGCCCAACCACCTCGACGCCGGCCGGGCGGTCCTCGACACCGCGACCGGTCAACTGGAGTCGTGGGGCGTGCGCGAGCACTACGCCAACGGCACGCTCCCGTGCCCGGCCGTCTATGGCGTCTCCGACAGCTGGCCCCACGTCCGTGCCCTGTACGAGGAGGCCGGCTTCGACGCCGGCGACGCGCACGTGGAGGTCGTGCTTGCCGGGCTCACCGCCGGCGTCGACCCGCCGGGGCCGGCGCCGATCGCCGGCCTGTCGCTGCGCCGGCGCCTGGGCACGCTGGGGACGGCGTTCGACGCGGTGCTCGACGGGGAGGCAGTGGGCATGGTCGAGGTCGACGACGACCTGACCCGGGGCGGGACCAATCTCGGCGCCGTCGGCTGGGCCGACGTGTGCAACCACCGGGTCCGGGAGGACATGCGCCGGCAGGGCATCGGCAGCTGGCTCGTGCGGTCGGCGGTCGAGTGGCTGCGGCTCGGTGGCGCGTCGAGACTGCTGGCCTACGCATCCGAGGACGAGCACCTCGCCGACACCATGCGGTACGCCGCACGCTTCGGCCTCCACCCCGTCAACCGCACGACCAGGGGGTTCGACAGGACACCGGGGCGGAACTAACTCGGCCTGTGGGAGCGTTGTATGCACTGACGGGTTCCGGGAGAGGGACGATGAGCAAGAACACGATCAAGACCTACACGCTGCTGGCGGCCCTGGGCGGCCTGCTCATGCTGATCGGCAGCTTCTTCGGCCGCGGCGGGCTGTTCATCGGCCTGATCATCGGCCTGGTGTTCGTCGGCGGGTCGTACTGGTTCTCCGACAAGCTGGCCATCAAGTCGGCGCGGGCGGTGCCGGTGACCGAAGCCGAGATACCGGAGTACTACCGGATCGTCCGCGAGCTGACCATGGCGTCGAACATGCCCATGCCGAAGCTCTACATGACGCCGGACATGCAGCCCAACGCCTTTGCCACCGGTCGCAACCCCGATCACGCCGCAGTGGCCGTCACCCAGGGCATTCTGAACATCCTCGACTGGAACGAGCTCCGTGGCGTCCTGGCCCATGAGATCAGCCACGTCGGCAACCGCGACATCCTCATCGGGTCGGTGGCCGCCGCGGTCGCCATGGGCATCACCTTCGTGGCCCGGATGGCGATGTGGGGCGCCATGTTCGGTGGCGGCGGCCGTGACGACGACAACAACGCCAACCCCCTGGCCCTCCTCGCATTCGCACTCCTCGCGCCCCTTGCCGCGGCCGTCATCCAGATGGCCCTGAGCCGCAGCAGGGAGTACGAGGCCGATCGCACCGGCGCCCGTCTCATCGGCGACGGTGAACCCCTTGCCCGGGCCCTGGCCAAGCTCGAGCAGGGGGCAAGGGCGATCCCGATGAGCGTCGACCCGGCTCAGGCGTCGAAGTACATCGTGAACCCGCTGACGGGCCGCAAGGTCCAGTTCGCCAACCTGTTCTCGACCCACCCGCCCCTGGAGGACCGGATCGCCCGGCTGCGCCAGGGCGAGTGGCGCTCGTAAGCGGGCTCGCAGCCGCCGGGCAGGAGATCCGGCGGGGTGCGGCGAACTGAACGGCATCGTGTCGGAACGACTTCGCTCACCTGTCGCGGCCGTCGTCACGGTCGCTCTGGTGGTGCTGACGCTGGTGACAGGCCGGGCCGGAGCGCAGACACCGCCGCCGACCACCACACCGACGACCACAGGGAACCTGCTGGGCGACCTTCTCAACCAGCTCCTGCCCACGACCACCGTGCCCCCTGCCCCCCCGACGACCGCGTCCCCGGTGGCGCCGGGCGCGGCGGGCGCCACCCCCAAGGCCGGCGCCGCGCCGACGACGACGACGCTGCCGTATGGCGTGATCCCGCCCCAGTACATCCCGATCATCAACTCGGTCCGGCGGACGGGCAGTAACAGCACCGCCGCCCTCATGGCCGCCCTCCGGCCGATGCAGGACCTGGGGCTGACGCCCGAGGAGGCGGCGATCGCCGGCTTCGGCCACTTCCCGGTCGCCGGGCTGGCGGACTACAGCGACGACTGGTTGCAGGCCCGCTTCGGCCCCCCGTTCCACCTCCACCAGGGCACCGACATCTTCGCCGCCCGCGGCACGCCGGTCCGGGCTCCCTTCGCCGGGGTCGTCCGCTTCGAGGACGCCGGCCTCGGCGGCAAGGCGGCCTACGTGACCCTGGCGGACGGCACCTTCTACTACATGGCCCACCTGGACGGGTTCGCCAAGAAGCTGTCGAACGGCTCGGCGGTGAAGCAGGGCGACGTCGTGGGCTACACGGGCGACAGCGGTAACGCCGCCGGCGGGGCGACGCACGTCCACTTCGAGTTCCATCCCCGCGGCGGCGCGGCCGTGAACCCCAAGCCGATCCTCGACGGGTGGGTGAACGAGGCCATCAACAATGCCTCGGGCCTCCTGGCTGCCAATAGCGTCGGCGTGTCCCGCGCCGTCACCGGCGCCGGCGTGCTGCGCCGGTTCGACGGGCAGACGCCCAGTGCCTCCGGCCGGGCCGTCGGGCCGCTGCTGTGGGCGTCGAGCGTCAGCGCCGGCGGGGGCACGATCCGCCTCGCCCAGCTGCAGGTGACGCGGATGGCCGGCCGCATCGACTGGGACCGCAAGACGTCCGCGGCCCAGGCTCAGGCCGACGCCCTCCGCGAGGGCCGCAAGGTCGCCCTCACCATCCTGGGTCCCCTGACGCCCAAATCCCTCGCCCCCCTGCTCGGGGGCGGCAGTTAGTCGCGGAAGTTCTTGAACTGGAGGGGGATGCCGAAGTCCTCCTCCTTGAGGGCGGCGATCACGTTCTGGAGGTCGTCGCGCTTCTTGCCCGACACCCGGATCTGGTCGCCCTGGGTCTGCGACGAGACGCCCTTGACGCCCCGGTCCTTGATGAAGCGGTTGACCTGGCGGGCCTTGGCCTCGTCGATGCCGGCGGCCAGGAGGACCTTTTGCCGCACGGTGCCCTTGGAGGCCTCCTCGACCTTCTCGTAGGTCAGGCCCTTCAGGGACACGTTGCGCTTGACCAGCTTCTCCTCCAACACCTGCACGAGGGCGCGCAGGCGGTCCTCGGTGGAGGAGTGCAGCTGGATCTCCCCGTCGCCCAGCTCGATGGTCGAGCCGGTGTCCTTGAAGTCGAACCGGGTCGCCACCTCGCGGTGGGCCTGGTCGACCGCGTTCCGGACCTCCTGGAGGTCCACCTCGGAGACGACGTCGAAAGTGGGCACGGCCAAGACGCTATCGTTCCCGTTCGCAGTCCTGGGTCGGTGCCCGAGTGGCCAAAGGGAGCTGACTGTAAATCAGCCGGCACAGCCTACGGAGGTTCGAATCCTCCCCGGCCCACCAGGAGCGGAGTCGCCGGCTCGTTTGTTCATTGTCGCGCGCGGGTACCCAGTGGCCGTGGCCGCTGGGACTGTGCTTCATCCGCTCTTCACGCAGCTGACGACGTCGCTGTCCGACGGTGGGCGGGGGCTGGACCAGATCGGCCATCTCGAGCCCGTCGACTGGCAGGACCTGCTGCTCACGCTGTCCGTCGTCCACGACCTCCACACCGCCCCGCTCGGCCAGGTCGACGGGCGGGAGCGGTTCCAGCACCACCCCGCCGTCGCCCGGCTGAAGTGGCGGCTGGAGGAGGAGCTGGTGGCGGAGCTGGTCCGCCGGGACGACGCCACCGCCTGGGACCTGCCCGGGCCGGCCGGCGCCGCCATGCGGGCTATCGGGGCCCGTGGCCTCGTGCCCGATATCTACGAGTGGCTGGCCGCCGACGCCGACGCCGGCGAGATCGTCGAGTTCCTGTCGATCGAGGGTGGTCCCGACGGTGGCTTCGATGACCTGGTCGCCGCCGGCCAGATCGGCCTGGACGGCCAGCCGAAGCTGGAGCTGGCCCGCAACTACTGGGACGAGATGGGCAACGGCTCCCTCGCCCGGGTCCACACGGAACTGCACCGCACGCTGAGCACGGCGCTCGGCCTGAGTTGCCCGCCCCGGGAGCGCCAGCCCGTGGAGGCGCTCGAGCGCTCGGTGCTCACCGGCCTGCTGGCCACCAACCGGTGGCTTCAGCCGGAGCTGCTCGGCGCCCTCGGGCTCCTCGAGCTCCAAGCCGGCCCCCGGTGCCGTCGGGTTGTCGCCGCCCTGGAGCGGATAGGCGCCGGCGACGACGCCCTCGACTTCTACGTCGAGCACGCCATGGTCGACCCGCGGCACGGCAAGGACTGGGTTGACCACGCCGTTGTCCCTCTGGAGACCGATCCCCGGTGGTCGAGCGGCATCGTCCGGGGCGCCCGCTGGCGCTCGATCGTCAACGCCGGCTTCTTCGACGCCATGTCGGACTGGTTCCTCCTCGACGAGCAGAGGGCGTCCTGACCGGGATCTCGGCGCCGGCGGCGATCCGGTTCGGGCCGATCGACGTCGCCTTCGACGAGAACGTCCTACGGCCGCGGCCGTGGACCTTCGCGCAATCCGAATGGGCGGCCGAGCTCGCCGCCGGCGGGCCGATGCTCGAGCTCGGTTGCGGTGCCGGCCACATCGGTCTGGCTGCTGCCGTGTTGAGCGGCTCCCACGTCGTCCAGGTCGACCGCGACCCTGCGGCCTGCCGGTGGGCCCGCGTCAACGCGGCGACCAACGGCTGCGCCGAGCTGGTCGAGCAGCGGTGCGGACTGGCGGAGAACGTGCTCGGTCTGGCCGAGCGCTTCGCCGTGGTCATCGCCGACCCGCCGTACGTCCCCTCCGACGAGGTCCACCTCCACCCCGACGACTTGGCCGGCGCCATCGACGGCGGCCCGGACGGGCTCGGTGCCATTCGGAGTTTCGTCAGGGCCGTCTCCGACCACCTCGATCCGGACGGCAGCATCGTCCTCCAGGTGCGCGGCCTGCGCCAGGTCGCCCACGTCGAAGGGTGGCTGGCCCACCCGTCCTCGCCGGCGCTCGTCGTGGCCGAGGCCCGCTCGTACGGCGAGACGCGGGCCCTGGCCCGGATCGAGGTCACACCAGGTATTGCGCGGCGGCCGGCGGTGGCGCAGGATCAGAACAAGCCTTCGAGGGGAGCTGACCGATGAAGCGGGTCCGACTGAGCATGTACTGCGTTGGCTGAATGCCCGGCCACCACCTGCCGTACCTCGCGGCAGCAGCGGACGGTCTGTTCGCTGAGTTCGGTCTCGACGTCGACGTACTCGACCCCGCCTCGGGGCCCGAGAACGTCCGGCGGGTCGCGACGGGGGGCTCGGAGTTCTGCCTGACCAGCGTCGGGCACTACCTCACGGCCCGGGAACGCTACGGCGACCTGCCGGCCCGGTTTGTCTCCGCCATCGTGCAGCGTCACCCGATCTCGGGCCTGGTGGCCGCCGAGTCAGACTTTCGCACGCCGGCCGACCTGTCGGGGCGACGGGTCGGCGGTTCAGGGTCGAAGGGCCTTCTGGCCGAGTACCAGGCCGCGCTCGAGCACCTCGGTCTCGACCGGGGCGAGGTGGTCGAGACGGAGTACGGGGCTGCGCCGGCGGCCCTGGCCCGCGGAGACATCGACGCCCTGCCGGACTTCATCGACCTCGTCCCGCGGACGAGCCTGCAGTCCGGGATGCCCGTGCGGGCGGTCCACTTCGGCATCAACGCCTACGGCCATGGCCTGGTGGCCGGCGACATAGTCGACCTCGAGACCGTGAGGCTCATGCAGGACGGGCTGGTCGCCGCCATCGAACGGCAACGCCAGGATCCCACGATCGGGCTCGACATCCTGGCCAGGCGGTATCCCGACGCCGACCCGGGGATGGCGGTGGACGGCTGGGAGATGGGAGAGCCGGGGATCTTCACCGGCGCGCCCGTCGGCTCCTCGACCCCCGAGGGATGGGCCTCCACCATCTCGTTCCTCGTCAAGGCCCACGGCGGCGCCGCCCTCGCACCCGAATCGGTCTACCGGCCGGAGGCCATTCGCTCCCCGGAGGAGGCCCACGCCTGAGGAGGGTCAAAGCAGGCGCTGCATGAGCACGACGTCGAGCCACCGGCCGAACTTCCGGCCTACCTCCCGCTCGATGCCCACCAGCTCGAACCCGCAGGAGGTGTGGAGGCCGATCGACGCCTCGTGGCCGCCGACGATCCGCGCCATGACGGCGTGGAACCCGTGGAGGGTACCTAGGCGAACCAGCTCGCCGAGCACGGCCCGGCCGAGGCCCAGGCCCCGGCAGTCGCCCCGCACATAGACCGAGTCCTCCACGGTGGTGGCGTACGCCGGCCGGCTCCGGTACGGCGCCAGCGAGCCGAAGGCCACCACCTCCCCGTCGGACTCCGCGACCACCGCCGGGTGCACGCCCTCGTGCTCGGCCAGCCACGCCTCCTGCTCCGCCAGCGTGCGGGGGACGAGGTCGAACGTCACCGTGGAGCCGGTGACCTCGCGGTTGTAGATCGTGCGGATGGCCTCGGCGTCGCTCGACCGGGCCAATCGGACGGCGACCCCGGGCCGGCTGACTATCATCGGTGGGACTGCCCCCTTAGCTCAGTCGGCAGAGCACAGCCATGGTAAGGCTGGTGTCATCGGTTCGATTCCGATAGGGGGCTCGCAGCTTCAAAACAGCAGATCTGGCGGCGTAGCTCAGTTGGTAAGAGCACTCGGCTCATAATCGAGGGGTCGGCGGTTCGAGTCCGCCCGCCGCTACCGGAACCAAGCAGAACAGGACGACAGAGATGGCCAAGAAGAAGTTCGAACGGAACAAGCCGCACCTGAACGTGGGCACGATGGGCCACATCGACCACGGCAAGACAACCCTGACCGCGGCCATCACCAAGGTCCTCCACGACCAGAACCCCACCACCGCCTTCACCGCCTTCGACCAGATCGACAAGGCACCGGAGGAGAAGGCGCGGGGGATCACGATCTCGATCGCCCATGTCGAGTACGAGACGACGAAGCGCCACTACGCCCACGTCGACATGCCCGGCCACGCCGACTACATCAAGAACATGATCACCGGCGCGGCCCAGATCGACGGGGCCATCCTGGTCGTCTCCGCCGCCGACGGCCCCATGCCCCAGACCCGTGAGCACGTGCTGCTGGCCCGCCAGGTCGGCGTGCCCTACATCGTCGTGGCCCTGAACAAGGCCGACGCGGTCGACGACGAGGAGCTCCTCGACCTCGTCGACCTTGAGGTGCGCGAGCTGCTCAACGAGTACGAGTTCCCCGGCGACGACACGCCGATCATCCGGGTCAGCGCCCTCAAGGGCCTCGAGGGTGACGAGGAGTGGACGCCGAAGATCCTCGAGCTCATGGACGCGGTGGACTCCTACATCCCCGAGCCCGAGCGCGACGTCGACAAGCCCTTCCTGATGCCCATCGAGGACGTCTTCACCATCACCGGCCGGGGCACCGTCGTCACCGGCAAGGTCGAGCAGGGCGTGGTCAAGGTCGGCGACCAGATCGAGATCGTGGGCATCAAGGACACCCAGACCACGGTCTGCACCGGCGTGGAGATGTTCAAGAAGCTCCTCGACCAGGGCCAGGCCGGCGACAACATCGGGGCGCTGCTGCGGGGCACCAAGAAGGAGGACGTCTCGCGCGGCCAGGTGCTGTGCAAGCCGAAGTCCATCACCCCCCACACCACCTTCGAGGCCAACGTCTACGTGCTGAAGAAGGAGGAGGGTGGGCGCCACAGCCCGTTCTTCCAGAACTACCGCCCGCAGTTCTACTTCCGCACCACCGACGTCACCGGCCAGATCACCCTGCCCGAGGGCACCGAGATGGTCATGCCCGGCGACAACATCACCCTGAACGTCGAGCTGATCAACCCGATCGCCATGGACGAAGGCCTTCGCTTCGCCATCCGTGAAGGTGGCCGCACCGTGGGCGCCGGCCGCGTGGTCAAGATCATCAAGTGACAGTCGGGGGCCGGTGCCTCCCACTGTAGGATTGTCGAGTCAGCGTGAAGCGAGAGGACCAGAGCAGTGGCCAAGGGCGAGAAGCGGGTGAAGGTGACGCTGGCGTGCGAGACGTGCAAGCGCCGGAACTACATCACCATGAAGAACAAGCAGAACGACCGGGAACGCATGGAAGTGAAGAAGTATTGCCGTTGGGACCGGACGCACACGACCCACAGGGAGACGCGCTAGCCCCGCGTAACCTTCCGGCGGAGGAACCGGTCCTAGAGGACGTGGCACCCGTGGTGATCGATTCCGAGGAGGCCCGGCTGGTCGCCGCGGCCAAAGCCGGGGACATGAGCGCGTTCACTGCGCTGGTCGAGGCGACGCAGGCCGACGTCTACACCCTCGCCTACCGGCTCACCGGGAACGAGGACGACGCCCGCGACGTGGCCCAGGAGGCCTACCTGCGGGCGTTCAAGTCGCTCAAGCGGTTCCGGGGCGATGCCCGCTTCTCGACGTGGATGTACCGGATCACCGCCAACTGCGCGTCGACGCAGCTGTCGCGGCGGTCCAAGGGCCGCCACGAGGAGCTCTCCGACGACGACAACGTGCTCGACGAGCGCCCCGAGTCGGACCCGGAGATCATGGCCGAGGCCGGCGTGCTCCGCGACCGGGTCACCGCCGCCCTGGCCGACCTGCCCCCGATCCTGCGGGCGGTCGTCGTCCTCCGCGATGTCTACGACCTGCCCCACGACGCCATCGCGTCGGAGCTCGGCATCACCGAGTCGGCGGCCAAGGTGCGCCTGCACCGGGCCCGTCGCAAGCTGCGGGAGCGCCTGTTCCCGATGCCCGGAGAGGAGAAAGCCCGTGCGGTCTAGCCGGTTCTTCGGGAGCGGGGGCGTGTCCTGCGACGATGTCGCCGCCGCCCTTCCCGCCGTCGTCGACGGAGGCGAGATCGCCGACATCGAGGTGCAGCGCCACATCGCCGCCTGCCTGCGGTGCCAGGCCGAGCTCGTCCAGTACCGCAAGGTGCTGCGCACGCTCCACCAGCTCCGTACCGCGGTGCTGGAGCCGAATCCCGGCCTCCTGCCCGGGATCCTGGCCTCCCTCGAAGCCGCCGGCGAGCGCCGGGCCATGCACCACCTGCTCAACGGCCGGCGGGTCGCCTACGTCGGCGGGATCGCCGCCGCCACCGCCGCCGGCGCCGCGGGAGCCATCCTGGCCACCCGGGCCCGCCGCCGCGTCCGCCTCGCCAGCTAGAGCCCTGACCACAAACGTTCGCCGCGCCCGTGGGGTTTCCCGTCCGTGGCCGCCGTCGCCGCCGAAGGCGGCCCCTTCGGCTGCGGAGAGGAGGGAGGGACAGGGCGGAGGCGGCGCGAGCTCCGCTCGCCCGCCGGAGCACGATCACTTCGACCGAATGGAGTGAGCGAAGCGAACGAATGAGGTCGAGGCACTAGAGCGTCTACTGCAGGGAGCCCATCGTCGGCGATGGGCTAACCTAGGGACGCGTACGTCAGGGGCTGGCCCGCTGAGGGCAGTAGCTCAATTTGGCAGAGCACCGGTCTCCAAAACCGGCGGTTGGGGGTTCGAGTCCCTCCTGCCCTGCTCGTTCGTCTCCGACTCGAGTGGAGAATTTGCCGTGAACCGTGAGATGAAGAGGATGATGCAGCGTCAGGGTCAGGTCGACGCTGACGGCAGCCCCACCCGCCGGGAAGCGCCGCGCCAGGCGCCGGCCCGGGTGGCGACGAAGGAGCGCATCGGCCCCTCGGAGTACGCCCGCCAGGTTCGCGCCGAGCTGCGGAAGGTGGCCTGGCCCACGCGAGCCGAGGTCATCAACTACTCCATCGTCGTGCTGATGGCGCTCCTGCTGCTCACCGCGATCATCTTCGCCCTCGACTATGTCTTCGCCAAAGCCGTCATCTTCCTCTTCAAATGAGCCAGACCGAAGACCCCACCATCACGACCGGCGGCGTCGAGCCGCTCGACGACTCGGTCGACGCCGCGCCCGAGGCCGAAGCGCCGGCCGACGCCGCGCCTGTCGACGTCGTGTCCGACGAGGCTGCCGCCGCCCCTGCCGAGGTGCCCCTCGCCGATGAGGTGCTGTCCGAGGACCAGCTGCTGGCCGAGGGCTTCGACGACGAGGAGGAGGAAGAGCCTCCCGTCGAGAGCCCCTACGACCGCCCCGGCTCCTGGTACGTCGTGCACACCTACGCCGGCTACGAGAACAAGGTGAAGTCGAATCTCGAGAGCCGCATCGCCTCCATGAACATGGAGGACCGGATCTTCGAGTGCGTCATCCCCATGGAGGACGTCATCGAGTTCAAGGGCGGCAAGCGGGTCACCGTCCAGAAGAAGGTCTTTCCGGGCTACCTGCTGGTCCGCTGTGAGCTGGACGACGACTCCTGGCGGGTGGTCCGCAACACCCCCGGCGTCACCGGGTTCGTCGGCCTGGGCGCCAAGCCCACCCCGCTGTCCCGCAAAGAGGTCGAGAGCATCCTCCAGGTCCAGCCCACCGGCACCGACGGGGCGCCCAAGAAGGCCCGCCACCGGGCCATGTTCGAGATCGGCGAGAGCGTCCGGGTGCGGGAAGGGCCCTTCGCCGACTTCACCGGCACCATCGCCGAGATCAACGACGACCAGATGAAGCTCAAGGTGCTGGTCAACATCTTCGGCCGGGAAACCCCCGTCGAGCTCGAATTCAGCCAGGTAGCCAAGCTCTAGTCGGCGTCGCAACCGGAGGTTGCTCGCCGAGGCAATCGTGCTTCAGGCGACCGGCGGAGCCGGTCGCCCTCCGCCGTTCTTCTTTCGCCGGCAGCCGGGCGGGACCGCCTTCGGCGGTGACCACGGCCGCCGGCCGATAACATCGCAACGTTCATCAAGGGTGGGAGGCGTCCCTCGGACGCCGCCAGGACCACCAAAGGAGAAGTACACGCATGGCCAAACGGCGCGTCGCGGCAATCGTCAAGATTCAGATTCCGGCGGGGGCGGCCACGCCGGCCCCGCCCGTGGGCACGGCCCTCGGCCCCCACGGCGTGAACATCATGGAGTTCTGCAAGCAGTACAACGCGGCGACGGAATCCCAGCGGGGCACGGTCGTGCCGGCGGAGATCACTGTCTTCGAGGACCGGTCGTTTACCTTCGTCATCAAGACGCCGCCGACGCCGGTCCTGCTCCGGGCCGCAGCGGGCATCGCCAAGGGCTCCACCGCGCCGGGCCGCGAGGCCGCCGGCACCGTCACCGACGCCCAGGTCACCGAGATCGCCACCACCAAGCTGCCCGACCTCAACGCCAACGACCTCGAGGCCGCCAAGCGCCAGGTCGTCGGCACCGCCCGCTCCATGGGCCTCACGGTCAAGGGCTGATCGACATGACCCACACCCACAAGGACAGCAAGAAGTACGTCGACGCCACCCGCCGCTTCGATCGCGACCGCCAGCACGCCCCCGGCGAGGCCGTCGACCTGGTGAAGAGCCTGGCCGCGGCCAAGTTCGACGAGTCGGTGGAGCTGGCCGTGCGCCTCGGCGTCGACCCCCGCAAGGCCGACCAGATCGTGCGCGGCACCGTCGGCCTGCCCGCCGGCACCGGCAAGAACGTCCGCGTCGTGGCCTTCGCCGCCGGCGACGCCGCGGCCGAGGCCCGGGAGGCCGGCGCCGACGTGGTGGGCGCCGACGATCTGGTCGCCCGCGTGCAGGGCGGTTTCCTCGATTTCGACGTCGCCATCGCCACACCCGACCTCATGGGCCAGGTGGGCAAGCTGGGCCGGGTCCTTGGCCCCCGCGGCCTCATGCCGAACCCCAAGACCGGCACGGTGACGATGGACGTCGGCCGGGCGGTCCGGGAGTTCAAGGGCGGCCGGGTGGAGTACCGCACCGACCGCTACGGGAACATCCACGTCCCCATCGGCAAGGTGAGCTTCGACCGGCGGGCGCTCCTGCAGAACTTCCAGGCCGTGGTCGAGGAGCTCCAGCGGGCCAAGCCGGCGTCGGCCAAGGGCAAGTACGTGCGGGGCATCGCCGTGTCCTCCACCATGGGCCCGGGCATCAAGGTCGACCCCAACGCCATGCGGGCGCTCGACGAGGAGCTCACCGCCAGCGCCGGCTAGTATCAGCAGTCACATCTAGATCGCCGTAGACATTCGGTGCGCCACTGCCTCGAAAGGGCGTAGGCGCGTAAGCGGCCCTTTCAACCGGGCCCGCCCAACGAGGCGTGAACCTCCCGAGGGTTGTTCGCGCGTACCGACCAACCGGGAGGAGTTGCTTTGGGAGAACCCAGACCTGAGAAGGTCGCCGTCGTCAGCGAGGTGCGCGAGCGCCTGTCGTCGTCCAACGGCGCGCTGCTGACGGAGTACCGCGGGCTGAAGGTCGCCGACCTGGCCAACCTCCGGGCCTCCGTGGGCAACGCCGGCGGCGAGTACCGCATCTTCAAGAACACGCTGGTCCGGCGGGCGGCGGCCGACCTCGGCCTCACCGACCTCGAGCCGCTCCTCGTTGGCCCCACGGCCATCGCCTTCGTCGACGGCGACGCCGTGGCCGTGGCCAAGTCCCTCCGCGACTTTGCCCGCACCAACCCCAACCTCACCATCAAGGGTGGCTTGCTCGGCACCACGGTGCTCAGCGCGGCCGACGCCGGCGCCCTCGCCGACGTCGCGCCTCGTGAGGTCATTCTCGCCCAGTTGGCCGGCGCCCTCGCCGCCCCGCTCGTCAAGATGGCGGGCCTGCTCCAGGCCCTGCCCCGCAATTTCGCCTACGGGCTGTCCGCCCTGCTCGAGAAGCGTCAAGCCGCCGGCGAGCAACTGATCGCCCCCGGGGAAGCGGCGACGGAGCCCGAGCCCGAGACGGCCGAGCCCGAGCCCGAGACCCCCACCGTCGAAGCCGAGACCACCCCGGTCGAAGCCGAGTCACCGGCCGCCGAGCCCGAGCCCGAGCTCGAGACCCCCACCGTCGAAGCCGAGACGGCCCCCGCCGAGCCCGAGAGCACGCCCGTCGTCGAGACGGCGGCCGCCGAGCCCGAGACGGCCCCCGCCGAGCCTGAGAACGCCCCCGTTGAGACCGAGAAAGAAGGAGACCAGTAGATGGCCACCAAGGCAGAGATCCTCGACAGCATCGCCGGCATGACCGTGCTCGAGCTCTCCGAGCTCCTCAAGGAGTTCGAGGAGAAGTTCGGCGTGACCGCCGCCGCCCCCGTGGCCGTGGCCGCCGCCGGCGGCGCTGGCGCGGCCGAGGCTGCACCGGAGGTCGAGGAGCAGGACGAGTTCGACGTCATCCTCGCCGAGGTCGGCGCCCAGAAGATCCCGGTCATCAAGGAGGTGCGCGCCCTCACCAACCTCGGTCTCAAGGAGGCCAAGGACCTGGTGGACAGCGCCCCCAAGGCCGTCCTCGAGAAGGTATCCAAGGAGGACGCCGAGAAGGCGAAGGCGCAGCTGGAAAGCGCCGGCGCCACCGTCGAGCTCAAGTAGCGGTCGTCGTTCGTGAGTTGGGCTACCGCAGCGGTAGCTCAACTCACGAAGATGACGGGAATACCGGAGCGGTCAGCGGGCGTTGTCGTCCGAGCGATGAAACAGCATGTTGTCCACAACCCTTGACCCCAGCGTCGGAGTCGAATAGCCTCAACCCAGCTTGATTCGAGCTGGCTTGCCCAATCGCGCAGCTGCAGCTAGTCTGGTAACTGCCGTGCCAGCCCGCGAGTCGCCGTCCTTTTTCACCGGCTTGACCGCGCGCGCCCGGCTTTGACCGACCCGCCCTGCCCTGCACGCCCTCGAATCCAGGCTTCCACACGAATTTATGGCCCGCCCAGCACTCTCCGCGAAGGAGTGAGGTTTTGCCCACTCGTCCCGCCCCTCGGGAACGCTTTTCCTTTTCCAACCTCGACGAGGTCCTGGCCCTCCCGGACCTGATCGCCGTACAGCGAGACTCGTTCAAGTGGTTCCTCGACCGGGGGATGGCCGAGACCTTCCGCGACATCAGCCCCATCGAGGACTTTACCGGCCAGCTCCGCCTTGAGCTGGAGTTCGACGCGGCCGACCAGGACCTGCGTCCGCCGCCCAAGTTCACCGTGGAGGAGTGCAAGGAGAAGGACATGACCTTCTCCGCGCCCATCTTCGTGCGCGCCCGCTTCATGAACGCCACCACGGGCGAGATCAAAGAGCAGACGGTCTTCATGGGCGACTTCCCGATGATGACCGACAAGGGCACGTTCATCATCAACGGCACCGAGCGGGTTGTCGTGTCCCAGCTCGTCCGTTCCCCGGGCGTCATCTTCCAGCCCGGCCGCGACGCCAAGACCATCGCCACCGCCACCATCCACCCCTACCGCGGTGAGTGGATCGAGTTCGACATCGAGCAGAAGCCCGGCAAGGACGTCACCGCCGGCACCCGGGTGGCCCGCAAGCGCCGCCTGTCCCTGTTCGTCCTCCTGCGGGCCCTGGGCTACGACCAGGAGGCCCACCCCGGCTTCCTCGAGCGCTTCGTCAACCACTTCGACTTCCTCGAGGGCCAGTGGGAGAAGGAGAAGGACCTCGCCCCCACCCGGGAGGAGGCCCTGGTCGAGATCTACAAGCGGGCCCGCCCGGGCGAGCCGCCCCAGGTCGAGGCCGCCCGCGCCTACTTCGAGAACGCCTTCTTCAACCCGAAGCGCTACGACCTCACCCGCGTCGGCCGCTACAAGCTGAACCGCAAGCTCGGCCCGGAGATCGAGAAGATCGCCGAGCTGCTCAGCGTCGACCTCGAGCGCCCCGGCCAGACGCAGTTCGTCCTGAGCCCGTCGGAGATCCTGGCCGCCACGACCTACCTGCTGCACCTGGCCGCCGGCGAGGAGGGCTACCGCCTCGACGACCAGGACCACTTCGCCAACCGGCGCATCCGCTCGGTGGGCGAGCTGATCCAGAACCAGGTCCGCATCGGCCTGTCCCGCATGGAGCGGGTCGTCCGCGAGCGCATGACCACCCAGGACGTCGAGGCCATCACGCCCCAGACCCTGATCAACATCCGCCCGGTGGTCGCGGCCATCAAGGAGTTCTTCGGCACCAGCCAGCTGTCCCAGTTCATGGGCCAGACCAACCCGCTCGACGGCCTGACCCACAAGCGCCGCCTCTCGGCCCTCGGCCCCGGCGGTCTGTCCCGTGAGCGGGCCGGCTTCGAGGTCCGCGACGTGCACACCAGCCACTACGGCCGGATGTGCCCGATCGAGACCCCGGAAGGCCCCAACATCGGCCTGATCGGCTCCCTGGCCACCTACGCCCGGGTCAACGACTTCGGGTTCATCGAGACCCCGTACCGCAAGGTGGTCGACGGCCGCCTCACCGACGAGATCCGTTACCTCGCCGCCGACGAGGAGGAGGAGCACGTCATCGCCCAGGCGAACGCCACCCTCGACGACGAGGGCCAGTTCGTCGGTGACCGCGTGCTCGTGCGCCGTGGTCCGCAGGGCGCCGGCGTGCGCATCGGCGCCGGCGGCACGTCCTACGGCACCACCAGCGAGATCGACTACGTGCCGCCCAGCGAGGTCGACCTCATGGACGTCTCGCCCAAGCAGATCGTCTCCGTGGCCACGGCCATGATCCCGTTCCTCGAGCACGACGACGCCAACCGGGCCCTCATGGGGGCCAACATGCAGCGCCAGGCCGTCTCCCTGGTCCGGGCCGAGGCTCCCTACATCGGCACCGGCATCGAGAAGCGCGCCGCCCGTGACGCCGGCGACGTCGTCCTGTCCGAGGGCGATGGCGAGGTCCAGGAAGTCACCGGCGACCACATCGTCGTCCAGTACGTCGACGGCCAGACCGACCGCGAGGGCCGCACGCTGGGCCGCAAGTTCTACCGCCTGGCCAAGTTCCGCCGGTCCAACCAGGGCACCTGCATCAACCAGAAGCCGGTCGTCGACGAGGGCCAGACCGTGGCCCTGGGTGACGTGCTGGCCGACGGCCCCTCCACCCACCAGGGCGACCTGGCCCTCGGCAAGAACCTGCTCGTGGCCTTCATGCCGTGGGAGGGCTACAACTTCGAGGACGCCATCATCCTGTCCGAGCGCCTGGTGCGCGACGACGTGCTGACCTCCATCCACATCGAGGCCCACGAGGTCGACGCCCGCGACACCAAGCTGGGCGCCGAGGAGATCACCCGGGACATCCCGAACCTCTCCGACGACATCCTCAAGGACCTCGACGAGCGGGGCATCATCCGCATCGGCGCCGAGGTCGGCCCCGGCGACGTGCTGGTGGGCAAGGTCACCCCCAAGGGCGAGACCGAGCTCACCCCCGAGGAGCGCCTCCTGCGGGCCATCTTCGGTGAGAAGGCCCGCGAGGTCCGCGACACCAGCCTCAAGGTGCCCCACGGCGAGACCGGCAAGGTCATCGACGTCAAGGTGTTCTCCCGGGAGGAGCAGCACGAGCTGGCTCCCGGCGTGAACCAGCTGGTCCGGGTGTACGTGGCCCAGAAGCGCAAGATCAGCGAGGGCGACAAGCTGGCCGGCCGCCACGGCAACAAGGGCGTCATCTCCAAGATCCTCCCGGTCGAGGACATGCCCCACCTGGCCGACGGCACCCCGGTCGACATCATCCTGAACCCCCTGGGCGTGCCCAGCCGGATGAACGTCGGCCAGGTGCTCGAATGCCACCTGGGCTACGCCGCCCGCCACGGCTGGGACGGCGCCAACAACGGCACCCCCACCTCCACGACGGCCACCAAGACCCGCCCGGTCACCGAGCCCGCGGTCTGGGTGGCGTCGCCGGTGTTCGACGGGGCGCACTGGGACGAGGAGGGCGACGCCGGCTCCGGCAAGCACCCCACCATCCAGCAGATCCTCACCCAGCGCCTCCACTCCGATTCCGCAGTGCCGGATGGTCCCCGGCTGATCCAGGCCGACGGCAAGCAGACGCTCTACAACGGCCGCACCGGCGAGGCCTACGACCGGCCGGTCACCTGCGGGTTCGTCTACATCCTGAAGCTCCTCCACCTGGTCGACGACAAGATCCACGCCAGGTCGACCGGCCCCTACTCCATGATCACCCAGCAGCCCCTGGGCGGGAAGGCCCAGTTCGGCGGCCAGCGCTTCGGGGAGATGGAGGTGTGGGCCCTCGAGGCCTATGGCGCCGCCTACGCCCTGCAGGAGCTGCTCACCATCAAGTCCGACGACGTCCTCGGCCGGGTCAAGGTCTACGAGGCCATCGTCAAGGGCGAGAACATCCCCGAGCCCGGCATCCCCGAGTCCTTCAAGGTGCTCATCAAGGAGATGCAGTCCCTCTGCCTCAACGTCGAGGTCCTCTCGACCACCGGCGAGGAGATCGAGATGCGGGAGCTCGACGAAGACGTGTTCCGTACCGCCGAGGAGCTGGGCATCGACCTGTCCCGTCCCGAGCGCGGCTCAGACGAAGAGGACGCTCGGCGGGCAGCCGAGCGAGGAAGCAGGCTCTAAGTGCTCGACGTCAACAACTTCGACCAGCTGCGCATCGCGTTAGCCACCGCCGACTCCATCCGTACCTGGTCCAACGGCGAGGTGAAGAAGCCGGAAACCATCAACTACCGCACGCTGAAGCCGGAGAAGGACGGCCTCTTCTGCGAGAAGATCTTCGGACCCACCAAGGACTGGGAGTGCTACTGCGGCAAGTACAAGCGCGTCCGGTTCAAGGGCATCATCTGCGAGCGCTGCGGCGTGGAGGTCACCCGCTCCAAGGTCCGGCGCGAGCGCATGGGCCACATCGAGCTGGCCGCCCCCGTCGTCCACATCTGGTACCTCCGCGGCACCCGTAGCTGGCTGGCCTACCTGCTCATGGGCACCGAGGCCCGTGAGGAACTGAAGGCCAAGCAGCTGGAGAAGGTCATCTACTTCGCCGCCAACCTGGTCACCTGGGTCGACGACGAGCGCCGGCACACCGACCTGGGAGAGCTCGAGTCCGAGCTCCTGGAGGAGCTGGCCGAGATCGAGCGCTCGCGCGACGTCGACGTCGACCGCCGGTTCAAGGACCTCGAGACCGAGGTCGCCGAGCTGGAGACCAACGGGGCCAAGGACTCCGAGATCAAGGCCCGCCAGAAGCTGGCGGACAAGGAGCTCACCCAGATCCGTGAGCGGGCCCAGCAGGAGATCGACCTGGCCCGCCGCGCCTTCGACGAGTTCAAGGACCTCTTCGCCCGCAAGATCATCGAGGACGAGGTCGTCTGGCGCCAGCTGAAGGACCGCTACGGCGAGTACTTCCGGGGTGGCATGGGCGCCGACGCCATCGCCCAGCTCATCGGCGAGATCGACTTCGACTCCGAGGAGATCAAGCTCCGCGAGGGGATCGACGCCTCCGACGGCCGGCGCCCGCTCTCGGCCCAGCGCAAGCAGAAGGCCATCAAGCGGCTGAAGATCGTCACCGCCTTCAACCGGCGCGACGAGACCAGCGGCCGGCGGGTCAACGAGCCCAAGGCCATGATCCTCGACGCCGTCCCGGTGATCCCGCCGGACCTGCGGCCCATGGTCCAGCTCGACGGTGGCCGCTTCGCCACCTCGGACCTCAACGACCTCTACCGCCGGGTCATCAACCGCAACAACCGGCTGAAGCGCCTGCTCGACCTGGGCGCGCCCGAGATCATCGTCAACAACGAGAAGCGGATGCTCCAGGAGGCGGTCGACGCCCTGTTCGACAACGGCCGCCGCGGCCGTCCGGTCACCGGTCCCGGCAACCGACCCCTGAAGTCCCTCTCCGACATGCTGAAGGGCAAGCAGGGCCGGTTCCGCCAGAACCTGCTGGGCAAGCGCGTCGACTACTCGGGCCGTTCCGTGATCGTCTGCGGGCCGACCCTCAAGCTGCACCAGTGCGGCCTGCCCAAGCTCATGGCCCTCGAGCTGTTCAAGCCCTTCGTCATGAAGCGCCTCGTGGACACCGAGCTGGCCCAGAACATCAAGTCGGCCAAGCGCATGGTCGAGCGCCGGCGCCCCCAGGTCTGGGACATCCTCGAGGAGGTCATCAAGGAGCACCCCGTATTCCTGAACCGGGCCCCCACGCTGCACCGCCTCGGTATCCAGGCCTTCGAGCCGCTGCTGGTCGAGGGCAAGGCCATCCAGATCCACCCGCTGGTGTGCGCCGCGTTCAACGCCGACTTCGACGGTGACCAGATGGCCGTCCACCTGCCCCTGTCCGCCGAGGCCCAGGCCGAGGCGCGGGTGCTGATGCTGTCGGCCAACAACGTCCTGTCGCCGGCCCACGGCCGCCCGCTGACCGTGCCCAGCCAGGACATGGTCATCGGCATCTACTACCTCACCGAGCAGACCGACGGCGCCGCCGGCGAGGGCCGCAAGTTCTCCCACCTGTGGGAGGTCGAGCGCGCCGTCGACGAGGGCGAGCTGAAGGTCCACGCCCGGATCGGGATCCGCGACGGTGACGACGACGGCAAGCCGACCTACCGGACCACCACCGCCGGCCGCCTGTTCTTCGAGCGGGCCCTGCCGCCGGACTTCTGCGCCAAGGTCGGCTACATCGACCGGGCCGTGAAGAAGCGTGACATCACCGACATCGTCGAGCGGCTGGTCGCCGACTACACGAAGGCCGTCGTGGCCCAGAGCCTCGACGCCATCAAGGACCTCGGCTTCCGCTACGCCACCCAGTCCGGCCTGACCATCGCCATGTCCGACGTCACCACGCCGCCGGACAAGGGGACGATCCTCGACAAGTACGAGAAGGAAGCGGACAAGATCGAGTCGCAGTTCCGCCGGGGCATCATCACCGACGACGAGCGTCGCCAGAAGGAAGTCGAGATGTGGACCAACGCCACCCGCGAGGTGCGGGTGGCCATGGAGAAGACCTTCGGCGAGATGGTCTTCAACCCCATCGACATGATGGTGAGCTCGGGCGCCCGAGGGAACATCATGCAGGTCCAGCAGATCGCCGGCATGCGTGGCCTGGTGGCCAACCCCCGCGGTGACATCATCCCCCGCCCGATCAAGTCCAACTTCCGTGAGGGCCTCTCCGTCCTCGAGTACTTCATCTCCACCCACGGGGCCCGCAAGGGCCTGGCCGACACCGCCCTGCGCACCGCCGACTCCGGCTACCTGACCCGCCGGCTGGTCGACGTGGCCCAGGAGCTCATCATCCGGGAGCTGGACTGCGACACGCCCCGCGGCATCTGGCTCGAGAACATCGAGCCCGATACTGCCGGCAAGCGCAACAGCCTGGAAACGCGCCTCTACGGGCGGATCCTGGCCGAGCCGGTGACGCTGTCCGACGGCACCACCTACCCCCGGGGCACCGAGGCCACCGACGTCGAGATCGCCGCCATGCGCGACGACCCCGGCGTCAACCGGGTGCGCGTCCGCTCGGTCCTGAACTGCGAGGCCGCCCACGGCGTGTGCGCGGCGTGCTATGGCCGCTCGCTGGCCACGGGTCGCGACATCGAGCTCGGCGAGGCGGTCGGCGTCATCGCCGCCCAGTCCATCGGCGAGCCCGGCACGCAGCTGACCATGCGCACGTTCCACACCGGCGGCATCGCCCAGACCGACATCACCCACGGCCTGCCCCGGGTGGTCGAGCTGTTCGAGGCCCGCACACCCAAGGGCAAGGCCATCCTGGCCCGCACCTCCGGGGTGGTCCGCATGGTCGACGACGAGGTCAAGGGCCGGACGGTCACGATCGTGGCCGACGACGGCACCGAGGAGGCGTACCCGATCTCGAACCGAGACCTGGCCCGCCTGCTCGTCACCGACGGCCAGGAGGTCATCGCCGGCGACGCCCTGGTCGAGGGGCCCAAGGACCCCAAGGAGCTCCTGGAGATCAAGGGCATCCGGGAGACCCAGCAGTACCTCGTCGACCAGGTCCAGCAGGTGTACCGCCCCCAGGGCGTGTCCATCCACGACAAGCACATCGAGCTGATCGTCCGCCAGATGCTCAAGCGGGTGCTGGTGGCCGAGCCGGGGGAGTCCGACCTCCTGCCCGGCGAGCGCGTGGAATCCCGGAACTACGCCGAGATCAACCGGGCGCTCGTCCAGGAGGGCAAGACGCCGGCCGAGGGCCGCCCCGAGCTCATGGGCATCACCAAGGCGTCGCTGGCCACCGAGTCGTGGCTGTCGGCGGCGTCGTTCCAGGAGACCACCCGGGTGCTCACCGAGGCGGCCATCGAGGGCAAGCGCGACCAGCTCCTGGGCCTCAAGGAGAACATCATCATCGGCAAGCTCATCCCCGCCGGCACGGGCATGCTCCGCTACCGGGGCCTGGAGATCCAGGCGCCGGAGTACGAGCCGTTGCCCTTCTACTCCTCCGACGTCCAGGACCCCGCGGCCTGGCTGGCCAACGTGGGCCGCGACCCCGACGCCATGGAGGGCACCACGCTGACCGTCGCCCCCGAGCGCCCCAGCGAGGACGAGGAGAGCTTCTTCGGCACCGCGCCCGACATCGCGGGCTGATTCCAATCGACCTGGCTGCAGTTGGCCGCGCATACGCGGCCAACTGCAGCCAAAACGCCAGTTCCCGTCAACCAGGTAGGATGTCTCTTCGTGCCCACTATCGCCCAGCTCGTCCGTAAGGGCCGCGAGTCGAAGTCCGACAAGACCAAGACGCCGGCTCTGAAAGGTGCCCCGCAACGGCGGGGTGTGTGCACGCGCGTGTACACCCACACGCCCAAGAAGCCGAACTCGGCGCTTCGCAAGGTCGCCCGGGTGCGGCTGACCACCGGCCAGGAGGTCACCGCCTACATCCCCGGCGTCGGCCACAACCTGCAGGAGCACTCCATCGTGCTCGTGCGTGGCGGCCGGGTGAAGGACCTCCCGGGGGTCCGCTACAAGATCATCCGCGGGGTGCTCGACGCCTCCGGCGTGCGCGACCGCAAGCAGGCCCGTAGCCGCTACGGCGCCAAGAAGGGTTAAGAGATGCCCAGGAAAGGCCCGCCGCCGCGGCGCGAACTCATGCCCGACCCCATCTACCGGTCGGTTCTCGTCACCCAGTTCGTGAACAAGGTGCTGGTGCGCGGCAAGCGTTCCACCGCCGAGCGCATCGTCTACGGCGCGCTCGACATCATCAAGGAGAAGACGGGCGCCGAGCCCGTGGCCACGCTGAAGCGGGCCATGGACAACGTGAAGCCCCAGCTCGAGGTCAAGAGCCGGCGCGTCGGTGGCGCCACCTACCAGGTGCCGATCGAGGTCAAGCCCCGTCGGGCCTCCACGTTGGCCATCCGCTGGCTGGTGGGCTACTCGCGGCAGCGCCGGGAGAAGACGATGGCCGAGCGCCTGGCCAACGAGCTGCTCGACGCATCGAACACCACCGGGTCGTCGGTCAAGCGCCGGGACGACGTCCACAAAATGGCCGAATCCAACAAGGCCTTCGCTCACTACAGGTGGTAGTTATCGAGGGGCGAAGGGAACCTTCCCCCCTCGAACTCCCCCCATCGGGGCCTCGCTCCGCTCGGCGTAGCGGTGGCAGCCGGAGGGGCGCCTGCGGCGCGCAACGGCCGCCACAACCTGCAAGTTCAACACCTTCTGCAAGAGAGATTTCGCGATGGCTGAGGCACCTGTACTTCGAGAGTTTCCGCTGGCCCGGACCCGCAACATCGGGATCATGGCCCACATCGACGCGGGCAAGACGACCACGACCGAGCGGATCCTCTACTACACCGGCAAGACGTACAAGATCGGCGAGGTCCACGAGGGCGCCGCGGTCATGGACTGGATGGTCCAGGAGCAGGAGCGGGGCATCACCATCACCTCCGCCGCCACCACGTGCCGGTGGAAGGACAACTGGATCAACATCATCGACACCCCGGGCCACGTCGACTTCACGGTTGAGGTCGAGCGGTCGCTGCGGGTGCTCGACGGCGCGGTCGCCGTCTTCGACGCCGTTGCCGGCGTGGAGCCGCAGACCGAGACGGTGTGGCGCCAGGCCAACAAGTACGGCGTCCCCCGCATCTGCTTCATCAACAAGATGGACCGGATCGGCGCCGACTTCTTCAAGGCCGTCGACCAGATCACGGACCGCCTCGACGCCACCGTCGCCCTGATCCAGATCCCCATCGGCGCCGAGGGTCACTTCCGCGGCATGGTCGACCTGCTGACGATGAAGGCGCTCGTCTGGGACGACGGCATGGGCGAGAAGTGGCGCGACGAGCCCATCCCCGCCGACCTCGAGGAGTCCGCCGCCGAGTGGCGCCACCAGCTGGTCGACGTCCTGTCCAGCCACGACGACGGCATTATGGAGAAGTACGTCGGCGAGGAGGAGATCACCGCCGACGACCTGAAGAAGGCGCTGCGGCGGGCCACCATCGCCAACCAGGTCGTGCCCGTCATCTGCGGGACGGCGTTCAAGAACAAGGGCGTGCAGCCCCTGCTCGACGCCGTCATCGACTACCTGCCCAGCCCTATCGACCTACCTCCGGTCACGGGCCTCGACATGAAGGGCATCGAGGAGCTCGAGCGCCCGCCGGACGACAAGGCGCCCTTCGCCGCCCTGGCCTTCAAGATCATGAGCGACCCCCACGTCGGCAAGCTCACCTACTTCCGGGTCTACTCGGGGAGCATCAAGAAGGGCGACGCCGTCCTCAACTCCACCAAGGACCGCAAGGAGCGCATCGGCCGCCTCCTGCAGATGCACGCCAACCACCGTGAGGACAAGACGGTCATCTTCGCCGGCGACATCGTGGCCACCGTGGGTCTCAAGCAGACCACCACCGGTGACACCCTGTGCGACCCGAACTCGCCGATCGTGCTGGAGACCCTCGAGTTCCCCGAGCCGGTCATCCACGTGGCCATCGAGCCCAAGACCAAGGTCGACCAGGACAAGCTCACCGACGCCCTCCAGCGGCTGTCGGAGGAGGACCCGACCTTCCAGAAGCACACCGACATCGACACCGGTCAGACGATCATCGCCGGCATGGGCGAGCTCCACCTCGAGGTGCTGGTCGACCGCATGCTGCGTGAGTTCCGGGTCGACGCCCACGTCGGCAAGCCGCAGGTCGCCTACCGCGAGACGATCCGGTCCTCGGTCGAGAAGGTCGAGGAGCGCTACGTGCGCCAGACCGGCGGTCGCGGCCAGTACGGCCACGTCGTGCTCAACGTCGAGCCCACGGGCCCCGGCGGCGGCTACGAGTTCGTCGACAAGATCGTCGGCGGCATCATCCCCAAGGAGTACATCTCCTCCATCGACGCCGGCATCCAGGAGTCGCTCCAGAACGGCGTGCTCGCCGGCTACCCGATGGTCGACGTACGGGCCACGCTGGTCCACGGCTCCTACCACGACGTGGACTCCTCGGAGATGGCCTTCAAGATCGCCGGCTCGCTGGCCATCAAGAAGGCCACCCGCCTGGCCCACCCCGTCTTGCTCGAGCCGATCATGGCCGTCGAGGTGGTGACGCCCGACGACTACATGGGCGACGTCATCGGCGACATCTCCAGCCGGCGGGGCAGGATCGAGGGCGTCGAGCCGCGCGGATCGAGCCAGGTCATCAAGGGGCAGGTGCCCCTCGGCGACATGTTCGGATACGCTACCGACCTTCGGTCGCGCACCCAGGGTCGCGCGACCTACACGATGCAATTCCACTCCTATCAGGAGGTGCCCGAGTCGATCTCCCGTGAGATCGTCGCTCGGGTACGAGGCGAGTAAAGGGGCCCCATGGCGAAGCAGAAGTTCGACCGCAACAAGCCGCACCTGAACGTGGGCACGATGGGCCACATCGACCACGGCAAGACGACACTGACCGCGGCCATCACCAAGGTCCTCCACGAGCAGAACCCGAAGAACAGCTTCACCGCGTTCGACCAGATCGACAAGGCGCCGGAGGAGAAGGCGCGGGGGATCACGATCTCGATCGCCCACGTGGAGTACGAGACGAACAAGCGCCACTACGCCCACGTCGACATGCCCGGCCACGCCGACTACATCAAGAACATGATCACCGGCGCGGCCCAGATCGACGGGGCCATCCTGGTCGTCTCCGCCGCCGACGGCCCCATGCCCCAGACCCGTGAGCACGTCCTTCTGGCCCGTCAGGTCGGCGTGCCCTACATCGTGGTGGCCCTGAACAAGGCCGACGCGGTCGACGACGAGGAGCTCCTCGACCTCGTCGACCTTGAGGTGCGCGAGCTGCTCAACGAGTACGAATACCCGGGCGACGACACGCCGATCATCCGGGTGTCGGCTCTGAAGGGCCTGGATGGCGACGCGGAGTGGGGCGCCAAGATCCTCGAGCTCATGGACGCCGTCGACAGCTACATCCCCGAGCCCCAGCGCGACATCGACAAGCCCTTCCTCATGCCCATCGAGGACGTCTTCACCATCACCGGGCGGGGCACCGTCGTCACCGGCAAGGTGGAGCAGGGCGTCGTCAAGGTCGGTGACCAGGTCGAGATCGTGGGCATCCGTGACACCCAGACCACGGTCTGCACCGGAGTGGAGATGTTCAAGAAGCTCCTCGACCAGGGCCAGGCCGGCGACAACATCGGGGCGCTGCTGCGGGGGACCAAGAAGGAAGAGGTCGAGCGCGGCCAGGTGCTGTGCAAGCCGAAGTCCATCACCCCCCACACCACCTTCGAGGCCAACGTCTACGTGCTGAAGAAGGAGGAGGGTGGGCGCCACAGCCCGTTCTTCCAGAACTACCGCCCGCAGTTCTACTTCCGCACCACCGACGTCACCGGCCAGATCACCCTGCCCGAGGGCACCGAGATGGTCATGCCCGGCGACAACATCACCCTGAACGTCGAGC
Source organism: Acidimicrobiia bacterium (assembly GCA_023265025.1). Taxonomy (GTDB): domain Bacteria; phylum Actinomycetota; class Acidimicrobiia; order Acidimicrobiales; family AC-14; genus CADCTB01. The sequence continues at coordinate 72,416 of JAHFUP010000010.1, read as the reverse complement.
TGATCAACCCGATCGCCATGGACGAAGGCCTTCGCTTCGCCATCCGTGAAGGTGGCCGCACCGTGGGCGCCGGCCGCGTCACGAAAATCCTGAAGTGAGAGGCTGACCGCAGTGGCCCAAAAGATCCGGATCCGGCTCAAGGCGTACGACCACGAGATCGTGGACCAGTCCACCAAGAAGATCGTGGAGACCGTGCTGCGCACCCAGGCGACGGTGCGGGGGCCGGTGCCGCTGCCGACCGAGAAGCACCGCTACACGGTCATCCGGTCGCCCCACAAGGACAAGGACTCCCGCGAGCACTTCGAGATGCGGATCCACAAGCGGCTGCTCGACATCCTCGAGCCCAGCCCCAAGACAGTGGACTCCCTGCAGCGGCTCGACCTGCCCGCCGGCGTCGACATCGAGATCAAAATCCAACAGGTGTAGGTTTCGCCCTCGCTCCGCTCGGGCGAGGCAGTTGCGCTGCGGGCAGCCGGCGGAGCCGGCCACCCTCCGCCATTCCTTCCTGGCCGGTAGCCGAGGAGGCCGCCTTTCGGCGGCGCGGGCGTCCACCGGCGAAAGCGCTATACTCGTCAAGTTCATGAGTAGGGCGCTTTCGCCCTCTCCACTTCTACGTCCTTGGTCGCCGATCTCTCCGGTACGCCGAGGCACCACAACCCAAAACGCTCCGCCGGGAACCCACCCGTGCGGAGTTTCCGCGTGAGCCTTCGGCTCAAAGTTGCACATCCCACACCAAAGGCAGAGGCAGACACGAAGCCATGGCAAAGAAGGCGATCGTCGGCGAGAAGGTCGGCATGACACAGATCTGGGACGACCAGAACCGTGCCATTCCGGTCACCCTCGTGCGGGTTGCGCCGTGCCGGGTGGTGCAGGTGAAGACGCCCGAGACTGACGGCTACAGCGCGGTCCAGGTGACCTTCGGCGCCCAGCGCCCGTCGCGGCTGAACAAGCCCGACGCCGGTCACTTCGCCAAGGCGGGGGTCGACCCCGGCAAGCGTCTCGTCGAGCTCCGGGTCGACGACTCGGGCCAGTACTCGATCGGCGACGAGATCACCGCCACCATCCTGAGCGCCGGCGAGAAGGTCGACGTCACGGGTGTCAGCAAGGGCAAGGGCTTCGCCGGCGTCATGAAGCGTCACAACTTCAAGGGCCTCGGCGCCGGCCACGGCACCCACAAGAAGCACCGGTCACCGGGCGCTATCGGCGCCTGCGCCACGCCGGCCCGGGTGTTCAAGGGCACCAAGATGGCCGGGCGCATGGGCCACCAGCAGGTGACGACCCTGAACCTCGAGGTCGTGCAGGCCGACGCCGACCGCCAGATCATCCTGCTCAAGGGCAACGTCCCGGGCCCGCGTGGCGGGCTGGTCCTCATCCGTGACGCCGTCCGCGGCAACAACGGCAACACTGCGAACGGGAGCTGAGCGTGGCGTCTGTCGACATCCGCAGCGCATCGGGCGACACCGTGGGCTCCACCGACCTGGCCGACGACGTGTTCGGCGTGACGCCCAACGTCCCCCTGATGCACCAGGTCGTGACCGCCCAGCTGGCCGGCATCCGCTCCGGCGACCACAGCACCCTGACCCGGGCCGAGGTCCGCGGTGGTGGGCGCAAGCCGTGGCGCCAGAAGGGCTCCGGCCGGGCCCGCCAGGGCTCCACCCGGGCCCCGCACTGGCGGGGCGGCGGTGTGGCCATGGGGCCCAAGCCTCGCAGCTACGCCCAGCGCACGCCCAAGAAGATGGTGGCCGCCGCCCTGCGATCGGCCCTCTCCGACCGGGCCGCCGAGGGCAAGGTCGTCGTCGTCGACGGCTGGAACTTCGACGCTCCCAAGACCCGTCACGCTCGTCTCGCCCTCGACGCCCTGGGCGTCGGTGGCCGGATCCTGCTCGTCCTCGACCGGGAGCAGGAGGCGGCGGCCAAGTCGTTCCGCAACCTGCCCAAGGTCCACCTGATCCTGCCGTCGGAGCTCAACGCCTACGACGTCCTGTGCTGCGACTGGGTGGTCTTCACCAAGGACAACCTGCCCACCGGCAGCGGCGCCGGCGCCGCCGCCGAGCCCGAGACCGAAGCGGAAGCCGAGGAGGCCTCGGAATGAATGACCCGCGAGACATCATCCTCCGCCCCGTCGTGAGCGAGAAGTCCTACGGGCTGCTCGACGCCGGCGTCTACACCTTCGTCGTCGACCCGCGAGCCAGCAAGATCGAGATCTCCCAGGCCGTCGAGACGATCTTCAACGTCCAGGTGGCCAAGGTGAACACGCTGAACCGCAAGGGGAAGCGCAAGCGCAACCGGAAGTCGCAGACCTTCGGCCAACGCCCCGACACCAAGCGGGCCATCGTCACCCTCGCCGCCGGCGGGCGCATCGACCTCTTCGAGAACTAGGGGACCCGACTCTCATGCCCCTTCGCAAGCGCAAGCCCACCAGTGCCGGCCGGCGGTTCCAGACCGTCTCCGACTTCTCCGACATCACCACCGACACGCCGGAGAAGACGCTCCTCGCCCCGTTGCCCAAGACCGGCGGGCGCAACAGCTACGGCCGCAAGACGGCCCGCCACCGCGGTGGCGGCCACAAGCGCCAGTACCGCATCGTGGACTTCAAGCGGGACAAGGACGGCGTGCCGGCCAAGGTGGCCACCATCGAGCACGACCCCAACCGCAACGCCCGTATCGCGCTGCTCCACTACCTCGACGGTGAGAAGCGCTACATCATCGCCCCGGCCAAGATCCGCGTCGGCGACACGCTGGAGAGCGGCCAGAAGGCCGATATCCGCCCGGGCAATGCCCTGGCCCTGCGCTTCATCCCCGTCGGCACCACGGTGCACAACGTCGAGATCAAGCCGGGCGCCGGCGGCAAGATGGGCCGTGGCGCCGGCTCCAGCATCCAGCTGGTGGCCAAGGAGGGCGACTTCGCCACCCTGCGCCTGCCCAGCACCGAGATGCGCCGGGTGCCGATCGACTGCCGGGCCACCATCGGCGAGGTCGGCAACTCCGAGGCCGAGCTGATCTCCATCGGCAAGGCCGGCCGCAACCGCTGGAAGGGCGTCCGCCCCCAGAGCCGTGGCGTGGCCATGAACCCGGTCGACCACCCGCACGGCGGCGGCGAGGGAAAGACGTCGGGTGGTCGCCACCCGGTGTCGCCCTGGGGCCAGCCGGAAGGTCGCACCCGCAGCACCAACAAGCCGTCCCAGAAGCTGATCATCCGCCGCCGCCGGACGCGCGGATCCCGACGTTGATGACACAGAGGTAGGGGAAACCGTGGCACGCAGCCTCAAGAAGGGCCCGTTCATCGACGACCACCTGCTCAGGAAGGTCGACGCCCTCAACGCCAAGGGCGAGAAGCGGGTCATCAAGACCTGGTCCCGTCGCTCGACGGTCATCCCCGACATGGTCGGTCACACCATCGCGGTGCACGACGGCCGCAAGCACGTGCCCGTGTACATCACCGAGGCCATGGTCGGCCACAAGCTGGGCGAGTTCGCCCTGACCCGCACCTTCCGGTTCCACGCCGGCCAGGAGCGGGCGGGGAGGCGCTAGCCATGACCGTCCCGGTCCAAACGGCATTCGCTGGGCGATCCTCGAAGAGGGTGGCCCAGTGACCGGCCCCAAGCTCAACGAAGCACCGGTCATGCGCCGGCGGCCGGAGTCCCGGTCGCAGGCGGTCAAGACGCCGGTCGTCTCCACCCGGGCCGTCGCCCGGTACGTCCGCATCTCGCCGTACAAGGTGCGCCAGGTCCTCGACCTCATCCGCGGCTACGACGCCGAGCGGGCCCAGGAGATCCTCAAGTTCTGCGAGCGTGACGCGGCCATCGTCGTCGGCAAGCTGCTGGCGTCGGCCGTCGCCAACGCCGAGCACGACCACGCCATGATCGGCGACGAGCTGTTCGTGTCCGCCTGCTACGCGGATGAGGGCCCGACCCTGAAGCGCTGGCGCCCCCGGGCCCGCGGCCGGGCCACCCGTATCCGCAAGCGCACGTGCCACATCACCCTGCTCGTCTCTCGCCTTCCCGACCGCGAGCTCCAGGAGCGCCGGGCCCGCCGGGCCCAGGGCGTGGTCGGCGACCGCCGGCGCCGGCGCACCGGTGGCGCCGAGTCGGAGGCCCGCGGGCGCCCCACCCGCCGGCGCCCCGAGGACCGGACGCCGGCCGCCACCGCGCCCGTCGACGCGGAGGAAGTGACACTCGACGAGGTGCTCGAGGATGCCGAGCCCGAGGCTTCCACATCGGAGGCAGCAATCACCGTCGACACGGTGCCGTCAGAAGAAGAAGAGGCAGCCACTACGACTGAAGAGGCGGGGCAGACCACGACCTCCACCCAGCAGAGCAGCGAAGAGGAGTCGAAGTAATGGGCCAGAAGGTCAACCCCTACGGGTTCCGCCTGGGCGTCACCACGGACTGGAAGTCGCGCTGGTTCAGCGACCGCGAGTACAAGGCCTACCTCATCGAGGACTGGCAGATCCGCGACTACCTGATGAAGCAGCTACCCCACGCCGCCATCAGCCGCATCGAGGTGGAGCGCACCCGTGACCGCCTCCGGGTCGACGTCCACACCGCCCGCCCGGGCATCGTCATCGGCCGCCGGGGCGCCGAGGCCGACCGCCTCCGTGCCGACCTGGCCAAGATGAGCGGCAACCCGAAGATCCAGCTCAACATCCAGGAGATCAAGCAGCCCGAGCTCGACGCCGCCCTGATCGCCCAAGGTGTCGCCGACCAGCTCGCCGGCCGGGTGAGCTTCCGCCGGGCCATGAAGCGGGCCGTCCAGACCGCGCAGAAGGCCGGCGCCCTCGGCATCCGGGTCCAGTGCTCGGGCCGCCTCGGCGGCTCGGAAATGGCCCGTAGCGAGTGGTACCGCGAGGGTCGGGTGCCCCTGCACACCCTCCGCTCCGACATCGACTACGGCTTTCGCGAGGCCCGCACCACCTTCGGTCGCATCGGCGTGAAGACGTGGATCTACAAGGGCGACATCCTGCCGTACAAGACCTCCACTGAGGACAAGATCTCCCGTGAGGCGGCCATGGCCGTGGGGGAGACCTCCGGCGGCGCCGCCCGTCCCCGCCGCATCATCTCCGCCGGCGGCGGGCGCCGGCTCCCGGGTCAGGAAGAGCCGGGGAGCGCCACGGGTGCCGTGCCCACGGGCAACGAGGTCCTCGGTCCCGAGGACGCCGCCCTCCTCGACGACCCTGCGTTGCTCGATGACGGCGGGTTGGTCGACGACGGGGCCGACCTGGCCACCGCCGCGCCACTCATCCCCGAGGCCGACCCCGAGCGCGAGCGCCTGCTCGCCGAGGAAGAGGACATCGAGCGACGCACCCGCCAGCACCACGAGACGCCGCACTTCAGGTCGGGGGACGAATAGATGTTGATGCCCCGCAGGGTCAAGCACCGCAAGCAGCACCGCGGCCGGCTGACCGGGAAGGCCACCGGCGGCAGCGCGATCAGCTTCGGTGACTACGGCATCCAGGCCCAGGAGCCCGGGTGGATCACCGCCCGCCAGATCGAGGCCGCCCGTATCGCCATGACCCGCCACATCAAGCGTGGTGGGAAGGTCTGGATCAACATCTTCCCGGACAAGCCGGTCACCGAGAAGCCGGCCGAGACCCGCATGGGCTCCGGCAAGGGCAACCCGGAGCACTGGGTGGCCGTGGTCAAGCCCGGTCGCATCATGTTCGAGCTGGCCGGCGTGGCCGAGCCCCTGGCCCGTGAGGCCATGAACCGGGCCATCCAGAAGCTGCCGATCAAGGCGAAGATCATTGTCCGGGCGGAGGAGCTCTGATGGCGAACTCCAAGGCAACCGAGCTGCGCGAGATGGGCGACGACGAGCTGGCCACCCGCCTGACCGAAGCGCGCCAGGAGCTGTTCAACCTGCGCTTCCAGCACGTGACCGGCCAGCTGGACAACTACAGCCGTCTGGGCCAGCTCAAGAAGGACATCGCCCGCATCGAGACGCTGCTGCGGGAGAACGAGATCGCCGCCGCCGAGGCGGCCGAGGCCGAGGCCGACGCCGAGTGGCAGGCGGCCAACGAGGCCCGACGGGCGGCGCGCGTGAGCGCCAGCCGAAAGAACGAGGGAGAGACGGATGGCTGAGCCCGAAGAGGCTCCGGAAGCGCGACCGAACCCGCGCAAGGTCCGCGAGGGCGTGGTGGTGTCGTCGGCCATGGACAAGACGGCCGTGGTCGCCGTCGTCGAGCGGGTCCGCCACCGCCGCTACACCAAGACGGTCCAGCGCACGAAGCGCATCCACGCCCACGACGAGGCCAACGAGGCCAAGGTGGGCGACCGGGTGCGCATCAGCGAGACCCGTCCCCTCTCCAAGCTGAAGCACTGGCGCATCGTCGAAGTCCTGGAGCGTGCAAAGTGAGCTTCGCGAACGGCAGGAGATCACAGTGATTCAGCAAGAGACCCGTCTCCGTGTGGCCGACAACTCCGGCGCCAAGGAGGTGCTCTGCATCAAGGTGCTGGGCGGCTCCAAGCGTCGGTACGCCTCCATCGGCGACATCATCGTCGGCACGGTCAAGGAAGCCATCCCCGGCGCGGCCGTGAAGAAGGGTGAGGTCGTCAAGTGCGTCGTCGTGCGCACCAAGAAGGAGAACCGCCGGCCCGACGGCAGCTACATCCGCTTCGACGAGAACGCCGCCGTGCTCATCAACGACGCCCAGCAGCCGCGGGGCACCCGCATCTTCGGCCCGGTGGGCCGGGAGCTCCGCGACAAGAAGTTCATGCGGATCATCTCCCTCGCACCTGAGGTGCTTTAGTGTTTCGCCTCGCAAGCAGAGCTTGCTCGGCGAGTTGTGTCGTGCCGTCACCGTCCGGCGCAGCCGGCCGGCGCCGGCGCTGCTTTTGCGGCGAGCTTCGCTCGCCCACGCGCCAGCCGCTGGGGTGCTCCGCACGAGCGGCGGCCGGCGCGGTTTCGACCGGAGGTCTGTGATGAAGCTGAAGAAGGGCGACCGCGTCAAGGTCCTCACCGGCAAGGACCGGGGGGACGAGGGCGAGATCATGCGCGTCTTCCCGAAGGAACGGAAGGTCATCGTCGACGGCGTCAACGTGGCCAAGAAGCACCAGCGGGCGCTGCGGGCCACCATGCAGGCCGGGATCATCGACAAGGACATGCCGATGCCGGCGTCCAACGTCGCCCTGATCTGCCCGTCGTGCGGGCCGACCCGCGTCGGTTACCGCTTCGACGCCAGTGTGTTTGGAAAGTCTGGCAGGAAGATCCGGATCTGCCGCAAGTGCGGAGGTGACGTCTGATGTCGGACGCCTCGTCCAAGGCCGCGGTGAAGGAGCTTCCCCGCCTGAAGGCCCGCTACAACGACGTCCTGCGCGACGAGCTCAAGGAGACGCTGGGCCTCGGCAACATCATGGAGGTCCCCCGCCTCGAGAAGATCGTCGTGAACATGGGCGTGGGCCGGGCCACCCAGCAGGCGTCCCTGCTCGAGGGCGCCGTGACCGACCTCACTCTCATCACCGGCCAGAAGCCACTGGTCACCCGGGCCCGCCGTTCCATCGCCGCCTTCAAGCTGCGGGAGGGCGTGCCCATCGGGGCCAAGGTGACCTTGCGGGGCGACCGGATGTGGGAGTTCCTCGACCGGCTGATCGCGTTGGCCATCCCCCGAATCCGTGACTTCCGGGGGCTGCCGCCGAACGGCTTCGACGGCCGGGGGAACTACACCTTCGGCGTCGACGAGCAGCTGATCTTCCCCGAGGTCGACTACGACAAGATCGACGCAGTGCGCGGGATGGACATCACCATCGTGTCCACCGCCCGCAACAACGCCGAGGGCCGGGCTCTGCTCGACGCCTTCGGCTTCCCGTTCCGACGTGCCGACGCCCCGCAGTAGCGGGACCTGAGGAGTTTCGTGGCCAAGACAGCGCTCATCCAGAAGCAGCAGCGCAAGCCCAAGTTCAAGGTGCGGGCCTACACCCGCTGCGCCCGCTGCGGGCGACCGCGCGCCGTGTACCGCAAGTTCAACCTGTGCCGTATCTGCCTTCGGGAGATGGTGCACGCCGGCGAGGTTCCCGGCGTGACGAAGGCCAGCTGGTGAGAGGAGGCCGCCGATGACGATGACCGATCCGATCGCCGACATGCTGACGCGCCTCCGCAACGGGGCTACCGCCAGCCAGGACAGCGTGCGCATGCCGTCGTCCAAGCTCAAGGAGGCCCTGGCCGCCATCCTGCGCCGCGAGGGCTACATCGGCGACTTCAAGGTGAGCGAGGACGGGACCCGACCTGGTCGCATCCTGGAGATCACCATGAAATACACCCACGACCGTTCGCCCACGATCTCCGGTCTGCGCCGGGTGTCCAAGCCGGGCCGGCGGGTCTACATCCAGGCAGACAGCCTGCCGCGCGTGCTCGGCGGCCTCGGCGTCGCCGTGCTCTCGACCAGCCAGGGGCTGCTCACCGACCGCGAGGCGCGCCAGCGCCGGGTCGGTGGCGAAGTCCTCTGCTACGTGTGGTGAGGAGGGCCCATGTCACGAATCGGTAGAAGCCCCATCACGGTCCCGGCCGGCGTCACCGTCGAGGTGAACGAGCAGCACGTCAAGGTCAGCGGCCCCAAGGGCACGCTCGAGCGCGACCTGCCCCGCGACATCACCGTCCGCCAGGACGACGGCGTCCTGCTGGTGGAGCGCCCGAGTGACCAGCGCCAGCACCGTGCCCTGCACGGCCTGACCCGCTCGCTGGTCAACAACATGGTCGTCGGCGTCACCGACGGTTTCACTCGCGATCTGGAGATCGTCGGGGTCGGCTACCGGGCCGCGGCCACCACGCCGTCCAGGCTCGACATCGCCCTCGGCTTCAGCCACCCGGTCGCCGTCGACGCCCCTGATGGCATCACCTTCGAGACGCCGGCGCCCACCAAGATCACCGTCCGCGGCATCGACAAGGAAGCCGTCGGCCAGGTCGCCGCCAACATCCGCAGTCTCCGCAAGCCCGAGCCCTACAAGGGCAAGGGCGTCCGCTACGCCGGCGAAGTCGTGCGTCGCAAGGCAGGGAAGGCCGCCAAGTGAGTTTCTCCACGAAGAAGAAGCAGGAGGCGCGCAAGCGCCGGCACCACCGGGTCCGCAAGCAGGTCCGCGGCACCGCCGAGCGTCCCCGCCTGGCCGTGTTCCGGTCGAACAAGCACGTCACCGCCCAGGTCATCGACGACGTCACCGGCCGCACGCTGGCCGCGGCCAGCACCGTGGAGGGCGACCTGCGGTCGGGCCCCACCGGCAACAAGGCCGCCGCGGCCTCGGTGGGCAAGCTCGTCGCGGAGCGGGCCCAGGCCGCCGGCGTCACCAAGGTCGTCTTCGACCGGGGCGGCAACCTCTACCACGGCCGCGTCGCCGCAGTCGCCGACGCCGCACGCGAAGCCGGACTCGAGTTCTAGTGTTTCGCCTTCGCAAGCAGAGCTTGCTCGGCGAGCTTGAAGGCGCTTCGGGCGGCCGGCGGAGCCGGCCTCCCTACGCCCTCTTCCTTCCTCCGCCAGCCGAAGGGACCGCCTTTGGCGGTGCCGGCGGCCGGCGGATCATGAGTGGTCAGGAGTCACATGGCTGAAAGCCCGTATGTAGAACGCGTCATCGCCATCAACCGCGTGGCCAAGGTGGTCAAGGGTGGCCGGCGGTTCTCCTTCACCGCCCTGGTGGTCGTCGGCGACGGCGCCGGCAAGGTCGGCCTCGGCTATGGCAAGGCCAAGGAAGTGCCGGCCGCCATCCAGAAGGGGATCGAAGAGGCGAAGAAGGAGCTCTTCGACGTCCCCCTCGCCGGCAGCACCATCACCCACCCCATCCTGGGCGAGCGCGGCGCCGGCCGGGTGCTGCTCAAGCCGGCCGCCCCCGGTACCGGCGTGATCGCCGGCGGTGCGGCTCGGGCCATCCTGGAGTCGGCCGGCGTGCACGACATCCTGGCCAAGTCGCTCGGGTCGTCGAACGCCATCAACGTGGCCCACGCCACCGTGGCCGGCCTCAAGGGCCTCATGCGGCCCGACGAGGTGGCCCGCAAGCGGGGCAAGTCCCCGGAGGAGGTCACCCCTCCCGGGCTGCTCAAGGCCTACCAGGAGTCCCAGCGCGGCCCCCACACCCCGGTGGAGGTGGCCTGAGATGGCCCGCCTCAGCGTGACCCAGGTCAAGTCCACGATCGGCACCAAGCCGATCCACCGCAAGACGATGAAGGCCCTCGGCCTCTGCGGCATCGGCCGCAAGACGAGCCTGCCCGACAGCCCCGACGTGCGGGGCATGCTGGCCAACGTCCGCCACCTCATCACCGTCGCAGAGGAGTCCGAATGAAGGTCCACGACCTGAAGCCGGCCCCCGGGTCGACGAAAGAGCGGCGCCGGGTCGGTCGCGGCATCGGCGGCAAGGGCGGCAAGACCGCCGGCCGGGGCACCAAGGGCCAGGGCGCCCGCGGCTCGGTCAAGCCCGGGTTCGAAGGTGGCCAGATGCCCCTGAGCCGGCGGGTGCCGAAGCTCAAGGGCTTCACTAACCCGTTCCGGGTGGAGTACGCGGTGGTCAACCTGGACACGCTGGAGCAGTTCGAGGGCGAGGTCGTCAGCCCCGAGACCCTCCGCGAGAAGGGCCTCGTCCACAAGCACGGCCTGGTCAAGGTGCTCGGGCGCGGTGAGCTGTCCCGAGCCCTTCGGGTGTCGGCCCACGGGTTCTCCAAGTCGGCTGAGGACGCGATCGTCGCCGCGGGGGGTACCGTCGAGGTCCTGCCCCCGCCCTTCGGCAACGGCCGCCCGCCCGCCAAGGGCAACGCCCTTACGAACCGCTGACCACTACTCTGAGACCTTCGAGCGGTCCGAGCCCGACTGAGAAGCTTGAGGACTAGATGCTTTCCAGCCTGAAGAACATCTACAAGGTCACGGATCTCCGCAACAAGATCCTCTTCACCCTGGCCATCATCACCCTGTACCGGCTGGGCTCGAACGTCACGGTGCCGGGCATCGACTTCGCTGCGGTGCAGGACCTGCAGCGCCAGGCCGAGAGCGGCGGCGTCTTGGGCTTCCTGAACCTCTTCTCCGGCGGGGCGCTCACCCAGATGGCGGTCTTCGCCCTCGGGATCATGCCGTACATCACCAGCTCGATCATCATGCAGCTGCTGGCGGTGGTCATCCCTCGCATCGAGCAGTGGCAGAAGCAGGGTGCGGTCGGCCAGAAGAAGATCACCCAGTGGACCCGGTACATGACCGTCGGCCTCGCCATCCTGCAGGCCACCGGCATCACCTACCAGTTCAACAACGGGCTCCTCGGCCAGGGCACGAACACCAACCTCAAGCTCGTGACCACCTTCGACGTGCCCCACGTCGCACTGATCGTCCTCACCATCACCGCCGGCACCGCCATCGTGATGTGGATGGGCGAGCTGATCACCCAGCGGGGAATCGGCAACGGGATGTCGATCCTCATCTTCGCCAACGTGGTCAGCCGCATGCCGGCCCAGTTCGGCAACGTCCAGGCCGAGAAGGGCTACTTCGCCTTCACCCTGTTCATGATCCTGGGCATCGGGATGATCGTGGCCATCGTCTTCGTCGAGCAGGGCCAGCGCCGCATCCCGGTGCAGTTCGCCAAGCGGGTGGTGGGCCGGCGGATGTACGGGGGCCAGAGCACCTACATCCCGCTCAAGGTCAACCAGGCCGGCGTCATCCCGATCATCTTCGCCAGCTCCGTCCTCTACTTCCCGGTGCTGTTGTCCAACATCGTGCAGTGGGACGTGGTGGTGAACTTCATCAACAAGTACCTGGTGCAGCAGGACAACATCGTCTACATCTTCACCTACGGCCTGTTGATCGTGTTCTTCACCTACTTCTACACGGCCATCACGTTCAACCCGCAGCAACAGGCGGACATCATTCGCAAGCAGGGTGGTTTCATCCCGGGCATCCGGCCCGGGCCCCCCACCGAGCGCTACCTGGGGCAGATTCTCAACCGCATCACCCTGCCGGGCTCGCTGTTCCTCGCCGCCATCGCCCTGGTCCCGAACATCCTCCTCTCGCTCTACGGCGTCAGGCAGTTCCCGTTCGGTGGCACCACCATCCTGATCGCCGTGGGTGTGGCCTTGGAGACGATGAAGCAGATCGACAGCCAGTTGATGATGCGGAACTACGAGGGCTTCCTCGCGTAGTGCTTGCCACGCGGCTGGTCATCCTGGGCAAGCAGGGTGCCGGGAAGGGGACGCAGGCCATCCGGCTGTCCGAGAACTTCGGCGTGCCCCGTATCTCGACCGGCGACATGTTCCGCGTGTTCATGAAGGGTGACTCCGAGATCGGGCGCCGGGCCAGGAAGTACGTCGAGGCGGGTGACCTGGTCCCCGACGAGGTGGTGAACGAGATGGTGCGGGAGCGCCTGGAGGAGCTCGACGCCGCCGACCGAGGGTTTGTGATGGAGGGCTTCCCCCGCAACGTGGCCCAGGCCGACGCCCTCGACGACATGCTGTCGCCCCACCACGTCGACCTGGTCATCGAGCTCGACGTGCCGACCGGCGTTGTCCTGAAGCGCCTCGCCAGCCGTCGGGTGTGCGCCGTCTGCGGCCTCAACTACAGCGTCGATGCCCCGCCGAGGCAGGACTGGACCTGCGACGCCTGCGGCGGGGCGGTCGTCCAGCGCGAGGACGACACCGAGGCCGTCATCACCAGGCGGCTTGAGCAGTACGACAAGCAGACCGCCCCCCTCGTGGCCTGGTACCTGGCCACCGACCGGCTGGCTGCCGTCGACGGCGAGGGCGACCCCGACACGGTCACGCGCCGCCTCCTGCGTGCCATCGAAAGCCGTCTGGCGCGACGATGATCAATCTCACTCGCTTCGCTCCGTTCGATCGAGGCAATCGAGCTCCGGCCAGCCGGCGGAGCCGGCCGGCCTCCGCCGAACTCGTCTTGGCGGCGTCGCTGCGCTCGCCGCATATACCGCCAGCCATAGAGGGCCGCCTCCGGCGGCCGATCGTGGCCGACGGCGAAGGCACAGCCCGATGCCCATAACCCTCAAGTCCGCGGAGGAGATCGCCAAGATGCGCCGGGCCGGCCGGGTGGTCGCCGAGATGCTGGAGGCGTGCGCCACCGCGGCACGGCCGGGGATCACGACGGCCGACCTGGACAAGGTGGCCCGGGAGGTCCTGGCCAAGCGCAGGGCCAAGTCGAACTTCCTCGGATACCACGGCTACCCGGCGGTGATCTGCACCTCGCCGAACGACGTGATCGTCCACGGCATTCCAGGCGACTACCGCCTCGAAGAGGGGGACATCATCTCCATCGACTGCGGCGCGATCATCGAAGGCTGGCACGGCGACGCGGCCCGCACCATCCCGGTGGGGGAGATCTCCGAGGAAGCCCGCAAGCTGCTGACGGTCACCGAGGACAGCCTGTGGGCGGGCATCGAGCACGTCCGGAAAGGGGCCCGGCTCTCCGACATCGGCCACGCGGTCCAGACCGTCGCCGAGGGCGCCGGCTTCTCGGTGGTGCGGGAGTACGTCGGCCACGGAATCGGCCGAGCCATGCACGAGGAGCCCCAGGTGCCGAACTACGGCGATCCGGGCAAGGGGATGAAGCTCAAGGTCGGCCACTGCCTGGCGGTGGAGCCGATGGTCAACCTCGGCAGCCCGGAGACCCAGCTCAACGACGACGGTTGGACGGTCATCACCGCCGACGGTTCGCTGTCGGCCCACTTCGAGCACTCGATCGCCGTCACCGAGGACGGCCCCGAGGTCCTGACCGTCCTGGACTAGCACCCGTCAGGCGCCCGCGCGCGGACCCCCCGGGAACTACCGCGCCGAAGTGCGTTATTCTATCCACCTGTCCCCCGGCAGTTCGCTGGTTGAGACGCGTCGTCAGGAGACATCACCTGCCCAAGCCCAAGGAAGACGCCATCGTGATGGAAGGCACGGTCGTCGAACCGCTGCCCAACGCCATGTTCCGCGTCGAGCTGGAGAACGGCCACAAGGTACTCGCGCACATTTCGGGGAAGATGCGGATGCACTACATCCGGATCCTTCCTGGTGACCGGGTGCAGGTGGAGCTGACGCCGTACGACATCAGTCGTGGGCGAATCACCTATCGCTACAAGTAAAGGCAGCCATGAAGGCCTCCACATGAAAGTCAAGCCGAGTGTGAAAAAGATCTGTGAGCGCTGCAAGGTCATCCGCCGCGAGGGCAAGGTAATGGTGATCTGCTCCAACCCCCGCCACAAGCAGCGGCAGGGCTGAGTCGAGTGAGCGCAGCGAAAGAGACGTGGCCCGAGCGGCCCTCTGAGCGGGAGATATAGATGGCGCGCATCTCAGGCGTCGACATTCCCCGCGAGAAGCGGCTGGAGATCTCCCTCACCTACATCCTCGGGATCGGCCGGACCACCGCCACCCAGGTATGCACGGCGACGGGGATCGACCCGAACACGCGGGTCCGGGACCTGACCGAGGAAGAGGTCGCCCAGCTCCGCGCCCACATCGACGCCAACCTCAAGGTCGAGGGTGACCTGCGGCGCGACGTGGCCCAGGACATCAAGCGCAAGATCGAGATCGGCTGCTACCAGGGCATCCGCCACCGTCGTGGCCTGCCCGTTCGCGGCCAGCGGACCCACACCAACGCCCGTACTCGCAAGGGTCCCAAGAAGACCGTCGCCGGAAAGAAGAAGGTCAGGAAGTAATGCCGAAGCCGAAGCCGGGCGGTAGGCGCCCCAAGAAGCGCGAGCGGAAGAACGTCTCCTACGGGGTGGCGCACATCAAGAGCTCGTTCAACAACACGATCATCTCGATCAGCGACATGGAGGGCAACGTCCTGGCGTGGGCCTCCGCCGGCAACGTCGGCTTCAAGGGCTCCCGCAAGTCCACGCCGTTCGCCGCGCAGCTGGCCGCCGAAGCCTGTGCCCGGCGGGCCATGGAGCACGGTGTCCGCAAGGTCGACGTGCTGGTGAAGGGCCCCGGCTCCGGCCGCGAGACCGCCATCCGCTCGATCCAGCAGACCGGCATCGAGGTTTCGGGCATCAAGGACCTCACCCCCATCCCCCACAACGGCTGCCGCCCCCCGAAGAGAAGAAGAGTATGAATAAGGTGCTAGGACGATCCTGGCGGCTGCTCACGCCGCCGCAGGCGGCCCCATCGGCTGCCAGCAAGAGGCACGGCGGAGGCCGGGCCGGCTCCGCCGGCCGGCCGGAGCGCGATCAACTCGCACGAGCGGAGCGAATCGAGCGAGGGCGAAATGGCTAGGTACACAGGTCCCGTCTGCCGTCTGTGCCGGCGGGAGAAGATGAAGCTCTTCCTCAAGGGCCCGAAGTGCGACTCGATGAAGTGCCCGATCGAGCGCCGGCCCTACCCCCCGGGCATGCATGGTCGCGGCCGCATCCGGGAGTCCGAGTACATGTTCCAGCTGCGGGAGAAGCAGAAGGCCCGCCGCATCTACGGGGTGCTCGAGAAGCAGTTCCGCAACATGTACAAGGAAGCCAACCGCCAGGACGGCATCACCGGCGAGAACCTGCTGCGCATGCTCGAGCAGCGCCTCGACAACGTGGCCTTCCGTGCTGGCTGGGGCTCCAGCCGCAACCAGTCCCGCCAGTTCGTCCGCCACGGCCACGTGAACGTCAACGGCCGGCGGGTCACCATTCCCAGCTACCAGGTGCGCAAGGGTGACGTGGTGGAGATCCGGGAGAAGTCCCGCTCCATGATCGTCCTGCGCCACAACCTGGACACGCTCGACCGCGTCAAGCCGCCCTGGCTCGAGGTCTCCGGCGAGGGGTTCACCGCCACCGTGCGCGACCTGCCCCTGCGCGAGCACATCGACGTCCCGGTGCGCGAGTCGCTCATCGTCGAGCTCTACTCGAAGTAAAGAAAGCGAAAAGCATGCTCATCATTCAGCGCCCGTCAGTCGAAGCCCTCGGCGAGCAGGAGGGCGACCGCCAGCTGTTCACCATCTCGCCCCTCGAGCCCGGCTTCGGTCACACGCTGGGCAACTCACTGCGGCGCACGCTGCTGTCGTCCATCCCCGGCGCCGCCGTCACGTCGATCCGCTTCGACGACGTCCTGCACGAGTTCACCACCATCGCCGGGGTGAAGGAGGACGTCACCGACATCATGCTCAACCTGAAGGACCTCGTCCTCCGGGTGGAGTCCGACGAGCCGGTCACCCTCCGCCTCGACGCCCGTGGCCCTGCCGACGTCACCGCCCGTGACCTCCAGCCCCACTCCGACATCGAGATCCTGAACCCGGACATGCACATCGCCACGCTGTCGGGCAAGTCCCGCCTGGCCCTCGACATCACCGTCGAGCGGGGCCGGGGCTACGTCACGGCCGACAAGAACAAGAAGTCCTCGGTCATCGGGGTCATCCCGATCGACTCGATCTTCTCCCCGGTGCGGCGGGTGGCCTTCACGGTGGAGCCCACCCGGGTCGAGCAGGCCACCAACTACGACCGCCTGACCCTCGACATCGAGACCGACGGCTCCATCTCGCCCCGTGAGGCGCTGGCCTCCGCCGGCGCCACCCTCCGCTCGCTGGTCACCCTGGTGGCCGAGATGAGCGACGCCCCCCGTGCCCTCGAGCTGGGCGACGTCGGCGTGCTGGGCAGCGGTTCGCCCGACCTCGACCTGGCCATCGAGGAGCTCGACCTCTCCGAGCGCCCCCGCAACTGCCTCAAGCGGGCCCAGGTCAACACCGTGGGCGAGCTGGTCAACAAGACCGAGGAGGACCTGCTGGCCATCACCAACTTCGGCCAGAAGTCCCTCGACGAGGTCCTCCAGAAGCTCGACGAGCGGGGCCTGTCCCTGCGGTCGAAGACCGGGGCGTAGCGCCATGCCGGGCACTCCCACCAAGAGCAAGCGGTTCGGCGGCTCCGCCGCCCACCAGCGGCTGATGTTCGCCAACCTGGCCGCGTCGCTCTTCGCGGCCGAGGGCATCGTCACCACCGAGGCGAAGGCCAAGGCGCTGCGACCCATCGCCGAGAAGCTCATCACCAAGGCCCGCAAGGGCGGGCTGCACAATCACCGGCAGGTGGTCTCGTACATGCTCGACAAGGACATGGCCCACAAGCTGTTCGAGGAGATCGCCCCCCGCTACGAAGGGCGCCCGGGGGGCTACACCCGGATCCTCAAGCTGGGCCCCCGCCACGGCGACAACGCGCCGATGGCCCGCATCGAGCTCGTCTAGCCCGATCGATCTGGCTGCAGCTACGTGCCTACTGGCACGTCACTGCAGCCAATTGCGGTGAGCCCGTGACCCGGGTGCGGATGACGATCGCGTACGACGGGAGCGGGTTCTCCGGCTTCTCGGAGAACTTGAACGTGAAGACGGTCGGGGGTGAGCTGAAGGCCGCCCTGTCGACGATCCTCCGCCAGCCGGTGACACTCATCGTCGCCGGCCGGACCGACGCCGGCGTGCACGCGTGGGGCAACGTGGTCCACTTCGACGTCGAGTCCGAGCCCGACCTGGTCGCCCTCCAACGCAACCTCAACAGCATGCTGGGCCCGGCCATCGCCATCCGGTCAGCCGAGGTGGCCCCGGAGGGCTTCCACGCCCGGTACTCCGCCGTCGCCCGTCGCTACCGGTACAGGGTCCTCAACTGGCCGGCGCCCGACCCGTTCCTCGCCACGACGACGTGGCACGTGCCCCAAGCGCTCGACCTGGCCGCCCTGCGCCTGGCCTGCGACCCTCTCATCGGCGAGCACGACTTCTCGTCGTTCTGCCGGGTGTCGAAGCGGGTGCCCGACGCCAGCATGGTGCGCCTCGTCTACGACGCCCGGTGGCTGGACGTGGGCGACGGCATCCTGCGCTTCGACATCGACGCCAGCTCGTTCTGCCAGCAGATGGTGCGGGCCATCGTCGGCACCATGGTGCCGATGGGGCTGGGGCGCCGGCGGGCCGGCGAGATGGCCGCCATCCTGCGGGCCCGGGACCGGTCGATGGCCGACCGCGTCGCGCCGGCCCGGGGCCTGTGTCTCTGGGAGGTCGAGTACCCGGACGCGTCAGTGCCCCGGTCGCACTGGAAAGACCGGGGCACTGACGACGGGACTACGACTGCTTGACGGCCTCGACGTTGAACTCGAGGCGGATCTTCTTGCCGACCAGCACGCCGCCGGTCTCCAGGGCGACGTTCCAGGTCAGGCCCCAGTCCTCGCGGTCGATCTCGGCGTGGGCCGAGAAGCCCAGGCGCTGGCCGCCCCACGGGTCGGCCTGGGCACCGTCGAACTCGACGTCCAAGGTCACCGGGCGGGTGACGTCCTTGATGGTGAGGTCGCCGGTGAGCTTGGCCGAGCCGTCGCGGCCCAGGTCGACACTCGTGCTGCGGAAGGCGATGGTGGGGTAGTTCTCCACGTCGAGGAAGTCGCCGCTGCGCAGGTGGCCGTCACGCTTCTCATCGGACGTGTCCACGCTGGCGGTGTTGATGGTGACCTCGACCGAGGAGTTCTCGGGGGTGTCGCCGATCACGAGCTGGCCGTCGAAGTCGGTGAAGCGCCCGCGCACCTTGGTGATCATCAGGTGGCGGCCGACGAACTCGACGGTCGTGTGGCCCTTGTCGAGGGCGTACGTCCCGGCCTGGGGGACCTGCACACCCTGGTAGTCACGGGTGAAGGTGGTTGCCATGTCGAGCTCCTTTGTCCGCCCCGACGGGGCGGGGTTGTCAGTTGAAGGTTCAACTACTTGGTTGAACTCTACAACACTTTCGGGGCTCGACTATTCCCCAGGCGCCGGCTTCGGTCAGTCCCCTGCGGCGGGGGCGGCCACCTCGGCGGCGGGGGCGACGGCGCTGACCTGGTCGGTCAACTCCTCGGCGACCGTGGCCAACTCGCCGTAGAGGCCCTCCAGCTCCTTGCGAAGCTCGGTCTCCCGGTCGGGCCAGCCCTCCTGGGCGGCCTGGTCGGCCTGGCGAGCCAGTTCGACGATCTCCATCTCCAGCCCGACAGCGTGGTCCTGCAGGTGTGGTGCGACCTCCACCATGGCGTTCTCCTCTCGCTTCGGCCCGCTGCTCGACCCCGAAGGGCCCCCAGGCGATCCCGCCGCGTTCCTACCCTCCCGGTCCGCCGGCCATGCCTGTCCTTCGGCTATCGTGGCGAACTGATGTTCGACCTGAACGCCCAGCAGCGAGCCGCGGTGGAGCACGACGGAGGCCCCATGCTGGTCCTGGCCGGCGCCGGCAGCGGGAAGACGGGCACGCTGGCCCACCGGGTGGCGAGGCTGCTGCGGGATGGCGCCGACCCCGATCGGGTATGCCTGGTCACCTTCAGCCGGCGGGCCGCGCAGGAGCTGTTGCAGCGGGCCGGCCGCCTGTCCGACACCGGCGCCGCCGACCGGGTGTGGGGCGGCACGTTCCACTCGGTGGCGAACAGGGTCCTGCGCCTCCACGGCCGGCGCCTGGGCGTCGAGCCGGGGTTCAGCATCCTGGACTCCGGCGACGTCACCGAGCTGTTCGGCCTGATCCGCTCCGACCTCGGCCTGCACCACACCACAACCGACGGTCCCCATCGGCGGTCGCCGCGGGCGGCGACGCTGGCGTCGATCTACGACCGGGTGGTCAATACCGGCGAGCGGCTGCCGGCGGTCCTGGAGAAGTGGTTCCCGTGGTGCGCCGGCGAGGCCGAGGGCATCAAGGCGTCGTTCGAGGCCTACGTCGTCCGCAAGCGGGAGCGCCAGCTGCTCGACTACGACGACCTGCTCCTCTGCTGGCGCGCCCTGGGCGCCGTCCCGGGCCTCTTGCCGGGCATGTTCGACCACGTCCTGGTCGACGAGTACCAGGACACCAACGCCCTCCAGGCCGACATCCTCGCCGCCCTGTGCCCCGACGGGCGGGGGCTTACCGTGGTCGGTGACGACGCCCAGGCCATCTACGGGTTCCGGGCCGCCAGCAGCGGCAACCTCGGTGATTTCCCCGTCCGTTTCCCGGGCACCACCATCGTGCGCCTGGAGCAGAACTACCGGTCGACGCCGCCGATCGTGGCTGTGGCGAACGCGGTGATGGCCGAGTCGGCGCCCGGGACGGCGATGACCAAGGTCCTCTGGTCCGACCGCACCGGCACCCGCCGGCCGTTGCTGCGCACCTGCGGCGACGAGGACGCCGAGGCCGGCGCCGTGTGCGACTCCGTGCTGGCCCACCGCGACGAGGGGGTGGCCCTCCACGACCAGGCCGTGCTCTTCCGGGCCTCGTCCCACTCCGACCTGCTGGAACTGCACCTGACCCGGCGCAACGTCCCGTACGTGAAGTACGGCGGGCTGCGGTTCCTGGAGGCGGCCCACGTGAAGGATCTGCTGGCGCTGCTGCGGGTGCTCGACAACCCGTGGGACGAGCTGGCCTGGTTCCGGGCCCTCCAGTTGCTGGAGGGCGTCGGGGCCGCCACCGCCCGCCGGCTGATGGCCGACCTGGCCACCGGCGAGACGGGGGAGCCCAACGTCACCCCGTTGGGCCGGCTCCTGGCCGCCGCGCCCCGGGTGCCGGCGGCGGCCCGGCCCGAGCTCGACGGGTTGCGGGAGGCCTTGGGCGAATGCGCCGACGGCGCCCTGCCGGGGGGCGCCACGCCGCCGCCGGCCGTCCAGGTGGAGCGGCTCGGCCGGTGGCTGGGCCCGGTCATCGATCGCACGTACGACCACGCCGCGGCGCGAAAGGCCGACCTCCGCCAGCTGGAGGGCGTGGCCGCCGACGCCCCCTCCCGCAGCCGGTTCGTATCCGACCTCACCCTCGACCCGCCGTCGTCCACCGCCGACCTGGCCGGCCCGCCGCTGGTCGACGAGGACTGGCTCGTGCTCTCCACCGTCCACTCGGCCAAGGGCGGCGAGTGGGAGGTCGTCCACGTGCTGCACGCCAGCGACGGCATGTTCCCCTCGGATATGGCCACCGGCGACCCCGAGGGCATCGAGGAGGAGCGCCGGCTCATGTACGTGGCCGTGACGAGGGCCCGGTCGGTGCTGGAGGTCAACGCCCCGCTGCGCTACCACCACCGCCGGCGCCCGCTGGCCGACGCCCACAGCTTCGCCCAGCTCAGCCGGTTCCTGTCGCCGGCGGTGCGGTCGCTGATGGACGAGGTGCACGCCGAAGGCCGGCCGCGGTTCGACGACGGCGCCGGCCCGGGGGGTGAGCCGGCGGTGGTCGCCGGCGGGCTGGGCGGTGTGGACCGCATGCTGGCCGACCTGTGGGGGTAGAGCCTCGCTAGGGTGCAGGACCGTGAGCACCCCGCTGACGGTCGACTGGGCCGCGGCCCGGGGGGCGGTCGCCGACGCCGGCCCCCGGCTCACCCAGCTGCTGCGCTCGGCCCGCAAGCCCGAGGCGCCGGCGCTGGGCGAGTGGGACGTGACCCAGCTGGCGACCCATGTCTCCCACGCCATGGACGCCGTCTCGGCCATGAGCGTCGGCGGCGGCAACCTGATCGAGGACATCTCGGGGCTGCCCGTGCTGAGCCAGGTGATGATCGACGGTGAGGGCCGGCGGCCGCTGCCCGAGCTGGCCGACCGGATCGACGCCAGCGTCGGCCGGTTCCTGGCCGACATGGAGGCGGCGGCGGTCACCGGCCGAGACTCGTCCCACAGCTGGCTGATCCAGGGCACCGAGATGCCGCTGTCCACCCTGACGTGCCACATCCTCAACGAGCTGACCGTCCACGGGCGCGACATCGCCATGGCCGAAGGCGTGCCGTGGCCGATCGATCGGGGCCACGCCTCGCTGATCCTGCAGGGCTTCGTGTTCCCGTCCCTGCACACCCTCGGCCGGGCCATGGTCGTCCAGGAGGTGGCCGGCAAGAAGCGGGCGAGGTTCGACGTCCACCTGCGGGGTGACGGCCGGGCCTGCCTGGTGTTCAACGACGGTGACTTCTGGGTCGAGGCCACCCCGCAGGGAAAGGTCGACTGCAAGCTCTCCGTCGATCCCGAGGCCTTCCTGCTGGTCGCCTGGGGCCGGATCAGCCAGTGGTCGGCCCTCCCCAAAGGCCAGCTCATGGCCTCCGGAAGAAAGCCGTGGTTCGGCCTCCAGCTGCGCTCCTGGCTCAGAAACCCGTGAACGCTCCGCCGGTGGCCGCAGAAGCCGCCGGAGGCGGCCCCTCTCGGCTGCCGGCTCCGAAAGGAAGACGGTGAGCGAGAGCCGGCTCCGCCGGCCGAGCGAACGCGATCGCCTCGCTGAGGAAGCTCCGCTTCCGAAAGCGACTACACTCTTCCCCCGGTGCGCACCTTCTCCCCAAAACCATCC
Source organism: Acidimicrobiia bacterium (assembly GCA_023265025.1). Taxonomy (GTDB): domain Bacteria; phylum Actinomycetota; class Acidimicrobiia; order Acidimicrobiales; family AC-14; genus CADCTB01. Next base: position 50,310 of record JAHFUP010000010.1, on the reverse strand, counting down.
GACGTCCAGCGCGCCTGGCATCTCGTCGACGCCGAGGGCCTCGTCCTCGGTCGCATGTCGTCGGAGGTCGCCCGGCTCCTGCGCGGCAAGCACAAGCCCATCTTCGCCCCCCACCTGGACACGGGTGACTTCGTCATCGTTGTCAACGCCTCAAAGGTGGTCCTGACCTCCGGCAAGGAGGCCAAGAAGGTCGCTTACCGCCACACCGGCTACCCCGGTGGCCTGCGCCAGCGGTCCTATACCGACGTCATGGCCAACAACTCCGAAGAGGCCGTCCGCAAGGCGGTCCGGGGCATGCTGCCCAAGGGCCCGCTCGGCCGCATGATGCTGAAGAAGCTCAAGGTCTACGCCGGCCCCACCCACCCCCACGCCGCCCAGATGCCCGAGGCGCTCGAGCTCTCGATGGCCGTCGCCCGCCAGCGCGGCCTGTAAGCGTCTCTCCGAAAGTCGAAGGAACAATCGTGCCCAAGCCCCTCGTGCAGTCGACCGGCCGCCGCAAGCAGGCCGTCGCCCGCGTCCGTATCCGGCCCGGCACCGGCGTGATCACGGTGAACAAGCGCCCGATCGAGAACTACTTCCCGTCTGAGACGCACCGGATGATCGTCACCGAGCCGTTGCGCCTCACCACGCTGGACGAGACATACGACATCGACGCCACCATGGACGGCGGTGGGATCTCCGGCCAGGCCGGCGCCCTGCGCCTCGGGATCGCCCGTGGCCTCGTCGACCTCGACGAGGAACTGCGCATGACGCTCAAGCGGGCCGGGTTCCTCACCCGTGACGCCCGCAAGAAGGAGAGCAAGAAGTACGGCCTGAAGAAGGCCCGCAAGGCTCCCCAGTACTCCAAGCGATAGTCCCAGGCTCCATCCGAGGAGGCTGCCGGTGACCCTCCGGTTCGGCACCGACGGCGTCCGCGGCGTCGCCAACGCCGAGCTCACCCCCGAACTGGTGCTGGCCCTGGGCCGGGCCGCGGCCCGGGTCCTGGGCGGCGGGCCTTTTCTCGTCGGGCGTGACACCCGGGTCTCCGGGCCGCTGCTCCAGGCCGCCCTGTCCGCCGGCCTGGCCACCGAGGGCGCCGACGTGGTCGACCTCGGTGTCCTCCCGACCCCCGGCGTGGCCTGGCTCTCGGCGGCCGACGCCCGGCCGGCGGCGGTGATCTCCGCCTCGCACAACCCCTTCCCCGACAACGGGGTGAAGTTCTTCCAGGCCGGCGGGCGCAAGCTCTCGGACGAAACCGAGGCGGCGCTGGAGGCCGAGCTCGACCGCCTCCTGGCCCATCCCGCCGCCGAGGAGCGTCGCACCGGCGCCGGCCTCGGCCGTCTCCTCGCCGGCGGCGGCCACGCCCGTTACGAGCAGGCCCTGGCCGCGTCCATCGGCGGTCGCAGCCTGGCCGGGTTGTCCGTGGTGCTCGACTGCGCCAACGGGGCGGCCAGTGAAGTGGCGCCGGCTGTGCTGCGGGCGCTCGGGGCCGAGGTCGCCGTGCTCCATGACGCACCGGACGGCCTCAACATCAACGACCGGTGCGGCTCGACCCACCCCGAGGAGCTCCAGCGTGCGGTGGTGGCGCTGCGGGCCGATGCCGGCCTGGCCTTCGACGGCGACGCCGACCGGGTGCTGGCGGTCGACCACACCGGCGCCCTCGTCGACGGCGACCAGCTCATCGCCATCTGCGCCCTTGACCGCCGAGCCCACGGCCGGCTGGCCGGCGACGCCGTGGTCGTGACGGTGATGACCAATCTGGGGTTCCGCCAGGCCATGGCCGGCGAGGGGATCAGGGTCATCGAGACCGACGTAGGCGACCGGTACGTGCTGGAGGAAATGGAGCGGGGCGGCTGGTCGCTGGGTGGCGAGCAGTCGGGCCACGTCATCTTCGGCGACCTGGCCACCACCGGCGACGGCGCCTTGACCGGCCTCCAGGTGCTCGACGTGGTCGTCCGCACCGGCCGATCCCTGGCCGACCTCGCCGCGGTCATGGTCCGGCTGCCGCAGGTGCTGCGCAACGTGCCCGTGGCCTCCCGAGGGGCCGGCGTGCAGGCGTCCGAGGAGCTCGTCATGGCCGTCAAGGCGGTCGAGGCCGACCTCGGCGATCGCGGCCGGGTGCTCGTGCGCCCGAGCGGCACTGAGGCCGTCGTCAGGGTGATGGTCGAGGCCATGACCGTGCAGGAGGCCGAGGCGGCGTGCGACACGCTGTGCGACGCGGTCGGGCGGTCGCTGGGCGCGTAAGCCCTGGCCGGGGCATACGCTGGCCGCCATGTGCGGCATCGTCGGCGTGACAGGTAGTGATCCCGCCCTTCCCTTCCTCCTCGACGGCCTGAGCCGGCTCGAGTACCGGGGCTACGACTCCTCGGGGGTCGCCCTGGTCGACGAGGACCGGGTCTGGGTCCGCCGGCGGGCCGGCAAACTGGCCGAGCTCACCGGGGCGGTGGGTGACGCGCCGCACGCCACGGTCGGGATCGGCCACACCCGGTGGGCGACCCATGGGGGGCCGACCGAGCGCAACGCCCACCCCCACACCGACTGCACCGGCGCGCTGGCCCTGGTCCACAACGGGATCATCGAGAACCACGCAGTTCTGGGTGACGAGCTGGTGTCCGCCGGGCACGAGCTGCGGTCGGAGACCGATACCGAGGTGCTCGCCCACCTGATCGAAGCGGGGATGGCCGACGGGACGGGCCTGGCCGACGCGGTGCGCGCCGCCCTGAAGCGGGTGGAGGGTTCCTTCGCCATCGCCGTGGTGCACTCGGCCAATCCCGACCTCATCGTCGCCGGCCGGCGCTCGTCGCCACTGGTCGCCGGGCGGGCCGACGGCAGCGGTTTCGTCGCCTCCGACATCCCGGCCCTGCTCGCCGCCACCCGCGAGGTCTACGTCATCGACGACGACCAGGTGGTGGAGGTCGGGCCGGGCACGCTGCGGGTCACCACGCTCGACGGCGCCGAGGTCTCCCCCGTCCGCCGGCGGGTGGAGGGCGATATCGAGACGGCCGAGAAGGGCGGCTACCCGGACTTCATGCTCAAGGAGATCCACGAGCAGCCGCGCGCCGTCCGGGAGACCCTCCGCGAGCGGACGAAGGGCGACCGGCTCTCCCTCGGCGAGTTGGAGCTGTCCGACGAGGAGCTGCGGGCCGTCGACAAGGTGTTCATCGTGGGCTGCGGCACCAGCTTCCACGCCGGCATGGTGGCCCGCTACGCCATCGAGCACTGGGCCCGCCTGCCCACCGAGATCGACGTGGCCAGCGAGTTCCGCTACCGCGACCCGGTGCTCGACGCCCAGAGCCTGGTCGTCGGCGTCAGCCAGTCGGGCGAGAGCCTGGACACGATGGAGGCCTGCCGGTTCGCCAAGTCGGCCACCAACAAGGCCAAGGTGCTGGTCGTCTGCAACGTGGTGGACTCGTCGATGGCCCGCGAGGCCGACGCCGTCCTCTACACCCGGGCCGGCCCCGAGCGTGGGGTGGCTGCCACCAAGACCCACGTGGCCCAGATCGTGGCCATGGAGCTGCTGGCGCTGCGGCTGGCCCAGGCCCGCGGCGTGCTCTACCCCGACGAGGTGGCCCGCCAGATCGAGGCGCTGCACGCGGTGCCGGCGCTGATCGACGGGGTGCTGGCCGGCGCCGACGAGATCGGCGAGGTGGCCGGCCGGTACGTCAAGACGCGGGACTTCTTCTTCCTGGGCCGGGGCGTGGGCTACCCGGTGGCGCTGGAGGGGGCGCTCAAGCTCAAGGAAATCTCCTACGCCCGGGCCGAGGCTTATCCCGCCGGCGAGATGAAGCACGGGCCGATCGCCCTGATCGAGCCGGGCACCGTCGTCGTGGCGGTCGCCAGCCGGGGCCGGCTGCGGCCCAAGATCATGAGCAACATCGACGAGGTCCGGGCGCGCGGCGCGACGGTCGTCGTCGTGGCGACCCGGGGCGACGACGAGGTCGCCGCTCATGCCGACTCGGTGCTGTGGGTTCCCGAGTTCCCCAAGGGCGGCGAGCTGTTCTCCCCCCTGGTCGACGTGGTCGCCCTCCAGCTCTTCGCCTACTTCATCGCCAAGGCGCGAGGCTGCGACGTCGACCAGCCGAGGAACCTGGCCAAAACGGTGACAGTGGAATGATGGCGTCCCAAGACCGGCGGCCGCTGTCGCCGCCAGGGGCGGCCCCCTTCGGCTGCCGGCAGAAGGAGAACGGCGGAGGCCGGCCGGCTCCGCCGGACGGCCGGAGCGCCGTCAACTCGCCCGAACGGAGCGAGCGACGCGAGCGAGTGATGGGCGAAACGTGATCGGGATAGGTATCGACACGGTGGAAGTGGAGAGGTTCCGTCGGGCGTTGCAACAGCGGCCGGGGATCGCCGACCGGTTGTTCACGCCGGCCGAGCAGGCCTACGGCCGGCGCCAGCGCGACCCGGCCGAGCGGCTGGCGGCCCGGTTCGCGGCCAAGGAGGCGGTCATGAAGGCCTTGGGGGTGGGCCTGGGCGCGTTCGCCTTCCGCGACGTCGAGGTCGTCAAAGCCCCCTCCGGTGCCCCGTCGTTGTCGCTCACGGGCCGGGCTGCAGAGCTCGCGGCCCGGCGGGGCGTCACGTCGTGGCACGTGTCGCTCACCCACACCGGCCTCGTCGCCGAAGCCGTCGCCGTCGCCCTCTAGGCCGTCGCCGTGATCCCCGTCCTCACCCCCGAGGAGATGAGGGCGGTCGATCGATCCGCCCCGGAGCCGGTGGAGGTACTCGTCGACCGGGCCGGCGCCGCGGTGGCGCGGGCGGCCACCGACATGATGGGCGGCGCCTACGGCCGGCGGGTGGTGGTCGTCGCCGGCAAGGGGAACAACGGTGCCGACGGTCGGGTGGCGGCCGACCGCCTACGCCGGCGGGGCGCCGGCGTCACCGTCATCGACGCCGCCGACGAGCCCGAGCGGCTCCCGACGTCCGACCTCGTGATCGACGCCGCCTACGGCACCGGCTTCCGGGGTGACTACGCCGCCCCCGACCCCGCCGGCGCCCCGGTGCTGGCCGTCGACATCCCCTCGGGCATCGACGGGCTGACCGGCGAGGCCGGCGCCGGCGCGGTGCGAGCCACGGCGACGATCACCTTCGCCGCCCTCAAGCCCGGCCTCCTCCTCGGCGCCGGCGCCGACCACGCCGGCCGGGTCATCGTCGCCGACATCGGCCTCGACGTCTCCCGCTTCACCATCGGCCTGGTCGAGGGTCCCGACGTCCGCGGGTGGATGCCCGACCGGCCCCGCGAGAGCCACAAGTGGCGCTCCGCGGTCTGGGTGGTGGCCGGGTCGCCGGGCATGACCGGCGCGGCCGACATGGCCGCCCGGGCCGCCATGCGGTCGGGCGCCGGCACCGTCCGGCTCGGCATCCCCGGACAGGCGCCGGCGTCCCGCTTCCCCGAGGTGGTCGGCCGGTGGCTGCCGGCGGAGGGCTGGGACGAGGAGGTGGCCGCCGATCTCGACCGGATGAAGGCGGTCGTCTTGGGCCCCGGGCTCGGCCGGTCCGACGCCACCGCCGCCGCGGTGCGCCGGCTGCTCGCGGTGGCCGAGGTGCCGGTCGTGGTCGACGCCGACGCCCTCTTCGCCCTCGGCTCGCTCGACGACCCCGTCCGCTTCCTACGCAAGCGCCCCGGCCCCACCGTTCTGACCCCCCACGACGGCGAGTTCTCCCGGCTGGTCGGCTGCCCACCCGGCCCCCGGCGCATCTCGGCCGTCCGCCACCTGGCCTTCACCACCGGCGCCACCGTCCTGTTGAAGGGGTCGACCACGATCGTGGCCGAGGCGGAGGGCGACGTGCTCCTCACCAACGCCGGCGACGCCCGCCTGGCGACCGCGGGGAGCGGCGACGTGCTGGCCGGTGTGATCGGGGCGCTTCTCGCCCAAGGCCTCGACGGGCCGCGGGCCGCAGCGGCCGGCGCCTTCGTGCACGGGACGGCGGCGGGCCTAGGCTGGCGGCGCGGCCTGGTCGCAGGTGACCTGGGTGACCTGCTCCCCGTCGTGTTCAACTCGCTCGCCCCCTGATCTCCCGAGGTGGAATGCCCCGCAACACGCTGGTCCGCCAGGTGATGACGACCGACGTGCTGACGTTCAGGCCGGCGGACACGGTCGAAGAGGCGGCTCGCGCCCTCTCGGAGCGCCAGCTCGGCGGCGCGCCCGTCGTCGACGACGACGGCATGGTCCTGGGCCTGCTGGAGGACGACGACCTGATCGTCCAGGACACCCGGCTGCACTTCCCGACGGTGATATCGCTGTTCGGCGGGTACCTGGAGCTGCCCTCGTCGATCCACCGGTTCGAGGCTGACCTGCGGAAGGCGGTCGGCGCCACCGTCTCCGACGTCATGGACGCCGATGCGCCCACGTGCAGCCCCGACGACACGCTGGAGAACGTGGCCACCGTCCTCCACGAGGGCAACGCCTCCCGGATGGCCGTGGTCGACGACGATGGTCGGCTGCTTGGGGTCGTCTCGCGGGGCGACCTCGTTCGGGCCATCGTGGGCGGTCTGGACTAGCGCCGGTGGCGGCCCAGGTGGACGTCGTCGCCACCCGCCGGGCATGGGCTGAGGTGGATCTGGGCGCCATCCGCCACAACGCCGGCCTGCTGGCGGCGCTGGCCGCACCGGCGTCGCTGTGCGCGGTGGTCAAGGCCGGCGCCTACGGGCATGGCTCGGTGGCCGTCGCCCGGGCCGCGCTGGAGGGCGGGGCGTCGTGGCTGGCCGTCGCCCTGGTCACCGAGGGCGAGACGCTGCGCCGGCACGGCATCGATGCACCGGTCCTGCTCTTGTCCGAGCCGCCGGTCGAGGCCATGGACGACGTCGTCGCCCTGTCGCTGACCCCCACCCTGTACACGGCGCAGGGTGTCGAGGCCGCGGCCAAGGCGGTGGCCGCCGCCGCCGCTCCACCGCTCGCCGTCCACGTGAAGGTCGACACGGGCATGCACCGGGTGGGGGCGTCCGCCGACGGTGCGGTCGCCGTCGCCAAGGCGGTGGCCGAGCGGCCGGAGCTGGTCTTCGGCGGCCTGTGGACCCACTTCGCGGTCGCCGACGAGCCGGCGAACCCCTTCACCGACGAGCAGTGCGCCCGGTTCGACGCAGTTGTCGAGCGCCTCGCCAGCCTCGGGCTGCGGCCGCCGCTCGTCCACGCGTGCAACTCCGCCGGCGCCCTGGCCATGCCCGGCGCGCATCACGACATGGTGCGCTGCGGCATCGCCCTCTACGGCGTCGCCCCGAGCCCGGCGCTCGCCGCCGTGGAGCTGGTCGCCGGCCTGCGGCCGGCGCTGTCGCTGCGGGCCCGCGTGTCCTACGTCAAGAAGGTGCCGGCCGGGCAGGCCGTGTCCTACGGCCTGCGCCGGCCCCTGGCGCAGGCCGCCACGGTCGCCACCGTGCCGGTCGGTTACGCCGACGGTGTGCCGTGGCGGCTGGGGGTCACCGGCGGGGAGGTGCTGATCGGGGGCCGCCGGCGGCCGATCGCCGGCAGCGTCACCATGGACCAGATCCTGGTCGACTGCGGTGATGACGACCGCGTCCTGCCCGGCGACGAGGTGGTGCTGATCGGCCGCCAGGGCGGTGAGCAGGTCACGGCCTGGGACTGGGCCACGAAGGTCGACACCATCGCCTACGAGGTCCTGTGCGGCATCGGCCCCCGGGTGCCCAAGATCTATGGGTGAACGGGCAACTACCATCGCCACTGTGCCGGCCCTGGCCGAGGTGGAGCGGGATGCCAAGACCTGCACCCGGTGTCAGCTCGCGCACGGGCGCACCCGGGTGGTGTTCGGGGTGGGTGATGCCGGCGCCGACCTGATGTTCGTGGGCGAGGCGCCCGGCCAGCAGGAGGACCTCCAGGGCGAGCCGTTCGTCGGCCGGTCGGGCCAGTTGCTCGACAAGATGGTGCTGGAGGAGATGGGCCTGACCCGCGACCGCTTCTACATCGCCAACACGGTGAAATGCCGGCCGCCGGGCAATCGGGACCCCCAGCCGGCGGAGATTGCCGCCTGCGGCCCGTGGCTGGAGGCCCAGGTCGACCTGATCGACCCGAAGGTCGTCGTCACGCTGGGGAACTTCGCAACCAGGCTGCTGCTGGACGATACGCGAGGCATCACCAAGCTGCGGGGGCGGGCCTACCCCTATCGGCGAGGCGTGCTGGTGCCGACGTACCATCCGGCCGCCGTGCTGCGGGGCGCCGGCGACCTGGCCGCCCAGATGCGGGCCGACCTGGTCCGGGCCAAGCAGTACCTCGGCGGCGGGACGGCCGCCCCGTGATCCGAGCCGCCACCAAGTCGGTCGACGACACCCGCGCCCTGGCCGCCGAGGTCGCCGGCCTGGCCGCGCCCGGAGACCTTGTGGTGCTGGCCGGCGATCTCGGCACCGGCAAGACCGCGTTCGCCCAGGGCTTCGCGAAGGGGCTCGGCGTCGACGAGCCCGTGACGAGCCCGGCGTTCATCCTCGTCCGCACCTACGACGGGCGGCTCCCCATGGTCCACGTTGACGTCTACCGCCTCGACACGATGCAGGAGCTGGTCGACCTCGGCATCGCCGAGCTGCTCGACGAGGGCGCCGTCACTCTGATCGAGTGGGGCGACGCGGTGGCGCAGGCCCTGCCCGCCGACTTCCTGGAGATCCGCCTCGAAGCGTCGGGTGCGCCCGACGACCGCCTGCTGAACATTCGCTCCGTCGGCCCCGGCTGGCCGCCGCGCGCCGACGCCCTCCGCCGGGCCGTGGCGCCGTGGACGGTGTGACGTGCTGATCCTCGGCATCGAGACGGCGACCATCCAGGTCGGGTGCGCCATCGGCGGTCACGAGGGCGTGCTGGCTTGCTTCCATGCGGCCAAGGGCCGGCGCCACGTCGAGACGCTGGTCCCCGCCATCGAGTTCATGTGCCGGCAGGCCCAGATCGACCTGAACGAGATCAGCGCCATCGCAGTCGATGTCGGGCCCGGCCTCTTCAGTGGGCTGCGGGTCGGCGTGTCGGCGGCCAAGGCCCTGGCCCACGCCCTGCGAATTCCGACCATCGGCATCTCCAGCCTCGACCTGCTGGCGTTCCCGGTCCGCTATACCAACCGCCTGATCGTCCCGGCCATCGACGCGCGGCGGGGCGAGCTCTTCTACTCCTTCTACCGCCAGGTGCCGGGTGGCGCTCAGCGCCTGACGCCGTACCAGGTGGGTTCGCCCGACGACCTCGCGTCCGAGCTCCTGGCCCGCGGTGAGGACTGCCTGGTCGTCGGCGACGGTGCGGTGCGCTACCCGCAGGTCCTCACCGAGGTCTCCGGCGCCGAGGCCGGCGACGCCACGTCGGCGTTCCCGTCCGCCGCGTCGCTCGTCGAGCTGGCCCATCCGAAGGCGTTGCGGGAGGAGTTCGTCCAGCCGTGGGAGCTGGAGCCGCTGTACCTGCGCAAGAGCGACGCCGAGATCAACTGGACCGCGGCGATGGACCGGGCCACCTGAGGTGCTCCCTCAGGTGGCGTCGGTGATGCTGACGGCGACTCAGGAGCGTCGCTGGCAAGGCCGCAGGACGAACGCCCACAGTGAGTGGGCCGAGGACGAGAACGCAGCCAGCGGCGGTCCTGGCCGGCGTCAGCGCGGCGGACGTCACCTGAGGGAGCACTAATGGTGCAGGCCCGGCACGAGGTGGCTCCCGAGCAGCTGACGGTCCACATCCTGCCCATGCGCCGGCGCCACCTGCGGTCGGTCCTCAAGATCGAGGCCCAGGTCTACGCCCGGCCGTGGTCGCTCAGCCTCTTCGTCAGCGAGATGGCCATGCGCACCAGCCGGGCCTACTACGTCGCCCGGATCAACGGCGTCCTCTGCGGCTACGCCGGCCTGATGGTCACCGAGGGCGACGGCCACGTCACGACGCTGGCGGTCGAGCCGGCGTGGCACCGCAACAAGATCGGGACCCGATTGCTGCTGACGCTGGCTCGCACGGCCATCCGCCGGGGCGCCTCGAACCTCACCCTGGAGGTGCGGGTGGGGAACACCGCGGCCCAGGAGATGTACCGCCGGTTCGGCTTCCGCCCCGCCGGCATCCGCAAGAACTACTACGTCGAGACCAACGAGGACGCCCTGGTGATGTGGGCCCACGACGTCGACACGCCGGAGTACAGCCGGCGCCTGGCCGAGATCGAGGCCGGCATCCCCGGCGTGACCCTGGTGAGCGAGGGTTTACGGTGACCGTGTGAGCGCGCAGGAGATGCCCGAGCAGTTCCTCATCCTCGGGATCGAGACGTCGTGCGACGAGACCGCCGCCGCCGTCGTCTCCAACGGTGACACCGTGGTGTCCTCGGTGGTCTCGAGCCAGGTCGACCTCCACGCCCGCTACGGCGGTGTCGTGCCCGAGATCGCCAGCCGGGCCCACGTCGAGCTCCTGACGCCGGCGGTCGCCCAGGCCCTGGTCGAGTCGGGCATCGACGGGACCGGGCTCCACGCCGTGGCCGCCACCGTGGGGCCCGGCCTGGCCGGCGCCCTACTGGTCGGCATCAGCGCGGCGAAGGCCTACGCCCTGGCGTGGAACCTGCCCTTCGTCGGCGTGAACCACATGGAGGCCCACCTCTATGCCTGCTTCCTGGAGGAGCCCGACCTCGAGCCGCCGCTGGTTGTCCTGCTCGTGTCGGGCGGCCACACGATGCTCGTGGCCATGGACGCCCACGGCCGGTACCGGCTGCTGGGCACCACCGTCGATGACGCGGTGGGCGAGGCGTTCGACAAGGTGGCCCGGGTCATGGGCCTCGGCTACCCCGGCGGGCCGGCGATCGACCGGGTGGCGCTGACCGGCGACCCCACCGCCATCCGGTTCCCCCGAGCCATGCCCGACAGCCTCGACTTCTCCCTGAGCGGGCTGAAGACGGCGGTGATCCGCTACGTGCGGACTCACCCCGAGACGCCGGTGGCCGACATCGCCGCGTCCTTCCAGGCCGCGGTCGTCGACGTGCTGATCGACAAGACCAAGCGGGCGCTGGCCGAAACCGGCGCCAAGAGCGTCTGCATCGGCGGCGGCGTGGCCGCCAACTCCCTGCTGCGCGAGCGCATGCTCGACCTGGCCACCGCCGAGGGCCTGCGCTGCTTCCTCCCCAGCCGGACGATGTGCACCGACAACGCGGCCATGGTCGCCGCCGCCGCCTGGTGGCGCTACAGGGCCGACGGCCCCACTTCGTTGGAGGTCGGGGCCCAGCCCAGCCTCAGGCTGGCGTAAGGCCGGGGGCGGACGACCGGCGGTTGCCGTACATCGGGACCGCGGCTATCGTTAGCACTCGACACACGAGAGTGCTAAGTACTCCCCTTTTCGTCCTATGGAGGTCGAACCGACATGAACCTCAAGCCCCTCGACGACCGCATCGTCGTCCGCCCCAACGAGGCTGAGCAGACCACCGTCAGCGGCCTGGTGATCCCCGACACCGCCAAGGAGAAGCCCCAGCAGGGCGAGGTACTGGCTGCCGGCCCCGGCCGCCGTTCGGAGCAGACCGGCGAGATCATCCCGCTCGACGTCAAGGTGGGCGACACGGTCGTCTACAGCAAGTACGGCGGCACCGAGATCACCGTCGGGGGCGAGGACGTGCTGATCCTTTCCAGCCGTGACGTCCTCGCCGTCGTCGACGGCAAGTAGGTAGCTCATGCCGAAGATGCTGAAGTTCGGCGACAGCGCTCGCCGATCGATCGAGGCCGGGGTCGACAAGCTCGCCAACTCCGTCAAGGTGACGCTGGGGCCGCGCGGCCGCAATGTCGTCCTGGAGAAGAAGCTGGGCGTCCCCACTATCACGAACGACGGTGTGACGATCGCCCGCGAGATCATGCTCGAGGACCCCTACGAGAACATGGGCGCCCAGCTGGTCCGTGAGGTGGCGATCAAGACCAACGACATCGCCGGCGACGGCACCACCACCGCCACCGTGCTGGCCCAGTCCATGGTGCACGAGGGCCTGCGCAACGTCACCGCCGGCGCCTCGCCCCTCGCCCTGAAGCGGGGCATCGAGGCTGCGGTCGCCGCCGCCGTCGAGCACATCAAGGGCCAGGCCAAGGAGGTCGACGACCGCTCCGAGATCGCCCAGGTCGCGTCCATCTCCGCCGCCGACACGGTGATCGGCGAGCTCATCGCCGACGCCATCGACAAGGTGGGCAAGGACGGCGTGGTCACCGTCGAGGAGTCCAACACCTTCGGCATGGAGCTGGAGTTCGTGGAGGGCATGCAGCTCGACAAGGGCTTCCTGTCGCCCCACTTCATCACCGACCCGGAGCGCCAGGAGGTCGTCCTCGATGACCCCTACATCCTCCTGATCAACCAGAAGATCAGCGCCGTGTCCGACATCGTGCCCGTGCTCGAGAAGGTCATGCAGGCCAACAAGCCGCTGCTGATCATCGCCGAGGACGTCGACGGTGAGGCCCTTGCCACCCTGGTGGTCAACAAGCTGCGGGGCACTTTCAACTCCTGTGCCACCAAGGCCCCCGGCTTCGGTGAGCGCCGGCGCAGCACCATGCAGGATCTGGCCGTCCTGACCGGCGCGACGCTGCTGTCGAAGGAGGTCGGCTCCAAGCTGGAGAACGTCACCCTCGACCAGCTCGGCACCGCCCGCCGGATCACCGTCACCAAGGACGACACCACGATCGTCGACGGTGGCGGCGACCATGCCGAGGTCGAGAACCGGGTCCAGCAGCTGAAGCGCGAGATCGAGGACGCCAGCTCCGAGTGGGACCGCGAGAAGCTGCAGGAGCGGCTGGCCAAGCTGGCCGGCGGCGTGGCCATCATCAAGGTCGGAGCCGCCACCGAGGTGGAGCTCAAGGAGAAGAAGCACCGCATCGAGGACGCATTGTCCGCCACCCGCGCCGCCATCGAGGAGGGCATCGTCCCCGGTGGGGGCACCGCCCTCGTCCGTGCCCGTGCGGCGGTCGAGCAGCTGACCCTCGAGGGTGACGAGGCGACCGGCGCCAAGATCGTCGCCGTCGCCCTGCAGGAGCCCCTGCGCTGGATCGCCCTGAACGCCGGCCTGGAGGGCATGATCACCGTCCGCCAGGTCGAGCGGGAGACCGGCTCCGTCGGCCTCAACGCCGTCACCGGCGAGTTCGAGGACCTGCTCAAGGCCGGCATCATCGACCCGGCCAAGGTCACCCGTTCCGCCCTGCAGAACGCGGCGTCGGTGGCGGCCATGGCCCTCACCACCGAGTGCCTGATCACCGACGTGCCGGAGGGCGAGCCGCCCATCCCCGTCCCGAACCGGTCCGCCCAGGCGAGCTCGTTTTCATCAATGCGCCGGTAGAGACCAGCGAGGAGGGACGGCCAGCGGCTCTACAGCTGCTGGCCGTCCTTTCGTACTTTTATGGCCCCGGTCGGGCACCCCTCGGCCGCGGCCAGGATGTCGTCGAGCGGCGCCGCGCCCGGGTCGGCGACCCGGGCCACGTCGCCGGCCATCACGAAGACCCCCTCCGCGGCGTGGGTGCACGTCTTCGACCCCATGCAGCGGGCGGCACTGACCTCGATCTCGATCACCATGGGGCGAGAGTAGTGTGGGGATGTGGACGAACGACCGCCGCCCGACCCGGCCAAGCTCCTCGTGGCCTGGATGGAGTGGGAGCGCGGCGACACCCCCCCCGGCCGGGTCATGAGCAACCTCAAGATCGCCGGGATGCGGGAGTTCCTCGAGGCCACCGCCGAGGCCCAGGCCGACTTGGCCGCCTCCGCCGACCTCGTTTAGCGGGCGAACAGGGCGACCCCGATCGGGGCCAGCACCAGCGCCGGCAGGAACGACGCGACCGCCACCTTCTTGATGTCGAGAAGCCCCAGGCCGAGCCCGATCACCATGACGCCGCCGGCGGCGGTCATCTCGGTGATCATGCGCTCGGTCAACACCCGGTCGGCGGCGCCGGCGGTGAGGGTGAGCGTTCCCTGGACCGCGACGACCGTCAGCGCGCTGAGACCGACGCCCCAGCCCAGCGTCGACGCGAAGGCGATGGCGACCACGCCGTCGAGGGCCGCCTTCACCATGAGGAGCTGGGCGTGGTCGGGGCCACCCAGGCCGTCTCGGATCGAACCGAGGATCGTCAACGGCCCGATGCAGAACAGCAGGCTGGCGGCGACGAAGCCCTCGACGAACCGGGCGTCTTCGTCGCTCCTGTCCTTCGCCGTGAACCGCCGGCGGACGGCGACGCCCAGCGCCTCCAGGCGCTCCTCGATCGCCAGCGCCTGGCCGGCGCCGGCGCCCAGGATGAGGGCGACGAGGGGGAACACCACGTTGCGGGTGCCGAGGGCGTCGCGGGCGCCGATCACGAGCGTGACGAGCCCCACGGCCTGCAGGACGGTGGTCCGAAGCCGCTCGGGCAGCCGGGCGCCGAGCAGGACACCGATGACGGTACCCACCAGCACGGTGACGACGTTGACGACAGTGCCGGTGCCCCGCACGGCGCGACCGTAGCCACCACTTCTAGAGGTCGCGGCCCGGTATTGTCGACGGATGGCTGAGATCGAGATAGGCATCGGGAAGTCAGGGCGACGGGCGTACGGGTTCGACGACATCGCCATCGTTCCCAGTCGCCGCACCCGCGACCCCGAAGACTGCGATATCTCGTGGGAGATCGACGCCTTCCGCTTCGAGCTGCCCCTCATGGCGTCGGCCATGGACGGGGTGGTCAGCCCGGCGACGGCCATCGCCATCGGCCACCTGGGCGGGGTGGGCGTCCTCAATCTGGAAGGGCTCTGGACCCGGTACGAGGACCCCGAGCCGCTGTTGAGCGAGATCGCCCTGCTCGACACCGACAAGGCCACCCTGCGGATGCAGGAGATCTACGCCGAGCCGATCAAGGAGGACCTGGTCGGGCGGCGCATCGCCGAGATCAAGGAGGCGGGCGTCACGTCGTGCGCGTCAGTGACCCCCCAGCGCACCGCGCAGCTGTCCAAGGCCATCCTCGACGCCGAGCTCGACCTGCTCGTCATCCAGGGCACGGTGGTCTCCGCCGAGCACGTGTCCAAGACCGTCGAGCCTCTCAACCTCAAGCGCTTCATCCGCGAGCTGGAGATCCCCGTCATCGTGGGCGGCTGCGCCTCGTACCAGGCCGCGCTCCACCTGATGCGTACCGGTGCGGTCGGCATCCTCGTGGGCGTCGGCCCCGGCCACGCCTGCACGACCCGGGCTGTCCTCGGGCTCGGTGTCCCCCAGGCCACTGCCATCGCCGACGCCGCCGGCGCCCGCATGCGCCACCTCGACGAGACGGGCGTCTACGTCCACGTGATCGCCGACGGCGGGATGAGCACCGGCGGCGACATCGCCAAGGCCATCGCCTGCGGCGCCGACGCGGTCATGATCGCCTCGCCGCTGGCCGCGGCCCACGAGGCGCCCGGCCGGGGTTACCACTGGGGCATGGCCACCTTCCACCCGACCCTGCCTCGGGGCGCCCGGGTGCGGACCACCCCTCGCGGCACGATGAAGGAGATCCTCACCGGGCCGGCGCACGAGAACGACGGCCGCCTCAACCTCTTCGGCGCCCTGAAGACGTCGATGGCCACCTGCGGCTACGAGACGGTCAAGGAGTTCCAGAAGGCCGAGGTCATGGTGGCGCCGGCGCTGCAGACCGAGGGCAAGAGCCTCCAGATCGCCCAGGCCATCGGGATGGGCGCCTGAGCTTTCGCTCAGGGTTCCGCCGGATCTGCCGATAGGGGCTCCAAGGGGCTCATCAGCGGGGAGGCGGAATGGAAGCGAATCGGATCCTGGCCCGCCTGTGGCGGCGCTTCCGGGCTCGCGCGGCCTGGGCACAGCTGAGCGTCGCCGTGGCCGTTGCCGTCGTCCTCGTGTCGCCGTTCATCTCGGAGGCGGAGCAGACCTCGGGCGCCACCGCCTCGACGACAACCGCCGAGGTGACCCGTGAGATCCCGATGACCATCCCGGTCACCAGCACGACCTCGGCCGCGCCCGCCGGTGACGAGGTCACGGTCGTCCGCGTCATCGACGGCGACACGATCGTCGTCTCGGGCGATATCCACGTTCGGCTCATCGGCGTCGACACACCGGAGACCACAGGCGGCTTGCAGTGCTTCGGGTCCGAGGCGACCCGGTACCTCAACGAGCTTCTGCCCGTCGGCACCAGGGTCCGGTTGGCGTACGACGTAGAGCGCCTGGATCGCTACGGGCGCACGCTCGGCTACGTGTACAAGCTGACCGACGGCGTGTTCGTGAACCTGGCCGTCGCCCGCAACGGCTTCGCCGCCCAGCTCACGGTCCCGCCCAACGTGGCCCACGCCGAGGAGTTCCGGGCCGCGGTGGCCGAGGCTCGCAGCGCCGACCTCGGCCTGTGGCGGGCGTGCCAGTCCACGACCACCGCGCCGGCCCCTGTCACGGTTGCGCCCGCCGTCCCCCTTGGGGCCGCACCAACCACCAAGGTCACCGCCACGCCCACCACCCTGGCCACCGTCGCCCGGGAGACGACGACCACGGCGCCGGCCCCGAGTGCCGGCTGCCATTCGTCCTATGCCGGCGCCTGCGTGCCGACCGGGTTCTCCGACGTCGACTGCGCCGGCGGGAGCGGCAACGGGCCGGGCTACGTCAGCACCAAGAACTTCCAGGTGGTCGGCCGGGACGTGTACCGCCTCGACTCCGACGGCGACGGCATTGCCTGCGAATCCCGCTGACGTCTGGACTACACCTCAGTCCGAGTCCTCCGGGGGGCGGAGCCGGTACTGGGCGAGGGCCTCGACCCGGCGGAGGAAATCCGGGCTGCGCCGGAAGCGAGTGGAGAAGTCTTCCGGGTCGGCGCCCGCCGCCCGCCACCGTAGGACCCGCCGCTCGAGCGGCCGCAGGACGTCGCCCCGCAGCTGGTGACCCGACGGGCGGGGGATGGCGGACAAGGCCCGGACCCTCGCCGCCCATTCCGGGCTGTGGCGGAAGCGGCGGCCGATCTCGGCGTCGTCGAGCCCGGCCTCGCTGAGGCTCAGCACCCTTCGCTCGAGCGGACGGAGCCTGTGATCGTGCACCACGTCGATCCTCCCTTGACGTTCCCGCCAGGATACCGGCGGAGGCGGCGACTGGTAGGCTGGGCGATGGCTTTCGACAATGTGCTGGTCGTCGACTTCGGCGCTCAATATGCGCAGCTCATCGCCCGGCGGGTGCGCGAGGCGCACGTGTACAGCGAGATCGTGCCCCGTACGATGCCGCTCGCGGAGATGCTGGCCCGCAAGCCGGCGGGGATCATCCTCAGCGGGGGGCCGGCGTCGGTGCACGTCCCCGGGGCACCGTCGATCGACGAGGCCCTGTACGACAGTGGCGTGCCTCTCCTGGGCATCTGCTACGGCGCCCAGCTGATCGCCCAGCAGCTCGGCGGCGAGGTGGCCCGGACGGGTGTGGCCGAGTACGGCCGCACCGCCCTGGAGCTGATCGCCAGCTCGGGCCTGTTCGCCGGCCTGCCGTCCGAGCAGGACGTCTGGATGAGCCACGCCGACTCGATCGTCCGGGCGCCGGAGGGCTTCCGGGTCACCGCCCGTACCGCCATGGTGCCGATCGCCGCGCTCGAGGACGTCGACCGGGCCGTGTACGCCGTCCAGTTCCACCCCGAGGTCGCGCATACCGTCCGGGGCCAGGAGATCCTGAAGCACTTCCTCTACGACGTCTGCGGCTGCCTGCCCCGCTGGACGATGACGTCGATCGTCGAGCAGGCGGTGGAAGCCATCCGGGCCCAGGTCGGCACCGAGAAGGTCATCTGCGGGCTGTCGGGCGGCGTCGACAGCGCCGTGGCGGCCGCGCTCGTGCACAAGGCCGTAGGCGACCAGCTCACGTGCGTGTTCGTTGACACCGGCCTCATGCGGGCCGGCGAGTCCGAGCAGGTCGAGGACACGTTCCGCCGGCAGTTCCAGGTCGACCTTGTCCACGTGAAGGCCGCCGACCGGTTCCTCGAGGCGCTGCGCGACGTCGACGACCCCGAACTCAAGCGCAAGGCCATCGGCCGGACGTTCATCCGGGTCTTCGAGGAGGTGGCGGCCGACTTCTCCGACGCCCGGTTCCTCGTCCAAGGCACGCTCTACCCCGACATCATCGAGTCCGGCACCAAGGACGCGGCCCGCATCAAGTCCCACCACAACGTGGGCGGGCTGCCCGAGGACATGCAGTTCGAGCTGGTCGAGCCGCTGCGCAACCTGTTCAAGGACGAGGTGCGCGCCGTCGGCGAGGAGCTCGGGCTGCCCGAGGAGATCGTCTGGCGCCAGCCCTTCCCGGGGCCGGGCCTCGCGGTGCGGATCGTGGGCACGGTCACCCCCGAGCGGCTCGAGATCCTGCGCCAGGCCGACGCCATCGTCATCGAGGAGATCAAGCGGGCCGGCGTCTACAACGAGCTGTGGCAGAGCTTCGCCGTGCTGCTCGCCATCCGCACGGTGGGCGTGATGGGCGACGAGCGGACGTACGCCTACCCGGTGATCGTGCGGGCGGTCGTGAGCGACGACGCCATGACCGCCGACTGGGCCCGCCTGCCCTACGACGTGCTCGAAGCGATTTCGAGCCGCATCATCGCCGAGGTCCCCGGCGTGAACCGGGTGGCGCTGGACATCACGTCCAAGCCCCCCGGCACCATCGAGTGGGAGTAAAGGTCTCGGTGCATTTCTGGTCGTGATCGTGTCGGTTTCGTCCGACTTTCACGACCAGAAACGCACCGGGATCACACGTCCGCCGGCGGCGCCAGCGTCATAAGCACGGCAAGGCCGAGGCCGGCGAGGCCGGACATGACGGTGATGCCCGACCACAGCTCGACCGACCAGCCGACGCTGTAGAAGGTCGCCAGCACGGCGAAGTAGGTGAGCCACAGGACGACCGGTACCGCGAAGCCGACAACGCGCAGGACGGTCGCCGGCGACCGGGACGGCTGCAGCGTCCCCGCCAGCAGGTCGGCGCCGGCGCCGGCGACCACGCCGGCGAGGATCGTCTCGGGCATCTCGAAGCCGAGGAGGGCGCAGGAGAGGGCGACGACCACCGTGAACAGGAGGGTCAGGCTGCCGACCGGCAGGCGCCAGCGACGCAGCAGCAACAGGGTAGGCCCCATCAGGATCACCGTGGTGAGCAGGATCGCCGCGAACCCTTCGAGCTGGAGCTCGTCGGCCAGCCACCCGCCGCCGCGGCCCAGGCCGGCGGCGAACCGGTAGGGCGGGGCAGTCATGGCGTCGGTGAGGAACGGCGAGAAGTGCATGTGGAAGAACGCAACGGCGGCGGTGACGATCGTCATCGACAGGAGCGCCGGCAGGGGGAGCGATCGCTGGCCGGCGTCGGACCACGCCGCCCGCAGCGGGCTGGAGACCACCAGGATCCCGCTGACGAACAGGACCAGGTGGGTCGGGCTGAGCAGGGCCTCCAGGTCGACCTCGACGCCGAAAGCCAGGTGCCACACCATGTCGCCCACGCCGCCGGCGGCGAACAACGCCAGGCCGACGAACCCCCGCCCGTAGCCGACCGGGATGCGCCCATGGCGCTGGTATCGCGACAGCATCCACAGCGCCGTCGCCAAGAACCCGGAGTAGAAGAGGCCGTGCCAGGGCGTGAAGAACGACTCGGGCTTGTCGTTGTTGTGGGCCCAGCCGTCGACGAAGATCCCGCAGATCAGCCAGGCGCTGAAGGCGACGGTGAGCAGGTCCTCCCGTGCCGAGAGCCGGGGCGGCTCCTCCCGGCTCCTGGCGGGTGCGTCCGCCGTGGTCACCACGGCACCAGGTTAGGGCTCGAGGACCACCTTGATGCAGCCGTCCTCCTTCTTCTGGAAGATCTCGTAGGCGTAGGGAGCCTGTTCAAGGGGCAGTTCATGGGTGACGAGATCGTCGACGCCGAGGGGGTCGGCGTCGGTCAGCAGCGGCAGGATGTCGTCGACCCAGCGGCGGACGTTGGCCTGGCCCATCCGGATGGTGACCTGCTTGTCGAACAGGTCGCCCAGCGGGAACATCGGGAACGGCCCGCCGTAGACGCCACTGATCGACAGCGTCCCGCCCCGGCGGACGCACCCTAGGGCCTGGTGGAGGGCGGCCAGCTTGTCGGGCTGCACCTTGGTGGCCTGGAGCACAGAGTCCATCAGCGAGCCCGACGCCTCCATGCCCACCGCGTCGATGACCGCGTGGCACAGCGCTCCGCCCGTGGCCTCGAACATGGCATCGGTCACGTCGCCGACGGCGGAGAAGTCCAGCGGCTCGACGCCGTGGCGCCCGGCCATGGCCAACCGGTCGGGCTCCTTGTCGATGCCGATCACCCGCGCCGCGCCCCTGTGCAGGGCGATGCGGGCTGCCATCTGCCCGATGGGCCCGAGGCCGAGGACGGCGACCGTCTGGCCGGGCGCAACGCCAACGTACTCCACCGCCTGCCAGGCCGTGGGCAGGACGTCCGACAGGAAGAGGTACCGGTGGTCCGGCGGTCCTTCGGGCACCTTGATCGGCCCGAACTGGGCCTGCGGCACCCGCAGGAACTCGGCTTGGGCGCCGGGCACGTGGCCGTACAGCTTGGTGTAGCCGAGGAGGCTGGCGCCCTTGCGCGACGACGTGTTCTGCGTCGTCGAGCACTGGGAGTAGAGCTGGTCGGAGCACTGGTCGCACCAGCCGCAGGAGATGTTGAAGGGCACGACCACCCGGTCGCCCGGCCGCAGGTTCGGGACCTCCGGGCCGACCTCCTCGACGATCCCCATCGGCTCGTGGCCGATGATGTCGCCCTCGTCCATGACCGGCCACAGCTTCGTGTACAGGTGGAGGTCAGACCCGCAGATGGCGGTCGAGGTGATGCGGACGATGGCGTCGGTCGGCTCGGTGATCTTGGGGTCGTCGACGGTGTCGACACGGACGTCGCCCTTGCCGTGCCACACGACTGCCCGCATGGGCCGTGCGTTCCCGGGGTCAGCCCGGAGGAAACAACCCGCCGGTAACCTGAGACCCACCGATGGCGCGTCCCGACCTGCTCGCCAACCTGAATCCGGTGCAGCGGGAGGCCGTCACCCACCCCGGCGGCCCGCTGCTGATCGTGGCCGGCGCCGGCTCCGGCAAGACCCGGGTGCTGACCTCCCGGGTGGCGTGGCTCATCCGCGACCAGGGCGTCTCGCCGTTCGAGATCCTGGCCATCACGTTCACCAACAAAGCCGCCGACGAGATGAAGGGCCGGGTGGCGGCGCTCGTCGGGCCGGTCGCCCGCAAGATGTGGGTGTCGACGTTCCACTCCGCCTGCGTCCGCATCCTCCGCCGTGACGGCCACCACCTCGGCTACTCGTCGTCCTTCACGATCTACGACCAGGCCGACGCCGAGCGCCTGACCGGCTACGTCATCCGTGACCAGAACCTGGACGCCAAGCGCTTCCCGCCCCGCTCCGTCCACGCCACCATCAGCGCGGCCAAGAACGACCTGGTGAGCGTGGAGGCGTACACAGATCGCGCCCGGGGCCCGTTCGAGAAGCGCATCGCCCAGGTGTACGCCGACTACCAGCGCCGGCTGGTCGACGCCAACGCCATGGACTTCGACGACCTCCTCGTGCGGACTGTCGAGCTGCTCCGGGCCCACCCCCACGTGCTGGCGTACTACCAGGACCGCTTCGCCCACGTGCTGGTCGACGAGTTCCAGGACACCAACGCGGCTCAGAACACCCTCGTCGTCCAGCTGGCCCGCAAGCACCGCAACATCTGCGTCGTCGGCGACAGCGACCAGAGCGTCTACCGGTTCCGGGGCGCCGACATCCGCAACATCCTGGAGTTCGAGAATCAGTTCCCCGACGCCACCGTGGTCGTGCTGGAGCAGAACTACCGGTCGACGTCGACCATCCTCGACGCCGCCAACGCGGTCATCGCCAACAATGCCATGCGCCGGCCCAAGGCCCTCTGGACCGAGCAGGTGGGCGGCGAGCTGATCCGCCGCTACTTCGCCGAGGACGAGCACGAGGAGTCGGCGTGGGTGGGCCGCGAGATGCAGCGCCTCCACGAGACCGAGAACCAGCGCTGGGGCGACATGGCCGTCTTCTACCGGACGAACGCCATGAGCCGGGTGCTGGAGGAGCAGCTGGTCCGGCTCAGGATCCCGTATCGGGTGGTGGGCGGCACCCGCTTCTACGACCGCCGGGAGATCAAGGACGCGCTGGCCTACCTGCGGGCGGTGGTGAACCCGGCCGACGAGGTGTCGGTCCGGCGGGTCATCAACGTGCCGAAGCGGGGCGTGGGCGACACCAGCCTGGCCCGGCTGGACAACTGGGCGACGAGCCGGGGGCGGCCGTTCATCGACGCCCTGGCCAAGGCCGAGGAGGCCGGCGTGGGCGGGCGGGCGCTGGCCGGTGTCACCCAGCTCGTCGGGTTGCTCGACGAGCTCCGAACGCTCGAGAAGTCGCCCTCGGCGATGCTCGAAGCCGTCCTGGCCCGCACCGGGTACGAGGATGAGCTGCGGTCGGACGGGTCGATCGAGGCCCAGGGCCGGCTGGAGAACCTGGCCGAGCTGGTCGCCGGCGCCCGGGAGTACGAGGAGAACGCCCTCGCCGAGGGCCGCGATGCCAGCGTCGCCGACTTCCTGGAGACGGTCAGCCTGGTGGCCGACTCCGACCAGATCCCCGACGACGCCTCCAGCGTCGTGCTCATGACGCTCCACACCGCCAAGGGTCTGGAGTTCCCCGACGTCTTCCTGATCGGCCTCGAGGACGGGGTCTTCCCCCACCTGCGGTCGTTCGAGGATCCGAACGAGCTGGAGGAGGAGCGCCGGCTCTGTTACGTCGGCATCACCCGGGCCCGCGAGCGGCTGTACCTGACGAACGCGTGGAGCCGCTCGCTGTTCGGCTCGACGCAGTACAACTCGCCCAGCCGGTTCCTCAAGGAGATCCCCGAGCGGCTCACCGAGCTGGTGGAGGGCAGCCACCGGGCCCGGAGCGCCGGCGCCGGCGCTTCCGGGTCCTGGGGTCGGGACCGCATCGTCGAGGCCGCCTCACGGCCGCCGTCGGAGGTCCGGCCCGTCCGATCGACCGGCGCCGAGCGCCTCGGCATCCGGGTGGGCGACGACGTCGTCCACGGGAAATGGGGCGAGGGCGTGGTCCTGGAGATGATCGGCAGCGGCGACTCGGCCGAGGTCATCATCCGGTTCCCCAGCGTGGGGGAGAAGCGGCTGCTCCTGGCCTGGTCGCCCCTCAAGAAGGCGTGACGGCCCGGAGGTAGGCGGGATGCTCGTGGCCCCGAAGGGGCCGCGTGTCGGCTCGCCGGGGCAGGCCGCTGACCGGCGCCGGCGTCGCCGGATTGGACGTGGGGTGCAACCCGAACCAGGCCAGCTGCTCCACGTGGCCGCTGAGGTCGATGGTGGCCAGCTCGGCCCAGCCTTCGCCGCTCTCCTGGCTCTGGCGACGGTCCCGGAAGGCGGCCCAGGCGCTCGCCTCGTCGTCGAAGGTGCCGACCAGGTCCCGCAGGCCGCCCAGGGGTCGATGGTGGCTGCCGGCGAAGACGAGGAAGCGCACCGGTGCACCGACGTCACGCGGGGCGATGCCGAGCTCCCGGCACAGCACATCCAGGGGAATCTCGAGCGGATCGATGACGACGTCCGGCGTCCAGCCCAAGAGGCGGACGACCTTCCGTGTCCGCACGAACTCGATTGCCAGTCCGCTGCCGCCGGTTCCGCCGCCCAACCGCTTGGCCCTGCCCACGTGAGGCTCCTGTTCTACAGAGTGCTGCCCTGGCGCCTATTTGGCCAGATTTCCGCCCCTGGCGGAATGGTGAGACCTTGCGTCTTGGGGAAGGGGTGCTAGCACCCCCCGTCGTGAGGGAGGATGGCGGGCGTGCTGGGGCACCTGAGGGTGGTAATCGCGGACGACGAGCTGCTGGTGCGCGAGGGCGCCAAGAGCGTGCTCTCCGCTGTCGGTGGCATCGAGGTGGTCGGGCTGGCCGCCGACCCGCCCGAGCTCATGGCCCTGATCGACGAGCTGGCGCCCGACGTCGTCGTCCTCGACATCAAGATGCCGCCCACCCACCGGGCCGAGGGCATCGAGGCCGCCCACCTCATCCGGCAGAAGCACCCGTCGATCGGCGTCGTCATCCTGTCCCAGTACGCCGACCCGGAGTACGCCCTGGAGCTGCTGCGCGACGGGTCGAACCGGCTGGCCTACCTGCTGAAGGAACGCCTCGGTCGCCCGGCCCAGCTGGCCGAGGCGATCCGCGAGGTGGCCCACGGCGGATCGATCCTCGACCCCAAGGTGGTCGACGCGCTGATGGAGGCCCAGCGCCGGCGGTCGCGGTCCCGGCTCCACGGCCTGACCGAGCGGGAGCACGAGGTGCTGGCCCTGATGGCCAGCGGCCGGACGAATGCGGCGATCGCGGCCACCCTCTACCTCTCGGAGCGGGCGGTCGAGAAGCACATCAACGGGATCTTCCGGAAGCTCGGCCTGTCCGAGGAGCTCGACATCAATCACCGGGTGGCGGCGGTGCTGTTCTTCCTCCAGCGCAACGTGGATTAGCGGGGGGAGGGGCCAAAGCCCCCTCCCCCCGGCCCCCTCCCGTTGGTCGAGCCGCCTCCGGCGGCACTCAGGCTCCTCGGCGGCAAAGCCGCCTGCGGGCCCCCTGTGGGGGGCGGCGCCCCCCACGCCCCCACGGCGAGAGACCTGTCACATCGTTCAAGGCTTTCGATTCCCAAACGTCGACTAGGTCGGAACTTCGACCGCGGCCCGGTGGGGGAAGCGGGCCACCACCTGCGTGCCCTCTCCCGGCGACGATGTGATGGCCAGCGTCCCGCCGAAGGACCTCACCCGGTCCTCCATGTGCAGGAGGCCACCCCGCCGGCGGCCGTCGTCGGGCACGAATCCCCGGCCGTCGTCGGCCACCGAGACCTCCAGCCACCCGTCGGACAGGCCCACGCCCAGGTCGATCGTCGACGCGCCCGAGTGCTTCAGGGCGTTGGTCATCGCCTCGCCCAGGAGGAAGTAGGCCGCGCTCTCCAGCTCGGGCGACAGCCGGGGGAAGTCCGCCGGCTCGCACGTCAGGTGGACGGACACCGGCAGCCGGCCGATGTAGCTGTGCAGGGCCGCGGCCAGGCCCCGGTCGACGAGGATCGACGGATAGAGGTCATGCGTCACCTCCCGGAGCTGCTCGATGACCGAGTCGAGCTGCTCGCCGAGGCGTCCGAGGGCGGCGTCGCTGTCCTCGATCATCCCGACCTGCATCCGGAGGACGACGAGCTGCTGCTGGAGCCCGTCGTGGAGGTCCCGGGCCAGGCGGTGGCGTTCGCCGTCCTGGGCGGCGACGATGCGCTGTGAGCTTTCCCGTAGCTCGCGGGCCTGGGCGGCGATGGTCTCGAGGCGGCGCTGCAGTTCGACGCGCATCTGTTCCAGCGACCCGGAGAGCATGGCGATCTCGTCGCCGCCACCGGACCGGAACGACACGTTGTCGCCGCCGGCCACCTGGACGGCGGTACCCGCCAGCTCGACCAGCGGTCGGACGAGGGCGCGCACCAGCAGCCAGCACAGCCCGAGGGCGACCAGGCTAGAGAGGAGGCCGGCGATCAGACGGGTCTCGGCCAGCGAGCGGCGGAGGGCGCCTGTGGGGTTCGTCAGCACGACGCCCAGGGCGCCGCCGACAGGGTCCTCGGGCGAGCGGCTCACCGGCGTGTACGCGACCAGGCTGCGGGTGCCGCCGACGTCGACGACGGTGGGCTCCCTGGGCACCACGCCGGTCTTGCGGTCCCGGGCCGGCGGGGCCGTGGGCTGCTCGGTGAGGGTCGAGCCCGCCATCTGGCCGCCGGCGACGAGCACGATGTGGTCGAGGCTGCCGATCTGCTTGCGGAGCCGGTAGGCGAAGGGATCCCAGAAGTCGTAGCCGGCGATCAGGATGAGCCGGCTCGGTCCGTTGCCGAGAGCGACGGGGACGGCCTGCACGAAGCGGCCCTCGGTCGTGCGCAGCAGGCGGCTGGCGGGGTCGAGCGACACCCGCTCGTCCGGCGCGCCGGGCGGGGACGCAAGAGTGGCCCCGATCCCTATGGGCGGCGAGAGGTCGCGCCCGCCGACGTCGAGGATCCGCAGGATGCCGAGCTCCAGGTTGCCGGATGACCGGCCCAGCTCGGCGATGAGGTCCGGGCGCTTCTGGGGGTCGAGGAGGCCGCGGGTGATCAGGCTCTCGGCCAGGTTCCGGGCGGTCACGACGAGGGACCGCTCCCGCTCGCTGTAGGCCTCCTGGAGCACGCTGAGGTGGCTCTGGGCCGTCCGCACCGCCTGGCCGTCCAGGGCCGTGCGCGTGAGACGTGATGCCACCAGCGCGGTGACCGCGGTGGAGACGGTGAGGGCGGCGACGAGCGCGCCGACCACCTTGAAGAGGATCGACGAGCGGGCCCGCGCCGCCTTCACGGTCGAAGAGAGGCGAGGGCGCGCTCCTGCGCATCGTGCATCGCCACCTGCGGGTCGGCGCCGCCGGGAAGAAGTATGTCCTCCACCGCAGAGGTGAACTCCTCGGCGGGCCTGTCGAACGCACCGAGCTTGGGCGGGCGGGCGGTGCGCAGCTGCTCAAGGAAGACCTGGAGGTCGCGATCGGCGAAAAATGGGTCTTCGAACACCCGGGGCCGGACCGGAAGGCGTCCCTCCTCCTTGGCCAGGCGCAGCGCGTTGTCGTCGGCGATGAGGTGGGTCATGAACTCGAAGGCCAGCTCCCGGTGCTCGGCCTGGCGGGGCACCCACATGCTGCTGCCGCCGAGGGCCGAGCCGGCAGAGGGCCCGGCCAGGCCCCTCGGCATCAGGGCCACCCGCCAGTTCGTGCCCGGGACGACGTGGCGCAGCGTTACCAGATCCCACGAGCCGCTGGCATGGAAGGCGACCGACCCGTTGGCGAACAGAGCCACCGCATCCCCGCTGTGGGAGTCCGCGGCGCGCGGCGGGAAGGCGTAGCCCTTGTCGATGAGGCCCCGCAAGTACGACATGGCGCCGACGACCTCGGGCGTGTCGAGGCTGAGGTGGGCGGTGCCGTCGGGGTTGACGTCGACCGTCTCGCCCCCGTTGGCCCGGATCCACCCGTAGGCCCACCACGTGCTGGTGGGCACGACGAGCCCCCGCCGGCGGCCGTCCGGCGTGGTCAGTGCCTTCACCATGGCCTCGAATTGGGCGAACGTCATGTCGGGACCGGGCTCCGGCACGCCGGCGGCGCGCAGGAGGTCGGCGTTGTAGAGCAGGACGAGGGCGTTGGTGTCGAGGGGCACCCCGTATCGCCGGCCGGCCCAGGTGACGTCCTCGACCGCGCCCGGGAAGAACTCGGCGTCGTCGAGGTGCCCGGCCCACAGGTCGTCCAGCGGCTGGGCCAGGCCCTGGCCGGCGGCGGAGAAGGCGTGGCCCTGGACGACGTCGGGCGGGGCGCCGCTGCCGATGGCCGCCCGCACCGCGTCGGTCAGCAGCGAGATGGGCCCCTTCTCGATGACCACCCGGACGGTGGGGTGCTGGCGTTCGAAGCTGCGCACCGCGTCGACAAACGGCACGGTCACCCAGTCGTCGGTCATCAGCACCCGCAGGAGGGTGGTCGGCTGCTCGGGACCGCCGGCGCTGCACGCGGCCGCGGTGAGGGCGAAGCAGAGCAACAGGCCGCCGAGCTTCCTGCCAGCTCTCACCGTTGAAGCGAAGCAGGCCCCGCCCCGGATGGCAAGGGGTGCTGGCACCACTCGCCACCCAGCCAAGCGCTCGGGGCTCAGCCGGCGGCGGCCCGCCGACGTTCCAGTACGTCCTCGATCCGGGCGAGGAGGTCCGTGGTCGGTGCGACGCGTGCGTTCTCGTAGTCGGAAATCCTTGCGGGCGAGGTACCGGCTGCCGCGGCCAGTTCGCGCATTGACACGCCTGCTGAGCGGCGCAGGTCACGGAGGTGGTCGGCATAGCGGCGACGACCGGCGAGGGTGTGCCGCTCACGTTCTCGCTGCAGGACCCGCTCGAGAATCCGATCGACGCCGTAGTGGCTGTCGAGCCCCACGATCTCCTCCACCGTTCGGGCCAGCGGGCCCCACGGGTCCTGGGTGAGCGCGTCGGCAATGCGCCGCCAATCCGACAGATGGCCGCGGTCGACGAGAATCTCGATCGCTTCGGGCGGCCATGTGCCAAGAGGGGCGGTCTCGTCGACCTCGACGTTGCGGAAGCGCACGCTCATCGTGCCGCTCCTCCGTCGACTGGGTCGGTCATCGACACCGCCACCGCTCGCAGGGTCTCCACGACTGTGCGCCAGTCGTGCCAGCGGGCATCGAGGTGCCGGTACGAGCTGAGCCGCTTCGTCACCGACGAGTCCTTGGGCGCGGGGTCCGCGAACTGCCGGGCGACCTGGGTGGCGACGGCCTCGGGTCGCCTGTTCACCTCGGCGTAGTAGTCGTCAATGTGGGCGAGCAGGTGACCGGCGGGCTCGATGCCGATGCGATCCGACAGGGCGGCGGCGTCGAGGTAATCGCGGGTCTGATTTCGGGACACGACCAGCCAGGCCTTGATCCTCAGGATTTCATCCCGCGTCGGCACCCGCAGCACCCGTCGGCCGATGGCAACCTCCTCAACCTCCAGTGGCCGCTCCCGGACCATCTGGCGAACACCCGTTTCGATCCCGCCGAGCTCACCGAGGATGAGCTTGCCGCCGGCCAGCCGGGCGGTCGACCAGTCGTCGAGCGCTTCGAGCGTTTGGAGGACCGTGTCGAAACGGGTCGCCAGGTCCTCGACGACGTGGTCGTGGTCGAGGGAGAGGCGGTGGCCGGCGTGGTACGCGGCGGCCGACCCGCCGACGAGGACCGCTCCGGGCACCAACTCCTGGAGCCGAGCGGCACTGTCGAGCACGGCGTCCAACGAGAGAGGCTCTGGCACGGACCCCACGGTACCGCGTTATCAGATAAGGAAACAGAGTGCGACACTGACTGGGCTCAGTAGGAGGGAGCGGCGATCGCGGTCGTGGGGCTCTGCGGGCTGCTGAGGTCGACGATGACCCGGCCCTTGTCGTTGACGGTCGTCGGGAACGACACCAGGCCGGCGCCGTCGGCCGTGAACGTCCGGCCGTCGCAGGGGTCGACGAAGCGTCGGGCGCCCTGCTCCCACTTGAGGACGCACTGCCGCGGCGCGCCGGCGACCCGGGCCTCGAAGGCCAGCCAGGTGTCGCCGCCCAGGTGCTGCACGAAGATGTCCCGGGTGTTCCCCTGGGGGTCGGGGAACAGGAGGGGGCCGGAGCGGGCGATCGTCGGGGCGAAGTCCTTGGCCCGCCCGAGGTCGAACTGGGCCACGCGCTTGCCCCCTGACGGCGTGGCCGTGGTGCCGGAGCTGGTGCTGGCCACCCGGGCGACAATGGCGAAGAGGAGGGCGCCGGCCAGGACGGCGCCGATCGCGGTGAACATGACAGTCCGCCGGCGGGCCGCGCTCGGGTCGACTGGGTCCAGGGAATCGGGATCGGCCACACCCCTAGTATGCGGGCGGTGGATCTCCTGGAGCACGCCGGCAAGCGCGTCCTGGCCGCGCACGGCGTCCCGGTCCCCGTCGGGCACCTCGCGCTGGACGTCGACCACGCCGTCGCCGCCGGCGACGCCATCGGGTACCCCGTGGTGGTCAAGGCCCAAGTGCCCGTCGGGGGGCGGGGCAAGGCCGGCGGCATCAAGCTGGCCCACGACGCCGGCGAGCTGGCCGCGGCGGCCGGCGCGGTGCTCGGCATGTCGATCAAGGGCCACGTCGTCCACAAGGTCTGGGTCGAGGAGGCGCTGACCGCGGCCCGTGAGCTCTACTTCTCGTTCACCTTCGACCGGGCGGCCAAGCTCCACCTCGGCATGCTGTCGGCCCGGGGCGGGGTCGACATCGAGGAGGTCGCCGCCGACTACCCCGATGCCATCCACCGCTTCCATGTGAACCCGCTGGAGAAGCTGTCCGAGGCCGACGCGGCGGCGGCCGTCGCCGGCGCCGGCATCACCGGCGACGCGGTCGAGCCGCTCGCCGGCCTGCTGGTCAGGTTGTACGACGCCTACACGGCCGAGGACGCCGAGCTCGTCGAGGTCAACCCGCTGGCCCTGGTGGCCGACGGGCGGGTGCTGGCCATGGACGCCAAGGTCGTTCTCGATGACAACGCCGCCTTCCGCCACCCCGGGTGGGAGGCGTGGCGGGACCTGGAGGGACTCGACCCGCGGGAGCGGTCGGCCCGGGAGAAGGGCCTGACCTACGTCGGCCTCGACGGCAGCGTCGGGATCATCGGCAACGGCGCCGGCCTGGTCATGAGCACCCTCGACGTGGTGGCCCAGGCCGGCGGCCGGGCGGCCAACTTCCTCGACGTGGGCGGCGGGGCGGCGGCCGACGTCATCACCGCCGCCCTCGACGTGGTGAACGCCGACCCGGCCGTGCGCGCCATCTTCGTCAACATCTTCGGGGGGATCACCCGGGGCGAGGAGGTGGCCAAGGGCATCGTCGAGGCCCTGGGTCGGGTCGACCTGCGCAGCCCGATCGTCGTGCGCCTCGACGGCACGAACGCCGAGGAGGGCCGGGCCATCCTCGCCGAGCACGAGTCGGACCGGCTCGTCTCCCGGCCGACGATGCTGGACGCGGCCCGGACTGCCGTTGCGCTGGCTGCTTCATGAGCATCCTCGTCGACCGGTCGACGCGGGTCCTGGTCCAGGGGCTGACGGGTAGTCAGGGCCGGTTCCACGGCCTCCGCAACCGGGCCTACGGGACCAACGTCGTCGCCGGCGTGACGCCCGGCAAGGGCGGCGCCGACGTCGAGGGGATCCCGGTGTTCGACACTGTCGCCGAGGCGGTGGCGGCGACGGGAGCCGACGCCAGCCTGGTGTTCGTGCCGGCCCGCGGCGCGGCGGCCGCGGTGATCGAGGCCGGCGAGGCCGGCGTCGCCCTGGTCGTGTGCATCACCGAGGGCATCCCGCTGCACGACGAGGCCCGCGCCTTCCACCACCTGGCCCGGAACTGCCCCGGCACCCGCCTGATCGGGCCGAACTGCCCCGGTGTCATCTCGCCCGGCAAAGCCAACCTGGGCATCACGCCGGGTGAGATCGCCCTGCCCGGCGGGCCGGTCGGCGTCGTCAGCCGCTCCGGCACGCTGACCTACCAGGCCCTCCACGAGCTGACCCGGAACGGGATCGGGCAGACCACCTGCGTCGGCATCGGCGGCGACCCCGTGCCCGGCACCGGTTTCATCGACTGCCTGCGCCTGTTCCAGGCCGATCCCGAGACCCGCGCCGTCATCATGATCGGCGAGATCGGCGGGGCCGACGAGGAGGCGGCGGCGACCTTCATCGGCGAGGAGATGGACAAGCCGGTGGTGGCCTACGTCGCCGGCGTGACCGCCCCGCCGGGCCGGCGCATGGGCCACGCCGGCGCCATCGTGTCCGGGGGCAAGGGCGGCGCGGCGGCCAAGATCGAGGCGCTGGAGGCGGCCGGCGCCACCGTCGTGCTCGACCCCACCGAGCTCGGGTCGAGGATGGCCGAGGTGCTGGGCCGTTCTTAGCCGCCGAGGCGCTCCGGGAGCTCGTCGCGGTACTCCGGGTAATACCGGGGGATGATGGCCAGGGAGAACTCCGGGAGGATGGATGACGCCGGCTCGCGCTCCATCAGGAACGCGAAGGACTCCCGCACGACCGCTTCGGCCTCGGAGTCTTCGAGCCCCCAATCGTCCAGCAGCGCCTGCGGGACAATGACCCGGTGCGAAGTCGTCTCGCCGGCGTCGGTCACCTCCACGCCGAACTCGTGCGGCCCTGACGGGGTGATACGGATGCCGTTCACTGCGCCACGGTACCCCCTCCCGCCGGGCGGGTAACTCCCCTTGATGCCCTGGTGGAAGACGGCCGTGCTGTACCAGATCTATCCCCGGTCGTTCCTCGACACCGACGGCGACGGCATCGGGGATCTGGAGGGCGTGCGCTCGAAGCTGGGCTACCTGCGGTGGCTGGGCGTGGACGGCGTGTGGCTGTCGCCGATCTACCGGTCGCCCATGGCCGACTTCGGCTACGACGTCAGCGACCACCGCGACGTCGACCCGGTTTTCGGCGACCTCGAGGGGTTCGACCGCTTGCTGGGCGACGCCCATGTCCGAGACATCAAGATCCTGCTGGACTGGGTGCCGAACCACACCAGCGACCGCCACCCGTGGTTCGTCGATTCCCGGTCGACCCGGGACTCGCCCCGGCGCGACTGGTACTTCTGGCGGGACGGCCGAGCGGGTGGTGGTCCGCCGAACAACTGGCGCGCCGCGTTCGGCGGCGGCGCGTGGACATGGGACGACGCGACGGGCCAGTGGTACCTCCACCTGTTCCTGCCCGAGCAGCCGGACCTCAACTGGGCCAACGCCGGCGTGGTGGAGGCCATGCACGGTGTCCTGCGCTTCTGGCTCGACCGGGGCGTCGACGGCTTCCGCGCCGACGTCGTCCACCTGATCGGCAAGGACGCGGCGCTGCCCGACCAGCCGCCCGAGCTGGCCGAGATCGACCTCGTCGGCGTGCACGACCATCCCTCGGCCCACCCGCTGCTGCGGGGCATCCGGGCCGTCCTCGACTCCTACGCCGGCGACCGGGTCATGGTGGGCGAGGTCAACCTGGGCTCCCCGCGCCTGCTGGTCCCGTACTACGGCGCCGGCGACGAGCTGCACATGGTCTTCAACTTCTCGCTCCTCTGGGCGCCGTGGGAGGCGGCCCGCTGGGCCGAGCGGATCGTCGAGTCCGAGGCCGCTCTGGCTGCCGCCGGCGCGTGGCCGGTGTGGGTCCTGTCGAACCACGACACCCCCCGACACCGCACCCGCTACGGCGGCTCCGAGGCGCGGGCCCGGGTGGCCGCCGGCGTGCTACTGACCCTGCGGGGGACGCCGTTCCTGTACGCCGGCGAGGAGCTCGGCCTGTGCGACGCCGAGATACCGGAGGAGCGGCGGGTCGACCCCGGCCGCCGCGACGGCTGCCGCGCCCCGATCCCGTGGCACGAGGATCCTCCCCACGGCTGGGCGGCGGAGCCGTGGTTGCCCTGGCCGCCCGACGCCGGGACCCGCGACGCCGGCAGCCTGGCCTGGGACGAGGCCTCGATGCTGCACCTGTACCGCCGGCTCCTCGCCGCCCGCCGGCGGTCGCCGGCGCTGCACGCCGGCAGCTGGCGCCTGCTCGACGCTCCGGCCGGCGTGCTGGCCTACGAGCGACTCGGCGACGACGGCGACCGGCGGCAGGTGTGGGCCAACTTCGGCGACGACCCGGTGTCGTGCAGGGTCACGGACGCGTGGGTCGTCGAGGTCTCAACGACCGGCCGGGGCGAGGGGCTGGCATGGGACGGGACGCTCGGCACAACCGACGCGGTGGTCGTGCGCCCCGGCGGGTAGGTACCCCACCATGCACGAGCGCTGGTACAACGTTCCTGGCCATGGCGCGTGGCGACGCCTGCCCCAGCGCCGATGATGGGCAACGACCGCCGGCGGATCGAGCTGGCCTACAGCCTCCAATTCACCCTGCCCGGCACGCCCGTCCTGCGCTACGGCGAGGAGATCGGCATGGGCGACGACCTGTCGCTCAAGGAGCGCGACGTCATCCGCACGCCGATGCAGTGGTCGGGCCGCCCGAACGCCGACTTCTCCACCACGCCGAAGAAGAAGGACCTGTGCCGGCCGATCATCTCGGGCGGCGAGTTTCGGCTACGCGACGGTGAACGTCGAGGCCCAGCGGCGCGACCCGGCATCGCTGCTGGGTTGGATGGATCGGATGCTGCGGACGCTGCGCGAATGCCCGGCGTTCGGTGTCGGGACGTGCACGCCGGTCGACACGGGGGAGCCCTCGGTTCTGGCCCTCCACTACGAAGCGCCGGGTGGGGTCATGCTGGCCGTGCACAACCTGTCGGACCGCCGGCGGACCGTCGACCTGGGCGAGCAGCCGGGCGCCGAGGGCGACCCGATCGAGGTGTTCGCCGACCGCCGGTACGACGACCTCGGCCCTGAGCTCAAGGGCGTCGAGCTGGCCGGGTCCGGCTACCGGTGGATCCGCCTCCGGGACACCCCGGGGCGCTGACTCAGGGTGTCGGGCGGAGGGTGCTGAAGAAGCGGAGGATCTGGCCGGTGGCGTCGGTGGCGCCGTTGGCCGGGCCGAGCCCCGACGCGAACCAGACGTGGCTGCCGCCCCGGATGGTGATCAGCTTGACCTCCGACCCCTTGGCGCAACCCGTCCACGAGTCGATCGTCATCGGGCCGACGGTCACCACCGGGAGCGGCGCCGGGCAGCGGTCGCCTTCGGCCCACCGCCGGACCATGTCCGCCGTGGGGGTGTACGGCGGCGCCCCCTGGGCCTCGACCGCAGACGGCTGGCCACCGAGGTAGGGGACCAGCTGGTCCTCGGTGCCGTGGATCTCCAGGACCGACACCGGCCGGGTGGGCCGGCACTCCGCGGTGACAACGGCGCCGGCGACGGACGCCACGGCGGTGATCCGATCGGCCCGCTCGCACGCCAAGCGGTAGGCCATCATCGCCCCGTTCGAGACACCGGCCACGAACACCCGCGCCGGGTCGATCCGGTGGTCCGCCTCGACGCGATCGAGGACCTGGGTGAGGAAGCCGACGTCGTCGGGGCTGCGGGACGGCGCCGAGCCGCAGCACACGCCGGCGTTCCACTCCCGGCGGGTGCCTTCGGGGTAGACGACGATGTACTCCCCGGCCGTGCCCTGGTCGAAGCCCATGGTCTTCACCGCGTCGTCGACGGTGTTGGCGCCGCCGTGGAGGACCATCAGCAGGGGCGCCGACCGGGTCTGGTCGAGGGTCGACGGGACGTAGAGGCGGTAGTTGCGCGCCACCCCGTCGACGGTGACCTGGCCGGTCTGCACCGGCGCCGGCGGCCCCGACGACGAGCCGCCGCCACCACCACCGCACGCCGGGGCGGCCAGTAGTCCGAGCGCGATGACCGCCGCCGCCTTCCTGATGCGACCACGGTAGCGGTTCGGCGCCGGCCGATCTCGGGCAGAATCGACGCCAATGGCCGATCGACGACTGCTCTGGAAGGCGGTGGGGTCGCTGAGCGGCGCCGCGGCCGGCGCCGCGACCCGCACCCTGCTCCGCGCCGCGTGGCGCACGACCCGAGGTGGGGATCCGCCGACGAACCCGGCGGCGCCGGGCACCAAGTGGTCCGAGGCCCTGATCTGGGCCGCGTCGTCCGGCGTGGCCTTGGCGGTGACCCGGCTGGTGGCGCAGCGGGGGGCGGCGGAGGCGTGGAAGGCGAGGACCGGCGCCTACCCGCCCGGGCTGGAGGCGGTGTCCCCCTGACCACATCGCGCCAGACGTCGACGACCCCCAGGTCGACGACGGGGACGACGACGATTTGGCCCACTACGCCCGCAACGACGAGCTGCACGCGGCCCGCACGCAGGGCCGGGCGGTCAAGGCGCTGTGCGGGACACGGTTCCAGCCCCCCGCCGACCCGAGCAGGCTGCCCGTGTGCGTCGTCTGCCAGCAGCTGGCCGCCGCCTGGTCCCGCGGTTAGCGGCGGCTGCCGCCTTCGCGGGCCATCATGAGCCCGCCGTAGGCCACCGCGGCGGCGAGGGCCATGCCGAGGTACGCGCCCACGGAGAGGTACAGGGTCTCGCTCGCCAGCTTCCAGGCCAGGATGCCCACGACCGCCAGCCCCGCCGGCGCCTGCAGTCGGACCAGCGCGGGATTGACCCTCTGGTTGGTGTACCTGGTCATCACGACCTGGGCGACCATGGCCACGGTGATCAGGAACGCCAGCGTCCCCTGGAACGAGTTGGGGCTCTGGAGGGCGGTGCGCTTGAGGGTGCCGCTGCCGAAGAACCCGGACACCACGGCGCGGTGCCAGGGAAAGAAGGCCAGACTGAGGAGCAGGAAACCGCCGGCGACCACCACGATTCGCTCGCCTCGACTGAGCCTGCTGAACACCGTCTCCCCTCCGTGTGACTGACGTCCGAGATGGATGGCGCCCAACCCTGCCACGAAAGGGCGGTACGGTGCCGTGTGATGCGCATCGGCGTCCTCGCCTCCAGCGGGGGGACCAACCTGGAGGCCATCCTGCGGGCCGGGCTGCCCGTGGTCGCCGTCGTGGTCGACCGGCCGTGCGGGGCGACGTCGGTGGCCGAGTCCGCCGGCGTGCCGGCTGAGCTGGTGCTGCGGGAGAGCTACGGCCCGGATTTCGACCGGGCCGCCTACACCGAGGCGGTGGTCGACGCCCTGGAGCGCCACGGCGTCGAGCTCGTCGTCATGGCCGGGTTCGGCACCATCCTGGACAAGCAGATCCACGACGCCTATCCCGGTCGCATCCTCAACACCCATCCCGCCCTGCTGCCGGCGTTCCCCGGCTGGCATGCCGTCGAGGAAGCGCTGGCGTACGGCGTCAAGGTCACGGGCTGTACCGTCCACGTGGCCACGCTCGAAGTCGACGCCGGCCCCATCCTGGCCCAGGAGGCGGTGCCCGTCCTCGACGACGACACCCCTGAGACCCTGCACGAGCGCATCAAGGAAGTGGAGCACCGCTTGTATCCGGAGACCATCCGAAAGTTCATCTCGACGTGAGAGCCCTGATCTCCGTCTACGACAAGACCGGCCTGGTGGAGTTCGCCCGCGGCCTGTCCCGGCTCGGCTGGGAGCTGGTCTCGAGTGGGGGCACGGCCGGCGCCCTGAGCGCGGCCGGCGTGGCCTGCACGCCGGTGGAGGAGGTCACCGGGAGCCCCGAGATGCTGGGGGGCCGGGTGAAGACCCTCCACCCGGCCATCCACGGCGGGATCCTGGCCGACCGCGACCGCCCTGAGCACGTGGCCGACCTGCTGGCCCAGAACATCGCCGCCATCGGGCTGGTCGTCTGCAACCTCTACCCGTTCCGGTCCGATCCGTCGATCGATATGATCGACGTCGGCGGGCCGACGATGGTGCGGGCCGCGGCCAAGAACCACGCCCACGTGGGTGTCGTCGTCGACCCGGCCGAGTACCCGGCGGTGCTCGAGGAGCTGGCCCGCGAGGGCCTGCTCGGCCCCCAGACCCGCCGGCGCCTGGCCCGCGCCGCGTTTGCCCACACCGCGGCCTACGACGCGGCCATCGTGTCGTGGCTCGACCAGGGCTCCGAGGACGGCGCCGGCCCGCTGCCGGCCACGCTCGACATCCGCCTGGAGCGGGCCCAGGACCTGCGCTACGGCGAGAATCCCCACCAGCAGGGGGCGCGCTACCGCCGGCTCGGCGTCCACAGCTGGTGGGACGACGTCGTCCAGCACGCCGGCCTGCCGCTGTCCTACCTCAACCTGTTCGACGCCTCCGCCGCCTGGGAACTGGTGCACGAGATGGGCCCCGGGCCTGCGGTCGCCATCATCAAGCACGCCAACCCGTGTGGCGCGGCGGTTGCCGGCGACCTGGCCACCGCCTACCGGCTGGCCTACGAGTGCGACGAGAAGTCGGCGTTCGGGGGCATCGTGGCGTTGAACCGTCCCGTCGACGACGCCACCGCCGCGTTCATGGTCGGCGCGGCCCAGGCCGACGTCGTCATCGCTCCGGGGTATGCCTCGGGCACGCTCGACGCCCTCATCGCCAAGCGCAAGAACACCCGGCTGCTGCAGGCTGCGCCGCCCGGCGACGACGGGCTGCACGTCCGCCAGATCAGCGGCGGGTTCCTCGTGCAGGAGCCCTACCGCTTCGCCGCCACGCGAGCCGACTGGCGGGTGGTCACCAAGGTGGCCCCCACCGAGGAGCAGTGGGCCGACACCGAGCTGGCGTGGAAGCTGGCGGGCTACACCAAGTCGAACGCCGTCGTGCTCGTGGCCGGAGATCAGGCGGTGGGCATCGGCGCCGGCCAGCAGAGCCGGGTCGACGCCGGCGAGATCGCGGCCCGCAAAGCCGCGGGTCGGGGCAAGGGCGGCGCCTGCGCCACCGACGCCTTCTACCCGTTCCGCGACGGCCTCGACGCCGCGGTGTCGGCCGGCGCCGCGGTCGTCATCCAGCCTGGCGGCGCCATGCGCGACCAGGAGCTGATCGACGCGGCCGACGAGCAGGGCCTGGCCATGGTCTTCACCGGCGAGCGTCAGTTCCGCCATTGATCGCACTCACTCGCTTCGCTCCGTTCGTGCGAGTTGATCGTGCTCTGGACCGCCGGCGGAGCCGGGGGCCCCTCGCCGTTTCCTTCCGCCGGCAGCCGCCTGGGGCCGTCTGCGACGGCGACCACGGCCGCCGGATCGGGTCGCCATGAGCGCCGTGATCATGCATGGGGCGCCCGTCGCCGATGCCGTCCTGGCTCAGGTGGCGGAGGACGTGGCCAAGCTGGCGGCCGAGGGCGTGCAGGTGGGCCTGGGCACGATCCTGGTCGGGGATGACCCGGCGAGCGCCGGTTACATCCGCAAGAAGCACGAGGCGTGCGAGGCCATGGGCATCCACTCGGCGCACCAGCAGCTGGCGGCCGACGCATCCCAGGCCGAGATCCTCGATGCCGTGCGGGCCTTCAACCAGGACCCCGCGGTCGATGCCTTCCTCATCCAGAACCCGTTCCCCGGTGGGCAGGACTACAACGCGGCGATTGCCGCCGTGGACCCGGCGAAGGACGCCGACGGCCTCCATCCGACGAACCTTGGCCTCCTCGCTCTCGGAGCCACGAACGCCCCGCTGGCCTGCACGCCGGCGGGCATCGTCGCCATGCTGGCCCACTACGAGGTGCCGGTCGAGGGTCGCAACGTCGTGATCGTCGGTCGCGGCCCCACGATCGGCCGGCCGCTGTCGCTCCTGCTGTCCCAGAAGCGTCGGGGCGCCAACGCCGCCGTCACCGTGGTCCACACTGGCGTGCCCGACTGGGCCGACTACACCC
Source organism: Acidimicrobiia bacterium (assembly GCA_023265025.1). GTDB lineage: Bacteria > Actinomycetota > Acidimicrobiia > Acidimicrobiales > AC-14 > CADCTB01. The sequence goes on along the minus strand of JAHFUP010000010.1, from coordinate 11,712 downwards.
GCCGGGCCGACATCGTGGTCGGCGGGGCCGGCGTGCCAAACATGATCGGGCCGGGCGACGTCCGACGGGGCGCTGCGGTCGTCGGGGCCGGGCTCACGTGGGAGGGGAAGCGCGTCATCAGCGACGTGGACGAGGCCGTCGTCGAGGTGGCCGGCTGGGTGACTCCCCGCCGCGGCGGGGTCGGCGTGACGACCGTCGCCCTCCTACTGGCCAATGCGGTGCGGGCGGCCCAGCGGGCATGACGCAGATCCTCCAGCTGCTCGACGAAGGGACAACGTTCTCCTTCGAGTTCTTCCCGCCCAAGAACGACGTCGAGCAGGCCACGCTCGTCCGCACCCTGCGCGACCTGGAGCCCCTGGACCCGGCGTTCGTGTCGGTCACCTACCGGGGCGGGCGGGTCTCGCGCCAGCGCACCCACGACCTCGTCGCCGGCATGATCCAGACGACGGCGCTCAACCCCATGGCCCACCTCACCTGCGTGGTGCACAGCCGGCTGGAGCTGGCCGAGATCCTGGTGGAGCTGCGCAAGGCCGGGGTCGACAACGTGCTGGCCCTCGGCGGCGACCCGCCGCCCGACGCCCAGGAGGTCGGCCACGCCGAGCTGAGCCACGCCATCGAGCTGGTCGAGCTGGCCCGGGCCATCGGCGGGTTCTCCATCGGCGTGGCCGCCCACCCCGAGCTGCACCCCAACTCGGGTGGCGACCGCGACCTCGACCGCCGGCACCTCGTCGCCAAGATGGAGCGGGCCGACTTCGCCATCACCCAGTTCTTCTTCCGCACCAGCGACTACGTGGGCCTGGTCGACGACCTGGGCAAGCGGGGCATGCACAAGCCGGTCATCGCCGGCATCATGCCGATCACCAGCCTGTCGGGCGTGAAGCGGATGGCCGAGCTGTCGGGTTGCGAGGTGCCGCCCGAGATCGTGGCCCGGGTCGAGGCGGTGGCCGACGATCCCGACGACGTGCGGCGGGTCGGCGTCGAGCTGGCCACCGAGCTGTGCCGCGACCTGCTCGACAACGGCGTGCCGGGACTGCACTTCTACACCCTGAACCGGTCGAGCGCGACCCGCGAGATCTACGCCAACCTCGGTCTGGTTCCGGCGCCGCCCGGTTGAGCTGATGGATCTGCCGCTGCGGGCCCGGCTCGTGGTGGTCTCCGCGGCCGTGCGGGCCGCGTTCTGCTGGGCCGTGCTCGCCGCCGCGCTGGCCGCACCGATCTACATCGGGTTCTCGGCGCGTCGGCTGGCCGTCTCGGCCATCGTGTTCGTGGTCGTGTGGGCATTGGTCGCGCTGGCGGTGTTCGCCCTGCCGGTCGCCCGGTACGGGGAGTGGGTGGCCCGGCGGCTGACCGCCGGCGAGGCGCCGGCCCGGCTGGGCAACGTGGCCGCCGGCCTGGCCATCGCCATCGGCGTGCCCGAGGGCCGGGTGGCGGTCATCGACTCCGACGTCCCCAACGTCGGCGCCTTCCCGACCCGATCGGGGAACCTGGTGGTGGCCACGTCGGGCGCGGTGGACTCCCTGGGTCGGGACGAGCTCGAAGGGCTGGTGGCCTCGCAGCTGGTCGTGGCCGGGGACCGCTGGGTCCGGTGGGCGACCGCCGCGCAACTGGTGCAGGGGCCGCGGTTCGCGCTGCTGTTCGGCTCCGTGTTCGTGAACCCGTTCCTGATGCCGACCGCGTTCCTCGCCTTCTTCGGCGGGCGCTACGCCGACGGCGCCCGCGACCTGGTGGCCGACGCGGCGGCCGTCGGTGCCACGCGGAACCCCGAGCCGTTGGTGAGGGCATTCCGCGCGCTCGCCGGCCACGCCGGCTCGGCGAACCAGTTGCGGGCCGGACTGCCCGGGTTCCTCGTCGACCAGTTCTGGGTGCTGTCGACCCGCTCGACCGTGCACACGTCGGTCTCGACGCCGGGCGGGTCCCGCCAGTGGACCACCGCCGACGAAGTGGCCGCCGAGATGCGGGTGCGGGCGGACCGGGTCGAGCAGGCGTCCCGGGGCGACTGGACCGCGTTCTCCGGCCTACGGGCCTGGCGCCGGGCTCTGCGCACGCTGAACTCAAGCGGTTAGCCGGCGCTGCAGCGGCGTCGGGAACCGCGGGGTGACCCGGACGTCGCCGAGCCAGGCCGTGAGCCGGGCGGCCTCGGCCTCGACCGCCGCGGTCGCGTCGGCGCCCACGTCCTCCAGCAGCTGGACGACCACCTCGCCGGTCTTGCGCTGGGCCCACCCGCCGACGACCCGGCCGTCGCTCCAGACCGTGGGGCCGGCGTTGCCGTTGGTGTCGAACAGCGTCTTGGCGTGGCCGCCGAGGTACCAGTCCCGCTGCTGCCAGCCCATGGTCGTCGGGTCGAGGCTCGGCAGGAGGGCGACCCACGGATCGGGCGCCGGCGTGGGCGCCAGGTCGGCGGTGAGGACGATCCCCGGTGCCCCGTCGAGGTCGACCTCGGTGACGTCGAGCCCCAGCACCGCCTTGCGCACCTGACCGAGGGTGAGCCCCGTCCACCACTTCAGGTCGGTGAGAGGCGCCGGCCCGAACGCTCCCAGCCAGCGCCGGCACAGCTCGATCCTGGCCTCCTCGGCGGTCGGCCGGGCCAGCTCCTCGGGTAGCCAGGACGACATGGGCGACCACCGGTACTGGCTGCTGGTCCAGCTCCCTTTCGGGCGGCCCCGCACCACCTTCTGCTCCGTCGACAGCAGGAACAGGACCCGGGTGGTCAGCCCGACGGTGCCCTCCCACTTGGTGCCGGCACCGACCAGCAGCTGGCGGCCGAGGCCGGGCACGAGCTTGGACAGCTCGGCGCCGGTGGCTTCGCCGCGCTCGGCGATCGCGGCGACGGTCGCGTCCTCGAGCTCGGTCAGATGGCGCTCGGCGTCGACGATGCCCGCCTCCTCCATCATCCCAAGCGTCCGCTTCCGCTGCGCCGGGACCAGGGCGTCGGTGCAGGCGGCCTGGACGACGGGGACCAGCGGCACGGCGAGCACGAACATGGTCCGGCGCATGCACAGCGTCCGCACCAGCCGCCGCTCGTCGTAGAGCGCCCGTTCCAACGGCCCGACGGCGGGCGTGACCATACGGGCGGCGGCCGACAGGAACACCGACGACGGGTCGGTGCCGTGGAGGGCGACGACGCCGTCGGCGATGGCGACCGGCTCGTCGGTGCGGGCGCCGGCGGCCAGGCGGTGGCGGACGGCCAGCCGGGCCCGGCGCTCGTCGACGGTCATGCGCAGCACGTCAAGGATGCTGCCACTCCCAGACCGCAGGCACGGCGCGAAGATGACCCGGTCATGGAGCTCGCCGAGTGCAACGTCGCCCTGCCCGCCGCCGCACTCGACGCGCCGGCGATGTCGGGCTTCGTCAAGGCCGTCGACGACGTGAACTGGCTGGCCGACACGAGCAAGGGCTTCCTCTGGCGCCTGCCGCCGCAGGACGGGCCGGTCACCTTCGGCCAGCTGGGCGACGACCGGGTGATCGTCACCCTGTCGATCTGGACCGACTTCGAGGCGCTGCAGAAGTACGTGTACCGCAGCGGGCACACCCTGTTCATGCAGCGCCGCAACCGCTGGTTCGTACCGTTGGGCGGGTTCACGACGGCTATGTGGTGGGTCGACGAGGGGATGCGGCCGACGGTCGACGAGGGCCTCGGGCGTCTTATCCACCTCCGGCTGCACGGGCCGACGCCGCATGCTTTTTCCCTGCGCCGGCAGTTCGACGCGGAGGGCGCCGCCGACCGGCGGTGACCATGGCGGTGCCCGTCGCTCAGGCCAACCGCAGCGGCGTGCCGGCGATGACGATTAGCGGCGCCCGCGCACGAACCGCCAGCCCCATCCGGCGACGGCAAAGATGATGAATATGACGACGAGCGATAACAGGAAGCTCATCTCTTTTCACTTGTCCTTTCATGTGGGAGGGATGACGCGGACTCCACCAGACCCGACAACCCGCAGAGGGTGAGGACGTGCATGGCACACGTCGACGGTGACCGGAGGGAGAACCGGCGGGACTGGCGAACCAGTGCCTCCCGACCGTCCAACATGGCGCCGATGACGGCCGCGTCGATAAACGTCACCCGCTGCAGGTCGACGACAACGTCGGCGCTGCCGTCGGATATCACACCGGCCAACGTGTCCCTCAGGAGGGCGACGGTGGCGATGTCGTGCTCGCCGCCCAGCCAGATCACCGCACGGCCGCGGTCATGGGAGACCAACGGGGGCAGGGTTCTCCGCCCCTCCGATAGCTCCGGCGAACGAGCCGATGTGAACATGATCCATCCCAATGGCAAGCGTCGAGATCGACGCGCTGCCGGGGTCTGGGGCATCGCTCCCGGTCCAGCCCGGGGGCTGGTCGGCACGCTCGGGTGGTTGTCGTGTCTGGGCCCTACGCTACACCCGGCGTCAATCCTCCATGTGGGCGCGAGGTCGCCCGGATGAGCACCGCCACCGGACTGGCGCGGTACTTCCAGGTGGAGGAGCGGGGCTCGACCGTCCGGACGGAAGTGCGGGGCGGGGTGGCGACGTTCTTCACCATGGCCTACATCGTGGTCCTGAACCCGTTGATCCTCGCCGGCGCCGCCGACGTGAACGGCCGCCAACTCGACATTGGCCAGGTGGCCAGCTCCACCGCCCTGGTGGCCGCAGCCATGACCATCCTCATGGGCGTGGTCGGGCGGTACCCCTTCGCCATCGCCGCCGGCCTGGGGTTGAACGCCGTCGTCGCCTTTCAGCTTGCAGGACAGATGTCATGGCCGGCGGCGATGGGCGTCGTCGTCCTGGAGGGGCTGGCCATCACCGTGCTGGTCCTGGCCGGCGTGCGGCAGGCCGTTTTCTCGGCGGTGCCGCTGGCGCTCAAGAACGCCATCGCGGTGGGCATCGGCCTGTTCATCGCCTTCATCGGCTTCGTCGACGCCGGCTTCGTCCGCCGGGTGCCCGACGCCGCCTCGTCGCCCGTGCCCGTCGGGCTCGGGGTCGGCGGCCGGCTGGTCGGGTGGCCCACGCTGGTCTTCGTCGTCGGGCTCCTGGCGACGGTCGTCCTGGTGGCTCGCAAGGTGCGGGCCGCGATCCTCCTCAGCATCGTGGGGACGACGCTGTTCGCCATCGCTCTCAATGCCATTGTCGACGTGCGCGCGCAAGTCGTCCCGGGCATGCCGGTGGAGCCGCGGGGCTGGAGCCTCAACGTGCCGGCGCTGCCCGACAAGCTCGTGTCGACGCCCGACTTCGGGCTGCTCGGGCACTTCAGCCTCGGCGGCTCGTTCGCCGCCGTCGGGGTGATCAGCGCCCTGCTGCTGGTGTTCACCCTCATGCTGGCCGACTTCTTCGACACCATGGGCACCGTCGTGGGCGTGGGCGCCCAGGGCGGGCTGCTCGACGAGAACGGCGAGCTGCCCGGCGCCGGCCCGGTGCTCCTCATCGACTCGTTGGCCGCGGCCGCCGGCGGGGCGGCGTCGGCGTCGTCGAACACCACCTACATCGAGTCGGCGGCCGGCGTGGGCGACGGGGCCCGGACCGGGCTGGCGAGCGTCGTCACCGGGCTGCTGTTCGTCGCCGCGCTGTTCGTCACGCCGCTCGTCAGCGTGGTCCCCTACGAAGCGGCCTCGCCGGCGCTGGTCGTGGTCGGCTTCCTGCTGATGACCCGGGTCAAGGACATCCCATGGGACGACTACGCGCTGGCCATCCCGGCGTTCCTCACCATCGTGCTCATGCCGTTCACGTTCTCGATCACCAACGGGATCGGCGCCGGCTTCGTCACCTACGCGGTGATCAGGTTGGTGACCGGGCGGGCCCGCGACGTCCACCCGCTCCTTTGGGTGGTGGCCGCCCTGTTCGTCGTCTACTTCGGCATCGAGTGGGTGGAGCAGCTCACCGGCGTCAGGTGACTCCGCGGGTAGGTTGACCCGATGCCCGACGAGACGCTGCGCGCCCTGGCCGAGGAGTACTGGGAGACCGTGCTCGAGGCCAGCCCGAGCACGGCGACCCTCCTGGGCGACCATCGCTACGACGACCGCCTCGAAGACCTGTCGGAGGACGCCGAGCAGGTACTGCGCGTGCGGTGGGCGTCGATGCGGAGCCGACTGGAGGAGATTCCCCGCGACGGACTGGAGCCGGGCGACCTCGTGACCCACGGCCTGCTGGCCGCCGAGCTCAACGACGCCGTGGCGACCATCGACCAGCGGCTCGTCGAGCTCCAGTCCGACCAGATGACGGGCTTCCACATCGACCTGTTGCAGGCCGCGCCGGTCATGGCTGCCCCCGACGAGGCGTCGGCCGACATGCTGGTCTCCCGGTTCCGGCAGATCCCGAGGGCGTTGGAGCAGGCGGCCGAGCGGTTCCTGGCCGGCGCCCGCACCGGCCGCCCGCCGGCCGCAGTCTGCGTGGCCCGGTCGGTCCACATGATCGAGGGGTACCTCGCGTCGCCGCTCGACGTCGACGTGTTCGCTACCGTCGGGGCGCCCGACGACTGGGACCGGACGGACCTGCGTCGGGTGGTGGAGGACGAGGTCCGGCCGGCGTATCGCCGCCTGGCCGACACCCTCAAGAACGAGCTGCTGCCGCGGGGCCGTGACGACGAGCACTGCGGCCTGTCGTGGCTGGGTGACGACGGGGCGCAGATCTACGCCACCCTCGCCTCACACCACACGACGCTCGACCTGCCGCCGGAGGAGATCCACGCCATCGGCCTGCAGGAGGTGACCGAGAAGCTCCCCGCCGAGTACGCCGAGGTCGGCGGCCGGCTGTTCGGCCTGACCGACGTGGCCGAGGTGCTCGACCGCCTCCGAACCGACCCGGCGCTGCGCTACGCGACGGACGCGGAGATCATGGCCGACGCCCGGGAGGCGTTCGCCGCCGCCAAGGCGGCCATGGCCGAGTGGTTCGGCCGCCTCCCCCAGTCGGACTGCGCCATCGAGGAGGTGCCGGCGTTCCTCGCCGCCGACTCACCGAGCGCCTACTACTTCCCCCCGGCCGGCGACGGGTCCCGCGGCGGCACGTACTACGTCAACACCCATGCACCCGAGGACAAGGCCCGCTACGAGACGGCGTCGATCGCCTTCCACGAGGCCATCCCCGGCCACCACCTGCAGCTGGCTATCGCCACCGAGCTGACCGACGTGCCCCGGTTCCGGCGCTTCTCGCTGGCCAACACCGCCTACGTCGAGGGCTGGGGGCTCTACGCCGAGCGGCTGGCCGAGGACATGGGCCTGTACCGCAACGATATGGAGCGCATCGGCATGCTGGCCGCCGATTCCCTCCGGGCCTGCCGCCTGGTCGTCGACACCGGCCTGCACGCTCTGGGCTGGAACCGGCAGCAGGCCATCGACTTCATGGCCGCCAACAGCCCGATCTCCGTCGAGGAGGTCACCGTCGAGGTCGACCGCTACATCGGCATGCCCGGCCAGGCCCTCGCCTACAAGCTCGGTCAGCGCGAGATCCTGCGCCTGCGGGCCTCGGCCCAGGCCCGCCTGGGTGAGGCCTTCGACTTCCGCGGCTTCCACGACGCCGTGCTGACGTCGGGCGCCGTCCGTCTGCCCATCCTGTCCGACCTGGTCGACGCCTGGGTGCAATCCGTTCACGCCTAGCATCGGCGGATGCCTGACAAGATCACCGCGGCACCCGACGGAACCCTGCACGTGCCCGACGAGCCCATCATCCCGTTCATCCGGGGCGACGGCACGGGCGTCGACATCTGGCCGGCGGCGCAGCTCGTCCTCGACGCCGCCGTCGCCAAGCGGGGCAAGCGGATCGAGTGGCTGGAGGTGCTGGCCGGGCAGAAGGCGTTCGACGAGACCGGGTCGTGGCTGCCGGAGGAGACGGTCACCTCCTTCCGGGAGCACGTCGTCGGGATCAAGGGCCCGCTGACCACGCCGGTGGGCGGCGGCATCCGCAGCCTCAACGTCGCCCTGCGCCAGATCCTCGACCTCTACGTCTGCCTGCGCCCGGTGCGCTGGTTCACCGGCGTGCCGTCGCCGGTGAAGCACCCGGAGAAGGTCGACATGGTGATCTTCCGGGAGAACACCGAGGACGTCTACGCCGGCCTGGAGCTGGAGCAGGGCACTCCCGAGGTCAAGCGCCTGATCGAGTTCTGCACCAAGGAGTTCGGCTGGGACATCCGGGAGGACTCGGGCATCGGCATCAAGCCGGTCTCGATCACCGGATCCAAGCGGCTGATCCGGGCCGCCATCGAGTACGCCGTCCGCAAGGGCCGGGCGTCGGTCACGCTGGTGCACAAGGGGAACATCCAGAAGTTCACCGAGGGGGCGTTCCGGGGCTGGGGCTACGAGCTGGTCCGGGAGGAGTTCGCCGACGTCGCCGTGGGCTGGGACGACTGCGGGGGCAAGCCGGGCGACAAGGTCCTGGTCAAGGACACCATCGCCGACATCTTCCTGCAGCAGGTCCTGACCCGCCCCGAGGAGTTCGACGTCATCGCCACGACGAACCTCAACGGCGACTACGCCTCCGACGCCCTGGCCGCCCAGGTGGGCGGGATCGGTATCGCACCGGGCGCCAACATCAACTACGTGACCGGCCACGGCATCTTCGAGGCCACCCACGGCACCGCGCCGAAGTACGCCGGCCTGGACAAGGTCAACCCTGGCTCGCTGCTGCTCTCGGGCGTGCTGATGCTGGAGCACCTGGGCTGGGACGAGGCGGCCGCCGACGTGGTCCGCGCCCTGGAGGCCACCATCGCCGACCGGATCGTCACCTACGACTTCGCCCGCCTGACCGAGGGTGCGACGGAGGTCAAGACATCGGAGTTCGCGGCGGCGATCGTCGAGCGCCTGTGATGTCGCCGTCGCAATGCCGGCGGCCGCCGACGCCGCCGCAGGCGGCCATCCTCGGCTGCCGGCCAGGAGAGAAACGGCGGAGGGCGGCCGGCTCCGCCGGACGGCCGGAGCTCGATCAACTCGCCCAAACGGAGCGAGCGCAGCGAGCGAGTGAGGGCGAATGAAGGTCTCGATCGCCGGCGCCGGCTTCTATGGGTCGACGCTGGCGCAGCGGGTGGCGGAGGCGGGGTACGCCGGCGAGGTGGTGCTCACCGACATCGTGGAGGGCAAGCCGCAGGGGATCGCCCTCGACCTCATGCAGAGCCGGCCCCTCGCCGGCTTCGAAACGCGGGTCGTTGGCTCAAACGGCTACGAGGCGACCGCCGGGTCGGACATTTGCGTGATCACCGCCGGCCTGCCCCGCAAGCCGGGTATGAGCCGGATGGATCTGCTCGAGGTCAACGCCAGGATCGTCGGCGACGTCACCCGCCGGCTGGTCGAGGCGTCGCCCGGCGCGGTGCTGATCGTCGTGTCCAACCCGCTCGACGAGATGACCGCCCTGGCTGCGGCCGTCTCCGAACTCCCGAAGGAGCGGGTGATGGGCCAAGCGGGGCTGCTCGACTCGGCCCGCTTCCGGCACTTCGTGGCCGAGCGCCTCGGCGTCCCCACCCACGAGGTGCTGGCCATCACCCTCGGATCCCACGGCGAGACGATGGTGCCGGTGCCGTCGCTGGCGACCGTCGGGGGCCAGCCGCTCACCGAGGTCCTCGACCAGGCGACGATCGACGAGATCGTCCAGCGGACCCGTGACGGCGGGGCGGAGATCGTCGTCCTCCTGAAAACCGGCTCCGCGTACTTCGCGCCGGCGGCGGCGGCGGAGACGATGGTGCGGGCGGTGGCGGAAAACACGAACGAGGTGCACCCGGTCAGTGCGTGGGTCGACGGGGCCTACGGCATCGCCGGCGTCTACCTCGGTGTCCCGGCCCGACTGGGCCGCGGCGGCGTGCAGGAGGTGGTCGAGGTCGACCTCGACGCCGGCGAGCTGGCGGCCCTGCGCACCGCCGCCGAAGCCGTGCGGGGCAAGCAGCAGGAGGCGCTCGGCCTACTCGCCTGAGCGGCTCTTCGAGCGGAGCATCACGAACAGCGGGGCCATCACGAAGCCCACGCCGGCCAGGGGCACCAGGAGCATGGAGAATGTCCGCAGCGCGTTCGAACCCGACATGATGCTGAAGAAGAAGAGGGCGACGGCGCCGACGACGAGCAGGACCGGCGTCATGACCAGCATGTCCGACGGCCGGCGCTCGGTCGGCGTGTAGGGCTCGTCGCTCAGGTCCTCCGGGTCGAGGTCGCCCTCGTCGTCCTCCAGCGGCCGCCAGTCGGGCGAGGGCCCGCCCGTCGGGGCCGCAGGCCGGGCGACGGGCTCCGGACGGCCGAGGCCGGCGTCGTAGGCCCGCCGGCGGGACGGGTCGCTCAGCACCGACCACGCCCCGTTGATCGCGGCCATCATCGACTGGTCGGCGTCGGGGGCGACGTCGGGATGGTGACGGAGGGCAAGGAGGCGGTAGCAGCGCTGGATCTCCTCGGCGCTGGCGCCGGGCTCGACGCCGAGCAAGTCGTAGTACGTCGCCACCGTCAGTAGGTGGTGGCCTCGGCCATGCCGGCCAGCAGGGCGCCGAGCTCGGCGAACGACTCCTGGTGGTCGACGAGGGCGCCGACCGTCCCGCCCACCCGCAGACGGCCGGCCGCGAAAGCCGAGGCCGGGCTGAGCACGCCCTGGCTGATGGCGGCCGCCGTCTCGTAATCGGTGGTGAGCTCGACGTCGACCTCGCCCGCCGGCGGCCCTGGCTCGACCCGCACCCGTCCGTCGGCCACCCGCAGGACGTACGCGACGTCGCCGTAGGGACCGCCGACGACCCGCTGGCAGACGGTGAGCGCGACGGCGGGGGAGGCGGTCGACGTCGCCACACGAAGACAGTCGAGCCATTCGGCACTGAGGAACCTCACCCCCACAGTGTTGCCCATTACGGTCGCCCGGGACATGGACGCCGAGATCGCCCCCGCCGACGAGCGCCGGCACCGGCCCGCCCCGGGTCGCCACTGGGAGGAGTCGTGGTACCTCGACTTCGTCGACGGCGACGGCGGGCTGGCCGGGTACGTGCGGCTGGCGCTGCGCCCGGCCGAGGGCACGGCCTGGTTCTGGGTGGGGATGGTGGGCGGCGGGCCGCCGCTGGTGGCGGTCCGCGACCACGAGGTGCCGATGCCGACCGGCGGGGGGTTGGAGGTCCGGGCGTCGGGGCTGTGGACCGAGCTGGTGTGCGAGACGCCCCTCGACCACTGGAGCGTCGGCCTGGAGGCGTTCGGCGTCGCCCTCGACGACCCCCTGGAGGCGTGGGGCCGGGAGCGGGGCGACCCGTGGGCCCTCGGGCTCGACGTCGAGTGGGAGGCCCGAGGCCCCTGCGTGCCGTGGGCGGGCGCCGGCGCCGGCTACTGGCAGGACTGCGCGGCCCACGGCGTCGTGCTGGTGGGCGCCGAGCGCTTCGCCCTCGACGGCGCCGGCACGCGGATCCACCTGTGGGGCGAGCAGCCCCGGACGGCCCCGTCGGGCTGGGCCGCCGGCCGGATCGACGGCGGGCCGGCGTTCGCGTCCGCCGACCCGGTGGTCGAACACCACGACGACGGCCGGCTGCGGTCGCTCACCTGCACCGCCGGCGGGACCGAGGTGCGGGGGACAGCCGTCGCCCACGCACCGGTCCTCGTGCCGGGCGCCGGCCGCCTGGCCCGGGCGTTCTGCCGCTACGAGACCGCCGCCGGCGGGCAGGGCCACGGCTGGGCCGAGTGGTTCACCCCCGACTAGCCGGGTGTTCCGTACATGAGTGGGCGTCGAGTCGTACTCATTTGTGGCCTCCGGTCAGCGGGTGGTGATGGGATCGACATCAAGGAGCTCGAGGATGCGGGCGGCCTGTCCC
>JAHFUP010000076.1 GCA_023265025.1 Acidimicrobiia bacterium | reverse complement strand
CTAGAGAGCAGATCGTTCGATATCGGCTGCTCATCAGCATCCCCTCCGCGTCTTCTCTGGCGACACCAGCTCGAGGACGCGCCGTGCCCACAGTGGTCGTCCGCTACGAGACCAGGGCCGAACGAGCAGACGAGAACCGGCCAGATCGTGGGGGCACAAGGCCTGTTCGGGTGAACGACGACCTCCTGAGGCGAGACGCCGAAAGCGGATCTACGAGCACCAACCGGTGAAGAGAACCGAGTCCGAGACGGCGCGGTAGGCGGTCATTTCAAAAGATATGTATTTCTCACGGGACCCGCCGTCTCTCTGAAGGCATATCAAGGGAGTCAGGCGCGGGGCGTGGTGCCGTCAACTGGTGCCTGGCCGGCTCCCTTCCGTGCTCCAAGGAGGGGAATCGATGCACAGTCCGTCCGAATCGGCCACCGGTCGCCGCCATAGGTATCGTGCTGCGGTCCTAGGCGTGACCGCCACGGCGATCGCCGCCAGCCTCGTGATGATGAGGCCCCCCGTCGCGTCGGCCGCGAGCACGGTCACCGTCCGCGTCGTGGTCGAACGCGTCGATGAACAGGGCTGCACGGACTCGCTGAGCGGCTCGGACTTCTACGGCCGGATCGTGATCGCCGGGCAGACGTTCGACTTCGGCGAGATCGACGGCCAGGACACCATCACGCCGAACTGGACGGCCGACAAGGTGCTCGACGCCAACGTCACGTCCGCCGCGGCCGTGAAAATCGTCATCGCCGAGAGCGACGGCTTCCTGACCTTCGGCGACGACACGTGTGACATCACGCGCAACGCCGGCACCGACCTCGCCTTGGCGGTGCAGCTGTTCCCTTGCACGGTGACCGGGGACGCCTCGGGGCCGTGCGCGACATCGATCAACACCGGTGGCAGCGGTGATGGCAACGGCGACGCCGACGTACGATTCCGCGTCGAGGTGTTCCAGCCCGCGGCGACGGCGGGCCTCGCCGTGCGCTGCACCCACAGTCCGTTGTGGCCCAGGCCCGGCGACAACGTCACGATCACCGTCGAGTCCCTGGACGGCAACGTGCAGGTGGGGGACACCCAGACCGACACGTCATCCGGCGCAGCGCCCCCGCTCGTGGACCACACCAAGCTGGCGGACCATCTCGAGATCTGGGTGGGCGACCAAACCGTGCCCGACCTCGACGCCACCAACAAGACGACGGCGAGCTACGTCGTCAACAACGTGGCGGCCGGTGACCTCGTCTACGGCTGCCGGGTGAAGGACGACGCCGACGAGGTGTTCACCGGCTGGCGGCGGACTCGGGTCGGACCGCCAACCCAGGGCAACGCCGTGCCGGTGATGTACCTCGGCGAGCGCTCCACCCGAGTGGACATCGTCTTCATCGCCGACCAGGACAGCTACACGGGGGCCAACGATCCCAACTTCCTGAGCGATGTGTCCGCCGTGATCAAGGGCGCGTACTTCGGCCAGGACTACTTCCTCAAGCGCCAGCCGGACATCAACTTCTGGCTGGCCGACCAGCAGGGCGACGCCGACCAGGTTCCCGCCCCCACCCCGGCGAATCCCACCAACACCAACTGCGTGCTCACTCTGCCGGGCAACTGGAATGCCTACAGCTGGCGGGACAGCGGCGCCATCCTGCACCGCGACACGTTCCGGGACTGCGCCAACTCGGGCGTGTTCTCCAGTGAGCCGACGTCCCTCGGCACCGTCCTCCACGAGACCGGCCACTCGCCGTTCGGACTGGCCGACGAGTACTGCTGCGACGGTGGCTACTTCGAGAACGCGCCCAACCCGAACATGTTCGACACGCTCGCCGAGTGCCAGACGGACGCATCGGCCCTCGGGCGCGCGCCCTCGGCCTGTCGCACTGTGACCGACTCCAGGCCGATGCCGGCCGTGAACTGGTTCCTCTCCGAGCCGCAGCCGAACGACCTGATGAACGCGAACCGCAGGCCTCCACAGGCTGCGGACATACGACGAATGGACTGGTTCTTCGACCAGTGCCGAGCCGGCAAGTGCTGAAGGAGATCACGACCATGAACATTCGACACACATCCGCGATCGTGGGAGCGATCGCCATCGGGGCTATGGCCGTCGCATCGGTGCTGCCGATCTCGGCCACCCCCCAGTACGACACCAACCCGGCCACGGCGCCCTTGCCCCAGTACGACTACGGCGACACGTCCAAGTCGTTCGTCGTCGACCTGCAGTTCGGCGACACGTCCGCAACCCCGGTGAAGGTCGCTGTGGGCGAGGGACGGTCATACTCGCATCTCGGCGATCCGCCGCTACTGCGCCTGTCGCTGACCGACGACGACGGCGCCCCCGGCCCTTCGTTCAACGCATGGGACCCGCGCTGGGTACTCGACGAGACGGGCGGCCACGGCGAGCAGCTGACCGTGCGCCCGGGGCCCGGGACACTCGTGGTGCCCTTCGACGGTGACGTGGCTTCGATGCTGGTCCGGGACCAGCGGGCCGGCACCGACCTGGCCACGGTCGACCTCGGGCCGGCGGTCCACGAGTTCTGCGTGGCCCACCCCACCGACCCCGAGTGCATCGAGTCCGATCTGGCGGTCACCTCGACGACCGCCAGCGGCGACCCGCTCGGTGTCGTGGGGCAGGCCGTCCCGGTCACCGTCGGTGCCGTGGTCGCCAACCTCGGGCCGGACGGTCCGGTCGACGCTGATGTGACTCAGACCGCCGTCGCCTCCGTGGGCGCCACCGTCACGCCCTCGACGCTGTCCGTCGACGTCGACGGACTGGCCGTGGGCATGCCCCGGACCTTGACCAACCAGTACTCGGTCACCTGCGACACCGCCGGGCTCAAGACGGTGGTAGTGACCACCAAGGTCGTGCCCGAGAAGGCGAAGGTCGCCGACCTCGTCGCTGCCAACAACGAACGGTCGGTGACTTTCTCCCTCGACTGTGCCGTGCCGGTGACAGTTAACGTGAAGCCGGGGAGCCTCCGAAACCCGGTGAACGTCAACGAGGGCGCCATCCCGATCGCCGTGCTCACGACCAAGGCCGGCGAGTACGGCCAGCCCGTGGCCTTCGACGCAGCCACGATCGAGGCGGCGACCGTCCGGGTCGGCGTGCGCGGCGCACTCGTGGCGACGGGCACCGGTGCGCCGGAGATGCACGGCAAGGTGCACCTCGAGGACTCCGTCGAGCTCGACGAGCACACGCGTGACGGGGACGCCGACGGCGTGGTGCACGCCCGAGCGGACCAGATCCCGGTCCAGACCTCGACCACAGAGCTGTGCGTGCGGGGCCGGTTCGGCGCCGGGGCCAGCACCACGTTCTTCGGGTGCGACCACATTGAGGTCGTTCCCTGACCCGACGGCATCGAGCCGGTCGGCGTCGGGTCGGCGTCGGGTCAACGTGACCCGGCGCCGACCGCCGCGCCTGCCGAAGCCACCCCGCGCTCGGGGACTGGCGTCGTCCGGCGTGCGCTCGTCCTGAACGGCGAGACTCAGGCCCACCGGTGCCAGATCGGCCGCTTGGCGACCTACGTCCGGGAGCCGCTCAGCTCTTCGAGCTGGTGACGGCCGCCCGCCGACTCGTCCACGACGGCGTCCTCGGGGCCCGCAGGGAAGGCCGCCGCCGGCGTCCCTGCCGCTCGCTCCCCGTACCTCAGTGTTCCCCGGAGTAGTTGGCTTACGCCTCGTCCGGCGGTCGTGCTGCCACCGGTGACCCGGCGCCCTCGACGGGCGACGGCTTGAGGCGCTCTATCTCGTTGACCAACACGGTCGACGGCGCCTCCAGCAAGACCAGGTTGCGACCCCAGCCGTCGATATTCACCCGGAGGACCCTGGTTCCCGCAGGTAGGGAGCTTGGCTCGGGCTTCATTTTGCCGCATGCGGTGGGACGCGCCCATCGCGGGGCAACGAGGCTCGACGGCGCCGAGGCTCGGCCTCTGCCTTGATCGAGGGCGATCGGCGTCGAGACGCTGAGCCCGGTGGCGATCGCCCCCAGCTGGAGAAGAGTCGTGGCAGATGACTTACCCGCGCATGCGAGAGGCGTTGACCGTGCCGGCGACTCGCCGACGCTGAAATGATGACTGTCCGATCGGCGTGGGAGCTGCTCCAAGCTGACCTCGCAGTCTGTGCCCCATAGGAGAATGGGGCGACACCACGTCGTGACTTCCGGAAATCAGCCGACAGAAGGCCTCCGACTTCCGACGCATGATAGGGGCCGAGGTGACACTCACGAATGACCCTTCGGCGTGCCCGACGGAACGATGCGCGCCCACCGACGCTCGCCGTCGCGTGTCCAATCTGTGTCCTCGAGGCCTCTCAGGCCCTTCCGCCGAGCCCCTCCGGCGCCGGCCTTGAGGCCTCACACCCCCTCTGACCAGCACTTTTACCTTGTGGGCGAGGGGGGACTTGAACCCCCACGTCCTTTCGGACACAGGAACCTGAATCCTGCGCGTCTGCCTATTCCGCCACTCGCCCGAGCGACGGGCCCACGGTAGCGGAAGCGGAGGCTCAGGTTCCGCGGTGCCTGGGTAAGCTCGCCAGCACATGGGACTGCAGGGTTTCGAGCAACGCCTGGAGCGTCTGGTCGAGGGTGTGTTCGCCAAGGCGTTCCGCAGCGGGCTGAAGCCGGTCGAGGTCGGCCGGCGGCTGACCCGGGACATGGACCTGCACCGCACCTTGGGCGTGAACGGGCCGCTGGCCCCCAATCACTTCACCGTCGAACTGAGCGCCGCGGACTCCGAGCAGTTCGAGACCTTCAGCGAAGTGCTGACGAGGGAGCTGGCGGAGTCGGTCCGCGACCACGCCCGCGCCGAGGGGTACGGGTTCGTCGGCCCTGTCCATGTCGAGCTGCACGTCGACGACTCCCTCACCCAGGGCCAGTTCCTCGTGGCCAGCGGGTTCCAGGAGGCGCCCGGCGGGGCCGCCGTCGGCAGCATCTTCCTCGAGGACGGCCGGCGCATCGAGATCGGCGAGGCGCCGCTATGCATCGGGCGCATGCCGGAGTGCGACATCAACCTGTCGGACCCCAACGTGAGCAGGAAGCACGCCGAGGTCCGCCGGCAGGGCACCGGCTTCGTGGTCGTCGACCTCGGGTCCACGAACGGCACCAAGGTCAACGGCGCCCACGTCAAGGAGCGGCTGCTCAACAACGGCGACGAGATCACCGTCGGGGCGACGAAACTCCGCTTCGAAGCGTCGTAGGCCGTGCCCGACTCCCTCCTGACCATCCTCAAGTTCTGCTTCCTGGCCCTGCTGTACCTCTTCTTCATGCGCGTTCTGCGAGCGGTGTGGGCCGAGATGCGGGCGCCGACGACGGTCACTCCCATGCCGGCGGAGGCAGTCAGGCCGGCGAGGAACTGGGGCGGCGCCGGCCGTGGCGCCGGCAACGGCAAGGGCGCCGGCGGGCGCCTCCGGGTCATCGAGCCGGCGGAGACCAAGGGCCAGGTCTACGAGCTGGCCGACGAGCTCACCGTCGGCCGGGCCGGCGGGTGCCAGATCACTCTCGACGACACCTACGTCAGCCAGCTCCACGCCCGGGTCTTCCGACGGGAAGGACAGCTCTACGTCGAGGACCTGGGGTCGACGAACGGCACGTACCTCAACCGGAAGAAAGTCACCGCGCCCATCGCCATCCGCAAAGGCGACAGACTCCAGATCGGCAAGACCGTGATGGAGCTGCAGTAGATGACCCAACTGAACGCCGGTGCGGCGACAGATGTCGGGCGGGTTCGCCAGATGAACGAGGACCGCTTCCTCGTCGACGAGCGCATCTTCGCCGTCGCCGACGGCGTCGGCGGCCACCAGGCCGGCGAGGTGGCGTCCCAGACGTCGGTCGAGACCCTGCTCCGGGAGTTCAACGAGGGTGAGCACACCGTCGAGGGCCTGGTCGCCGCGGCCGAAGCCGCCAACCAGGCCGTCTGGCAACTGGCCCAGGGCAGCCGGGAGAAGCGGGGCATGGGCACCACCCTGACCGCCCTGGCCCTCATCCAGACCGACGGCGACGAGGAGCTGGCGCTGATCAACGTCGGCGACTCCCGGGCCTACCTGCTCCAGAACGGCGAGATGATCCAGCTCACCGAAGACCACAGCCTGGTCGAGGAGCTGGTCCGCGACGGCAAGCTCACGCCGGCCGAGGCCCAGGTCCACCCCCAGCGCTCGATCATCACCCGGGCTCTGGGCATGGAGCCGGTGATCCAGGTCGACTCCTGGGAGATCACCCCCTACGCCGGCAACCGCTTCCTGCTGTGCAGTGACGGGCTGACCAACGAGCTGTCCGACGAGCGCATCGCCTCGACTCTCCGCCAGCTGGCCGACCCCCAGGAGGCGGCCCATGACCTCGTCCGCCAGGCCCGGGCCGCCGGCGGCAGCGACAACATCACCGTGGTCGTCGTGGACGTGGTGGACGACGACGACCGGTCGAAGCAGGCCTCCGCCGCCCTGGCCACGTCAGCGACGAGCGGCGCCACCAAGTCGGCGCCGGCCGCCCCCACCATCGCCACCGCCGCCCCCACCATCGAGCAGACCGGCAGCCGCCTCGCCCCCGCCCCGGAAGCCCGCCGGCCCGCCCTCGCCCCACCGCGACCCGAACCACCGAGGCGCTGGACATGGCGGGTTGTCGCCTTCCTCTTCATGGTGCTCGCCGTGCTGGGCTTCGCCGTCTGGGCTGTCGCCTGGTACGCCCGCGGCGCCTACTACGTCGGCATCGACAACGAGCAGGTCGCCATCTTCCGCGGCCGGCCCGGTGGGCTTCTGTGGTTCGACCCCACCCTCGTCGAGCGCAAGCAGCAGCCCACCGGCGAGGAGCTCCTCCCCGCCCAGCGGGTCGAGCTCGACGCCGGCCACGAGGTCAAGAGCAAGGCCGCCGCCGACCGCTACGTCAACAACCTGCGCCAGGAGGTCGAGGCCCGCCGGGCGACGACGACCACCACCACAAGCGTCACGACGACGACCACGACAACCGCGCCACCGACCACGACGTCGACCTCAAGGCCGTGAGCCCGACCTGGTGAGCACCGTGCTGGGCGCCATGAGGCGCAACACCGAGCTGGGGCTCATGCTGATGGCGGGAGTGCTGACCGCCGGCGCCTACACCCTCGCCGGCCTCGGCCGTAGCGCCAGCCTGCCGGCGAACCTCGTCCCCTTCCTGCTCATCATCCTGGGTCTCCTCGCCGCGGCCCACGTCGCCACCCGCCGGCTGGCACCCAACGCCGACGGCATCCTGCTGCCGATCGCCGGCCTGCTCAACGGGATCGGCTACGTCTTCATCGCCCGGCTCGACTCCGACCTGGCCGCGGCCCAGGCCATGTGGACCGCCATCGGTGTCGGCGCCTTCATCGCCACCCTCGCCCTCGTCCGGCGGGCACGGGACATCGAGCGGTTGCGCTACACCTTCGCCCTCGCCGGCATCGGGCTGCTGCTCATGCCGCTGCTGCCCGGCCTCGGCCAGAACATCAACGGCGCCCGGCTGTGGGTGCGGCTCGGGAGCGTGACGTTCCAGCCCGGCGAGCTGGCCAAGATCGCCCTCGCCGTCTTCTTCGCCTCCTACCTGGTCGAGAAGCAGCCGATGCTGGCCATGGGGACCCGGAAGGTGGCCGGCGTATGGGTGCCGAACGTCCGCCACTTCGGGCCGATCGTGCTGGCCTGGGCCTTCTCCCTGGTCGTGATGTTCTGGGAGAAGGACCTCGGCTCGTCGCTGCTGTTCTTCGCCCTCTTCATCACCATGCTGTGGGTGGCCACGGCCCGGAACTTCTACCTCGGGATCGGCGGGGTCATGTTCGCCGGCGGCGCCCTCATCGCCTATTCGGTCTTCGACCACGTCAAGACCCGCGTCCACATCCTCACCGACCCGTGGTCGGTGGCCACCGGCTCCGGCTACCAGACGGTGCAGGCCCTCTTCGCCTTCGCCGCCGGCGGCCTGACCGGCACCAACATCGGCCAGGGCAGCCCCCAGCGCATCCCCGCGGTGTCGACCGACTTCATCTTCGCCGCCATCGGCGAGGAGCTGGGCCTGCTCGGAACCGTGGCCATTCTGATGGCGTTCCTGCTCATGGTGGGCGCCGGCCTCAGGATCGCCATGCGGGTCGAGCCGCCCTTCGAGAAGCTCCTCGCCGCCGGCCTGACCGCCATCATCGGCCTCCAGACGTTCATCATCCTCGGTGGCGTCACCCGCCTGGTCCCCCTCACCGGCATCACCCTGCCGTTCGTGTCCTACGGAGGCTCGTCACTGATCTCGAACTACATCCTGCTGGCCCTGCTGCTGCGCATCTCCGCCGACGATTACGAGCGCAAGGTGCGGGCGCCGGCGTGAACACCCAGATCCGCCGGCTCGGCGTCGTCCTCGTCGTCCTGTTCTGCGCCCTGTTCGTCCAGCTCAACTGGCTCCAGGTCATCGACGCCAACGACCTCAACAACCACCCGGCGAACAGCCGGGCCGTCGTCCGCGACTTCATCCAGCCCCGGGGCAACATCCAGACCGCCGACGGGATGCTCATCGCCGAGTCCGTCCCGTCCGGCGACTCCTTCAAGGTCCAGCGCCGGTACCCGCAGGGCGACCTGTACTCCCACATCACCGGGTACTTCTCCTTCACCTACGGCAGTGAGGGCGTCGAGCGGGAGTACAACGACGCCCTCACCGGCACGATCTCCAAGAGCGGCTTCGACCCCCGCGACCTGCTGGTCGAGAAGGACAAGACGGCCAACGTCACCCTGACGATCAACAGCAAGCTCCAGCAGATCGCCACCGAGCAGCTCGGTGACCGCAAGGGATCGGTCGTAGCCATCGACCCCCGCACCGGCGGCATCCTCGCCTTCGCCGACTATCCGAGGTACGACCCCAACACGCTTGCGTCGCACCACCAGGACGCCGTCCGCCAGGCGTGGACCGAGCTGAACGCCGATGACGGCAAGCCCCTCCTCCCCCGGACCTACCGCGAGCGGTACCCACCCGGCTCCAGCTTCAAGGTGGTCACCGCCGCCACCGGCCTGGCCACGGGGACGGCGACGCCCGCCATGCCCGTCTACCCGAACCTGAAGGAGCTGCCACTGCCCAACGCCGGCGGCCAGACCCTGGCGAACTTCGGCGGCGGCACCTGCGGCGGGAACCTGGTCGACGCGCTACGGGTGTCGTGCAACACCGCCTTCGCCCAGCTCGGCCTCGACCTCGGCGCCCAGAAGCTGTCCGCCGGCGCCGAGGCCTTCGGGTTCAACAAGGTCCCGCCGATCGACCTCCCGTTCGGCGCCGCCGCCTTCTTCCCACCGGCCAGCTCCTTCGCCCGTGACCTGCCAGGCGTGGCCAAGTCCGCGATTGGTCAGCAGGACGTCTCCGCTACGCCGCTCCAGATGGCGCTGGTCGCCGCCGGCATCGCCAACAACGGCGTGATCATGACCCCCCACCTGCTGGCCGAGGTCCGCAACAGCGAGGGTGAGGTCATCAAGAGCTACGACAACAAGCCGTGGCTTACCGCGGTGCCTGCCAACGTCGCCCAGCAGACGCGCGACATGATGGTGGGCGTGGTCGCCGGCGGATCGGGTTCACGGGCGCAGATCCCGGGCGTGGCGGTCGCCGGCAAGACGGGGACGGCGCAGACCGGGCGTGACCAGTCCCACGTCTGGTTCATCGCCTTCGCCCCGGCCGAGGCCCCCCGCATCGCGGTCGCCGTCATGCTCGAGAACCAGCCCAGCCTCACCGAGGTGACCGGCGGCGCCCTCGCCGCCCCCATCGCCGCCGCGGTGATCCGGGCCGCACTGGCCTCCTAGGCTCTTCGGGTGTCAGCCCAGGTCTTCACCGGCCGCTACCAGATCGTCCGCCACCTGGCGCGCGGCGGCATGGCCGAGGTGTACCTGGCCCGTGACCTGCTCCTCGACCGGCCCGTCGCCCTCAAGGTCCTGTTCCCGGAGTTCGCCACCGACCGCTCGTTCGTGGAGCGGTTCCGCCGAGAAGCCCGCTCGGCGGCCAACCTCAACCACCCCAACATCGTGTCGATCTACGACTGGGGCGAGGAGGAGGGCACCTACTTCATCGTCATGGAGTACGTCGACGGCCTGACGCTGCGCGACGTCATCCGCCGGCAGGGCCCGCTGATGGCCACCCGGGCGGCCGAGATCGGGGCCGACATCGCCGGCGCCCTGCACTTCGCCCACGTCGGCGGCGTCATCCACCGCGACGTCAAGCCCGGCAATGTGCTCATCACCACCAGCCAGGTGAAGGTCACCGACTTCGGCATCGCCCGGGCCGGCGACCCGGCCGAGAGCCTGACCCAGGCCGGCGCGGTCATGGGCACCGCCACCTACTTCTCCCCCGAGCAGGCCCAGGGCCACGTGGTCGACCCCCGCACCGACGTCTACTCCCTCGGCGTCGTGCTCTACGAGATGGTCGCCGGCCGTCCTCCGTTCACCGGCGAGAACCCGGTGTCCATCGCCTACCAGCACGTCCGTGAGGACCCGGTCCCGCCCAGCCGCCACAACCCCGACGTCCCGCCCGTCTTCGACGCCATCATCGCCAAGGCCATGGCCAAGAACCGGGCCAACCGCTACTCCAGCGCCGAGGAGCTCCGAGCCGACCTGCTGCGGTTCAACGCCGGCCACCCCGTCTCCGTGGTGCCGGCGCCGCCGGCGGCGCCGGCGGCTGACGTCACCGGCGTGATGGCCGGCGCCGCCGCGGCCGCTCCGACGCGCATCGAGTCACGTGTCGACGGGACGCGGGTGGTCCAGCCGGGGGACACGTTCGTCCAGCTCGACGACCGGCCCCGCGCCCGGACCGGCACCTACATCGCCATCCTCGTCACCCTGCTCGCCCTCCTGGGCGGCCTGCTGTTCCTCGTGGGCCAACAGCTGGGCGTCGGCGGGGCCGAGGAGGTCACCGTCCCCCAGGTCATCGGCCGGACCGAGGTCGACGCCAACCGAGAGCTGAACACCGCCGGCCTCAAGGTGGCCCGGCGGGAGGTCCAGGACGAGGTCAACCCCGTGGGCCAGGTGACGAACCAGGACCCGCTGGCCAACACCCAGGTGCGGCGGGGGGCGACGGTCACCCTCTCCGTCAGCACCGGCGCGCCGATCGTCGACGTCCCCGACGTCCGCAACCGCACGGCCGACGTGGCCCGGGAGGCCCTCACCACCGCCGGCTTCAAGGTCGACCTGAAGCCGGTCAACAGCGACAAGGACCCCAACACGGTCCTCGATCAGGCGCCGGCGGCCGGCACCAAGGCGCCCAAGGGCTCGCTCGTCACCCTCACCGTCTCCAAGGGCGTGGAGCAGATCCCGGTCCCCAATGTGCGGGGGCGCACGTCGAGCGACGCGGCCAACGTGCTCGGTCAGGCCGGCTTCCGCACCACGTCGCGGACCGAGTCCAGCGTGGACTTCGACGCCGGCCAGGTCATCCGCACCGAGCCGGCGCTTGGCACACCCCTGGAGCGCAACAGCGTCGTCACCATGATCGTCTCGAGCGGGCCGGCGCCCACCACCACCCAGCCGACGGTGGCGCCGACCACGACGCAGGCGACGATCCTCCCGACGATCACCATCTTCCCGACGACGACCAGCACGACCCGGCCGACGTCGACGTCGTCGTCGTCGTCGTCGTCGTCGATCCCGTAGGGCCGCTACCCGGCCTGGGCCAGGAAGTTGGCCAGCAGCGTGCGGCCATCGGCGGTGAGGATCGACTCGGGGTGGAACTGGACGCCCTCCACCGCCAGCCGGCGGTGGCGCACGGCCATCACCAGGCCGTCGTCGGTCTCGGCGGTCACCTCCAGCGCCTCCGGGACGCTGCCCCGGTCGATCAGCAGCGAGTGGTACCGAGTCGCCTCGAAGGGGTCGGCCAGCCCGGCCAGCACGCCCTGGCCCCGGTGGTGGATGAGCGACGTCTTGCCGTGGACCACCGCCGGCGCCCGGACCACGTCGCCCCCGTAGACCTGGCCGATGCACTGGTGGCCCAGGCAGACGCCGAGGATCGGGAACGTCACCCGGCCGTCGGCCCGCGGCTCATCGCGTGCGCCGGCGAACCGTCCGATGGCCGCGTTCGACAGCTTGGCGTCCTCCGGGCGACCGGGGCCCGGTGAGATGACGAGGGCGTCGGGGCGCAGATCCTCGATGCCCTCCAGGGAGATCTCGTCGGGCCGGTAGACGTCGGGCTCGGCCCCCAGCTCGCCCAAATACTGGACGAGGTTGTAGACAAACGAGTCGTAGTTGTCGATGACGACCACTCGAGGCATGGCTCGACGGTACCCGGCGCACTAACCTCCAGATCCGTGGCCAAGCCGGTGAAGCCTCCGCATGCCAAGAAGCCAACGTCGCCGAAGCCGGGCGGCACGACGTCGGGGCGGGTGACGCCCAAGCAGACCGCCCGCTACACGCCGCCGATCCCCCGCTCGGAGAAGGTCAGCCCGAAGTGGGTGCCGATCGTCATGTTCGCCAGCCTGGGGCTGGGGATGCTGGTGATCCTGGCCAACTACGTGAGCCTGCTCCCGGGCGACGGGCCGAGCAACATGTACCTGCTGCTCGGGCTCGTGCTCATCACCACCGGGTTCATCACGGCGACCAAATTCCACTGAGTTCTGAAGCTTTCCCCCAGCTTTACGCACAGCCTGGGGAAACTTGCTTACTCAAAAGTCGGTGCCACCAAGTCCATGTCCTCCTGGCAGTGCCGCGGCGGCATCGGTAGCTCCTCGGTGGCCTGCACCATCTTCACTTCAGTGAGGCAGATAGAGCACCGGTAGCGCAGGTTGACCCGGCGGATGGTGCCCGGGTCGGGCGGGGGGTGGGGCCGGGCCAGCCCGCCGAGCATCAGCATGCCGAAGCGCATGATGAGCACGAACAGTGCGATAGCCAGCACCAGCTTGAACAGGAAACCGACCATCGGTCAGAGCCGCTCCAACACCAGGGCGTTGGCCATCCCGCCGCCCTCGCACATGGTCTGCAGGCCGTAGCGCCCTCCGGCCCGCTCCAGCTCGCACAGCAGCGTGGCGGTGAGGCGAACGCCCGAGCACCCCAGCGGGTGGCCGAGGGCGATGGCGCCGCCGTTGACGTTCACCCGCTCCATGTCCGGGTGGCACTCGGCCGCCCACGCCAGCACCACGGCGGCGAAGGCCTCGTTGACCTCGACCACGTCCATCTGGTCGAGGGTGAGGCCGGCCCGGGCCAGCACGCCGGCGGTGGCCGGGATGGTGGCGGTGAGCATGGTCAGCGGGTCGTCGCCGCACACGGCGAAGGACACGAAGCGGGCCCGGGGCACCAGGCCGAGAGCGGCGGCCCGCTCCTCGCTCATGACCAGCACGGCCGCGGCCCCGTCGCTGAGCTGGGACGCGTTCCCCGCGGTCACCGTCCCCGAGTCCTTCACGAACGCCGGCTTGAGCGCGGCCAGGGCCTCCAGGCTGGTATCGCGGCGGATGCCCTCGTCGACCTTGAACTGGCGCTTGCGGGTGGCCGTGTCCACCGTCACCGGCACGATCTCGCCCTTGAAGCGACCCTCGTCGGTCGCCCGCACCGCCCGCCGGTGGCTCTCCAGGCTGTAGGCGTCGAGCGCCTCCCGTGACAGGCCCCACCGCTGGGCGATCCGCTCCGCGGCCAGCCCCTGGGGGATCAGCCCGCCGGCCGGCAGGTAGCGCTGGGCCAGCAGCGGTCCGAACGGCTTCCCGGGGCCGTTGAGGATGGTGGACCCCATGGGCACCCGGGTCATGGACTCCACGCCGGCGGCGATGACCACGTCGTAGGCGCCGGCCATGACGCCCTGGGCGGCGAAGTGCAGCGCCTGCTGGCCCGACCCGCACTGGCGGTCGACGGTGGTGCCGGGCACCGACTCGGGGAAGCCGGCGGACAGGGCCGCGTTGCGGGCCAGGTTCAGCGCCTGCTCGCCCGACTGGCTCACGCAGCCGACGATGACGTCATCGACCAGCGCCGGGTCGAGGCCGTTGCGCTCCACCACGGCCCGCAGGACGTGGGCGTTCAGGTCGACCGGGTGCCAGTCCCGCAGGGCGCCGTTGCGCCGGCCCAGCGGGGTCCGGACGGCGTCGACGATCACGGCGGTGGCCATGCGGCCATTCTGCCGCGGCGCCGGCCGTACGCTGCCCCGCGTGGACGTTGCCGTCGCCGTCGCCGTGTTCGCCCTGGGGGCGGGCGCCGTCCTGGGGACCATCGGATCGGCCATCCGCACCGTCATCCTCCCGCGCGGCGTGCCGGCCAGGCTCACCAGCGCGGTGTTCGTCGCCGTGGGCCGGCTCTTCCGCCTCCGCCTGGGGAGGTCACCGACCTACGAGCGGCGAGACGCGATCATGGCCGGCATGGCGCCGACCGCCCTCATGTCGCTTGTCGTCGCCTGGCTGACGATCACCATGCTGGGGTACACGGCCATGTTCTGGGCCCTCGGCGCCCGCCCGCTGCGGGACGCCCTCACCGACAGCGGGTCGTCGCTGACCACGCTCGGCTTCAGCCAACCCCGTGACCTGCCGTCGGTCGTGGTGGCCCTCACCGAGGCCGGCATCGGGCTCACCCTGCTGGCCCTGCTGATCACCTACCTGCCGTCCCTGTACCAGGCGTTCTCGCGGCGGGAGACTGCCGTCGCCCTCCTGGAGGTGCGGGCCGGCAGGCCGCCCTTCGGCGCCAACATGCTGGAGCGCTACTTCCTCATCGGTTGGATGGGCGGGCTGGGGGCGGTCTGGGAGCAGTGGGAGACCTGGTTCGTGGAGGTCGAGGAGAGCCACACGTCGTTCGCCCCCCTGGTCTGGTTCCGCTCCCCCCAACCGGACCACTCCTGGATCACCGCCGCCGGCGCGGTGCTCGACGCCGCCGCCCTCTCGTCGTCGACGGTGGCCGCACACGACCCCGACGCCGGCCTCTGCGTGCGGGCCGGCTACGTGGCCCTGCGGCGGATCGCCGACTACTTCGCCATCCCGTACGACCCCGACCCGGCGCCCGACGACCCCATCAGCGTGGCTCGCGAGGAGTTCGACGAGGTCTACGACCGCCTGGCCGCCGCTGGCCTCGAGCTGGTCGCCGACCGCGACCAGGCGTGGCGGGACTTCGCCGGCTGGCGGGTCAACTACGACGTGGTGTTGATCACCCTGTGCGCCATGTTGATGGCGCCCTACGCACCGTGGTCGTCGGACCGGTCGGTGGCGCCGTTCCGGGTGCGGGTCCTCCGCCGGCCGGGCACCGGCACCGGCGGCCGTCGGGCTCGGACTCAGTCCACCTGACGGACGATGAAAGCGGACATGCCCGGGACCGTGAAGGCGATGAGGCCGTGCTCGGGCGCATAGAGCAGTCCCTTGTGGATCAGCTTCGCCCTGGTTGGCCCGACCTGGCTCACACGGCTCTTGCCGAGGCGGCGGGCGATCTCGCCGGTCGCTGACGGGCCCTCGCCGTCGTCGGCCATGGCTCGGAGATAGTCGCGTTCGGCCCGTGTGGCCCTGTTCCAGCGGCTGCGGAAAAACCCGCCGTCCAGCCTCTCGCGGCCGGCCTGAACGCCGACCCGAGCGTCGTCGAGCTCAATCCTGGGACCTGGCGCATAGTCCCAACTCGCCTTGGCGAACTCCTGCAGGAAGTACGGATAGCCCGCCGCAGCGTCCACGACCACGCGGACTGCCGGTTGACTCCAGCTCGCTCCCTGGCTTTTCGCCGGCCTGGTCACCGCGATAGCGGCAGCATCCGGGCTCAGCGGGCCGATCGGGCGGAAGGCGAAGAGCCTCTCTGCGTACGAGCGGGCCTCGGCGAGGGCAGCGGGCAGGCTCGGGAGGCCGGCGCCGACCACGTAGAACGGAAGTGTCCGCTGACCGGTCTCGTGGACAGCCGTGCAGATGGCCGCGAGCTCGTCGCGTCGAAGGTCCTGCATCTCGTCGATCAGGAGAATGACACCGGTGCCAAGGTCCGCCGCCGAGGTTGCGAGATCGAAGGCGAGCTCGGAGAGGTCGAGCTCCAGCGAACCAGTGTCGGCTCTCCCCCGCTGCGGGTCGACTTCGATTCCGAGGGCCAATGCGCCGGTCGGATCGGTGGTGATGGAGAACGACTTGAACGTCGCCAGGGCGGAGTGCAACTTCTCCGGGAAACGTGATGTGCCCGTCACCTGGCGGAGTGATTGGTTCAGACTCCGGGCCACCATGGCGCGAAACGACGCGTCACGGCTGTCCCCATCAAAACGAGCCTCGACCTGTGCGACCACCCAATCCCGTTGCCGGGCGCGGTCGGCGAGATCGCTGAGCAGCACGGTCTTGCCGACCCCGCGCAGACCGGTGAGCACCATGCTCTGACTGCTCCGCCCGACAGCGGCGCGGCCAAGGATCGTCTCGAAGCTCTCGATGTCGGGGTCCCGGCCAGCCAGTTCCGGCGGACGCAGACCCGCGCCGGGGGCGTAGGGGTTCTCGACAGGGTCCACGGCCGCGAGTGTAACACTGTGTAGTCCCATATAACAGAAACAGCTATACTGGCCTACAGATCGCTACACTTGTCCTGTCAGCTGTACCAGCCCGGCGGCACCCACCTCGCCCTCGCCGGCTCCTTGGCCTTGCGGGACTGGTGGATGAAGGCGATGAGCCCGCCGCCGAACAGCGACATGGCCACCGCGCCGAAGGCGGCGGTGAGCACGATCCAGACGGTCGAGTCGAGCTGGCCCGAGGCACCGGAGACGTCGCTCGCCTCCGCCGGCGGCGTCCGGATGACCGGCACCGCCCCGGGCGCCAGCACCTCGAACGACGCCCGCGCCGGCGTACCCGGCTCGGCGAAGAAGGCCGGCACGGCATCGGCCGGCGCGCCGGGAACGAGCCTGGGGGTCCGCTGGGACGCGACGATGATGTAGGTGCCGGGCCGGGCCTCGGGGACGGTGAAGGACGCCGAGATGGTGCCGTAGCGGTCGGGCGTGGCCTCGGCGATGATCGGGCCCTCCTCCCACTCCCAATGGACGACCACGGGCGTCGGGTTCACGCCGGTGCCGGCCCGCGGCACCGCGAACGACGCACCGGTGAAGGTGATCGTCGTGCCCGGACGGCCGCTCCCCGTGCTCAGGTTCAGCGTCGCCAGGTTGGCGCAGGCGTACGCAGACGCACCCAATCCCGCGACCAGGCCGCCGATGGCCACCAGCACCGCCCACCTGCCTGGCGACAGCCGCACGTGCACCTCCATCCGGAACCGGATCCTCGGGACCAGTGTCCCATCCGACGGTAGCTATCACAACGCCGGCATATGTCAATCGTGCGGACAGGTCGGCCGAGCGCTCATCGCGACCCGACGGCCACCGGGTCGGACCAGTCGCTGCGGGCGCGACCGACGACCGCCCGCACCTGCACCGCCAACTGCCCCTGCTGGGCGGCCAGCAGTTGGGCCCGGTCCCCGGCTTGGGCGCCCGGGGCGCTCTCGCCGGCGGCGGCCTCGATTCGGAAGCACCGGTCGGGTTGGCGGAGGAGGCGGGCCGAGGTGCCCTCGCCGGTGAGCACCCGGAGCTCGTAGGACTTCGCGCCCTCGTACGGGTCCCAGCACAGCGCCCAGAAGGTGCGCCACGACACCAGGTCGCCGGCCCGGGGCCCGACCTCGTCGTCGAGGCGGGTGGACAGGCCGGCGGGCGCCGGCCCCGCCCGTGCCGGCGTCGCCGGCGCCGTGCCACGCCCGGCGACCAGCAGGCCGGCGCCCAACAGGCAGACGCCGACGACCCCGAGGACAGTGAGCGTGCGGGCTCGCGCCCCTACCACTCCACCCTGCCGGCGACGACCCCGTCGACGACCACAGTGTTCTCCGGGACGACGGTGCCCGCGGCCAGCCGGCTGGCCTGCACGAGGCTGCGGCTGCCGATCGTCACCTGGTCGCCGACCTGGGACTGGAACAGCACGGCCGACCGCCCGAGGGTCAGGCCGGAGGCGCTCGACGTGGTCGCCGAGAACGCCGGCCCCCCGTGGACGACGGCCCCGTTGCCGTAGCGCCCGTGGTCGCCGAGGTCGAGGTGGCTGTGCTCCAGGGCGTGGAAGGTCACGTTGGTGCCCATCGAGTCGACCGTCCCGACGTGGAACGGCTCGCCCTCGTCGGCCCGCAGCGAGCTGCGCACGATCTGGCGGGTCAGGATGGCGTTGTCGGCCATGCGGACATCGCCGATGATGCGGGCGTTGGCGGCCGGGTCACGGGTGGGTACGCCGGCGAGGGTCGGGAGGTTGCGGACCGGGTTGAAGGCGGTGCCGCCCGGGTCGTAGTTGATCCCCCGGACGTTGCTCGGGCTCTCGGCCGCCAGCATCGAGTACCCGTGGGCGAAGGAGACGTTGACCTCGATCACGCCGTGCATGAACAGCCTGTCGGCCTCGGTGACCGGCGCCGTCTTCGAGGCCACCTGGGCCTGGGTGACGACGTTCTTCCCGGAGAGGACCTTCCTCCCGGACGGGATGCGGACCCCCGGACCGACCCGGGCCAGGTGCAGGACCATGGCGTCGCGTTCGACGATGCCGCCGTCGACCTCGGAGTTGAAGCCGACGAAGGACGGGCAGTGGCCGGCGCCGCCGGGGCACGTGCCCCGCTCGCCGATCTCGGCGCCGTCCTTGGCCGCCGAGCCGTGGGCCATGATCGACTGCTCGCCGAGATCGACCGGGCCGGTGCGGGCGCTGAGGAGCACGCTGTCCTGCAGGTCGCTCTCGTCGCCCACGTGGATCGGCATGCCGGCGATCAGGGTGGCGTACGGGCCGACGTAGACGAGCGACCCGAGGTGCACCTCGGCCGGGCGCACCATGGTCACGGTGGGGTCGACGAACGTCGGCCCGGGATCGCCCTGGGCCACCGTCGCCCCGCCGGCTACCAGCGCCGTCGCCGTCGCCATCGCCATCGCCATCGCCATCGCCAATGTTACGAGAAATCGCTTCTCCGCCATAGCCGGAACCGTAGCGCAGGAAGGGAAGTCCGCCTGAATCACCGCCGGGCCCCGCCGGGCCTGGCATGATCGACGACCCCGCATGGCCCGCACCGTCACCCTCCGTCCCTGGCAGAAAGCCGCCCTCGAACGCCTCGCCGCCGGCGGCGCCGCCGACTTCCTGGCCGTGGCCACCCCCGGCGCCGGCAAGACCACCTTCGCCCTCACCGCCGCCCGCCAGGCCCTCGCCGCCGAACCGGGCATGCGGCTGATCGTCGTGGTGCCGACCGCGCACCTGAAGGCCCAGTGGGCGCTGGCCGCGTCGGCCTTCGACATGCACCTCGACTCCCAGTGGTCGCCGGCCGACGGCGGGCTTCCCGGGGACATGCACGGCGTGGTCACGACGTACCAGCAGGTCGCGGCCGGCGCCGACGCCATGCGTCCCCTGGCCGCCAACGCGATGGTGATCCTCGACGAGTTGCACCACGCGGCCGAGGACCGGGCCTGGGGCGACGCCCTCCGCACCGCCTTCGATACCGCCCGCCGGCGCCTGGCCCTGTCCGGCACCCCGTTCCGGTCCGACACGCACGCCATCCCCTTCGTCCGCTACCAGGGCGACGAGGCCGTCCCCGACTACGAGTACGGGTACGGCGACGCCCTGGCCGACGGTGGCGTCGTCCGCCCGGTGTACTTCCCCCGCGTCGACGGGATGATGGAGTGGAGCGCCCCCGACGGCAGCCTTCACGCCCACAGCTTCGAGGACCCGATCGCCGCCGCCCTCGCCGGCCAGCGCCTGCGCACCGCGTACTCGGTGGAGGGCGAGTGGCTGCCCCACGTCCTGCGCCAGGCTCACGACCAGCTACTGGTCATCCGCAAGCGCCACCCCGACGCCGGCGGCCTGGTGATCGCCACCGACCAGGAGCACGCCAAGGCGATCGCCCGCCTCTTCACCGACCGGCTGAAGGTCAGGGCGGTCGTGGCCACGTCCGACGACCCCGAGGCGTCCGCCCACATCTCCCGGTTCGGGTCCGGCACCGACCCGTGGATCGTGGCGGTCCGGATGGTCGCCGAGGGGGTCGACATCCCCAGGCTGCGCGTCGGCGTGTTCGCCACCACGACCACGACCGAGCTGTTCTTCCGGCAGGCCGTCGGCCGCCTCGTGCGCTGGACCCGGGGCAGCTCGGGCCAGAAGTCATTCCTCTACATCCCCGACGAGCCCCGGCTGCGGGCCCGCGCGTTCGCCATCGCCGAGCAGCGCCGGCACTCGCTCCGCCACGAGGACCGGGAGGCGTCGCCGCTCCTGGCCGGCGACCGGCCGCTGGCGGACGAGCAGATCTCGCTCTTCGCACCGATCTCCGCCGTCCCGCTGACCGGCGGCGACGGGCCGGACTGGGTGCTCGAGGGCGACGGCCCTCCCGAGCCTGCGGCCGACGCCGCCCTCACCATCGCCCTGCCCCCGCTGCCCGGCGGGGCGTGGGGCGCCGGCGGCGCGCCCGACGGGCGCACCCGGCGGGAGCACAAGGCCCGACTGCGCCGGCTCAACGCCGAGAAGGGCCGGCTGATCGCCCACCACACCGGCCTAACCCACGCCGCCGTGAACCGGGAGCTCAACCGGGTGGCCGGGATCGTCAAGGTCGGTGACGCCACCGTCGAGCAGCTCGAGCACCGGCTCGACAAGGCCGACACATGGCTGCGCCAGGCGTCGAGCCGGCGGGTGGGTTAGCGCAGTCGGGCCAGCTCGATCAAGGAACGTGCGGGAAAGGTCGACAGCGGTGGGATGGCCGTGACACCCAACTGGCACGACGGGAAGCCGCTCTCCGACAGCGAGGCCGCAAACCGGCGCCCATAAGCGGCGAAATGCGGACGGCGTCGCGTCGCCGGCGTCGCGCCCGGCGCCGCCATCACCTTCCAGGTGGAGCGGTGACCGGATCCAGCACCGCTCCCGGCGGCGGCTCCTTCATTGTCGCCGGCACACCCGGGCAGGCAGCGACCCAGGCCTTCTCGGTTCGCAACGACTCCGACGGCCCGCTCGACCTCCGACTCGCCGCCATCGACGCGGCCACGGCCCAGGCCGGCGGACGACGTTCGGAGACTCAGCCTCTCGGTCGTGGCCGGCCCCTAACGCCGCCCTCTAGTGCAGGTGCATCAGGCCGAACGCCCCTGGGCATCCGGCCGGTCGAGATGCACACTGAGGGCAGGCCGCGTGGCCTGCCCGTGAAGGCGTCGCCCGCCTCATGGGCAGGCCCGCGTCACAGGTAGATCGGGGCTCAGGCGGACTGGAGGCGGGTCTGGGAGGCCAGGGCGCGGGCCGCGCCGGCCGCGGACTCACCGTCGCCGGCGGCGATCTCCACCAGTGCGTCGATCCCCGGAGGGCCCATGGCGACGAGGGCGTCGGCGGCCAGCTCGCCCATGTGGCGCGACGGGCCCATCACGGTGGCCCGGAGGACGGGCACCGCCTCGGGTGCGCCGATCTCGCCGAGGGCCCAAACGGCCTGGGCGCGCATGGCGACCGGCCCGTGGTCGACGCTCGAGAGCAGGGCGGGGGTGGCGCGGGGGGAGCCCATCCGGCCCAGGGCCCGGGCGGCACGGGCCCGTACCTCGACCGAGGGGTCGTGGCCGAGGAGCTCGATGACGTCGTCGGCGGCAGCCAGGGCCTGGAAACGGCCCAGCAGCTCGACGGTCAGGGCGCGGGAAGGCACCGACGGACTGTGCACGCCCTCCCGCAGGAGGGTGACCGGGCAGTCGCGGATCTCGAAGACCGCGTCGGCGACCACGTCGACGGGGACGGCCCGGTCTCCTTCGAGGGAGCCCAGCAGCACCGGTACCGCCCTCGCGTCACCGAGCCGGCCGAGGCCACGCGCCGCCGACCAACGCACCTTCGGATCGGGGTCCGTCAGCAGCTGGATCAGGTCGGAGACGGCCTCAGGCGTGCCTGACTCCCCGAGGAACTGCCCCGCCTCGGCTCGGACGACGGCTCGCTTGCTGTGAGCCCGGCGCCGGGCGGCGTCGACGGTTCCCAGGCGGTCGAGCAGGCGACCGAGGGTGTCCCGGTCCTCGCCGCGGAGGCTGGGCAGCAGGGCGCGGGCCTGCGACTCCAATGCCCGCTGCTGGGCGCCGGACAACGTCTCGACCGTCGCAAGGTCGAGGTCGCCCTCGTCGATGGCGCGGAACAGGATCTGCCGCACCTCGGCGTCGCCGTCGGTCGATCGATGGGTGCGTCGAGGGATGTGGGGGGCCGCGCCGGCGGCGACGAACCCGGCGGAGGCCACGCACAAAGCAGCGGTTGCCACCACCACCTCGGCGTCGATCACGCGCGGGCCTCGGATCTCGCCAGCACGGCCTGGATCCGTCCGAGCATCTCCCTGGGACTGAAGGGCTTGGCGATGTAGTCGTCCACGCCGGCCGCGAAGCCCCGCTCGACGTCCGCCTCCTGGGCGTTCGCGGTCAGCAGGATCAGTGGTATCCGGGAGGTGGCGGGGTTCTCACGCAGGGCACGGCACACGTCGATCCCGCTCATCTTGGGCATCATCCAGTCCACGAGGATCAGGTCGGGGAGACGGCCGTCGTCGTCGGCCGTGGCCGCGGCGACCAGGCCGGCCTCGCCGTCGCCGGCGACCAGCGTGGAGTACCCCGCCTGACCAAGCTTCCAGGTGATGAGCTCTCGGATATCGGGATCGTCGTCAACGATCAATACGGTCTTCATGGGCAGGCCCCTCCAGTCGACACCGGTCTCAGACAGACTCGCCCTCGGAGTGACAGGCGTTCGTTCCTAAGTAGATCGGCGGAACCCGCTCACGACTGAAGGGGTCCATTCGCGTCTTCCGGCCCGAGCCAGACCGGTCGCGGGCGACCTGGACGCGGGATACTGGGCCGCCGTGCGTGAGATGCCACCTCCCACCGCCTTTGGAGGAGAGCTCGAAGGCGAGACATCGAACCGGCAGAGCCGGCCGATCCTGCTCGCCGCCCTCGCCATCGTCGGCACCTCCGTCCTCACCGCAATCGTCGCCGGCGGCGCCGCGGTTGAACCGGCCCAGGCCCAGGACATCACGACCGTCACCGGCACCGTCACCGCGCTCTGCGCCTTCGGGATCTTCGTGTTCTGGCGCGATCTGGGTCGACAGACCGACGACCGGCTCACGCTGTGGCTGGCCACGGGCACCCTGCTGTTAGGCGTGGGCTCCGTATGCCGGCCCGCGGTGCTCGGCGCGGTGCTTGGCGACCGTGGCCCCGACGACCTGTGGCTCGGGGCTGTCGCCACGGCCGTGCTGGCCGTCGTTCCGGTGCTCTTCGCGGTCGGCGTCGTCGGGATGGTCCCGCAACTGCGCAAGGCGTCCGCCGTCGCCCTCGCCTCGGTGGTGGCCCTGTCGGTCCTGATCCACGCAGTACCACGTGTCGGGAAGGCGCTCTCGGTGTCTCAGCTCACAGAGGGACCGGGCATCGTCACCATTGCCGGCGGTGGCCTCGTCCTGGGCATCTGGTTGGCGGTCGGCGCGGCGAACATCTCCCAGGGCCTCCGGCGGTGGCCACCGACGCAGGCTTGGGCCGGCCTGGTGCTGTTCGCGCTGGCGTTCTCCGCTCTGGCCAGCGGCGAGGCCGCGCCGGGGAACGCCTGGAGCGTCGCCGCCGGGATGATCGAGTCCGCGGCGGTGGCGGTAGCCCTGGCCGGCGCCCATCTCGAGCTGCGGTGGGCTACCGAGGACCAGACCGTCGCCTTGTTCGACTCCACCCTGGATGCCGAGACCGCAGACATCCGCGAGCGGGTGCGCGCCGCCGGGCTCCGAGCCCGGCGGCACGACCTGGCCAACGCCATCACCGCCATCGACGGCGCGGCCATGATCCTCGAGCGGGAATTCGGGCGGCTGTCCGAGGCCGACCGCGAGACCCTGGCCCACGTGGTCGGCTCGGGCGTGGCCCGGCTTCGCGGCCTGATGGCGCCGGAGACGGGCGGCATCACGCAGGTCTCAATGGCCCAGACGGCAGCCAACGTGGCCCGTGACCCCAACTGGCCAGCCCCCCTGGTGCTCGATGTGGCGCCCGACCTGGTGGCCACCGGCTCCCCCGGTGAGACAGCGGAGGCCGTGCGCCAGCTGGTCGACTACGCCAGCCGGCGGGCGCCGGGCCCGGTGACCGTCCGGGGCGAGCGCGATGGGCCCTGGGTCGTCCTACGAGTGGAGGACCGCGGCCCGGCCATGCCGAGGGAGCTCCGCCGGTCGGTCTCCGACCCGGACAGCCGGCGGGAGCCCGGGCGGGAGGACGCCATGGGCGTGCGCATCGCCGCCCGCCTCATGCGCGGCCAGGGTGGCGACCTCTGGGTGCAGTCGATGCCGGGAGGCGGTACGGCGTTCGGCATTTGCCTCCCGGCGGTCGGTGGGACCAGCGGGGACGAGAATGCCCGAGACGCCTGAGCCGTCACGGGTGCTGCTCGTGGACGACCACGAGCTGCTGTCGGGCACGGTCGCGCTCGCCCTCCGCCAGTACGGGATCGAGGTCCACATCGCCGCCGGACCGTCGCCCGCGGCGATCGTCGACGTCGCCCGCCGGCTGGCGCCGGTCCTCGTGCTGCTGGACCTCGACCTCGGGCCCGAGCTGGGCAGTGGCCTCGATCTGATCGCCCCCCTGATCCAGGCCGGGAGCCGGGTGGTGATGGTCACCGGCAGCACGGACCGAGCCGGGCTGGGCGCGTGCATCGAGGCCGGCGCCACCGGAGTGGTCAGCAAGGCGGTGAGCTTCGAGACGCTCGTCGCCACCGTGCGCCGCGCCGCCGAAGGCGCCCCGCTTCTCACTGACGACGAGCGCCAGGCCCTGCTCGACGAGCTGCGCCGGCAGCAGCGGGCGGACAGTGAACGGCTGGCGCCCTTCATGGCCCTCAGCCCGAGAGAGCAGGCCGTGCTCGGCCGCCTGGTGGCCGGCGAGTCGGCCGAGACCATCGCAGCCCGGACGTACGTCTCGGTGGCGACGGTCCGCAGCCACATCCGCGCCATCCTCATGAAGCTGGGCGTCAACTCCCAGCTCGCCGCGGTCGCGCTGGTGCGCGACGCCGGCTGGGACCCGCCCGAGCGGTAACCCGCCCAACACCTTCCCAACAGCCCGCCTGGCGGCGGCGAAATCATCAATCTTGGCGATTGCCCAACACCGGCCTCTACCGATATCTGTCGAGGAAGACAGGTGGCTTCGACACGGGAGAGGAGGCAAGGGTGCGCCGACAGGATCGGGAACGGGGGGCAGCGCTGGTCGAGTTCGCGTTGATCCTGCCGATCCTCGTGATGTTCGTCTTCGGCATCATCGAGTTCGGCCGGGCGTACAGCGCTCGCATCCAACTGACCTCCGCCGTCCGCGAGGGCGCCCGCGCCGCCGCCGTCGGAGCCGACCCCGTCGCCGCCACCAAGGCCGGGGCGCCGGGCCTGAAGGCGTCCGACATCACCGTCACCTACACCCCCAGCCCGGGCAGCAGCTGCACCGGCGCCAGCAGCACCACCACGACGACGAGCGTCTCGACGACGACCACCACGATCGCCACCGCCACGGTCACGGCCAGCTACCCGTTCCACTACCAGATCCCGCTCGTCCGGAGCGGCACCATGACGCTGTCCGCGACGGGAGTGTTCCGATGCAGTGGGTGACCCGGCGCCGGGACGAGCACGGAGCGATCATCGTGCTGCTGGCGGGCTTCTCGGTCGCCATGGTGGCCATGGCGGCGCTCGTTGTCGACGTGGGCTCGCTCCTCGACGAGAAGCGCCAGCTGCAGAACGGGGCCGATGCCGGCGCCCTCGCCGTGGCCCACAGCTGCGCAGCCGGGCCGTCGTGTGTCCCCGGCCTGGCCACGAACCTGGCGAACGGCAACTCCCGCGACAACCGGAGCGACGTCGTGGTCGGTGCTCCGGACCTCGCCGCGAAACAGGTCAAGGTCACTACCAGCACCCGCACCGCGACGTCGACGATCCTGCCCTACAGGTTCGGGCAGGCCCTGACCGGCGTCAACGGCAAGACGCTGCACGCTTCGGCCACCGCCGGCTGGGACTTCCCCGGCAGTGCCATCGCCATTCCGCTCGCCATCTCGCCGTGCGACAAGGCGCAGCTGGCCATCGGTGTGACTGCGGTCGTCCACCTCGGCACCGGCTTCGGCCCGTGCCCGGGTCGGGACGCATCCGGTGCCTTCGGCTGGCTGGCGCGGGAATGCCAGACGCTCATCTTCGCCGGGCCGACGTTGGTTCCCGGGAGCAGCGGCAAGGCGGGCCCCAAGGACTGCTTCGAGAGCCAGAAGGGCACGGTTGTCGTCCTTCCCGTCTACGACACCGTCACCGGGACAGGCAGCGGCGCCAGATACCACATCATCGGGTTCGCAGCCATGCGCATCACCGGGTGG
>JAHFUP010000152.1 GCA_023265025.1 Acidimicrobiia bacterium | reverse complement strand
TGGGCCAGATCGCCATGCACGGCACCAATGCGCCGAGCCTCATCGGGACGGCGGCCAGCAACGGCTGCCTGCGCATGGCCAACGCCGACATCACCCGGCTGGCCAACACCGTCGAGATCGGCACACCCGTTCAGATTTCTTAACCGGGGAATCAGCCGAGGCTCTCGGCCCACTCCTCGTTGAGGCTGCGGAAGGCGCCGGCGACGGTCCGGAGCTCGGCCGGGGCGCCGTCCTGGACGATGCGGCCGCCGTCGACCACCAGGACCCGGTCGGCGATGTCGAGGGTCGACAGGCGGTGGGCGATGATCACCGCCGTCCGCCCGGCCAGCAGGGTGCGCAGGGCGTCCTGCACCAGGCGCTCGTGCGGGGCGTCGAGCGACGACGACGCCTCGTCGAGGATCAGCACCTGCGGCTCGGCGAGGAAGGCCCGGGCGAAGGCGACCAGCTGGCGCTGGCCGGACGACAGGCGCCCGCCCCGCTTGCCCACCACCGTGTCGTAGCCCTCGGGGAGGCCGGCGAACAGCCGGTGGGCGCCGACGGCGCCGGCCGCGGCCTCGATCTCGGCCCGGGTGGCGTCGGGACGCCCGAAGCCGATGTTCTCGGCCACGCTCCCGGTGAACAGGTACGCCTCCTGGGTCACCATGACCACCGCGGCCCGCAGGTCGGGGTCGGTCAGCCGGCGCAGGTCGACGTCGCCCAGGAGCACCCGCCCCTCGGTCGGGTCGTAGAAGCGGGCCAGCAGCCGGGCGATAGTGCTCTTGCCGGCGCCGGTCTCGCCGACGAGGGCCACCGTCTGGCCGGCGGGGATGGTCAGGTCGAGGCCGGCGAGGACCGGGCGGTCGGGGCGGTAGCCGAAGGAGACGTGCTCGAACCGGACGTCGAGGGCGCCGGCCGGCGGAGAGGCGGCCGAGCCAGGCTCGGGGTCGGCGACCGCCGGCTCCTCCTCCAGGACTCCCGACAGCTTCTCCAGCGCGGCGGCGGCGGACTGGAAGGTGTTGAAGAACTGGGCCAGGTCCTGCATGGGCTCGAAGAACCGGCGCAGGTAGAGGAGGAGGGCGGCGAGCACGCCGACCGTCGTGGCCCCGTCGATCACCCGGTGGGCACCCACCAGGAGGGTGACCGCAACGGTGACCGACCCGATCAGCCGCGTGCCGGGCCCGAAGACGGCGGCCAGCCGGGCGGAGCGGATGTTGGCCCGGGCGTAGCGGTCGTTGACCTCGGCGAAGAT
Source organism: Acidimicrobiia bacterium (assembly GCA_023265025.1). GTDB lineage: Bacteria > Actinomycetota > Acidimicrobiia > Acidimicrobiales > AC-14 > CADCTB01. The sequence continues at coordinate 4,878 of JAHFUP010000152.1, read as the reverse complement.
GGCCTGGTTGCGGGCCTCCCGCCGGAACGCCTGGACGGCCCGCATGCCGCCCAGGGTCTCGACGAACTGGACGATGACCAGCGCCACCGCGGCCCGCCCTTCGCGGTAGGTGCGGGAGGAATGCCGGCGGAACCAGACGGTCAGCCCGCACAGCAGCGGGAATGCGCCCAGACCCACGAGCGCCAGGGGGACGTCGAGGACGAACATCACGATGATGGTGCTGACCAGGGTCAGCACCGACGTCACGAGCTGGTTGACACCGGTGTCCAGGAGCTCCCCGATGGCCTCGACGTCGGATGTCAGGCGGGCGATCACCCGCCCCGAGGTGTATCGCTCGTGGAAGGACAGGCTGAGGCCCTGGAAGTGGGCGAAGAGGCGGGTGCGCAGGTCGTAGAGGACGTCCTGGCCGATGCGGCCGGCGGTGCGCACGAAGACGGCGGTGAGGAACGCCTGGGCCAGGGCGGCGGCCAGGTAGGCGGCGACGACGAGGTACAGGGTGCGGGCGCTGCCGCCCCGAGTGAGCGGCGGGATGCCCCGGTCGATGCCGACCTTGACCAGATAGGGGCCGACCATCGCCGCGACCGTCTGCAGGATCACCACGACCGCCAGCCAGTAGATCGTCCGCCGGTGGGGGGTGAGCAGCGAGCCGAGGAGCCGCCGGCTCCGGGCCCGGAGGAAGGCGGCGAGCCCGCCGCGGGCGTCCTCCAGCGTCTCGGCGGCCACGCCTCTCCAGGCCGGCGCCGGCGCCGGGGGAGTCGTCACGCCACCTCCTCGGTGCGCCGGCCGCCGGCGGGACGGTCGAGGCCAAGGACGGCCCGGTACTCCGCCGACGACGCGGCCAGCTCGGCGTGGGTGCCCACCGCCTCCAGGCCGCCTCCCTCGAACCAGGCCACCCGGTCGGCCAGGGCAAGCGTCGACGGCCGGTGCACGGCCACCACCGCGGTGCTCGACCCGAGCACCTGGCTCAGCGCCCGCTCGACCAACGCCTCGGTGTGGACGTCGAGCGAGGACAGGGGGTCGTCCAGCAGCAGCACGGTCGGACGGCCGACGATTGCCCGGGCCAGGGCGAGGCGCTGGCGCTGGCCGCCGGACAGGCTGAGGCCCTGCTCCCCCACCCGGGTGTCCAGGCCCCACGGCAGCTCGTGGACGAACTGGGCCTGGGCCGTCGCCACCGCCACCTCGAGGTCCTCGTCGGTGGCGTCCGGCCAGCCCAGGAGCAGGTTCTCCCGGACGCTGGCCGAGAAGAGGAGGGGGTCGTCGAAGGCCACCGCCACCGCCCGCCGCAGCGACGGGAGGGTGAGGTCGCGGATGTCGTGGCCGTCGAGGACGATGCGCCCCTCGCTCACGTCGTACAGGCGGGGCACCAGGTTGAGCAGCGACGACTTGCCGGAACCGGTCGTCCCCACGAGGGCCATGGTCTCCCCCGGCTCGATCTCCAGGTCGACGCCCCGCAGCGCCCAGGCGTCGCTGCCGGGGTACCGGAACCCGACGCCTTCGAGGCGCAGGTGGCCCGAGGAGCCGACCAGGGCCACGGCGCCCGGCCGGTCGGCGATCTCGGCCGCGGTGTCGAACACCTCGAAGATCCGGCCGGCGGCCACGTCGGCCTCCCGGGCGTTGGCCACGATGTTGCCGAGCGACTCCATGGGCCAGACCAGCATCAGCACGAGGGAGATGAAGGCGACCAGCCCGCCCAGGGACAGCGAGCCCCGCCCCACCGCCAGGGCGCCGACCACCAGCACCCCAATGAGGGTGAGGTTCGGCACCAGGTCGATCAGCGACCAGAACGTGGCCCGCAGGTTGGCGCCCTCGATCGCAGACGTTCGCAGCCGGGCGGCGGAGGCCGCGTACTGGTCGGCGACCAGGGGCGCCCGGCCGAAGGCCTTGATCACCCGGATGCCGGTCGCCGCCTCCTCGGCCAGGGTGGTCAGGTCGCCCTGCTGCTGCTGCACCCGGCGGGACAACGCCCGGTACCGGGGCTTGAACCGCGAGGTGAGGATGGCCAGGGGGAAGATCGAGCACGCCGTCACCAGCGCCAGCGGGGCATACAAGCGGAACAGCAGGCCGATGACGAGGAGGAACGTCACGGTGTTGACGATCAGGAAGACCAGCCCGAAGCCGACGAACCGCCGGATCACCGAGAGGTCGGCCATGGCCCGGCTGAGCAACTGGCCGGACTGCCACTTGTCGTGGAAGGACGCCGGCAGCGACTGGAGGTGGGCATAGAAGTCGTCCCGCAGCCGCCGCTCGAACCCGTTGGCGGCCCCGCCCTGGATCCAGCGGCGGGTGAAGGCCAGGCCGGTCTCGATCATTCCCAAGAGCAGGACCAGGAGGGCGAGCGGCAGCACCGCCCCGCGGTCGCCCCGGGCGATGGGGCCGTCGACGATGCGCCGGATGACCAGGGGCACGGTGAGGCCGGCGCCGATGGCCGCGAACGAGACGGCCACCATGGTGGTCAGCTGCCGCACATAGGGCCGCAGGTAGGGCCGCACCCGCCACAGCGCCCGGGACTGTCCCATCGCCACCGCCTGGGAGCCGCGCACGCGGTAACGCTACGCCGGGGGCGGCCGCTCCACCGCCGGGATTTCCGTCGCCGGCCTGTTGGGCGGATGTTGGGTTCCCTGGGAGCACCCGTTGATGTTGCGGGTGGATGCTGTCCTCAGAGCGCAGGTGGCCCGGCGGAAAGACCGGCCCTGTGTGACAAAGCCGCCACTCCCGGGCGACCCAGGGTGCTCCGTCTCGGCGGGGCACCCTAGGCGCGTCCGTGCTTAGGTGGACCGGTCGGTCTCCATCTCCCGGACGAGTGAGTCGACGACGTCGACCGTGCTGCCGCCGGCGGAGACCACCCGGCGCTGGCGCAGGTAGCTCGGCCCGCGAACGAGGGTCTCGAGGTTGGACGTCAGCTCATCCAGGCATCCCAGGCGCGCCGCCACCGGCGACAGCTCGTCGATCAGCTTCCGGATGGACTGGGCCACCGGCACCCGGGTGCCGTGGTCGTCGCCGATGATCTCGGCGTCGATCCCGTAGCGGGCGGCCCGCCACTTGTTGACCCGGATGACCCACTCGCGGGGCACCGGGAGCGTGTCGCCGCGGTCGAGGAGGGTGTCGAGCCACTCGACCAGGCACTGAGCCAGGGCCGCGAGGCCGGCGACCTCGCCCAGCCGGGGGATGCCGTCACAGATCCGCAGCTCGACGGTGCCGAAGTTGGGGTGGGGGCGGATGTCCCACCACACCTCCCGGATGCTGGTGATGGCCTGGGCGTTGACCAGCGTCTCCATGAACAGCTCGAACTCCGCCCAGTCCCCGAGCCGGTACGGGAGCCCGGCGGTCGGGAGGTTCTCGAACACCTTGCTCCGGCTGGACGCCAGCCCGGTGTCGCGCCCGTGCCAGTAGGGGCTCGACGCCGACAGGGCGAGAAAGTGGGGGATGTAGGCGGTGAGGGCATTGGCGATGGCGATGGACTTCTCGGCCGACCGCACCCCGACATGGAAGTGCACGCCGAAGATCTGCATGCGCCGGGCCAGCCACTGCATCTCGTCCATGAGGCGGGCGTAGCGGGGGTCGGGGCTGAGCTTTTGGTCGTGCCAGTCCGAGAACGGGTGGGTGCCTGAGCACAGCAGGGCCAGGTTCCGCCGCTCGGCCGCCGCCGCCACCTCCTTCAGCGTCGTGGCCAGGTCCTCCCTGGCCTCGGCCACGGTCTCGCAGATGCCGGTGATGATCTCGATCGTGCACTCGAACAGCTCGTGCTTGGCTTTCGGGTGCTCGCCGGCGGGGTGGCCGGCGCCCAGCTCGTCGAGGATCGACGTGGCTTCGCTCGCCAGCTCTCGGCTCCGGCGGTCGACGATCTCGAGCTCGACTTCCACGCCGAGGCTCGAGTGCTCGGAGGCGTTGAACGGTATGTGCACGGGTCGGTAGCCGCGATCGTACCGAGGCCCCGCCCCCCTCACTATCCTCGCGACATGTTCAAACTCTTCAGCCGTGCATGGCGGTACCTGACCGCAGCGCTCACGGGGCGGTTCAACGAGATGGCCGACCCCAAGGTTCAGCTCGAGCAGGCCATCACCGAGGCCCAGGACCAGCACCGCCGGCTCATCGAGCAGGCCGCCAACGTCGTCGCCAACCAGAAGCAGACCGAGATGCGGCTGAACCGGTCGATGGAGGAGCTCGGCAAGCTCAATGCGTCGGCCCGCCAGGCCGTGTCGATGGCCGACGAGGCCAGCAAGCGGGGCGACACCACCAAGGCGCTCGACTACACGTCCGCGGCCGAGGCCTACGCCAACCGCCTCATCGCCACCGAGAAGGAGGTGGAGACGCTCAAGCAACTGCTCCTCCAGTCGACCCAGGCCGCCAACCAGGCCAAGTCGGCCGTCCAACAGAACTCCATGGTCATGCAGCAGAAGCTGGCCGAGAAGCAGAAGCTGATGGGTCAGCTCGACCAGGCCAAGATGCAGGAGCAGATGAACCGGGCCATGGCCTCCCTCAGCGAGACCGTGGGCCAGGACGTCCCCACCTTCGACGAGGTCCGCGACAAGATCGAGACCCGCTACGCCAAGGCCCTCGGCGCCTCGGAGATCGCCGGCGAGTCGGTCGAGGTCCGCATGCTCGAGGTCGAGCAGGCGGCCATGAACACCGAGGCCACCGCCCGCCTCGACGCCATCCGGGCCCAGCTGGGCATCTCGCCGGCGGCGTCGGCGGTGGCCGACGAGGGCGAGCGCCAGGTCTCGGAGCCGGCGCCGGCGCCGGAGCTCGGCCAGGCCTAGGCCCAATACCGTTTACTTAAGACTACAGCGGTGTTATTCTCTCCGATGTGCCCCGTGCTGGCTGGGTGAAGCCTGAGACCGATCAGCGGTTGTCGGACCACATCTCGATCGGCGTGCTGAC
>JAHFUP010000075.1 GCA_023265025.1 Acidimicrobiia bacterium | reverse complement strand
GCACGGCCGACTCGTGCGCACCGGGCGGGCGACTTTCTACGCGCCAGACGTGCTCATCACCTGCGGTCGGATCGCGCATGACCAGTACGAGACGGACCCGACGCTGATCATCGAGGTCGCGTCTCCCTCCACGCGCAACGTCGACCGGCGCGAGAAGGCCGCCGCCTACGCGAAGATCGCATCACTGCACCTGCTCCTGCTCGTCGACCCCGACGAGCGGCGGATCGAGGGAGCCCGGATGGTCGACGGCGAGATCGGCGGCTGGGACGTCTACGGCCCCGGCGACCTGATCATCACGGACTTCGGCGACCTGAACATCGACGTTCTCTACGACGCACTTGATCAGGAGACGGGTGACCGCTAAGGACCGGATGGATGTGGTCCGCGGCGCCTGGTTGTACCGCCGGTGCATTTCGATCTCATCGCTGCCGGCGCCTCAGGCTGTGGCGATGGCGTCCAGGGCGTCGTAGAGCCCGTCGATGTGGATGTCGCCGTACTCCGTGACGATCAGCTGCCCGGGACCGAAGGTCGACCAGCCCTGGACAACGCCACCGACGGGGTAGGCGGCGTCGATCCGCCTGTCGTTGGGATCGACCGCACCGGGGGATATTCAAGGCCGCGCGACGACATCGTCCACCTTGCCGGAAACGATCGGAGCGCCCAGGAGCGTGCCCTCGGCAGACACGCTGAAGGCCCCACCGCTCACGGTGTGCGGGGTGGCCCCGCACGCCACCCCGGCGGGGTAGGTGGCATCGGTTTGGGCGTGGCCCACGACGATCTGCGCGCCGGGCGGCAGGCCGAGGAGCCCTTGGAGGAGGGTGACCGCAACATGTTGACCGTGGTGGTCGAGGAGAACCGGCCGGTCACCGAGTTGTAGGTGCTCGTGCCGGTCGACTCGCTCACGGCCACCGTGGCGATATCGCCGAGCAGCGCGATCGGGTTGTGCACGGTGACCGCCGCCTGCGTGGAGGTGGTAATGAGGCCGACCTGGGCGATCCCCAGGACGTTCAGCGGGATCCCGTTCTACTCGCTGGCCGCCGCACCGGTCGGCGCCGAGCTGGAGGCGTTGCCGAAGCGGTCGATCACCTTGAGGCCGAGGCCGACACGTCGAGGCCGTAGGCGTTGCCCTTCGTGGCCGCGCCGGCGTTGGAGACCGCCGTCTCCAGGGTGTAGGTGATCGGCCGGGCGCCGGGCGCCGGGCGTCGAGAGGCTGACGATGTTGACGAGCAGGCCGCCGTTGCCGGCGGTCACCAGCACGACGAGCGTGCGGCTACCGCTGGCGCCGACACCCAAAGCCGGGGCTGGTAGTCGACGACGGTCGGGCAGGCCTGGCTGGTGTTGTTGGTCGCGCTGGCGTCGGTGGCGGGGTCGAGATCGACGCCTGGTCACGGAAGGTGACCGTGCCGGCGGAGGTCGCCGGCACGGTCACGTCGTAGGTGATGACGCCGGTGGTGTTCGCGGCCAGCGTGCCGTGGGTGAAGGTCAACGTCTGGCCTTGCACGCCCGGAGTGATCGGCGCACCGGAGAGAGCCGGCGGGGAACGTCAGGCCGGCGTCGAGCACGTCGGTGATGACCACGCCGGCGGCCGGGGCGTTGCCCCGGTTGCCGAAGCTGAGGGTGTGGGTGACCGAGTCGACCCGGTTGAATCGCTCATCGAGCAGATTGAAGCGGAACTCCACCCGCTGCTCGAGGCCGGCGAGGTCGTGCTTGGTGGCCATGTCCGCCCAACCCACGGGCGGTAGGTGCCCGATCAACCTGGTAGCGACCTCCGCCCTAAGGAGTCCCTCGAATCGAGAGTGCAGCCCGCTCCCGAAGGCGACTAGGACCAGCGCACGTGGAGCTCACGTCAAGCCGAGGTTTGCCGACCGCGCAAGGAGCAGTCTGACGAGCTCATCGTCCGCTTCGGGCGTGGCGGCAGCGGCGGCGAGCACGGCGGCGTCGAACCGTTCGACGATCAGGCTGACCGCGCCCCCGGCTTGGCCGACCGGAACGCCCCAGGCCCGGGCCTCCGCGATGATGTCGGCGACGGTGATGCCATTGATGTGGTCCTTGCCGTTGACTCGCATCGAGGCTTCCTGGGACACCTGGGGGTATGCGACGGTGGCGAAGATGTCGTAGATGGGCGCAAGTCGGATTGACCCGGACTTGTCGTGAACGATGGAGACGTTCTTCCCGTGGGCATCAGCGTTCCCGATGAGCACGTTGAGGGTGACGTGCTCCACGAGACGGGCAACACCATCGGGGTCCCCCCAGCGGCGCAGGAGGCCAGCAACGTCAGCGAGGCTCGGCCCGCCCCATTGCTCGTACTTGGCGTTCGGTCTGACGGTGGATACCGAGAGCGCTTGGCAGACGTCCTCCTGATGCGTACGCGTGATCGTCCCGTCCGGGTTGACTGTCCGGTCAAAGCGGTCGACGACGATGACGTCGCGCCCATCGATCATCAGCAGACGTACCTCTGGTGCGGGCAGCCCGAGGTTCGCCGCAACTCGCAGGCAAAGTGCCTCGTTGATGGCCGACCCCGGCAAGGCGGGGTTCGCCGGCTTGAGTATGTGTGTTGAGGCCGACCCCTCGCCAGGGAGCCCCCACCGGTCGTGGCCGAGGCGCGTGACCAGCAGCTTGTGTTGGACGCCGGCCAGCGACGCGCGCACGAGACCGTCGACGCCGAGGGGGTGGAGTGACAGGTCTCGGATGCGTTGGTGCAGCTCGTCCTCCGTGAGCCGCAGCGCCTTGGCCACGCGTGGGGCGGCGGGGGCTGGGCGGTCGCCGGGCTGGATCGTGAGCGCTCCGGCACACTCTCGGCCAAGCTCGGCGAGCAACCCGAACGAGTCGGCATCCTCGAGGCCAAGGTCGTAGGCGATCGTCCGGCGCACGTCACCCTCGGGGAGCAGCCCGTCGAAGTAGGGGTGCGCGACCCCGTCTGGGTACGAGCGTGTGGCGACGGGCATCGACAGAGACACAAGTGGTCGTCCGAGCCCGCCCGCTTGTGCCGCCTCGGAGTAACCGAAGGACAGCCGCCGGCGCCTCTGGTCGCGGTGTAGATGGCCGACCAGACCCTGGTCGAGCCATACATCGAGCGTGTCGATCAATCGGATGTCTCCAATACCACCCGGACGTTCAAGGCATGCAGGAGCGCGAAGATCTGCTCGAGGGCGTCGGTCACTTTGCCGTTCTCCAGGGCCGACAGGTAGCTGCGGTGGACGCCTGCTCGACCGGCGAGTTCGGCTTGGGTCATGTTCGCGGCGGCCCGGAACTCCCGGATGGCCCGGCCAACGGTGGGAGCGGCGTGGGCCTCGTAACGCATCGACAAGCTCCTCCCGGCCAGGTTTCACGATGTCGGCATTTGCGGACAACGGTACCAATGACGTCCCGTGTCTGCAAACACCGACATGACGCCCGCCGACCGCAATCGCGAGTGCGCCAGTTTCGCTCCGTCTCGCCATGAGGGGCGACAGAAACGAGTGGCCCCTGAGGGCGGGCACGATCAGTCCCTGGCCTTCGGTTGCGACGTCGTCGAAGCGGACCAGTTCGAGCGCCGCCGTGGGTCCACGCCAGCACGACGGAGACGGCGAGGAGCGCCAGCAATATGGTCTTCGGCAGGTGGGGGACGATCGGGTCGCTGATGGCGTCGATCGCATGCCGGAAGAGGAGTACGAAGCCGGCCAGCGCCGCGGCCTGCACGCTCCCCAGCAGCACCAGCAGGGCGACGGTGCGCCGGCGCAGGCGGAAGAGCCGCCGCTGGTCTCCGCCCATCACGCTGTGATCGTGTTCGGCACGAGGTGGAGGGACCTGGGCGTCGGCGCCGGGGACCGCGGGTTCGTACTTGCCCCACAGGAGCCCCATGGCGGTGGCTGCCTCGGCGAGCTCGTTCCGGGTGAACACGGGAACCGAGCACTCCTGCGCCACTTCCCGGTGGGAGAGCGGGGACCGGGTGAGCATGCCGGTGGCGGCGACGACGGGCAGGCCCAGCTCCTCGAGGTGGCGCGTTCCCGCAACCGCCCCGACGGCGTCGGCGGCGGCAAGATCACCCCGTCGACGTAGCTTCGAAACACGGGGCTCGTCAGGAGCAGCGCGGTCTCTTGCTGGTAGATCCCGTCCGCCACCTCGATCACGATGGCGGTGCAGCCCGCGTTGGTGAGGTGATCGACCAGGAAGGCCATGTTGGCCTCGACGGCCGAGAAGGGACCCGGTAGGTGGACGCGAGCCCCACGTCGGTGAAGTCGGCGACGCACGCGGCGCCGGCGTCGACCATGACCCAATAGTCGGCCCCGGAGCCCGTGCCCGTGACCTTGGTCGCACCGACAACCTCGCCGGCGGCGCGCAATCCGAGAACCAGGCTCTGCACCGTCGTGGTCTTCCCGGAGTTCATGGAGGTGCCGATGACCGCGATGGTGCGCGGCCGAGGCAGCGCCGGCTCGTCGACGGTGATGCCGAAACGGCTGAGGTTGAGGGCGACACCGAGGCTGTCCGGGACGAGCCCGATGGGAATGATGTCCGTGGCCCGACCGACGGCACCGCTGCGGGCAGCACCTCCGCGGCGACCCCGCCGGACGCGACGAGGCTCGTCGGGCCCAGGTCTGTCGGGACGTGCGCTTCGAACTGGTCGGGCGCGTAGCGGTCCCCGTAGACCACGAGGATCTCGTCACCGAGGTGCAGTCGTGACCGACGACCGTCGGGAAGCTCGATCCGCCCGTGCTGCCCGATCCGCTCCACCTGTGCGAGCACGACGTCACCCGGCCGCGGTCGGACCGGCCCCGAGGTGAGCCAGAGGCTGTGCGCCCCGTCGTAGAAGTCCTCGAACGGCACGCGGGGAGTCGTGAAGGCTCGCTTGGCCAGGCGCAACCGCTCGGGGGCGAACGGGACCGTGACGACGTCGCGTGTCCACGACGGTTTGAGCGCCGGCGCCGGCCACGACGCCGTAGAGCGAACCCGCGTCGTAGGGTGGCCCGCTGAAACCGTCGACCGCGTACCTCTCCAGCTCCGCCGCGGCGCCGGCGTTGCGTCGCCGCTGGGCGAGCAGTAGGGCGTTGAAGCATCCGTAGCTCGGAATCTGCCCGAAGCGTTCGAGCACGCGCCCGATGTTGGTCTCCGCATCCCGCGGGCGTCCCTGTTGGAGGCGGATGCCGGCGAGCTGGATCTCCGCACACATCTCGGATCCGATGGGGGCAAACCGTTCCACGCGGCCAAGCCGTCGTGGATCCGCAGCTCCGCTCCGGCGAGGTTCTCGTCCACGATGAGTCGCAACGTGTCCCATGCGATGGCGCGCCAGAGGAAGTACGGCTGGTTCAGACCTTCGGCGATGTCGAGGACTCGACTGACCACCGAGTCGATGTCCACGCGACTTCCGGTCTGGAAGAGATCCTCGAGCCGGCGCAGGTGGGCGATCGCGAGTAGCTCGGGGTCACCCGAGGCTTCCGCCAGCGCCACCATCCTCTGAGAAAGCGCTCCTCAGCTCGATGTTCCCCGGGCCGGAGAGCGCGACCCGGCTCGCACCGAGAGCCGCGATCATCGCCGAGTGCCAGCGCATCGGCGGCTGCGGCGCTCAACCGCAGGACCCGGTGGCGTACGACCTCGGCGACCGACGTCGGGATGCCGGCGGCCGCCGGCCAGTCGGTCCGATCGGCGAAGGGTCGCAGCGCGCCGAGGCGCCGCACCAGCTCGGTGATCAGGAACGGGTTTCCGGACGTACTGGCGCCGAACTCGTCGACGAGGTCCCGGGCGTCGGCGTCGACCCGACCCGCCAGGGGCCGGAGGAGGTCGGCGATCGCCCCTGGGTCCAGCGCTTCGAGGAGGATTCGTCGGCTGCCCATCTCCTGTCCGAGCTCGATCATCGTCTCCGCCGTGCACGTCCTCGATGGCCAGCAGTACAGGAGCGTCCGCCGAGGCGATGCTCGCGACCAGCGTCGTGATGGAGCCGAAGAGGAGATGCCGTGCGCTTACCTCGGGGCCGACGTCGGGCCGTAGGAGCGACGGGCGGCGGTTCGCCAGCGCCGGGACGAGCAGCGCCATCGTCCCGCCCCCGGGGCCCAGATCGGCCGGGAGTGCCTCGATGGGACATTCGGACACATATCGCGGCAGGGCCTCGACGATTCCGTCATACGGCATGATCAGATGCCGGTCACATCGGCCGTAGAGGACCGTCGCACCTTCGGCATGGGCTTCCAGCGCCGCTTGGGCGGCGAGCGCGGTCTTTCCGATTCCCACCTCGCCGTGGACCAGGACGATCTGCCGGCCGCGCTTCAGTCGATAGCGCGACCTCCGCATCGCCTCCAGCTCGGGGAGGCGTCCCACGAAGTGGTCGGCGACGCGAAACGGCGCGGGGAAGGCAACGATCGGCAGGCGGAGGCGGACGAGCGGCGCCGGCGGGCTCTTCATCGTCACGGAGAAGGCTCACGTATGCGGCCTGGGTGTCGGCGGAGGGCTCCACGCCCAGGTCCTCGACGAGGGCCAGCCGGACCCGCTCGTAGGCCCGCAGCGCCTGGGCCCGGTTGCCGGCCGAGGCGTGGGCGGCCATGAGCAGACGGTGGGCGCTCTCCTGGAGCGGTTCCAGGGCGACGACCTCCTGGGCGGCAGCCAGAGCCATGCTGTCCTGCCCACAGGCGACGCTCGCCTCACTCAGGACTTCGAGCGTCCGGACAGCTACGCACGGAGCTCACGCCTCGTTCGTTCCGCCCAGGCGCGTATCAAACCACTTCGAGAGCGGGCTTCGCCCCGGCCCATTCCTCCCCTGGCTCGAAGAACCGGGTGCATTCTCCTGAGGATTCCTCAGGTAAGGACGAGGAGATCGTCGGAACGTGCCCTCTGTATAGGGCCTTTCGTCGTGGAATGGCGCAGTCCCCGTAGGCTCGGCGCCGTGCGCCGGCTGTTCGTCGCCGCGTGGCCGCCCGACGACGTCCTCGACGTCGTCGGGCGGCTCGACCGGCCGCCGGTCGCCGGCGTGCACTGGACCACCAGGGACCAGTGGCACGTGACCGTGCGGTTCCTGGGCTCAGTGCCCGACGCCGGGCCGGTCGTGGACGCCCTGGCGTGTGTGGTGCTCGCCGGCCCCGTCCGGGCGACGCTCGGTCCTGAGGTAGGTCGGTTCGGCCGGCGGATCCTCCACGTGCCCGTCGCCGGCCTGGAGGCCCTGGCCGCCGCGGTGATCGGGGCGACGGCCGGACTGGGCAAGCCACCCGAGGACCGCCCATTCCACGGCCACCTCACCCTCGCCCGGGTGGCCAAGGACGCCCGGACGGACCTGCGGGCTCTGACCGGCACCCCCGTCGAGGGCGGGTGGGACGTCGACGCCGTCTGCCTGGTGGAGAGCCGGCTGTCCGCAGCCCGCGCCCGCTACGAGGTGCTGGAGAGATTCCCGCTCGCCGGCGGGCCTACTCCGGCGGCGACGTAGCCGTCTCCTCCGCCCGGTGGTCGACCGGGCGGCGCCACTACTGCGTTGGAGGCACCCTCCCGATCACGGAGCCCTGGAGACGCCGACGCCTTGATCTGCGCGTCGACCCGGTTGAACCGCTCGTCGACCAGATTGAAGCGGAACTCCACCCGCTGCTCGAGGCCGGCGAGGTCGCTTGGTGGCCATGTCCGCCCAGCCCACGGGTCGGAGGTGCTCGATCAACATGCTGGCCACCTCCGCCCCAAGGAATCCCTCTAGCCGAGACTACAAGCTCCCAAACTTCGGTCGGATTCAGTCGCCGGCGGGTCTACTCCGGGGGAGCGGTAGCCGACTCCTCGGCCCCGTGGTCGACGAGCAGGCGGACCATGTCGGTATCCTCGTGGTGCTCGGCGCCCATGAGCGGCGTGAAGCCGCCCTCCTGGCGGGCGTTGGGGTCGGCGCCGGCGACGAGCAGGGCGGCGACGCCCTCCATGCTGCGGGCGGCCACGGCCGAGTGGAGGGGCTGGACCTTCATCTCGTTCTTCGACACCGCGGCGACGTCGGCGCCCCGGTCGAGCAGCAGGCGCAGCGCCTCGCCCCGGCTGAAGAAGGCGGCGAAGTGGAGGGCCGTGTAGCCGTCCTCGGACCAGGCGCCGGCGAGGCCGGCGTCGCCGTCGAGGAGCTCGGTCAGTCGGTCGACGTCGCCGGCGGCGGTGGCGTCGAACACGTCGAGGGTGGGCTTGGCCTCGAGGAGGACGTCGGCCACGTCCTGGTGGTGGGCGTACAGGGCGGCCCGGACGGCGGACAAGCCCTTGTCGTCCCGGGCCGAGGCCGTCGACGGGTCGTCACGGACGACCGACCGGACGGCATCGACGTCGCCCGCCCAGATGGACTCGAAGAGGGTCGCCATGGTGGGCGAGCCTAAGCGAGGGCTGGCTCAGATCGCGAACGCCTGGGCCTTCTCGAAGGCGCGGTCGGGCTGCCCGATCACGTAGTAGTTCGGCGTCTGGTTCGCCGGCATGGTGCGGACGATGGTGGTCCGGAGGCGCTTGAGCGAACCTCGGAAGGTGCCGTCCTTCCACTCGGCTTTCAAGTGCTCCGTGAACAGTCCATTGGCTTCGCCGTCCCCGCTCGTCTGGTTGTCCATGCAGCCGGAGATCAGAATGACCGATGCGCCGATCATCACCCGATCGCGGGCGGGGTAGGCGTCCTGCACGTCGTCGTATTCCTGGGCGTGCTTCTTGTAGACACGGTCGAGCGTGTCCCGGCCCAGGAACCGGCCACCGAGGTCGAGGTCACGGGTGACGGTGCCGGAGTGGCAGCTGTCGGAGATGACGATGACGCGCACACCCTCTCGAAACCCACCCAGCATCGTGTACAGCTCGTCGTCGATCAGCTGCCGGTCGAACAGGCACCAGGTCTCGTCCTTCCCATCCCCGGCGCGCCCGCCCAGAGTGTCGGCGACCTCGTCACCGTTGGTGTCGGGCACCTGCCCGCCGTGGCCGGCGTAGGTCATCAGGAAGACATCGCCCGGCGCCAAGTCGGCCGACGCGAGGTTGATCGCCGCCTTCGTGGCCTTCACCGTCGCCTGCTCGTCGAGCAGGACGGCCCTGGGGTCGTACCCCAGGCCGCCGGCGATGGCTTCCATGTCATGCGCGTCGTTGTGGCAGCCGGCGAGCGCCCCGTCGGTGCCGTAGTGGGAAGGGTCGATCCGGTTGAGACCGATGTGCAACGACCTGCCGCGTGCCACCAGTACCGCCTCCTTCGAGTATGTCCGCCGCGGCGAGTGACTCTACCGATCGTTTCGTGCGCGTGGTCCTTGACCGAACGTCCGTTCGGAACTACCGTCTTGGAACTTCAGCACTGTGATTGTCACACCCCCTCCGTAGGGTGAGGCCTCGTCAACCAACAGCCGATCGCCACATCAACGGCAGAGCGGCGACCCACAGAAGGGATCCAGCGGTGGAACGAGACAAGGCCCTCGAGATGGCGATGAGCCAGATCGACAAGCACTTCGGCAAGGGCTCCGTCATGCGCATGGGTGAGAAGTCCCACATGGACGTGGAGTCCATCCCCACCGGCGCCCTCGCCCTCGACCTCGCCCTCGGGGTTGGTGGCCTTCCCCGCGGCCGCATCGTCGAGATCTACGGGCCGGAGTCGTCGGGCAAGTCGACGCTGGCCATGCACGTGGTCGCCGAGGCCCAGCGCAACGGCGGCGTGGCCGCGTACATCGACGCCGAGCACGCCATGGATCCCGTCTACGCCCGGGCCATCGGGGTCAACGTCGACGAGCTGCTGATTTCCCAGCCCGACACGGGGGAGCAGGCCCTCGAGATCTCCGACATGCTGATCCGCTCCGGGGCGATCGACGTGCTGGTCATCGACTCGGTGGCCGCCCTCACCCCCCGGGCCGAGATCGAGGGGGAGATGGGCGACAGCCACGTCGGCCTCCAGGCCCGGCTGATGTCCCAGGCCCTGCGCAAGCTCACCGCCACCCTGAACAAGACCAACACCATTGCTATATTTATCAATCAGTTGCGTGAAAAAATAGGCGTCATGTACGGCTGCTTTTCGTGGGGTACCAGGGTCACCCTGGCCGACGGCAGCCAGACCGAGATCGGCAGGATCGTCAACCAGCGCCTGCCGGTCGAGGTGCTGTCGTACGACCCAGCGCTCGACGCCGTGGTGGCCAAGAAGGTCGTCAACTGGTTCGACAACGGCCGCACCGACCAGTTCCTCCAGTTCACTGTGGCGCGCGGCGGCGGCAACGGCCGATCCTCCTTCTCCTGCACCGCCAACCACCAGATTCGCACCCCGGGCGGGTGGCGTGAGGCGCGGGAGCTCTCTGTCGGCGACCGGGTGCTGCAGGCCGTGCCTCACCGCCTGTCCGACTTCCAGTGGGAGGTCATCCTGGGCGGCTTGATGGGCGACGGTGCCCTCTCGCCCACCCGGAGCGGTCACGGCGGCCGCTACCGCTTCGACCACTGCTCGAAGCAGGCGGAGTACTGCGACTGGAAGGGCTCCCACTTCGCCAACATCGGTGGAAGCCGCTCGGTCCGGCCGTCCGACGGGGTGGTGGCCTTCGACCTCAAGCCGCTGCCCGAGCTGGCCGAGCTGCGCCGGGCCGTCTACCTGGGCGGCAGGAAGGTGTTCAGCGACGACTACCTCAAGCAGCTCACCCCGCTGTCGCTGGCCGTCTGGTACATGGATGACGGCACGTTCTCCAACCGGTCGAAGGGTCTCCAGGAGCGCACCAAGGACGGCAGCGGCCGCTCCGAGATCTGCGTCGAGGCCATGGAGCCCACCACCCGGGCCCGGGTGGTGGGCTATCTGGCCGACACCTGGGCCATCAATGCCAAGCTGATCAGCTCCGGCGCCAACAAGAAGGCGGTGCTCGTCTTCGCCAAGGACGAGACGGCCAAGCTGCACGCCCTGATCGCCCCGTTCGTCCACCCGTCGATGCAGTACAAGCTGCTGCCGAAATACCAGGGCCGCTTCGCTGTCGAGCCGGTGTTCGCGCCGGCGCAGCACCGGTTGGTGCCCATGCCGATCACGGCCATCGCGGTGAAGCCCCCGATCCGGTCCATGCACCGGTTCGACATCGAGGTCGAGGGGAGCCACAACTACTTCGTCGACGGGGTCATGGTGCACAACTCGCCTGAGGTCACCCCCGGCGGGCGGGCGCTGAAGTTCTATTCCTCCGTCCGGCTCGACATCCGCCGCATCGAGGCCATCAAGGACGGGGTCGAGGTCATCGGCAACCGCACCCGGGTCAAGGTGGTGAAGAACAAGGTTTCGGCCCCTTTCCGCCAGGCCGAGTTCGACATCATGTTCGGCAAGGGCATCAGCCGGGAGGGGTCCCTGCTCGACGTGGGCGTCGACCTGGGCCTGATCAAGAAGTCGGGCGCCTGGTACACCTACGACGGCGAGCAGCTGGGCCAGGGCCGGGAGAACGCCAAGGCCTTCCTGGTCGAGAACCCCGAGATCATGGTGGAGGTCTCCGAGCGCATCCGCCAGCAGGTGGCGCCGGCGCCGGTAGCCGCAACGGCGCTCGTCACCGACGACGACGACGCTCCCATCACCCTGGAGTAGCCCGTCTTCCGTCAGGCCGGCGTCGTCCGCCCGTAGTGTGAGCGGATGGCGCCGGCCCTGGTGGAGTGCGAAGCGCACGGGACGCCGACCCGGCTGCGGTGCGCTGAGGCCGAGTGCGACAAGCCCATCTGTCCGAGGTGCCTGGTCAAGACCTCGGTCGGCCTCAAGTGTGAGGAGCACGCCCAGGGGATCGCCCCCCGGTTCGACCGGCGGGCCAAGCGCTCGGTCGTCGCCGCCGTGTTCGGGGCGGCGGTCGCCGTCGTGATCCTGGCGCTGGCTGTGTTCAACCAGAGCTCCAAGCCCACGCCGGCGGCGGACAGCACGCCGGCGCCGGCGGAGTCGGGGGAGCCCAACGGCACCGGGCGAATCGTGCCGGCGTCGGTGTATGTCGTGAACGTCGACGGTTCGGGGGCCCGCACGCTCACCAACCGGCCGCTGGCCTTCGACGCCCGGCCGGTGTGGTCGCCCGACGGCAGCCGGATCGCCTTCGAGAGCACCGTCGGCGGGAAGCGCTCCATCTGGTTGATGCAGGCCGACGGGCAGGGCCTGCGCCGGCTGACCGACGTCGCCGGCTCGGCGTCGGACTCGGGGCCGGCGTGGTCGCCGGCCGGCGACCGCATCGCCTACTCCAGCGACCGGGACGGCAACTCGGAGGTCTACGTGATCGGCGCCGACGGCGCCGGGACCCGCCGGTTGACCGAGAACCCGGCGGCGGACGGGTTCCCGGCCTGGTCGCCCGACGGCAGCCGGATCGCCTTCGTCAGCGACCGTGACGGCCAGGCCGGACTGTGGGTGATGGGCGCCGACGGTTCGGCGCCGTCCCGGCTGGTCGCCGGCGCCGCGACGGCAGCCCGACCGACCTGGGCGCCCGATGGCCGGGCCATCGCCTTCGCCACCGATCGCGGGGGGGCGGGCGATTTCGACGTCTACGTCGCCGAAGTCTCGGCCGCCGGCGCCGGCGCCGGCGGGGCGGCACCGACCAAGCTCATCGCCAGCACCGGCAACGACGGCGAGCCGGCGTGGTCCCCCGACGGGACCAGGATCGCCTTCGCCAGCGACCGGGACGGCACCCCCCAGGTGTACGTGGCGAACCGAGACGGCTCGAACGTGGTCAAGGTCACGTCGAAGGCCCGGAGCTACACGCCGGCGTGGGCGCCCGACGGCACCAAGCTCGTCTACATCTACGACCCTGCACCGGGAGGCTGACGCAGGAACTCCCGGTGTATGCGTCGAACATGTAGATCAGTGGTCGAGGTCCTCAAGGTATCCAGCAAATCCAACCCCAACTCCGTCGCGGGCGCCCTGGCCGGCGTGATCCGCCAGGCGGGCGCGGTCGAGGTCCAGGTCGTGGGGGCCGGCGCCCTCAACCAGGCCATCAAGGCCATCGCCATCGCCCGGGGCTTCGTCGCCCCGTCGAACATCGACCTGGTGTGCATCCCGACCTTTGCCGACATCGAGATCGACGGGCAGAGCCGTACCGCCATCCGGTTGGCGGTCGAGGACCGGGCTCACCGCCAGCCCGAGGCGCCGGCAGCCACCGGCCGGCCGGCGCCCGTCGCCGCCGTCACACCAGTCCTCAGCTGATCCGTGCCGACGGAGAGATTCGAACTCTCACTGACGACGCCCTAAACGTCGTGCCTCTGCCGGTTGGGCTACGTCGGCGCGGGAAGCAAGCCTACCGGCCCCACTAGCGCACCCACCCCGCTAACGTCGCCTGCATGACCCCTACCTTCACTGCTGACACCTTTGTCGGCGACCGGTCCAGCGAGGTGTACTCGCGCCTGCTCAAGGAGCGGATCGTCTTCCTGGGCACCGACGTCAACGACCAGTCGGCCAACCTCATCTGCGCCCAGTTGCTCCTGCTGCAGTCGGAGGATCCCGACAAGGACGTCTACCTGTACGTGAACTCCCCGGGTGGGTCGGTCTCCGCCGGCATGGCCATCTACGACACCATGCAGTACGTGAGCTGCGACGTGGGCACGATCTGCCTGGGCATGGCCGCCTCCATGGGCCAGTTCCTGCTGTGCGCCGGCACGCCGGGCAAGCGCTACGCCCTGCCCCACTCCCGGGTGCTCATGCACCAGCCATCGGCCCAGATGCAGGGCGCCGCCGTCGACATCGCCATCCACGCCGAGCAGATCGTCTACACCAAGCGCATCATGGCCGAGCGCATCGCCCAGCACACGGGCCAGAAGGTGGAGCAGATCGAGCTGGACTTCGACCGTGACCGCTGGTTCACCGCGGAAGAGGCCAAGACCTACGGCATCATCGACCACGTGATCTCGAAGGCCGCCCAGGTCGCCGCCTGACGATGCGGGTCCTGGTCACCGGCTCCTCCGGGCTCATCGGCGGGGAGCTGGTGGCGGAGCTGGGCCGCCGGGGTGACGAGGTCACCAAGCTCGTCCGCCGGCCGGCGCAGCCGGGGGAGGCGTCGTGGGACCCTGCCGCCGGCACGATCGAGTCCGAGAAGCTCCAGGGCCATGACGCCGCCGTCCATCTGGCCGGCGTGGGTATCGGCGACCATCGCTGGTCCGACGACCACAAGCGGGCCGTGCTCGACAGCCGGGTCAAGGGCACCGGCCTCCTGGCCCGTACCCTCGCCGGCCTGACCCCGCCCCCGAAGATGCTCGTCTCCGGCTCGGCGGTGGGGTACTACGGGTACGAGAGCGACCAGCCCCTCACCGAGGCCGCCCCCCGGGGCGCCGGGTTCCTGGCCGACGTGGTCGGCGCATGGGAGGCGGCCGCCGCGCCCGCCCTGGACGCCGGCATCCGCGTCGTCTTCATCCGCAGCGGTGTCGTCATCACCGCCAAGGGCGGGGCCCTGAAGAAGCAGCTCCTCCCGTTCAAGATGGGGGTCGGTGGGCGTCTGGGCACGGGCCGGCAATGGCTGAGCTGGGTCTCCCTCGACGACGAGGTCGCGGCCATCATCCACCTGCTCCAGACCGACGCCGGCCCCGGGCCGGTGAACGTCACCTCACCGCAACCCGTCACCAACGCCGAGTTCACCGCCACCCTCGCCCGGGTGCTCCGGCGGCCGGCATTCATGCCCGTGCCCAACCTGGCCCTCCACGGCCTCTTCGGCCGGGAGATGACCAAGGAGATGCTCCTCGGCGGCCAGCGCGTGCTCCCCGCCGCGCTGGAGGCGTCGGGGTTCACGTTCCGCCACCCGGGGCTTGAGGACGCCCTCCGCGCCACGCTGTCCGAGGGTGGCTGACGGCCGGGGGGCGATGGGGTAGTCTGCGCCCGAGACCTTGGCGG
Organism: Acidimicrobiia bacterium; assembly: GCA_023265025.1. Taxonomy (GTDB): domain Bacteria; phylum Actinomycetota; class Acidimicrobiia; order Acidimicrobiales; family AC-14; genus CADCTB01. Next base: position 11,780 of record JAHFUP010000075.1, on the reverse strand, counting down.
GTTCGTTCCCTGGGATGGAGAACCACGTGGACACTGCGAATACCTTCGGCGGGATGAGCCCGGTCGGGACGGTGCGGTTGCGCCTGTCCTCGCTGCTGGTGGCGATCGCCCTGGTCGCGGGCACGCTGCTGATCGTGCAGCACCGGGCCGAGGCCGCGCCCAGCGCAACGGTGGCCGCGGCGATCGCGGCGCCGGCGGTGGCCGCCCAGATCAACATCCAGGCCATCGTCTGCCCGATCCTGATCTCGATCCGGAGCGCCTTTGCCAACTCGGCCTTCTTCAGCTTCGTCCAGCCGATCCTCAACCAGTTGCTGGTTGCCTTCGGCTGTCAACCGTCCTAGGCCGGCGCCGTCAGCAGGCACCCGAGGTGCGCCCAGGGCGGCGCACGAGCCGGCGGGCGACGTCCCCCGCAGGTAGACGCGTCCGGCGGGCGGGCCGAGGTGCATGCCTTCGCACCGGCATAGATCGCACGGCCACCGCCGGCGTCGCCACCGGCGCCACCGGCGCTTCCGCGTCACGACGGGGCCCACGCTCGTCCTGGTGACCATCGCCGGCGCCGCATTCGTACTGCTGACGGCGTCGAGCCTGGTCCACGGCCGGCGGAACCTGCTGCTCGTGCGGGGCAACCTCACCGCCGCCCGCCAAGCCCTGACCCAGCGCGACGACGGCGGCGCCCGGGCCCGCCTCGACCGGGCGGCCGCCGAGCTGGCCTCGGCGCGCAGCGCGGCCTCGGCCGTCCCCCTGCGACTCCTCCGTCCGATCCCGCTGGTCGGAAGCCCGGCGCGGGCCCTCTCCGCCGCGGTGACCGCCGGCACCGAGGGCCTGGCCGCCGGGCGGGTGATCGCCGACGCCAGCTCCTCGTTCCCGACCTCGGCGAGTGCCACAGTCGACGGCCACGACCTCAGCGCGTTCCATGACGCGGCCAGCCGTTCCGAAGCGGCGGTGGGTGACGCCGACCGGCACCTGGCCGCCGCGTCCGTCCGCCTCTCCGGTCCGGCGGGAGCGATGCTGCCGCCGGTGTCGAAGCCGGCGAAGGCCATGCGGGCCGAGATCGAGGCCGGGCGTCGCCAGCTGGCCGGGCTGCTGCCGGGCCTGAAGGTGCTCGGCGACCTCACCGGCCCGGACAGCGACGTCCGCCTTCTCCTCCTGTCCCAGGACACGCTCGAGCTCCGTCCCTCGGGCGGGTTCATCGGCTCCTACGGCATCCTCCGGTTCTCCCACGGCACGGCCCGGCTGGAGAAGTTCCAGGCCACCGAGGATCTCCCCGACCCGTCACCCCCCTTGCCCGCCCCGCCCAGCCTGGCGACGTACCTGGTGAGGCCGTGGACGCTCGGGAACGCCAACTGGTCCCCGGACTTCCCCGCCACGGCCACGACGGCGGCCGAGCTGTTCCGCCGCCAGGGAGGCGGTGACGTCGACGGCGTGCTGGCCCTCACCGAGCTTGCTACGGCCCGCCTGGTGGGCGCGCTCGGCGGGGTGCAGCTGCCGAGCTACGCGAAACCGGTCACCGAGGACGGGTTCGAGACCCGCGCCGTGTTCGAGGTGGAGCTGAAGCGACCGCTCGACGTGCCGCGCAAGAAGTTCCTCATCGAGCTGGCCGACGCCCTCTTCGGCCGGCTGTTCGACCTGCCGGCGGACAAGCTCCCGGCGGTGGCCGACGCGGTGCGCCGCTCGGTCGGCGCCGGCGACGTACAGCTTTGGTTCAGGGATCCGGCCCGGCAGGCACTTCTCGTCACGGGGGACGTGGCGGGCACGCTGCCACCTCCGGACGCCGACTTCCTCATGATCGTCGACGCCAACATGACGGCCAGCAAGGCCAACCTCGCGACCACCAAGCAGGTCGACTACCGGGTCGAGCGCCGGCCCGACGGGCGCCTGGTGGGCCACGTCCGGGTGGAGGTGCGCAACGAGGGCGAGGCCAGCCCGATCAACCCCCTCTACAACAGCTACCTCCGGGTCTACGTCCCCCCGGGCACCGAGCTGCTCAACCCCGGCGACCCGACGGTGACGGCCCTGCTCCGGGACGGCCGGTACCAGGTGTTCGCCCAGCAGGTGTTCGTCCCGCCCAAGGAACAGCGGGTGGTCGGCTTCGACTACCTCCTGCCGGCGTCGGTCGGGCTCGGGGGGACCTACCGCCTCACCTGGGTCCGCCAGGTCGGCACCGGGCGCGACAGCCTGCGTCTGGCCGTCGATGCCACGAGCGTCGAGCTGGATCCCGGCCACCGGCTCTTCGGGTTCGTGAAGCGGCTGCGGTGACCGGCACGGCACGCCGGACGGCTGTCGCCAGCCAGTAGCCTATGGAGGCAGCTTCGCTGCGACGGCTTACACGGAGGCTCACCGCTGGAACTTCGTCATTACCTCGACATACTTCGGCGCCACAGGTGGTTCATCGTCGAGGCCGTCGTGGTCGTCGGACTGTTCGCCGGCATCATCTCGAGTTTGCGCACGCCGATCTACCAGGCCAGCGCACGGGTCCTGCTGCGCCCGAACGACCCGACCGAGCAGCTCAACCCGGAAAACGCCGGGAACATCGTCACCGACCCCAATCGCTACGTGGCCGGTCAGCAGAACATCGTCGAGAGTGAAGGGGTGGCCCGTGAGGCGATCAGGTCGCTGCAGGGAGTCACCGTCGAGGACATCGCCCGCAAGCTCTCCGTCGTGCAGGACGGCCAGAGCAACGTGCTCAAGATCTCGGCGACGGACCCCGAACCGGCGCTCGCCCGCGACATCGCCAACGCCCTGGCCAAGGGGTACATCGAGAACCGACGGCAGGCGGCGGTGGCCGGCCTGCAGCAGGCGGCCAAGGACATCGAGGACAGGCTGGCCCCCCTCCAGACGACCATCGCCGACCTCGACGCCCGGATCGGCGAGGGATCCACGGTGGCCGGGGCCACATCGCAGCTGACCGCGCCGGCTGCGCCGGGGTCCACCGCTCCGGCCCGGCCCGCGGGCCAGGTCGACACCCGGGCCGGCGCCGGCGGCCCGGCGACCACGGCCGAGGCGTTGAAGGCGGCCCGCTACGCGGCCGCAGTGCAGTACGAGACTCTCTTCTCCCGCCAGCAGGAGCTGCTGGTCAACATCACCCTCAAGCGAGGCGAGGCCGAGCTGATCCAGGAGGCCCGGCTGCCGACGTCAGCCGTCAGCCCCAAGCCGATCCGCGACGGCATCCTCGGCGTGTTCGTTGGCCTGCTCCTGGGGGTGGGAATCAGCTTTGTCCGGGAGCAGCTGAACGACCGGGTCCGCTCGGTCGACGAGGTCCAAGAGGTCAGCGGTCTCCCCCTGCTGGCCCGGCTCCCGCTCGACGACGAGACGGCGAAGGGCCCGCCCAGTGTCATCGTCGTCGACCGGCCGAACAGCCCGCTGGCCGAAGCCGTCCGCTCGCTGCGTACGAGCATCCAGTACCTCGCCGTCGACCAACCGATCACGCTCATCGTGGTGACCAGCTCGGTGCCCGGCGAGGGAAAGTCGCTCGTCGCCGCCAATCTCGCGGCCATGTTCGCCCAGGCCGATTACCGCACGCTGCTGGTGTCGGCCGACCTCCGCCGGTCGAGCATCGACGAGCTGTTCGGCGAGCACCCGCCGTCGCCGGGGCTCACCGGTGTGATCGCTCCCATCCGGCACGGGTCGGCCCGCACGGCGGCGAACGGGAACGGAAGCGGCCATGCGGAGGTCGCCGGCGCCGGGAGTGCCGTGGTGAAGACGCCGGTGAAGAACCTGCTGCTGCTGCCGTCCGGACCGACCCCGCCGAACCCGGCGGAGCTGCTCGGCTCCCGCCGGATGTCGAGCCTCCTCGCCGACTGGGCCCGCACGGCCGACATCGTGATCCTCGACACGCCGCCGCTGCTGGCGGTCACGGACGCCGCCGTCCTCGCCGCCCGCGCCGACGGTGTGGTGCTGGTCGCGTCCGTCAACGAGACGAGGCGAGAGGACCTGAAGAACTCGGTGGCGATCCTCGAAAAGACGGGGGCCCGCCTGCTGGGGGTGGTGGCCAACAAGGTCCGGGTCACGGGCCGGGGCGCGTACTACTACGGCGGCTACTACGGGGATTCCGTCCCCGACCGCACCAACGGGAAGCGTCGCGGCCGCCTGAGGCCGCCGGCGAAGGTGTCGCAGTGACGGTCCCCGGGCGTACCCGTACCTGCGCTGCGTGACGTTCAGCGTGGTGACGCCGGTGCGGAACGGCATGCCCCATCTCCGCCGCTGTGTCGGGTCGGTACGGGGCCAGACCGGTGCCGTCGTGCAGCACCTCGTCCAGGACGCGATGTCGACCGACGGCTCCTCGGAATGGCTCGCGGCCCAGCCCGGCCTGGCCGTGATCACCGAGCGCGACGGGGGCATGTACGACGCGGTGAACCGGGGGTGGACCCGGAGCGAAGGCGACATCCTGAGCTGGCTCAACGCCGACGAGCAGTACCTCCCGGGGGCATTGGCGGCAGTCGCCGACGCATTTCGAGCCCGGCCGGACGTGGACATCGTGTTCGGCGACGCCCTCATCGTCGACCCGACCGGCAGCCTCATCGCGGCCCGAAGGGAGGTGCCGCTGCGGCGGGCGTACGTGGCCGGAAGCTTCCTGTACTCGTTGTCGTGCACGATGTTCTTCCGCCGGTCGCTCCTGGAGGCCGGCGAGCTGGTCTTCAACCCCGCCCGGCGCGTCGCGGGCGACATCGAGCTCGTGCTGTCCCTCCTGCAGAAGCGGCGCAAGGCGCATCACCTGACCCGCTACCTCGCCCTCTTCGCCATCGACGGCGGGAACCTGAGCCTCAGCCCGGAGGGGCGGCAGGAGCGCGACGAGATCAAGGTCCACACCGTGGGGACGGCCGCCGGCGTCGCCGGCGCCGCGGCCCGGCGCATCGAAAAGGTGCTCCGGGGCTGTTACCGCCGGCTCCCCGTGGAGTACGACTGGACCGAGGACGAGCGCCCGACGTACCGCCGTTTCTCCTACGACCACGCGCCCACCCGCTTCGAGTGGGCCCGCCCGGGGGCCGGCCAGCTTCTCCCCGGCGCATGAGCCCCCCGTGGCCGGAGCGGCTGCGCGAGCGTCTGCGCGCCGCCAAGGGGCTGGACCCCGATGCCGACCTGTCCGACTGGCAGGCACGCGAGCTGCGGGCGCTCGGCTCTACGCTGGCGCAGCGCCTGGCGCGGGGCGCGGTGGTGCGGGGCCGCCTCGGTGGCGCCGCAGGCTTCGTGCTCGCCGAGCGCCGGGTAAGGCTCCTCCATCCCCGATACGTCCATGCCGGCCGCGGGCTCAGCCTGGAGGAAGGGTGTGAGATCGTCGGGCTGTCGCGCCGCGGTGTCCGTTTCGGCGACCGGTGCACCGTCGGCCGCTTCGCCACGGTGCGGCCCTCGAACGTCCTGCTCGGGCCCGCCGGCGAGGGCATGGTCATGGGCGACAACTCCAACATCGGCGCGTACTGCTACGTCGGGTGCTCAGGCTTCATCCGTATCGGGTCGGGCGTCCTCATGGGCCCGAACGTGTCCCTGCTGGCCGAGAACCACAACTTCGACGACCCGGGACGGCCGATCATGGACCAAGGGGTGCGCCGCGACGGGATCACCATCGGCGACGACTGTTGGCTGGGAGCCGGATCCGTGGTTCTGGACGGGACATCGATCGGGCGCGGGAGCGTGATCGCCGCCGGCGCGGTGGTGTCGAGGGACGTGCCTTCCGGGGTGGTGGTCGGAGGGGTGCCCGCTCGGGTCCTCCGCGATCGTGGCGCCTGAGACGCTGAGAGTCCTCTTCTCCCACGACGTGTTCATGGCCCAGCACCATGGCGGCGCCTCGCGATTGTTCGCGGAGCTCCATCGGACCCTCACCGCGCAGGGGGTGACGTCGCGTGTGTCCGGCGGCTGGCACCGGAACGTCTACCTCCAGGGCCAGCCGAATGTCACAGGGCTCCGCCTGCCCGGTGGGAACGCGTCACCGGCCGTGCGCCGGGCGGCGCGGCTGTGCAACGACCCGCTCGAATGGGCGATGGCGAAACTCTGGCGACCGTCCGTCTACCACCTGACGTACTTTCCGAGGCGTCGCTACCCGGTGAAGGTCCCGATTGCGGTGACGGTGCTGGACATGATCCACGAGCTGCATCCCGAGCAGTTCCCGGCGCACGACCGCACGTCGCAACGCAAGCGCCACTGGACGAACGCCGCCGATCTGGTGTTTGCCATCTCGGAGCGGACGAAGCGGGACGTGGTCGAGCTGTTCTCGATCCCGGCCGAGAAAGTCGCCGTCGTCTACCCCGGCGTGTCGTCGCTCGCCCCGGATCCCTCGGTCGATCTTCGGCCCTACGGCGACTACCTGCTGTACGTCGGGGAGCGGTCGATGCCCTACAAGAACTTCGAATCGCTGCTGGTCGCCGTGGCCCGGTCCGAGGTGGCCCGCAAGCTCGACCTCGTGTGCTTCGGCGGGCCGCCGGCCTCGGACCGGGAGCGGGCCGGCCTCGCCGCCCTCGGGCTGGATCAGATCCACTTCGTGCGCGGGCCCGACGCCCACCTGGCCGCGTTCTATGCCGGAGCCCGGGCCCTGGTGTACCCGTCGAAGTACGAGGGGTTCGGTTTCCCTCCGGTGGAGGCGATGGCCGCGGGGTGCCCGGTCGCCTGCTCGACCGGCGGTTCCGTCCCGGAGGTCGTCGGCGACGCCGGCCTCCTGTTCGACCCCGACGACGTCGACCAGATCGCGGCCGTGCTCGACCGGATCGTGGCCGACGAGGACCTTCGGGCCCGGCTGACCGCGGCCGGACGGCGGCGGGCGCAGTCGTTCACGTGGGAGCGGGCGGGACGCGAGACCGTGGACGCGTACCGGCGGATCTGCGTCGGGAGCACGGCGACGTGACCGAGATGATCCCGGGAGACGGCCCTCGGTCTGACCAGGCGCGGGTGCGCGAGCGCGAACGGCGGGTGCTCCGGAGCGGAGCGGCGTCGGCCGCCCATCAGGTCCTCTCCGCGCTGTGCACCGTCGCCACCGTCCCGCTCGTCATCAGGCGGCTGACGCCGGAAGAGTTCGGCGTGTGGATCACCCTTTCCTCCGTCCTGCTGCTTCTCGGCTTTCTGGACCTCGGCATCGGCAGCGCGCTCGTCGGCGCCATGGCCAGGGTCCAGGCCGCGGGGGACAAGGCGCGGGCCCAGGAGATGATCTCCTCCGCCTTCCTCGGTCTGACCGCCCTGTCGACCGTCCTGGGCGGGCTGTTCTGGGCCGTGTACCCCCACGTTCCCTGGGGCCGGCTGTTGGGCGTCCCACCATCCGGCCCTCGGGCCTCCGCGTCACTGTCGGTCGCGGTCGTCGTCGTCGGGATCCTGGCCAGCCTTCCGTTGAACGTGGCGGCCCGGGCCCAGACCGGTCTCCAGGAGGGCGAGTCGGTGGTGGTGTGGCGGAGCGTCGGCACCGTGGTGCAGCTGGCGTCGATCGTGGTCATGTTCGTCGTCGATGCCTCGCTCGTGTGGTTCGTCGTCGCGGTGGCGGCCGGCCCCGTGCTGGGGAACCTCGCCAACTCGATCGCCCTCTTCGCCGGCGCCCGGGGCTGGCTCCACGTCAGGGTGTCAAAGGCATCGGTCGAGACGTTCCGGGAGTTGGCTTCGGCCGGCTTCCTCTTCTTCGTCCTCTCGCTGGCCTTCACCGTCGCCTACCAGAGCGACGTGCTCCTGGTGGCCCACTACCTCGGATCGGCCAAGGCCGGGGAGTACGGCGTGCCGTTCCGGCTCTTCATGTTCGTGCCGACGATCGTCGGGCTGGCGCTCCTGCCCCTGTGGCCGGCCTACGCCGACGCGTGGCACGCGGGAGATCGGGCGTGGATCGAGAAGACCTTCCGTCGATCCTCGCTCTTCGCCCTTTCGGCCAACGGCGCCGCCGGCCTTGCCCTGCTCCTGCTGGCCCGACCGGTGCTGCGCCTGTGGGTCGGCGACGCCGTACGGCCGTCGACCACGTTCCTGTTCGCCATGTTCCTCTACGTGCTCGTCTGGGGCGCCAGCGGGACGATGGCGATGCTCCTGAACGGCTGCAACGTGGTGAAGTTCCAGATCGTCGTCGCCGTCGCCATGGTGGCGGTGAACCTCCCCCTCTCGATCGCCTTGCTGTCGCCCCTGGGCGTGGCCGGCCCCGTCGTCGGCACCCTGGTCGCGCAGACGGGGATGGTCCTCGTCCCTACCCTCCTCTACAAGCGGGTGCTCTTGCGCCGCGCCGGTGAGGGTCAGACGTCGACGACCGGGGCCCAGGACTACTGGCGCGACTCCGGGCGGCGGGCCGACACTGCTCGTTCGTAGAACCGGTGCTCCTCGTCGCGGAACGACTCGAACAGATCGGTGTCCTCGTCGTGGAAGGCGGCGATGTCGAGGTAGAGCTGCAATCCGTGGCCGGCGAAATAACCGTGGACCTCCTCGAGCAGACGTCGGTCGTCGAGTCGCGTCGACAGGAGCAGGTCACCCAGGTTGTCGTACAGCAGGGCGTGGGCGTACCCGCACTCCACCGACAGCCGTCGGAGGAGGTCGAGACCTGCGTGCCGGTGCTGGCGAGCAGGGTCGGGTCGTACTCGAAAAACAGGACCGGGCGGTGGCGCTGCAGCGAATCGAGACCCCCCTCGAAGATCTCCGCCTCGAACCCGTCGGTATCGGACTTGACCAGTTCACCCGGCCCTGGACGGGGTAGGCGGCGAGGACGTCATCCATCGAGAGGGTGCGCAGCGCGATCGTCGCCCCGGCGTCCGTCGCCGCCGGCGTCAGCCGCCCCGTCCCGTTTGACGTCACGAGGGCCGCCGCCAACTCGCCCGTTCTGGCGCCGACGAGCACCGGGGCGATCGTGACCCTCCCCCCCAGCGCCTCGGCGTTGGCGCGGAGAAACGGCAGGTAGCCCTCCGCCCCTTCGACGCACAGCACGTCGGCCACGCCGGCGCGGCGGACCAACGCCAGGGAGTCGCCGATGTTGGCCCCGATGTCCACCACCGCCAGATCGGGGTATTTGGCGAGGGTTGCCCGCGCCAGCCGGGCCAGGTTCTCGGAGTATCGGGGGAAGCGACGGACATTCCAGGGCAGATCGTGGGAGAGCGGCATGCGGAGGCGGCTCCCGGCCACGTCGAAGGTCACGGCCGGGTCGCCGAGGCTCACGAGCAGCCGGCGGAGCTTGCCGCAGACGTGCTCCCGGAAGCTGGCCGGCCGGGCCCGAAGGAGCGCGTGGTAGGCGAGCGAACCGACGGCTCCGAGGGGCGTCGGCCTCATTCGCCGACCGCGGTTCCTTTCGTGCGGTGCCCGACGACGGTGAACAGCTCCTGATCGCCCTCGCTCGACTTCTGGGTGTGGAGCTGCACCTCGGTGTCCTCGAACCCCAGCACGCCGACGAACTGCTGCACCGCCTCGGGGGTGAGGTACCACCAGCTGTCGAGCGGACCGCCCCGCTGGAACTCCGGTACGAACTCCATGACCGGCATGCCGCGGAGGTCCTGCGGCCGCCAGTAGCGCCGGAGGTAGCTGCCGGCGACGTGCCGGGCGTCGCCGCTGCGGACCCGGCGGGCGACCTTCCTGGTCACCGTCCGGAGCCCCTCCGACCGCGTCGAGGCCGCCGAACCGTCCGAGCCGGCGGCCGCCGGGTCGGCTGCCGTCATCCGGCGCTGGTTCACCAGGTCGGTGACCACGACGGTCGAGCGGGCCAGTCGCAGGCCGTTGTAGAGGGCCAGGAAGGGGTCGCGGACGTGCAGCAGCACCGAACCGTAGATCGCAATATCGACCGGGCCGATCTCGATGGGAATGTCGTACACACTGCCGTAGACCACCTTGGCGCCTGATCCGAAGGCGCGATGGCCCAGCCAGTAGGCGTTGTTGATCTTGCGGATGAGCCCGCGTCGCACCGCCATCTCGGCGTCGGCGTCGACGCCGGCGAAGGGGACGAGGTCCCATTGATGGTCGTCCGAGAGATCGAAGGCCACCACCTCGGCGCCCTGACGCTCCATGTAGAAGCAGAGCAGTCCCGACGCGGTGCCCACTTCGAGCACCCGCCGGCCCTCGAAATCCACCCCTCCGGTGTAGCGATGCTCCGACCCTCGCAGGTCCCATTGCCCGGTGACGAGCCCATGGCCCGGGATCTCCATCGTGTGGTAGAACCAGCACTCTCCGAGGTCGCCTACGTCTCGCGGCTCGGCGTAGAGCTGAACGGTCATCGGGAGGCAGGCACTCGGTGGGGAATCATCGGCCCGGAGTGTATGCGGGCATACTGGGGGCCCCGTGAGCCCCTCCCGAGGTTGACCTGTCCGTTCGGCTGAGGCGATTGATCAGCGTGCCGGCGTTCATCGCCGTCGCCGCCCTCGTCGTGGTCGCGCCCCAGGCGCTCCTGCTCATCGCGGTGGCGGTCGCCGTGGTCGCCCTGCTGATGTGGGGCCTCGGGGCCGAATCGGGTCACCGGGCCCGGCACCCCCAGGTGTCGGTAGGGAAAGCCGAGCCGATGCCGGCGGTCTGGAGCGCCACCCTCGTGACGCTGGTGTTGTTCATCCTCGACGTCCAGGGGGTGTTCACCCACGGCGACGGTCCGGGCGTGACGCCCCTGCGGTACCTCCTGCTCCCCGTCCCGTTCGCAGTCGTGGCCCTGGGGACGCGCCGGCCCCCGGAGGTCCACCAGCTCCGCCTGGCCGACGCCTTCCTCGCCCCGCTGCTGATCTGGGGGCTCGTCGCATCGCTGGCCTACAAGCTGCTCGCCGGCGGCGAGATCTCCGGCTTGTCGTTCTTCCTGCCGATGACCCTCGCCTTCTTCCACCTCCTCCGGCGGGGCGGGCCGGTGTCCGAGGCCGCGGCCGCCCGGATGCTCGACCTGTTCAGCTACGCCGGCGGCGCGTACGTCCTGGTCCATCTGGCCGCCGGCCTCGGGGTGCCGGGCATCGCGCGCGGCGCGCACGGGCACCAGACCGCGTTCCTGCTCGCCGGCGCGGTGGCCGCCGCCTTCGCCACCGGTCGCCGGAAGCTGGCGACCCTCGAGCTCGCGGCCATCGCCGGGATCTACGTGCTGTACCCGGCGGCGACGTATGTGACCACCGCCGGCGCGGTGCTGGTCACCGTCCTGCTCCTGTCCCCGTCCCGCACGGGGATGCGCAAGATCGTCATCGGGGTCGCAGTCCCGGTCATCCTGGGCCTGGGGTTCTCGTCGAGCCTCAGCGACGGCCAGGACTCATTCGCCAGCAAGGTCCTTCCCCGCTACTTCGCCGCCATCGGAAAGTCCGACAACTCCGACTTCCGGCGGGAGATGCTGAAGCTCGGCGTCGAGCAGCTGCGGGAGAGCCCGGTGATCGGTTCCAACTTCACCGCCGGCTTCGCCCTCCCGACCAAGTTCCGCGTCGGCCGGGAGGCGGTGCTGCCGCACAACGATTTCCTGGAGCTGGCCCTGGCCGGCGGCCTGGTCGCCCTCGGTCTCTTCCTCGGCTGGGCTATGGCCACGAACGTCTACGTGCTCAAGCGGCACCGGCTGCTGGTGCAGGCGGGGGCCGACGCCCGCGCCCGCCTGGTCTGGGCCCTGCTCCTGGCGTTCAACGCCTGCCTGTCGGTGGCGCTGTTCCAACCCGTGCTGTTCGAGATGGGAACGGTGACGCTCTTCTTCCTGCTGTACGCGTGCCTGCGTCAGGCGTGTGAGGGCGCGGACGATCCGCCTGGTCAGGTCGAGGCCACCGATGGGTCGCGGCGAGCGGCGCCGGCCCGGAGCTAGTCCCGGGTTCCGCACATAGCGGCGGTTCGGGCAAAATGGGAAACTTGTAATTCCTTGCAGGAGATTCGTGGGGCGGCCGCGAATTTTTCTGTATGGCAAGAAAACGCATTGTTCT
>JAHFUP010000074.1 GCA_023265025.1 Acidimicrobiia bacterium | reverse complement strand
ACTAGCCCCGGCGATTTGGCTGCACTGACGGGCCTATTGGCCCGTAGGTGCAGCCAGATCGGTGGCGGCACCCGTCACTGGAGCGTGGCGCCGGCCGGCAGCTCGGCGCGGGCGGCCGCCATCGCGGCGGCCAGCGCCTCGTCTGTCGCCTCGACGGTGACGATGAGCACGGCGGCGTCCTCGGAGGCGCCGGCGGCGTCGGACCGGGCGGCAGAGGTCAGCTCGACCCCGTCGGAGTCGGCGAGGAGGGCGGCGGCACGGACGGCGAAGACTGCCGGGCCCTGGTAGGTCACGCGGTGGCTCGTCACCCGGACAGCGTCGCGCGAACGCGCAGCCGTCAGTGGAGATTGCAGCCCGGATCGGCCGGCCCGTCCAGCGACGCCGACCCGGTCTGGCGGCCGCCGGCGACGCCGACCCGGCTGCCGTCGGCCCGCAGCGCGTTGCCGTCCTCGCACGTCTCGATCGTGCGGAGGACCTCGTACGCCATCGTCGCCAGCTCCTCGCAGGTGCCGTCGTCCGGTGCCGAGACGGCGACGAGGAAGCGGTGGCCCGTCGCGTCGTCGATGACCAGGGCCGCCTCGACGCATTCCAGCTCGGGCACCCACCCCGGCTTGGTGAAGATCCGCACCTCGGGACCGAGGGCGTCGACGACGCCCGGGGCGATGAACCCCTCGGCGCCGGCCAGGGCATTCTGGAGGCCGGCGATGTCAGCCGGGTCCAGGTCGAAGCGCTCGCTGTCGGGCACCTCGGCGTCGAGCACGACCCGGCGGATCGCCTCGGCCATGTCGAAGAGCGACGCGCAGTTGCCGCCGCCGCAGCCGTAGTCCGGCTCCCCCTCGCGCTCGGGCACCACCACCTCGCGGTCGCCCTCGGTCAGGGTCATCTCCGGGGACCAGGTGACCTGCTCGCCGGCGCCGTAGGGCTCCTGGATGGCGGTGGCGAGGAACCCGTGCTCGGGGAGGAACCGGCGGTTGAGGTGGTCGACGCCGGCGATGCGCACCAGGGAGCTGTAGTCCTCGTTCGACGACCAGCGCAGGGCGGCGTCGTAGTACTCCCGGAGGGTGTAACCGCCGTCGACGACTGCGTCGCCGGTGAACCCCAGGCTGCGGGCGAAGTCCAGGGCGCCCAGCGCGGCGAGCAGCTTGATGGCCGACGCCGGGAAGAAGTCGTTGCCGAAGCCCCCGCCGCCGGCCTCGTAGAAGGCGTAGGCGGGGGCGTCGCCGCCGGGGACGATCCGGGCGGCCAGCACCCGGGCGCCGTCGGGGAGCGCCAGCCCGCGATCGGTCAGCGTCGTCCGGTCGGCCGAGGCCTGCACCCGTGCCGACCAGGCGGTCGGGTCGGCGGTGGCCCCGTCGGGCGTGGGCTCGGGCGCCGGCGTGCACGCGGCCAGCACGAGCAGGAGGAGGATCGTCGTCCCGAGCCGGCGGGCCACCACGCAAGGAGCATGCCACCCGCGGCGAGGTCCCGCGGAACCGCTATAGCAACGCGACAAGGTGTTGGCTTACACTCGGCCCTGTCGCCGGCGCCCGTCGCCCCGGCGACGGGGCAGTGGGGGTTTGGGGATCATCGTGAAATCGCACCGGCGCGTCGAGCAGGGGCGCGCGCGTGACTGAGGTTCGACTGCCGGCGCTCGCCCCGGTGGTCGAGATCCGGCCGGCGCCGGCCGAGTCGCTCGCCGGCGGCCTGTTCCGGACGGCGCGCCCGCAGCAGTGGGTCAAGAACCTGCTGGTCTTCGCCGCGCCGGGCGCCGCCGGGGTCCTCACCCAGATGCCGACGCTCCTGCGCGCCGCCACCGCCTTCTGGGTGTTCTGCCTGGCGGCCAGCGGCACCTACTTCCTGAACGACACCGTCGACCGGGAGACCGACCGTCGCCACCCGGTGAACCGGCACCGGCCGGTGGCTGCCGGCCTGGTGCCGCCGCGGCTGGCGCTGGGCGTCGCCGTCGGCCTCGTCGCCGCGTCGGTGCTGCTCGGCCTCGTCGCCCTGGGCGCGCCGGCGGCGGGCTGCGTCGCCCTGTACGTGGCGGTGAACGTGGCCTACAACCTGCGGCTGCGCCATGAGCCGGTCCTCGACCTGGCTGCGGTGGCGTCGGGGTTCGTGCTCCGGGCCATTGTCGGCGGGCTGGCGACGGGGGTGCACCTGTCGGAGTGGTTCCTGGTGGTGACGTCGTTCGCCTCCCTGTTCATCGTGGCCGGCAAGCGGGACGGCGCCGTGGCTGACCTGGTCGAGGTCGGCGCCGGCAGCCGCCGGTCGCGGCCCGTCTACCCGATCGGGTACCTCCGCTATGTGCGGGCCCTGTCGTCGGGCGTGGCCATGGCCGCCTACTGCCTGTGGGCCTTCGACCGGGCGGCCCGGGCCGACGGCCACGACCTCTGGCTGCAGCTGACCATCGTCCCGTTCGTGCTCGCCATGCTGCGGTACGCGCTCCTGGTCGAGAGCGACGGGGTGGAGGTGCCGGAGGACGTCCTGCTCGGCGACGGCACCATCGTCGTGCTGGGCCTCATCTGGGCCGCGCTGTTCGCCCTGGGCGTCTATGGGGCGTGAGCTCCTAGCCGGCTGGGGGCGGACGGCGCCGACCGCGGCCGACGTCTGCCGCCCCGCCTCCGACGCCGACGCGGTGGCCGCCCTCGCCGGCGCGCCGGCCCGGGGCGCCGTGGCCCGGGGCCTCGGTCGCAGCTACGGCGACGCCGCCCAGAACGCCGGCGGCACCGTGATCTCCACCGCCCGCCTCGAGGGGTTGACGTGGGTCGACGAGGCCGCCGGTGTGGTCCGGGCCGCCGGCGGGGCCAGCCTCGCCGGCGTGATGGCGCTCCTGTCGCCGCACGGCCGGGCCCTGTGTGTCGTCCCCGGCACCCGCCATGTCACCGTCGGCGGGGCGGTGGCGGCCGATGTCCACGGCAAGAACCACCCGGCCGACGGGAGCTTCGCCCGCCACGTCGTCGAGCTGACACTGGCCACGCCTGGGGGCCTGCGCCACCTCACGCCGGCCGGCAACCCCGACCTGTTCTGGGCCACCGCCGGCGGCATGGGCCTGACCGGGGTGGTCGTCGACGCCACCCTCTCGACGATGGCGGTCGAGACGGAAGCGGTGCGGGTGGTGAGCCGCCGGGCCGGCGACCTCGACGAGGTCATGGCGGCCATGGACGCCGAAGCCGGGCGCCACCGCTACGCGGTGGCCTGGCTCGACGGGCTGGCCAAGGGACGGGCGACCGGCCGGGGCGTCGTCGGATGGGGCGACCACGCCGGCGCGGGCGACCTCCCGCCGGCGTGGCAGGCCGAGCCGTCCCGCCGGTCCGTCGCCGTCCCGCCGTGGCTGGCCGGCCTCCGCGTCCCGGGGCCGGCGGTGGCCGCGCTCAACCAGGTCCGCTACCACCGCAGCCGGGCGGCCGACACCACGACCGTCGAGCCGCTCGACCGCTTTCTGTTCCCGCTCGACGCGGTCGACGGCTGGAACCGCCTGTACGGCCCGGCCGGGTTCGTCCAGTACCAGTTCGTCGTCCCGTTCGCCGCCGGCGACGTCGTCCGGACCGCCCTGGAGCGCCTGCGGGACGCCGGCTGCCCGCCGTTCCTCGCCGTCCTCAAGCGCATGGGCGCCGCCGACCCCGGCCCGCTGTCGTTCCCCATGCCCGGGTGGACCCTGGCGCTGGACTTCCCCACGGCGACCGCCGGCCTGGCCGGCGTGCTGGACGCCCTCGACGAGGTGGTCGCCGGCGCCGGCGGCCGGGTCTATCTCGCCAAGGACGCCCGCCTGCGCCCCGAGCTGGTCGGCGCCATGTACCCCGCGGTCGACCGGTGGCGCGAGGTCCAGCGCGATGTCGACCCTGCCGGCGTGCTGACCTCCGACCTGGGCCGGCGGCTCGGCCTCGTCCGCCCGCGGGCAGGGGCGGGATGAATGACGCCCACGGGTCCCCGCAGACGGTCGTGGTGTTCGGAGGCAGCTCCGAGATCGCCCTGGCCGTCCTCAGCCGGCTCGCGGCCCGACGCACCCGCACCGTCGTCCTCGCCGGGCGCAACCCCGCGGCACTCGAGGCGGCTGCGGGCGCGCTTCGGGAGGCGGGCGTGACGAGCGTCGAGGCCGTCGTCTTCGAGGCGCTGGAGACCGACGGCCACGCCGCCCTGGTGGACGACATCTTCGACCGCCACGGCGACGTGGACCTCGTCCTGATGGCGTTCGGCGAGCTGGGCGACCAGGCCACCCTCGAAGACAACCCGCCGGCGGCAGCCCGCTTGGCCCGGGTCAACTACGTCGCCTCGGTGTCGATCGGGCTGGCCGTCGCCGCCCGGTTGCGGGCCCAGGGCCACGGCAACCTGGTGGCGCTGTCGTCGGTGGCCGCCGAACGGCCGCGGCGGTCGAACTTCGTCTATGGCTCGTCGAAAGCCGGGATGGACGCCTTCTTCCGCGGCCTCGGCGACGCCCTGCGGGGCTCGGGCGCCCGGGTCGTCGTCGTCCGGCCCGGCTTCGTGCGGACCCGCATGACCGCGGGCATGGCCGAGGCGCCGTTCGCCACCACGCCCGAGGCCGTCGCCGACGGGGTGGTTCGGGCGCTGGAGACGGGCGCCGAGACGGTGTGGGTGCCGCCGCGCTTGCGCTGGGTGATGACCGTGCTGCGCCACCTGCCGGCGCCGCTCTTCCGCAAGCTGGGGGATGGATGACCGACCTGCTGATCGCGCCGGAGACGGCGCCCGACGAACCGCCGGCGGCGGCGACGCCGCCCCGCCGCCGGCGGTTCCGACGGACGCGCCGGCTGCTGCGCACCCGCACCGTGCGGGCGCTGATGGTCCTGCTCATCATCGGCGCCCTCGTCCTCGCCCGGTCGATCTCCCTCGCCCTCACCGCGCCGGGAACCGACAGCAACGCCGCCCGCCTGGCCATCTGGGCGCGGGACCACAAGGCCGGCGCCCTCGTCAACCTGGGCGAGCGGCTGACGTACAAGCCGCCCAAGGTCGGCGGCGCGCCCGAGGAGGCCATCGTCGCCGCCCCCGCCGGCAGCCGGGCCGGCCCGACGACGCCGACGACGGGGCCGGCGCCGGCCGCCCCGCAACTCGAGATCGGCGGCCACCCGATCCCGCCCGCCTCCGAGCCGGCGCCGGCGCCGGCGCCGCCGACGACGATCGCCGCGCCGGCGCCGCCCCCGCCCGAGCCCAAGGGCCTGCCGGTGCCCGAGGACATCGCCCCGATCGCCGGCACGCCGATCGCCGACGAGGGCGTGTGGCAGACCCTCCAGAGCGCCGGCGACGTGCCCCTCGTGCGGGCCGCGTACCTACGGGCCGACTCCATGTACACGTCCTACCTGTCGGCGGTGGCGTGGATGGACACCAAGATGCTCGGCTTCAACCTGGCGCCCGGCGCCTCCGACCCCGGTGGCGGGCCCTGGCCGGTCGGGGCGTCACTGCCGCCCGGCCAGCGCAGCGATGTGGTCGCCGCCTTCAACTCCGCCTTCCGGATGGTCGACTCCCGGGGCGGCTTCTACCTCGCCGGCAAGACCGTGGGCACCATGCGGGATGGCGCGGCAACGATCGTCTTCTACAACGACGGTTCGGTCCAGGTCGGCGCCTGGAACCGCCACGTGAAGATGACGCCGGAGGTCCTCGGCGCCCGCCAGAACCTGGACCTCATCGTCGACGACGGCCAGGTCAACCGCCTCATCAACGACAACTCGGGCAACCGGTGGGGCGCCACCCTCGGTAACGACCTGTACGTGTGGCGCTCCGGCGTCGGCATCACCGCCACCGGCGCGCTGGTCTACGCGACTGGCCCCCGCCTGTCGGCGGCCACGCTGGCCCAGCTCCTGGTGCGGGCCGGCGCCATCCGGGCCATGGAACTCGACATCAACCCGTCGTGGACGATCTTCGTCCACTACGGCGAGGGCGGCACCAGTCCGAGCAAGCTGCTGTCCGGCATGCAGCGGCCGGCGACGCTCTACGACACCGTCAACTCCCGGGACTTCATCGTCGCCCGCCTGCGTTGATTCGTGAGTACTCGGGTATTCATCTCCTACGGGCGCACCGACAGCCGACACATCGCCGGTCGGCTGCGCGATCGCCTGGCGGATGCATTCGGAGACGAGAACGTCTTCTTTGACGTGGATTCCGTCGAGTTCGGCGTGGATTTTCGAGAGGTGATTCGCAGCACACTTGCGACCGTGGATGTCGTTGTAGCCGTTATCGGGACCAATTTCGACGCGGTCCGGCTTGCCCGGGCAAATGACTACGTTCGCCTCGAACTTGCGGAAGCGATGGCGCAGGGCAAGCTCGTCATTCCGGTGCTCGTCGACGACGCTCGGATGCCCGCAGCCGAGGAGTTGCCGATCGAACTTGAGAGCCTCTCGTACCTCAACGCCGCCCCCCTGCGCCCCGATCCTGACTTCCGCCGCGACGCGACACGCCTTATCGAGAGCCTCGTTCGAGCGCTCGGCCCGCGTGCGACTCTCTCGAAACGGGCGCCATTGCTCAGAGCCCAGGTGGAATCCGGATCCACTTGGGACGACCCTTCTGACGAACGCTTGTACGAGCTCCTACGCGATATCGAGCGAGGGCGGGAGCAATTCCTCGTCGTTGACCGCACGGTCGACCCCTCGGGTCAGACGTATGCGCAAGCGATCCGTAGTGACGGCCAGTGGCTTCTTGAGCGCCGAGATGGGAGTGCAGACCAGCACTACAGCGCGACGTTCGACGACCTCAGCGCGATCCATGCGGCACTGAAGGCGTGGGCCTTCGAACTGCCGGGCTGGCAGAACGCCGCTCCTTGGGAGCGCACATCGCCTGACGGCTGACGTCGCCGGCGTGGGTTGGGACGCGGCTATTTCCGCAGTCGGCCGAACCCGCCGGCGAGGGAACCCCCTTGCAGCGTGTGGAGGACATCGTCGAAATGCGTGCCGCGGCCGGCGACGCTCGGTTCGCTCGCGTCCCCGGGGCCTCGCGGCCCGGTTCGACTCCTGCAAGAGGTTGATCATCCACGCTGAACGGGTCGACTCTCCAGTGGCTCGTGGGCGAGTTCGGCCATCCGGGTGAGGCCCTGCTCGGCGTGGTCTGCTACACGGGCGCCGGCGGCCTGCAGCGCAGGGTCGTCGCGCTGCGAGGGTGCGATGCGCGCCGGGTTCAGGGCGCAGCCGTTCGCCCAGGCGGCGATGTCCGGCT
The DNA here is from genome assembly GCA_023265025.1 of Acidimicrobiia bacterium. Lineage (GTDB taxonomy): Bacteria > Actinomycetota > Acidimicrobiia > Acidimicrobiales > AC-14 > CADCTB01. The sequence goes on along the minus strand of JAHFUP010000074.1, from coordinate 19,631 downwards.
CCGCTCCGTAGGTGCGCGCCGCGATGGTGCCACGCACCTGCATCCGGGCCCAGCTGGCCGCGCTGTCGGGCAGGGTGTTGGGCGGGCACAATAGGTTTCGTTCCCGGTCGTCGTCGCGAGTCGCCTCCACGTAGCCGGCGAGGGCCGCGCAGAAGCACGGAAAACCGACCCGGATCGTCTGGAGCCGGATCTTGTCGGGGCCCCACAGGGGAACCAGCGGTGGGTACTGCAGCCCGGAGGCGGCGCAGTGCACGATGAGCGAGCCCGGCGCCAGTGAGACCGAGCCGTGGTCGAGGACGATCTCGCCGCGAGTCACCTGCCTGATGTGTCCGAGACGGACGACATGCTCGATGGTGCGGAGGAGATCGAGCTCCCATGCGGCCAGGGTCGGGGTCTTGGCCATCGTGGGGATGACGCCGGTGTCGATCCGGAGCATCACGCCGGCGGCTTCGAGGCGCAGGAACAGGTCGTCGAGCGACTCGGCCGAGGCGGCCGCCACCATCGTGTCCGCGGCGAGCCCGAGCCCCACCACCGGGTCGGGCTGGACGACGGCGCGATTGAGCATCCACGGATCGCGCGGGCGCACCCAGACGATGCGGTCCGGCGGCACGCCGTTGACCAACAGCCACACGATGCCGTCGGTCGCGGTCTTGCCTGAACCGACGATCACGTAGCTGCTCGGCGCCGCGGTCAACCTGGCGAGCTCGTTGATGGGTGCGACATCGACGTCATCGGCGACGTTGAATGGCGGCGGCGTCGTGGCGGGAATCGTCGGCGCCAGGTACGTGGCGTCGACGACTCGGCGTCGCACGTCCACCCGCGTGGTCTCGCCCGACACCCGGGACGTGACGAGATGGGCCGGGCCTTCCGCGTGGTAGTCGCTTCCCCCGAGGAAGCTGACCCGCCCCGACGCGAGGAAGCGGCGGTGGAGGATGTCGTCGTAGTACGCCCGGATCTCGGCCTGACGCGCCCGTTCGTGAAGTCCCGCCTCCGGGCCGCTCAGCTGCACGGCGCCGCTCCCCAGGACGGTCGACGCGACACCGTAGAACGCCGACGCCTGATGCAACTGGACGAAGGGATACGCGTCCTGCCAGTGCCCGCCGGCCGCGTGGCGACGGTCGACCAGCGTGACGTGCACATCCGCGTGATCGATCAGCGCGTCGGTGAACGCCATGCCCATCGCCCCCGCGCCGACGACGAGGTAGTCGGTGTCCAGCGATCGCGTCACTACTTGGCCTCCGAGTTGGCGACGGGCCTATCGGCAAGACGTCGTCGGCGAGATATCCTGGCCACGTGTCGAAGACCTCCGTCGAAGTTGATCAGGATATCGTGCGGCAGGCGGCTGCCATCCTCGGAACCCGGACGTTGCGCGACACCATCGACGCCGCCCTCCGGGAGGTCGTGGACGCCAAGCGGCGGCTCGAACTCATCGCGCTGCTGGGCGAGGAGGGGAGGTTCGACTTCGACGCAGCGCATGCGGCGTGGGGCGCCGACGGATAGATGGCACGCACCCGCTACCTCGCCGACACAAGCGTCTTCGCACGCCTGTCGAAGCAGTCGGTGACCGCTGCGTTCGGGCCGTTGGCCGCCGCCGGGCTCGTGGGCGTGTGCCCACCCGTCGCGTTCGAGCTCGGCTACTCGGCTCGGAACCCCGATGACTACCAGGCCTTGGCGGACCGGTTGTCCTCCTATGCGGCGGTGCCCACGACGGACGCTGACCACCGGCGCGCCCTTGAGGTCCAGGCGGCGCTCGCCGCCCGCAGCCAGCATCGGGCCCTATCGCTCGTTGACGCGCTCGTGGCCGCGGCCGCCGAGGCGCGGGATCTCATCGTCCTGCACTACGACGCCGACTTCGAACTCGTCGCCGGGGTCACGGGTCAGGCGCACGAATGGATCGTCCCACGCGGGACCGCGGACTGACACTCTGGTCGCGTCCAGGACCCGGCGTTGGGTGGCGGCGCTGCACCGGGGGGCCGCCGGGATGAGGGGCTACCTCGCTGAGGCACCTGTCGCGGCCTGACGAAAAACGGGACTCGCCGCCCGCAGTCACGGCCAGCGCCAGGACCCCTCCGAGACCGTCGGCGAGGACGACCGCAAGCCGGCAGCGGCAGCGTCTTCGGACTAGAGCTCCTCGCGCTGCCACCGCAGCATGCGGGCGTCAATGTCGACGATGAGCCACCAGCTCGCGGCGTCGCGCGGGTTGCCGCAGACCGCCCCGGGGTTGGCCATGCAGGCGTCGGTCTCGAGCCAGTCGTACGGCTCGCCCGGGACGGGGCGCACGGCGCGCGTCGTGGCGCCGTCGTATGTGAACAGCGCCGGTTCGTGCGTGTGGCCGACGAGACCGAGCGAGCCCGGGGGGCGGTCGGGCAGGACCCGGGCGGCAGACGCTTCGGTGAGGAACCCGAGCAGGGGGTGGCGTGGGGAGCCGTGCCAGCAGTCGATGCCGTGCCGGCTGGCCGTGGCGCGGCTCGCCAACCGGAACACGTCGCGCCCGCGGGCGGTGACCCGGTCGGGCCCGAGCGCCCAGGCGTCGTGGTTTCCGGCGATGAGCAGGTCGAGTTGGCGAGCCGCGCCCACCAACTCGGGCGTGACCGGCTCGCTTCCGACCAGATCACCGAGGCACCAGCGCTCGTCGACCCCGGCCGCCGCCATGGCGCCGAGCACGGTCAGGAGCCGGTCATAGCGACCGTGCACATCGGAACAAACGCCGATCCTCACCGAGCATCATTCTCGCTTCTTCCGAATGAACGCCGTCGGGGGATCGCTGACTGCGACTTTGCGGCGGGAGTCTCGCGCCTCCGGCGCTTGCTTCCGGCAGCCCGCGGGTGTCGACGCCGTGCCCGGCGTCGTGTCACGTGTCCCACTCGACGGGGAGCGAAAGCGGCCCCCGGAAGGAGATGTTGGGCAAGAACTCGAGCGGTTGACCGGCGACGAGACGGAGGGAAGGCAAGCGAGCCGACACCTCCTCGAGAACGATTCGCGCCTCGAGCCGGGCCAGGGGGGCTCCCAGGCAGAAATGCGCACCAAAGCCGAATGACAGGTGCTGGTGAGCGTTGGGCCGGCGGATGTCGAATGCGTCGGGGTGTGGGAACTTTGCCGGATCCCGGTTGGCTGAACCGAGCATCAGGAGCAGGTTCGCGCCGTCGGGAACGGCCACCCCACCGATGTCCACCGGCTGTGTGGTCCGCCGCCGCCACGCGACCACCGGCGAGTCGAGTCGCAGTACCTCTTCGACCGCCCCTGGGATCAGGCTCGGGTCGGCGCACAGCTGCTCCCATGTGCTGCGGTCCTCGAGGAGCCGCCGGAACGCGTTCCCCACCAGGCTCGTCGTCGTTTCGTGGCCCGCAACCAGAAGGTTGAGCGTCATCGTCGAAGCCTCAGCCACGCTCAGGCTCCTCCCCTGCCCGTCGAGGGCCTGCACGAGATCGGTGGTGAAGTCGTCACGGGGGTTGCGGATGCGGTCCTCGACCAGGGCTTTGGCGTAGCCCCAAAGGGCCACGAGGCCCTCGGCCACCCGGACCTGTTCCTCAGCGGCGGGCTTCCCGTACGTAAACAGAACCCGGTTCTCACTTGCTTCCTTGACCTGAGCCACGTCCTCGGCGGGCGCGCCGAGAATCGAGAACAGGACGATGACCGGCAGGTCCCAGGCGAAGTCCCGGATGATGTCTGCGTGGCCAAGGCGGAGCCGCTCGTCGCAGAACTGCGCGACCACGGCGCGCACCACCGTCTCCATGGCCGACACCCTGCGGGGGGTGAAGGCGCCGTTCACCATGCGGCGAACCCGGGTGTGGCCCGGCGGGTCGGCGTTGGCGAGTGTCGGGACTGCCCCGAAGCCGGACAGGATCCGTGTGGCCTCCGGGCACGGCGGCGTGAGCGGCGAGAGGGCGTTCGCCGCCGAGAACACCGCGGGCGCGAGGAGGATGCTGCGGATGTCGTCGTAGCGGGTGACGACCCAGTGGTCGAGCGCCGGCGAGTAAAACGCCGGCGTCGCGTCCCGCGCCCGGGCCAGGTGCGGGTAAGGGTCGGCCAGGTATTCGGCGCCGAACGGGTCAAACCGACGGGCGATGGCGACCGGTCCCACATCGTTCTCGACGTTCACGTCAGTCCCCCCGTCTGCGGACGCTACGCCAGATGATTGAAGGATGCCGTCGGCCGTCTGCGTCGCGACAAGGAGGTCATAAACTCGGCGCTTCGCCGACGGCAGGCGAGCCCTGTGGGTCCCGCGACGAAGGGGGCGGCGGCATTCCTCGGAGGGCACCCCCGATCTGGACCTTGCGGATCGCCCGTCCGTCGGTTCAACTTCGGGCGTGGAGATCGAGCCCTGGGAGCAGCGGTTCCGGGCCGTCTCCCTCGGCTTCCCCCACTGGGCCCGCCACGCGCCCGACCGGCTGGTCTTCACCTCGAACGAGAGCGGGGCGTGGCAGGTCTACGCGTGGGACCGGGCCTCCGGCCTGCGCCGGCAGGTCACCGACGACCCGATCGGCGTGGCCGGCGGGGCGGCGACGCCCGACGGCGCAGGCGTGGTGTGGTTCCACGACGTGACCGGCGACGAGGTCGGCCACTGGCTCGTTGCCCCCTTCGAGGGCGGCGACCCCCGCCCCCTGTCCCCGGGCGTCCCCGACGCATGGACGACCGGCCTCTGCCTCGGCGACACCCTCGTCGTCGTCGGCACCGCCGCCGACGACGGCTTCTCGGTGTTCGTGGTCGAGGGCGACCGGCCCGCCCGCCTGATCCACCACCACGCCGAGCTGGTCGACGTCGCCGGCCTCTCCCGTGATTCCAGCCTGCTCGCCCTGGCCCACGCCGAGTACGGCGACACCATGCACCTGGCCGTCCGGGTGGTCGACGCCCGCACCGGCGCCGGCCGCGGCGACCAGTGGGACGGGCCCGGCCTCGGCCTGGGCGTCGCCGGCTGGTCCCCGGTCGCCGGCGACCAGCGGCTGGCGCTGAGCCAGGAGCGCGACGGCCTGCAGCGGCCGGCGGTCTGGGACCTCTCGACCGGCCACCGGCGGGACTATCCCCTTGCCCTGCCCGGCGACGTGGAGGTCGAGGACTGGTGGCCCGACGGGTCGTCGTTGCTGCTCGTCCACGAGCACGAGGGCCGCAGCACGCTCCACCGGCTGTGGGTGGAGTCGGGCGACGTGGAGGCCATCGACCACCCGGAGGGCACCGTCTCGGGGGCCGGCGTCCGGCCCGACGGCGAGCTCTGGTACCGCCTGGCCAGCGGGGCGGCGCCGGCCACCATCCGCACCCTCGCCGGCGACGCGGTGACCGCCCCACCGGGGGAGCGGCCGCCGGGCGGCCGGCCCTTCCGGTCGTGGTCGTTCACGAACCCGGCCGGCCAGCGGGTCCACGGGTTCGTGGTGACGCCGGCCGGCGACGGTCCGTTCCCGGTGGTGATGCTCGTTCACGGCGGCCCGACCTGGGCGTACTCCGACACGTGGATGCCCGACGTCCAGGCCTTCGTCGACCACGGTGTCGCCGTCGCCATGGTCAACTACCGCGGCTCCACCGGCTACGGCACCGCCTTCCGTGACGCCCTGATCGGCAACCCCGGGTTCCCCGAGGTGGAGGACGTCGTCGCCGGCCTCGACGCCCTCGTCGCCGAGGGCGTGGTCGACCCGGCCCGGGCCGCCGTCGCCGGCGGTTCGTGGGGCGGCTACATCACGCTGCTGGCCCTGGGGCTGCACCCGGAACGGTGGGCCGCGGCCAGCGCCGCAGTGCCGGTGGCGGACTACGTCACCGCCTTCGCCGATGAGGCGCCGGCACTGCAGGCGTTCGACCGCACGCTGTTCGGCGGCGGGCCCGACGAGGTGGGCGCACTCTTCGTCGAGCGCTCGCCCCTCACGTACGTCGATCGGGTGCAGGCGCCGGTGCTGGTGATCGCCGGCGACAACGACAGCCGCTGCCCGCTCCAGCAGGTCCTGAACTACGTGGAGGCACTGCAGGCCCGCGGCGGCACCGTCGATCTGTACCGGTTCGACGCCGGCCACGGGTCGATGGTGATCGACGAGCGCGTCCGCCAGATGCGGGCCGAGCTCGACTTCCTGCTCCCGCGCTTACTCCCCTTGTAGGAACCGCTCGACCTCGGCGGCCAGCTCGTCGCCGGTGGGCAGCGTGCCCCACCCGGCCTCGGTGGCCTCGGTCTGGCCGGCGGCCCGCTCCGTCGCAGCCGCGCCGTCCGCCCCGCCCTCGGCGTCGACCTGGGCTTCGAGCTGGCGGACGAGGGCCTGGTGCTGGAGGCTGTTGGCGGTCAGCTCTTCCAGGTGCTCGCGGGTGGCCTCGGCCGCGGCGACCAGGTCGGGCGTCTCCACCCGGATGCCGGTGACGACGGCCAGGCCCTCCAGCAGCTGCAGGCTCGCCGCCGGGTACGGCATGGTGGCGGCGTAGTGGGGGACCCGGGCCCAGATGGCGATGGTCGGGATGTCGAGCTGGCCGAGCCGCCGCTCGATCGCAGCGAGGACGCCGGCCGGCACCTCGACCGCCCCGGAGACCACCCCGAGCTGGTTGGCCAGCTCGGCGCTGGTGGCGGTGGCGGCCAGGCGGCTCGTGCGGGTGTGGGGGACGCCGGCCGGGAAGGCGCCCATGCCGACGACCATGCGCACGCCGAACATGGTGGCCAGGCCGGCGACGGCGTCCGCGAACGCGCCCCACTCGTGGTCCGGCTCGGGGCCCACGAGGATCAGCACCGGGTGGCCCTCCGGGTCGTGGGCGGCTAGCAGCTCCAGCTTCGGCCAGACCAGGTCGGTGTAGACGCCGTCGAGCATGTGCGAGATCGGCCGGCGGGAGCGGAAGTCGAGCAGCCGGTCGACGTCGAACGTGGCCACCACCTCGGTGTCCAGCGCCGCCACCAGCGCGGCGCCGGCGCCGGCGCCGCCGAGGCCGGCGTCGATCCAGCCGTCGGGGGCCATGACGAGCACCGGACGGTCGAGTTCGGGCCGGGCATGCAGCACGTACAGGTCTGATGCTGCGTCCATACCTCTCACGGTAGCTGCCGGCAGGTGGTTGACTACCTCCGATGACCGACGTCACCGATGCCACATTCGCCCGAGACGTGCTGGACCGCTCCGCGGAGGTCCCCGTCGTCATCGACCTGTGGGCCGAGTGGTGCGGCCCGTGCCGGACGTTGGGCCCCATTCTGGAGCGTGTCGTCGCCGAGACCGGCGGGACGGTGGAGCTGGTCAAGGTCGACGTCGACACAAACCCGCAGATCTCGGCCAGTTTCCAGGTCCAGTCGATCCCGGCGGTGTACGCCATCTCGGAGGGCAAGGTGGTCGACTCGTTCATCGGTGCGCTGCCGGAGCCGGCGGTGCGGGAGTTCGTCGCCCGCCTGGCGCCGGCGCAGTCCGAGGCCGACCGGCTGGCCGCGCTGGGCGACGAGGCATCGCTGCGGGCGGCGCTCGAGCTGGAGCCCGACCACGCCGGCGCGGTTCTCGGGTTGGCCGAGCTCCTGGCCGAGCGGGGCGAGGGCGAGGAGGCGTTGGCGCTGCTGGCGCGCGTGCCGGAGACGGCCGAGTCCCGGCGGGTGGCGGCGCGGGCCCGGCTGGGGGGCGAGGCCGACGGTGCCGGCGACGTCGACGCCCGGCTGCAGGGCCTCCTCGATCGGGTGAAGGACGACGAGGACGCCCGGCGCGAGTACGTCGACATCCTGGAGATGCTGGGCGCCAACGACCCTCGCACCCCGCAGTACCGCCGGGCGCTGGCGTCGCGGCTGTACTGAGACCGTGCGCCTCCGCCGGCACGAGGACCACTGGCTGCTGGTAGGCGGGCCGGTACCGCCGGGGTCGGCGGCCATCACGATCGGGTCGGTGGTCTCGGTGCGCCGGCGCTATGCCGACGATGCCCGGCTGCTCGTGCACGAGGCGGAGCACGTGCGGCAGTGGCGGGAGCTCGGCAAGGTGCGGTTCGTGCGGGAGTACCTCGGCGCGTACGTCCACTGGCGGCGCGAGGGCTTCGGGCACCTGGCGGCCTACCGGCTGATCCCGCTGGAGGTGGCGGCGGAGGAGGCGGCGGCACGCTTTGCCGCCCAGGACCCTGGCGCACTGTCCTAGGCAGGCTCTAGTCTGGCCGCGCCCGGCGGCTTCCCCCTGAACGGTTCTCCCGTGGGGGTGCGCGCCCGGTGGTCGATCTGCTGCAACCCGTGCCGGTCCGGTCGTGGTCCGACCGGCTGGCCGTTCTCCGCGACCTGCGATGGTCGCGCCCGATGGTGGCCGGCGCCGGCGCGGTGCTGGCGGTCGGCGTGCTCGTCGTCATCGGCGTGGCGTTCCTGCGGTCGGCGTCGCCGGCGCCGACGCTGATCCTGCCGCGCGCCGAGCCGGGATCGGCGCCGGCGGACGGATCGGGGGAGCGCCCCGTTCCGCCGGCCGCCGGTTCGCCCGGCACCACCGTGCCGGCGGTCACCGTCACCGTGCACGTCGCCGGCCACGTCGCCCATCCGGGGGTCTACGCGGTACCGGCCGGCGCCCGGGTGGCCGACGCGGTGGTCGCCGCCGGCGGGGCCGCGGGCGACGCCGACCTCGAGCAGCTGAACCTGGCGGCGCGGCTGTCCGACGGCGAGCGGGTCTACGTGCCGGCGAAGGGGGAGGCGGCGCCGGCGGTGGTGGCGTCGCCGGCGACCGCCGGCCCGGCGTCCAAGGGCGGCGCCCCCGCCGGCCCGGTCGACCTCAACAGCGCCACTGCGGAACAGCTGGAGGCGCTGCCGGGGGTGGGGCCGGCGACCAGCAAGGCGATCCTCACCTACCGGGCCAGTCACGGCCGGTTCCGGTCGGTCACCGAGCTGCTGGAGGTCCCGGGCATCGGCCCGGCCAAGCTGGAGGCCCTCCGGCCGCTGGTCAAGGTCTGATGGGCGACCGGAGCGCGATCGCCCTCGCGGTGGCTGCGTGCGCCGGCGCCTGGCTCGCCCGGCCGTTCCCGCTGGTACCGGTCCTGGCCCTCGTCGCCGTGGGGCTCGCTGTCCACCGTCCGGTGCTGCTGATGGTCGCCGTGGCCCTCGCCGCGTCGGCCCTCGGCTATCGGGCGTGGGCCGGGCTGCGGCCGCCCGCCACCGGAACGTGGTCGGGCGTGGCCACGTTGGTCGGCGACCCGGCGCAGGTGGCCGGTGCCCTGCGGGTCGACGTCCGTATCGGCGGAAAGCGGGTGGAGGCGTGGGCCCGCGGCGCGGCAGCCCGGTCACTGCGCGACCGGTTGGCAGGGGAGCGCGTGCAGCTCCGGGGCCAGCTGCAGCCCGTCCCGCCCGACGCCCGGGAGCGCCTGGCCCGCCGCCATATCGCCGCCCGGTTCAGCGTGGCCGGCGCGTCGCTGTCGTCGGTGGGGAACGTCCCGAGCCGTCTCGCCAACGGCCTGCGCCGCACGCTGCTACGGGGCGCAGGCGTGCTGGCGCCCGGACGCCGGGCCCTGTTCGCCGGCTTCGTGCTCGGTGATGACCGCGAGCAGCGTCCGGAGGTGACGGACGACTTCCGGGCGTCGGGCCTTTCGCACCTTTTGGTCGTGTCCGGGCAGAACGTCGCGTTTGTCCTCGCGCTACTCGGGCCGTTCCTCGGCCGGCTGCGCCTCGGCGGGCGGCTGGCCGGCGGCCTGGCCGCTCTCGTCCTGTTCGGCATTCTGACCCGCTGGGAGCCGTCGGTGCTGCGGGCCGTCGCCATGGCCGGGCTCACCCTGCTGGCCGCCGCGCTGGGGCGGCCGGCGTCGAGCCTGCGCATCCTCAGCCTCGCGGTGACCGCCCTGGTCCTCGTCGACCCCTTGCTGGTGCACTCGCTGGGCTTCCTGCTCTCGGTCGGGGCCTGCGCCGGCATCTCGATGTTCAGCAAGCGCTTTGCCGCCCGGTTGCCAGGCCCACGGCCGGTGGCCGACGCCCTCGGCGTCACCCTCGCCGCCCAGATCGGGGTGCTCCCCATCCTGGTCCCCGTCTTCGGCGGCCTGCCGGTCGCCGCCCTGCCCGCCAACCTCCTCGGTGCCCCGGTGGCGGGGCCATTGATGATGTGGGGCATGGCCGCCGGGTTGGTCGCCGGCTGGACCGGCCCCGGCGTGGCCCGGCTGATCCACCTGCCCACCGACCTCATGATCCGGTGGGTGGCCGGCGTGGCCCATTGGGGCGCCACGGTGCCACTCGGGCAGCTCCGGCTCGCCCACGTCGCCGGCCTGGCCGCCGCGCTGGCCCTCGGTGTGGCCGCCCACCGCCGGGGCCGGTTCGGCTGGGTGGTGGTCGGTGGGCTTGCCGGCTTGGCCGTGGTGCTGGCCCCGGCGGTCGCCGTCCTCCGGCCGGTGGGCGTCGAGGGCCGCAGCGTCGTCCCCGGCGCTCGCCTCTGGCGGTCCGCCGGCGCCACCGTCCTCGTCATCGACGACCTCCGCGCCTCGCCGGAGGCCCTGCTGTCGAGCTTGCACATGGCCGACGTCCGCACCGTCGACGTACTGGTCGTCACCCGCCCCGGCGCCGCCGCCGCGGCCGACGTCCGCGCCCTCCTGAGCCGCTTCCCACCGCGACTCGTGCTGGCGCCGGCCGGCCATCGCCTGGCGGGCGACGTGGTCGTGCCGCCGCCGGGGAGCGAGGTCGTGGCCGGCGGCCTGATCGTATGGTTCGACGACGACGACCGCCGCCTCGTGGTTTCCGTCAGCCGACCAGGACAGGCACCACTGTCCACCTCGACGACGAGGCCTGCCGAGCGTCCGTCATAACGATCGGCATGTGCGCACATGGGGCACGGTTGGATGCGCTCAAAGGCCGAGGTGGAGACGCATGGCGGCGTCGAGCGCCGCGAGCAGGTCGCCGGGCAGCCGTCCGGCAACAGATCCGATCCGCTGCACGGCGACGGATCGGATCTGCTCCGCCTGCGCCTTGGATGCCTTCGCCAACCCGCAGGACCTGGCGGGAAGGAGCACCTGGAACGGGTAGACCCTGCTGGTCCGGCTGGTGACCGGGACGACCGTGACCACGCCTCGGGCGAGGTTCTGCGCCGTGCGGTTGGCACCATCGTTGCTCACGACGATGGCCGGACGACGCTTGTCGGCCTCGCTCCCCCGAACGGGGTCAAGGTCGACCCAGACCACGTCGCCCCGCCGCATCAGCCGGTGAGGCCATCAGCGACGGTGGCGTCCCAGAGCTCGGTATCCGAGGATGCCCACTCGTCCCACGCCGCGGCATAGTCGTCGCCGAGTTCGTTGGAGCGAAGGAGGGCGAGGGCACGGTGCACGACCGCCGACCGGGAGTCGACCTCGTGCTCGTTCGCGTAGTGGTCGATGAACTCGACATCGACGTCGGGCAGGCTCACACTGAGCTTCATGGCCTCATGCTACCTCCATCGGACCCACAGTGCTACCTGGGTCGTACCTGGAGCCTGCCAATAGGTGCCTCACGCTTACGGTGTGGTAACGGCGCCGGGACCGTCGAGGCGACGGCGCGGATGTGGGATACCTGGGCGGGGTATCAGCGCCTCCGGATGCGCACGACACCAACATAGGGCGCCTTCTCGTCAACGACTTAGGTGACGCTGATCCCCGATGGGAGCTGATCCTCATACAGCTGCATGCCCGCGACGACCTGGAGGCTCGTCCGAGGCGGACCGTTCGGGACCCAGGCGAAGACTCCCCGGTTAGCGCAGCGCGATCGGTCGGCGTAAGCGCGTCGAGGTCCCGGCTGGGAAGAGTCAGTAAAAGAAGATACGCCAGGTCACGCAGAGCGACGGCGGGCGCCCTGGAGGTACTCCAGGAACTCGTCCTTGTCGGAGAACCCCGAAGCGAGCCGTCGGCGATCTGGGCCCGGGCGGCAGCCTCCACCGCCTCGTCGCCCACCTCGGTTCGCCAAACCTGTTCTGCACGCCCGAGGAGCTCGGGCCGATTCTGGCCCCGACCGCCTGGGCACTGACCAAGGCCCATCCCGCGGTGCCGGCCGCGCCGGGACCAGGGGCATCGTGGCCGGCGGGCCAGTGGACGGCCGTGCTGGCGCTGCGGAACTGAGCGTGGCTTCCTCGAAGCCGGCGGTCAGAGCGATCGGAGCGTAGTACGGAGCCGGCGACCAAGGATGGCCTCCGATGTCGACGTGGCCGTGGTTCTGGGCGCGAGGTAGGTCCCGAAGTCGGTCGACAATAGCCCGAAGGAGCGTTACAAAATCTACACCCCGTATCGGCGCCTGACCCCTGCCCGCCTCCAGAGGGCGCTGGCATCGCCGGCTATACGGCCACGAGATAGTGGAAGTTCCCCTTCCCGACGGAGCGTTCCAAGGTGGCCAGGATGCGCATGGCGTTGTCCCTGACGCCCTGGACGAAGTACGGCCGGCCTCCTCGACCGAAGCGGACCACGCCGGTCGGCTCCCAGGCCCCGAGCTGGCCGGCGACCGGTTCAAAGTCGGGGTGCGGCTCGAAGCCCAGACCCCTGGCATACGCGACGGCACCCCACACCAGCTCACGTGCCATCTCGATCGGGGCGGCAAGCGGAGGCGCCTCATACACGAGGAAGTACGTCCGCACGTAGGCTCGAAGATCGCTGTCGTCCATCACCTTCGGCCCGACGACGTCCTTGACGCCCAGGCAGTAGACGTCGACCAGATACCCGGTGACGGAGACCTTCCCGCGGCGATGCTGGCGTGCGACGAGCACGCTGACGAGCCCGTGGCCGACGCCGTCCGGGGCGTCGGTGTCCGGCCAGTCGGCCGGTGCTCCGAGTCCTTCTCTCCAGCCCGGGCTCACCCAGCACCCCACGACGGGCAGCTCGGCAGCTCCGGGGACGTCTTCACGGGCGACGTGGCGCACCAGACGCGCTGCTTCTGCCGGTGCGACTCCGAGGACCCGGGCCACCTGCTTCGGCGTACATCCCTCGGCTCGCAAGGCTCGGACCCGCGCCAGTCGCTCCTGGTCATCCATGGCGTCGTTGTACTCCGCCGAAGGCCGGCGATGGTGGACCCCAACCAGGAGCAAGTGACACGTGGCCGGTGCGGGAGGCGATCCAACCCAAATAGGGTCTGTCCGGGTCTGCCAACCGCAACGATGGAAAGAGGACCGTCAATTGCCGACTTCTTCGCTCTCTGGCCAGGGAGCGGCGGATCTACGACGCTCCGCGCTGAGCCTTCGGGATCTACGACCTCCTGCCCGCGGAGCTGGCCTCGACTGCCTGGAGGCTTCTGAGTGTGGGGAATCCGAATCGGCCGCTGGCGAAGCCGGCGAAGTGCTGACGCCGGAGCCGACCGGTCATCCAGCGTGGTGAGGCGCGCTGCGAGGCTCTTCACCGAGGAGGACCTGGAGAGGCTGGCGGGACCAGCTCGTTTCGCACGGGGCCGCAGCCTCCTCGAGATGGTCGACGACGAGTACGAAGATGAGTACAGCCTGTGCGCCACCGTCACCGACGGCCGGGCGTACCTGGCCATGGTCCACCACCGGGTCGGCCGTCTGGCCGGCGAATGCGTCTCACGATCGGCGACGTTGCGCCCGGCATCGGCGTGCACGGCCTCGCCGAGCTGCGCGACTGCTCCGACGCCAAGGCGGTGCCGTTCTGCGAGCACTCGGTGGCCGTGGCCCTGTCCCACCTCTCCGAGGGTGCTCGCGCCGAGCGGTCGTACAGCGTTGTGGGGCGCAATGCTCGGCTCTTCACCGAGGCGGACCTATTGCGGCTGGCGGGACCAGCTCGTTTCGCACGGGGCCGCAGCCTCCTCGAGAAGGTCGACGACGAGTCCGAAGATGAGTACAGCCTGTGCGCCACCGTCACCGACGGCCGGGCGTACCTGGCCATGGTCCACCACCGGGTCGGCCGTCTGGCCGGCGAATGCGACTGCTCTGATGGCAAGGCGGTGCCGTTCTGCGAGCATTCCGTGGCCGTGGGCCTGTCCCACCTCTACGAGGAGGGTGCTCCCGACAGCTGAGGCATGACGGCGCAGGTCGCGTGCATCTCCAAGACTGCCGGAGGCGCCGGCTACCTGGGCCGCGGCGGGTTTGGCGCCTGGCCGTGGGCGCGCAGCCACGCCCTAGCCCGCGGACGCAGGCCAGGACGCGACCTCAGCCGGCGCACGGCCGGCTCGGCCGCGGCCCGATCGATCATGCCCAGCGCCTCGAAGCCGAGATCCCAGACCTCGGGGTCGTCGTCATCGAGTATCGCCTCACACAGCTCGTCGGCAGCCTCGTCGCCAGGACGACCGGCGCACCAGGCGAACAGGTGGGCGCTGGCCTCGGACGGCTCCATCTCCACGCACACCAGCAGAAGGGACTGGGCGTCGGTGTCCACCAAGTCGAGGTCGTCCTCGCCGTCGTCGCCGCTGAAGGCGACCATGGCGGCCAGCGCGTCGCCCAGGCCGGTGAGGACCACCTCGTCGTCGTGTCGAACCACGAGGCCGCAGTCGGAGAACTGGTCCATCATGGCTCGGACCAGGGCGACCACGTGCGAGCGCTCGGTCGCGTCGTCGGGTTCGTAGCCGTAGGCCGCAGCCACCTGCTGCCAGGCGCCCTCGTCGACCTCGGTGAGCGGAACCGCACCGCCGGCCTCGGCCATGGCCACCAACAGACCGCCAGCACCGGCGTCAAGGAGCTCGACGTAGGACTTGCGCCACCCCTGGCGGAAGCCGTCGAGCACACCGGTCTCCAGCAGGGTCACCGTGGCCTTGATCCAGGCGGCCAGCGGATCGTGCTCCAAGTCGGCGGCCACCGGACCGGCCACGATCCTGGTGCCACGTCGGGCCAGGAATCCCGTCGCCGCAGCCCAGCGAAAGACGTGGGCCGTCTCCGGGATGTCCTCCATCGATCGCAGCTCCTCCGGCACCTCTTCGCCGGTTCCCAGCCGCCGGGAGAGCGCCACCGCGTCCGGGCCCTTCAGGTTGCCCGCTTGTGTGGATGGGCGCCCCTTGCCGACGAAAGCCACAACCTCACGCAGCCGGGCCATGGCGGGGGCGGCGGCGGCCTGGCGGCTGAGCTCCTCCGCCTCTGCCCGCTCCTCCGGCGTTCCCATCAGGTCGACCAACGGGGCGTCGAGGAGTCTCTGAATCTCTTCGAGCGCAGCGAGGCCCGGGTCGGTGCCGCCGTTCGGCGGCGGCAAGGGACGCGCATCCGAGGGCCGGCGCCCTCCCGGCCGGGCTCGCCGGCGCTTGTCAGCGGCCATCCCCGACTCTACCGAGGAAGCACATCCGCTTCGAGCCGACCTCTGGGTGGCGCGGGCGCCTCCCACCCACTGCGTAGAGACCGAGCGGCGCCGCCTCTCCGGATTATCTCTCGCCGCAGTAGTGCCGTTCTCAGGCGGGTCGCGACGGCCGCTGTGCCCCCCTCCATCGTCTGGCCGGGGACGACCGAGAGTCGTTATGCGTCGGCCACCCGGCTCGACCAACCCATCCGACAACGGCACGTATGCGTGCTACCCAGGCTCCGCGCGGGTGGGAATGTTATGGGCGGGGTCGAGCCCGAACGCCTATTCGACGTCCGGGGTGTGGAACATATCCGGCCCTACGCCCGGTACGGCATATTGAGGCGAGGCCGGCGGCAGCCATCGCCGGCATATCGGGACGCGTGTTCTGGGACGGGTGCGCTCGTGCCGCTCCGCGTCCTGAACCGTCGATCTGTCCCGGGTCGGGCCGATCAGAAGTCTAGACCCCTCGTCGCCGTGAAGCGCACCACTGCGGGGTGGTGGTGCCCGGCTGGGCGTCGTTGTACGGCGTCGAGCGCGGCGAGGTCGGGCCTGACGTTGGCCGGCGTCTTCGATGAGATGGTCACATCGGGGCTCACTCTGGGTCTCGACGCGCCATATATGGCTCAGCGCTGGAAGGGCGCGTCTCCGTTAGGGGGCGCCTCCGCCCCGTCTCCGCCCCTGAGCCAATGGATGCCGACAGCCAGTGCCCACACTGGCACCCCCAGCAGGCCCATGACGCTCGGACCCAAAACGAACACGAACACCGACGCGGCGAACCCGAGACGCACGAGCCACCGGGGAAACACGGCATGGGCCCGGGCCGAGATGGTCACTGCCAGGATGAACGCCGCCGCACACCACATCGCGAGAACGGCGAGCAGCACATATCCCATCTGCGGCAGGAGCGCCTCGGTCCCGACGAGAATTGCGTCTTCGCGGTACGCCCCGCCGAAGGTACGGGCATACGGGATAGCAACCAACGCGGCGTCGCCGGTCAGCAGGAGCACGACGAACGTGGTGCCAGCAGCGGTGGCGACGCCTGGGAGCGGTCCGGGTCCTTCGATCGAAAGCCGTAGGCTGCTCAGAAACCAGAAGAAGACTAATCCGGCAAGGGCCAGGCCGACTCCGCCGAACACAGCGCCGATGCGGTTGCTGTCCTTCGCGAAGTAGGCCACGAAAGTGGCGTCGGAGTCGCCAAAGCTGCCCAAGAGCTCTCCGAGAGGAACGAGGCCGGCAACGTAGAGCACGGCGAACGCGACGGCACTCCAGGGACGGCCCCGTCGCTCGCGGTCTCGCAGCGTCGCCTGCATCGCGGTCCCGCCCCCGGTTGATGCGGTCGGAGCCATTTCAGGGTTCACAGGTTCCTCCCCTCGTTCTGGCGAGAGACCATCGCACATTCCTCCTCAGCCGGAGGGGCATAGCACTTAGCAGAACGCGCCCGGACCATCGCGCTAGCCGCCGAGCAACGCGCAACCGCGACCGAATCGCGGGTCGGGACCCTGAGCATTAGGTCGCGTCGGGGCCGCACGCCGCACCGTCGTTCGGGTCGCGTCGGCCGAGCAGGAGGCTTGGCTACGCGCGCTCGAGGCGCCGACCCCTCATGGGCGCCCATGACCTCGTCATCCTCGCTCACCGGCCAAACCCCCTTGCATAAGAAGATATCTTCCTATACGCTGATCCTGTGAGACGAAAGGCTGGCCATCTCCTGGCGATCGAGGAGGAGATCCTGGATGTCGCCCTCACCATCAAGGCTGAGGGCACATCGAGCTTTCACGGCTTCGCGGTTGCAAAGTTGATCCAAACGAACCGCGACGCCCGCCGGCTGACCTCGCAGGGCACGTTGTACAAGGCCCTTGGACGTCTCGAGCGCGCCGGGCTCTTGGCCAGCGAGTGGGAAGAGGCCGACACAGCAGCCGCCGAAGGGCGGCCTCGCCGGCGCCTCTATCACGTCACCGATCTGGGCGAACGTGCGCTGGCCATGGCGCGAGCGCAGCGGCCATTGCCTGAGCCCATCCTCCGACGTCTGGCTCCGGGATGAACACCGCCTCCATCGTCGTGGCGTTCGCCCGTCGCTGGGCGGCGACGTACACCCTCGGCTTGCCGGCCGAGACACGAGATCGTCGCCGTGAGGAGATCGCCGGCGACCTCTGGGAGCAACAGCACGACCAAGAGGACGATCACGCACACCATCGGTCGGCCGCCGGTCTCGCTGCTCGCGTCTGCTCTGGCATGCCAGCTGACCTCCTGTGGAGAGCAGGAGAACGACGACCCATCAGGAGGCTCGAGTTGGCGAACCTTGCCATTGATCCCAGATGGGACCGGCGCATGCGACTGGTCGGCAGCGGCATGGTGCTTGTTGCCGTCGCGTGCTTCGTTCCGATCGAGGTCGGACTGCCAGCGCTTCTCCTGGTGACGGTGCCTCTTGCCGCCCTCGTCGCCCGGGAAGGTCCCCGCGGCGACAAGAGAGGAGACGTCGTGAACGACACCACCTTGGCCCGACAAAGGCGGGTCCGACTCATTGTCGTCGGCATCGCAATCGTCGTCTGGGCGCTCGGGCTGGTAATCAACTCGCTGCCGGGAGAGGACCTGCACGACCGGTATTGGTACCTGTTCGTCGCTCCATCGATGATTGGCTTCATGGTCGGCGCGGTCGCACTGCCGATGCTGGTTTGGAGCCTCCTCCCACGCCGAGGGGCGTGATCGCTCCACCGGTTAACGAGCCTCGCTCCGTCACCGATGGCGAACGGCTCGCGACCACGTCAAGGCTACCCTCGAGAGGGCCGTAAACGGCCGCTGTCTACCGATCGCCCGCGTGTTAAGCGAGCAACTCATCGACGGCTTCCACGCAGCGCCACCGCGCCGGCTGACGCGACCGCGATTCAACCGAATCGGCGTTACGCGCCTTGCCGGCGGGCACCGATCGGTGTCACAGAACGCTCGGCACGTCGACTCGGCGAAGGTGCCACCAAACGCCGGTGGTGGGTGTGCCAAACCGCCCTTCCGTGTCGGTCGCCCGTGATGGACCGGACCGAGGCATGCTGACGCGGCGCCAGAGGCCGACAGCATCGACGGCGGCCTGCGGACGAACGGCTCCAGAATGGTGATCAGTCTCCGAAGATCGCGTCCCACGCCACGGGGTCCTCCGGGTAGAACCAGCGTTCAAGCTGCTGGCCGTTGCGGTAGTGGAAGATACTGACCACGCGTGTTTGCACATCGACACCTTGCCGTCGAGCGCCCATGACGCTCAAGGCGCACACATGCTCGTCGTTCCCGAACACGTCGTGCTCGCTCAGCCAGAAGCCTTTCGGCCCCAACAGACCGAACCACGCGAAGAGCGCATCGCGTCCGTGGATGTCGCCTGCCATGGCGTGGTGACCTGGGACGTGCCAGACCACGTCGGCATCGACGAGCGAGGAAAGGAGCGTCAGGTTGCCGGACCTGAACGCGTCCGCCGTGCGGCGGTAAGCCCCAGCGTTCGGATGCTCGGCGACGTCCACGCCCGGAAGGGTAGGTCCGCCGTGCCTGTGATGTGCACGTTCTCCCACGAAGTCGCACGCGGTAATGAAGGGCGCCGGCCAAGGGTCCCATAACAACGGGGTGCAACGGCTGGATGCGGTGCCCCTGATCGCCGGCTACGTGACCACCAGCAGGCCGTCGGGATTGTCGCCGGTGAGCGAGACCGACTCCGCCCCCGATGTCACCGGCGGGGTCGTCGCGGCGATACGTGCGCCGGAGTCCAAGGGCACACTGTACCGGGTGACGAAATACGCGAGCTCGCCGCCCGGGGGTGGCTCAGACTTACCATGTTGGAGAAACTTGCGGCGTTGCTCCTGGCGACAACCGGCATTGTGGTGACCGTCTTCGGGACTCTGTTGTTTTGGATCCTCCGACGGTCCGGGGTCTGGGGGGACCGGGAGAGTCGCGAGATGTGGCGAGGAATGAGCGGAACGGGGACGACCTTCGACTCGTCTTTCTTCCGCACAGCTCTGGCCCGAAAGGCCATGAGCGACCTTTGGAAGGACAATCCGCGCGTTGCGATCGAAGCGATCGAACATCAACGGAAGTTCGAGGAGCTCGAGGACAGCAAGCCTGATGCCTTCAAGGACGTCCGGAAGATCTCCCGGGCCATGTTGCGCGCCGTGTACATGATCCCAGCACTGGTCGTCTTCGGCGCCGTTGCGGCTGCTGCGGGAGTGCTTTGGTTCCGCTCCCTCTAGCCAAGGGCCGGTGGCAGGACGGCGTGAGTCCGCAGCCGGGCATCACGCCGACGCTCATTTCGGTGCCAGGCCGGGCGAATGGCCCCATCCGCCTCGGCGAACCCGTTGTCCCCGCACGTAGCGCCAGAGAACGGCTTCGTACCATCGTCGTGATGACGCAGGATCGGTGGCAGTCGGGAGTCGGTGGTCGGGCCGCAGAGATTGAGGCTCAACTGACGCTTCCGTGGGTCGCTGAGCAGGCCATCCGCGTGCGCACGCCTTGTCTTCCCTACGTTTCCGGCTGTTCGAAGGCTGGATTCGGAAGGAGACCAAGGCGTGCGCCTC
>JAHFUP010000073.1 GCA_023265025.1 Acidimicrobiia bacterium | reverse complement strand
CCCTCTGGCGGTTGGACGGCAGCGACGTGTGGGTACTCCGCGTCCGCATCCGGGACCTCGACCGGGCGATCATCAGCCACGGGTTCCTTGGGACCGCCGACGGGACCACGCGCGTTCTAGGTCTAGGCGGGGACGGCTGCTGGCGCGGTGACGAGGCATCGCCGGCGCCCGCGGCGAGCAGCCCCCTCGCCGGTACGATCATCGAGACCGAGCTGCCCGGCCCGGACGGCAACACCCCCCGCACCGTCACGGTCTACCGGCCGCCCGACCTCAAAACGGGTGTCGCGTGTCCCGTTGTGTACCTGGCCGACGGTGGCATGGCACCGGCACTCGCCGCAGTACTGGAGGCGGCGATCCTGGACGGTCGAGTCGCACCTACGCTCCTTGTCGGAGTCGCTAGCGGCCGTCAGGACGGGGCAGACATTCGGGCCGATGAGTACATCCCCGGACGGCATCACGAGCGCTTTGAATGCCATCGGGGCTTCTTCGTCGAGACAGTGGCCACATGGGCCGAGCACGAGTACGGCGCGAGCCAGGACCGCCGCGCGATCCGGCAGTCTCTGAGAGTGAAATACTCCATCGGTGGCATCCCTCCAGAGCATGCGGAGGAGGCTGCGGTCCTAACTCAGCGGCTTCAGGACGAAGGGTGGGCGCCGCACGTAGAGGTTGGCCAGCTCTTCCAGGAGTGGGGACAGTTGGCCGTCACGGTCGATGCGTACGAGCTAACCATCGACGACTACACGAATGATCTAACCGCACGCGACGCCATCACCCTGGTGCTCTCCTGGTGCTCCGAGCAGTTCGGCACATGGGCGAAACCCCTGGTCGACGAAGCAGATCAACGTTTCACGCACCGGACTGCACCGGACGAGGAGGCTGTCCTCGGCCGGTACTTCAGAATCGGCGAGGACGCAGGCTGGTGGTGGCGCCGCCGACCGGTGTCAGGGCCGTTGGGGGACTACCTCGACGGTGCCTGAGGACCCATCCTGCACGACCAGGGGGATCACCGGGATCCGGCGTTCCGGGACAGGGGCGTGACTGTTGCGGGCGCCGTCCTTAGGGGACAGCGGGCAACGGATGAGCTAACGGCCACCACGCCGCTGCTGACGCGGGGTTGAGTAGGGTCTGCGAGCATCCACCTGTCGCCCCCGCCCGAGGTCCTCGACTCGGTCAGCGCTTTGTTGGCCGGCAAGGTGAGCGTTGACCCGGTGGGTGAGATCTCAGCCCGGTCTGGCACGTGGGTCGTTCGCTGGAAGGGGGACCGGGTCTTCTTGAAGCGGACACCCCGCTCTCAGCCCGAACCGCTCGTGGTGGCCGCACTGTCGAGCATCCATCCGCAGCTCATCCCTGCCGTGATCAGCACCGACGTGTCGCCCTCTACGCGTGAGCGCTGGTTCCTTCTTGCAGACGCCGGAGAATGCGATCGCGCCGTGCTTTCCGTGTCTCTCGGTAGAAGTCGCACGGACTGTCGCGATGGTCCAGCGCCGGTGCGTGCAAGAGGCCGAGCTCAGCTGTCTTCTTCCTCGTTGCGTGGCGGCTGAGCTGCTCGATACCGCCTTGAGCTGCTGCCGATGGGCCCTGCGCGGCGAGTGGTCGCCCGCCGACAGCAAGTTCCTCAGAGTGGCCGAAGGAAACCTCGTCGTTGCGTCTCGTGCAGCGCGACACGTCGCAGCGGTCCTGGAGCGAGTCCCGCCCTCGGTGGTTCACGGAGACCTGTGGGCGGGAAATGTGGCGCGACGCGGTGACCGGATCGTATTCGTCGATTGGGGCGACGCGCTCTGGGGGGTTGGCTCCATTGACATCGTGAACCTCGTGGTGTGTCGACCCTCCGCCCTCGACGCTGCGGGCACTGCGGCGGTGTGGGACGCATTTGCCCAGGGATCGGGAGTCGACGCCGACGAGGAGTTTCGCCGAGCAAGTCAGGTCGCTCACACGGTGGCGTCGCTTCTCATCGACCGGGCCATTGCCGAGTCGATCGGACGACCACCGCAATGGCTTCGTGGTGTCGTACCCGCCTTCAGGGGACTTCTCGAGCAGCTCCGCCAGTTCGGGCCGTAGCACATGCGAGATCACGGCAACGCCGCCCGCCGACGCAGAGATGTCCGGCGGTGACTGTCGTCGGCGACCCGGCGGATGGAAGGTGTCGGCCTCCGATCGGCAGCCTTCGGTCGTAGACCGCTACGCCGCATGGCACGACACCGGCGATCAGGGCGAGCGGGTCCTCGATTCCGGGCGCGTCGATAGGGGGCACCCGCTTCGCCAAGCCGTAGCGTTGCCGGATGGCCGTGACGTTGCGCTGCGCCAATATGGCCGAGCTGCCTGCCGTGCTCGGCCTCTGGGCCGCCAGTGAAGCCGTGCCCACCCATACCGACGACATCGAGAGCCTTACCCGGCTCATGGACGCCGACCCCGAGGGCGCTCGTCGTCGCCGTCGACAAGGGCATCATCGTCGGCTCCGTGGTCGCCGGCTGGGACGGGTGGCGTGGATCGATCTATCGGTTGGTCGTCGCGCCGAGCCACAGGCGTCGCGGGCTGGGGCGTCAGCTGTTGGACTGTGGCGAACGGTCCCTGCGAGCCCGGGGTGCGGTACGGCTCGCAGCCATCGTCGTATACAGCGACGACCGAGCCGTCGGGTTCTGGCGATCGACCGGATGGTTCGAGCAGCCAGATCGCGTCCGGTTCGTGAAGGGATGACCTGGCGCCATCGATCTCAGGCGCCGGTAGCCGCACCTCCAGCCGGCGATCACCGACGGGACCGCACCGGCCAGTCCTTCAGGGATCTATTGGTGGGTCGCCCAGCGGACGCAGTGTCGTCGCCTCAGTGCTCGGATAGGCCAAGCGTGGCCGGCGGGACAGGCCACCCCACCCGCTCTGTCACCTCGCGAGCAACATCGGTGACCGATCGATCGGGTCCGTTCTCGACAGTGAAGTCCTCGAATGCCAGTTCGTCGATCTCCGCCGCCAGGGTATGCGACAACGCCACGAGGAAGTCCCGTGCGATTCCGCACTCCCGTCGTCGCAGACGGTCCTGCATCGTTTCCGCCGGAGCGGTGAGGCGACAGACCGTAACGGTTGCGGAGGGAATTGCCTCGCGGTAGGCCTCGACCTCGTGAGCTGCGCCGACAAAGCGGGCGAGCACAAGACGCTCGACGCCACGGGCCGCATAGTTCGGCCAGACGGCCTTCAAGTTGTCCACCACGAAGATGGAGTTGAAGCGGTCCTCGACGGGGCCGGCGGCCACGTAAGACAGGGCGTCCAAGTCGATCACGCCGCAACCCATTCTCATGCCGGTGGCCAGTCCGGTCCGGCGAAGGAGCTCACCGATCTCGCGCGCCACTGCGGTCTTGCCGGCGCCGACCGTGCCGGTGATCAATAGCACGGACACCTGGGGTGAGGTGGCCTGGTCCACGTGGAGATCATGCACGATCGTTTGATCCCGACCAGGACCAACCCGAGAGGGATCGTCGCGGTCCGGAGTGGCAGCGGACACGGCTCAAGAAGGATTCGGCACGCTCCGACGGGCGTGTGGACCCGTCGCGGACCCGGGCGTACGGCATACCCGCGGGGCTGGGCAGGCTGCACGTTCTGGGGCACCCTCTGGCTCGACGGCGGAAGCAATGAAACGCCGGTTCGGGCGCGAGTGGCGAGGACCCCGGCGGCCATGCTCTCGGGAGTTGCCTGCCCGTGATCGCCATCTGATGGTCCGCGGCACGCTTCTCCGGCACAGACGTGCGCGCCCACCCGTCGGCGCGCCCCTACGCAGATAGGTCAGTCTGGTCCAATGACGCAGAACTCATGGCCCGCTGGATCCTGAAGGACGCGCGTCGTCCACTCGCCCGCCTCTGCACGAGACACCGAAGTCGCCCCCGCGGCCAGCATCTCGTCAACAAGGGTTCGGGCATCGTCGACGAATAGGTCGAGGTGAAGTCGAACCTTTGCCGCCTTCATTCGGTTCCGGAACAGTCTGGAACGTCACGAACGGAGGTCCATCCGGGCCCTGGTCTCCTCGCTCGATCGTCACATACGGTCCCGCAGATGAGCCGGGTCGCCGTGTGTAACCGAGGAAGCGCTCCCAGAAGGCAGCCAACTGCGCTGCGTCGGGACAATCCACCGTGATCCCAATCTGCCTTGGGGTGGGCAACCGTGTCGTCCAATCCTTGCGTCGCGTCGAGCATGGGAGCATAGGGGTTGAGCCGCGTGGTCAGGTCTCTCATTTGGCATCGTCACCGAACGTCGGCCGGGCAGGCTTGCCGGGCATGCCCGCTTCGTGCTGCGTTCCGCGGGGCACCGATCGACAGCTCGGCGTTCGTGTCGCTCGACGCCCCGGGTGCACAGAACGCCCGCCGGGCGAGGGTGGGTCGACGTCATCACCCCCGGTGCATCCCGACCCGGCGATCAGGGCGACCCCAGGCGGGCCTCGGCTCTCGCGGTTAGGGGCGCCGCAACGGCGGACCAGCAGCGCGGACATCGATCTGCTCCATGCCATCTCCCGCCGGGGCCGGGTACGGGCGAGATCTTCACGTACTGCTGACCCTCAGGGGCGGCCTTCTCGGCGCCCGTCTCCTACGAGCCCACGACGGCGATGAGGGATAGCAGTAGAGCGAAGCAGCCGAGGAGCGTGATCACGACTTCGCCGGCTCTAGTCTCTGGATTCCGAAGCTTCGGAGGAAAGAGCTGCCTCCATTCGAGCAGCAGCCGGGAAATGGGCCGCCTGAGCGCAATCAGAAGGACGCCGACGAGCGCGAGTGGAATTGCGACATCCACGAGAGCAGTATGCCGGTGATCGACGCCGAGCGGGACCCGAACGACGCGTCCACCAGATCGAGCGGCGGACAGGCGGAAACCGGCACCGCGGCCGCCAAGACCATGGCCAATCGATGGCGCTCGCCCGGAACCGATTCCACCACGTCTCTGTGTGTTCGCCGCCCGGTGATTGGGGGCAGACCGGCGGGTGCATCGCGCCCCCCGGTGGACGCGCAGCGAGCCTCACTGTGAGCCGCGCAGCTCAGCCGATCCCGAGGAACAGACTCAAGACTACGGTGGCAAGAACGGCGAAGAGGAACAGCAACCCGACTACAACAACGACAACTTCGATGGTTCTCCGCCTGCTCCTCACGCCGCTGCGGACCGCCCCGGTCCGGCTCTTCGCCCCAGACTCGGATCACCTCCTCGCCTCATGATGCCCAGGATGGCAGATGGGTCAGCCCTCGCTGGTGCGCACAGCCGCCATCCCGGGCGGAGGCTGCGAGCGGCCTTGGTCACCCCTCCCGAACAACCGGTAGACCGGTGCCGCCGTCGCGCGCCGGCGGCGTCCCCACCGCCCCCCAGCATGATCCCACGGCCGGCGTTAGCCGATGGTCTGTTCAGCTGGCAGGGCGTTGTTCTGTGACACCACCTCGGTGCTTTGGCGAGCGCTACCTGGGATGCTGTCTCCGTGGCGACGTTTGTGATCTATGCCGATTGGGACATCGAGCGCGCCGTTGACTCGGATCTCAAACACTGTTGGCGGCCGCGCTGTCTGCACATCGGCCGGCATCGCTCGGTGGTGATGGTTCGGCAGACGTCGGTGAACACGGCGCTCACCATGCCGAGATCCGGCCGTGGAGCTCGACGCGGGTGCGGGTGATCTCCACCCCGGCCTTGAGCAGGTCGTCGGTGACGACGCGCAGAAGCCGTTCGGCGACGGCCTCGATGAACGGTCCGGGCACAACGTCGATGTCGACCACAACGCGCTGAGGCTCGGCGTCGGGACAATGCAGGGCGGCCACCTCAGTCCCTCGTCATCTCCGCCGCGGCCCGCTTGGCGCAGGTGTCGTCGACAAGGTCCTTGCCCCCGGAGGCGGCGGCGATGAGGGAGGCGGTAGCCACGTTGTTGAGGGCCCGGGGCAGGCCGTTGGAGACGCGGTGCAGACGGGCGACGGCGTCGTCGGCGAACAGCGGCTCGTCCCGCCCGACCAGGGCCAGGTGGTGGCGCAGGTACGCGGAGGACTCACCGATGTCCATGGGCTTGAGGGCGTAGCGGGTGGCGATGCGCTGGTCGAGAGCGGCGAAGACGCCCATGCGCAGCTGACGGGCCAGCGTGGGCTGGCCGACGAGGATCCCGGCGAAGGGCGACGCACTGTCCATGTCCTGGTTGGTCAGCAGCCTCAGCTCCTCGAGCTGGGCCGGGGTGAGGAGGTGGGCCTCGTCGATCACCACGACAACCCGGCGGTGGCGCTCGGCCTCCTCGGCGGCGAGCAGGTCGGCGGCCTGGGCCATGACCTCGGCCTTGTGGAAGCGGGGGTCGGCGCCCAGGGCCCGCACGATGGTGACGTAGAGCCCCCGGGTGCCGAAGGCGGGGTTGGCCACGTAGATGACGGTGTGGCGGGTGGGGTCGAGGCCGGCCACCGTGGCCCTCACCGACACCGTCTTGCCACAACCCACGTCACCTGTGACCACGCCCAGCGCCGACTCGGCGACGCAGAAGCCGATGCGGGCCACCGCCTCGCCGTGGGCGGCCCGCCCGAAGAGGTCGGCGGCGGCGATGCGCTTGGAGAACGGGGTGCGGGTCAGGCCGAAGTGCGCCACCCACGGGGCCCGGCTCATCGGGCCGCCCCCACCAGGCCGTCGCCGTCATCCTCGCCGGGCGTGTCGTCGTCGCCGAACAGTGGGACGTCGGCGAAGGAGATGGGCCCGACGGTCTCGGCCTCGTGGGCGGCGGCCACCAGCCCCAGGTAGTCGACGCCGGTGGCCTGGAGGGCGGGCCGGGCGGCCTGGGGCACGGCCTTGTGGGTGTGGCGGCCGATCACCAGCGGCGTGGCCACCCCGGCCGGGTGACCTTCGGCGAAGACGTCGATGGCGGTGAGGTCGGTGGGATCGAAGCGCAGCTCCACCCGCCGACCGACCAGGGCGGGGTCGACGCAGTAGTGGTTGCCGTCGAGGCTGACCGTCGCGGTGCGAGTGACCTTCCGTTGGGCCGACCAGCGGAAGGCCTCGACGAGGCGGGCGGCATCGGCGGCCCGGGGCGGCCCACCGGCGGCGAAGCGGGCCTCGGGGGTCATCCCCGTCTCGGCGTGGGTGCGGCGGTTGGCCACCTGGTCGGCCCAGGCGGCGAAGCGGTCGTTGAGTTCCTCGAGGCTGTCGATGCCGACGTGGGTGGCCTCGGTGAGGAACCGCTCCCGGATGTAGCGGTTCAATCTCTCCTGCTTGCCCCGGCCCTGGGGGTTATCCGGCCAATCTGGGCCGAGAGGTCTCCGTGATCGGTTGGTTCGCGGCTCTGCTACTTGGTCTTCTTGGACCGGCGTTGGAGGTCGCGCAGGACCTCCTCGTGGTGGCGGACCTTGGCGGCAACGGCTTCGAGGCCGTGGCGAAGCTGGTCCAGTGCGACGACGACCCCGGCGAGGGTGTGGGCCTCCCGGCCCCGACTGCGGTGCTCCTCGACCACCGCCCGCAGTTCTGGCCGACGGTAGAGGGTGGCCTTGCTGATCCCGACACGTTCGGCGACGGCGGCGAAGGTGAGCGGGGAGCCGGCGTCGCCGATCTGGGCGCAGGCCTGCTCGACCCGGTCGACGAGCTGCGCGCTCATGCGCTCTGGGACCTGGTGATGAGCAGGTCGAGCCGGTCGACGAGGCGCCGGTGCCGGGCCGCCTCGTCGCCCCAGCCCCGAGCCTCCGCATCGGCGGCCAAGGCGGCGGCGTCGACGCGCTGGGTGGCGAGGATGGGAAGGAACGTGGCGTCGGAGCGGAAGTTCGGGCAGTGCTCGCAGATGTTGGTGTAGGGGCAGGTGCCCTGGGCGGGCGTGCGGACGCAGTAGCCACCGGCCATGCGGGCCTTGATCAGCGGCGCGGCGCGCCAGTCGGTGTTGATGGTCACCGGGGTGGCTTCGGGCATGACCGGCCCGAGCCGTTCCTTGGCCAGGGCGAGTGCCCGGTCGTAGTCGGCGCGCACCGTCGAGTCGAAGAGCCGCCCGTAGCGCATGCTCATCTCGGCCGACACGTGGCCGAGCATGGCCATCAAGGCCTGCAACGAGCAGCCGGAGTTGACCAGGGCGGTGGCGAAGGTGTGCCTGAGCTGGTGGGGCACGACGTCGCCGAGCCCGGCCTCGGCGCCGGAGCGGTGCAGCTCGGCGCGCAGGGTGTCGGCGGAGACGCGCCGGCCCTGGTGGGTGAGGAGGAACTCGACGAGGCGGCCGGTCCGGGGATGGCGCAGGGGCCGCCCCGGGGACCGGTGCGCCACGATCCGGTCAACGATCTCCACGGTCTCCTCGTCGAGGGGGACCATGCGTTCGGTGGCCAGCTTGCCGAGGGGGACCTTGAGCCACGACCCCTGCCCGGGGACCTCGTGGACGCAGTCGAGCTCGAGGTCGACGAGCTCCCCGATGCGCACCCCTGTCGCCCGGGCCACCAGCAACGCGTCGGCGCGCAGGCGGTTGGGTGAGGCCTCGAGGGCCTCGACGAGGCGGCGGTCGGCGTCGGCAGGCAGGTAGCGGGGCAACGGGTGGGGAAGCTTGGGGCTGTCACGCTCGAAGATGAGCCGGCGTCGGGGCGCTTCCTCCCATCCCCACTCGCCCATGGCGTCGAGCATCCGGCCCACGGCCTGTATGCGGCTGCGTTGGGTGGAGGCGGCGATCGCCTCGCCGGTGCGATGGTTGAAGGCGGCGGCCACCGCCGACAGGTAGGGCTCGATGTGGCGGCGGCGGTCGAGGTCCGCGAACGTTGTCAGCTCCGGGAAGTTGGCGGCCAGGAACCGCCCGAAGTGGGCGAGCTCGCTGGCGGTGCCCGACACGCTGGAGCGGGCGAGGGTGGCCGCGCACCGCCTGCAGGTAGGCGACCATGGACCGGCGGAGCGTGTCGTTGACCCCGTCGAGGTGGCGTTCCCAGCTCCAGCGCCCGAGCGTGGATCGCTTCGGGGCCGGCTCGGCCGGTGCCCCCAGGTGGTAGATCACCGCCCGCGACGCGTAGAGGGCGCTGCGGTAGTGCTTGTAGTCCCGGCCGTTGCGGGCCTCCCGGTCGCTTATGGCCGCTTCGAAGTCGGCCAGGTCCTCGGCGCGGAGTTCGCTGAGCGGGCGACCGGACTGGATGAGCACCCGGGCCGCCACCTCCGACGCCATGCCCGTGCGGGCCCGGACGGAATAGCCCAACTGCTCGGCGTCGGCGGCGAAGCGTGCCAGGTCCGGCCCGAGCGGGCTGAGGGCGGCGTCGCGCAGCACGGCGTGCAGCTTGCGCTCCAACAAGAAGTCATAGCCGGGGTGGAGGTGGCCGTGGAACATCAAGAAGTTCAGGAACGGGCTGACCTGGGAGCCGACCCGAAGGCGGACCTCCAGGGCCAGGTCGGCCCATGCCTGGGGCTCGGGGAAGCGGACCAGGAACCCTCTGGCCCCGCTCAGGAACGTGCGGTTGCCGACGCCACGGGATGCGAGCCATTCCAGGTAGCCGGCGTAGAGATCGGCCGCCTTCTCGGGCACCGCCCAGGGAGCCGGCGGCATCAGCGCCCCGCCTCACGGGAACGTTGCCGGGCCCGGGCGTCCTCGTAGGCCCGGCGCACATGCGCCGGGGACAGGTGGATGTAGGCGGCGGCCGAGTCGACATGGTCGTGGCCCATGAGGGCCTGCATCACGGCCACGTCGACACCGGCCTCGGCCAGCGCGGTCCCGAAGGTGTGGCGCAAGGCATGGGGATGACCGGCCGGCACCGCCGCCTTCTCCCGGTGGTAGCGGAACACCCGTCGCAGGCCGGCGGCGCTGAGGGGCTGACCACGGTGCGGCCCCTTGGCCACCACGAACAGGGCGCCGGACTTCGTCTCGGGGCGCTCGGCCAACAGGTAGGCCTGGACCACCGAGGCCACATCGGGGTCGAGGGGGACGCGGCGTTCCTTGTCGCCCTTGCCGATCACCCGCACCCAGCCCCGCCCGACATCGATGTCGGTGACCTCCAGGCCGAGCGCCTCCGCCGATCGCAACCCGGAGAACAGCATGAGCCCGGCGATGGCCCGGTCCCGGTCGGTGCGGAAGCTGGCGACGAGCGCCCTGGTCTCGTCCCGGGTCAGGCCACGCGGGAGTCGACGAGGTTCGCGCACCCGGAGCTGGGAACGCTGCTTCGGACGGGCGAGATGGCCGAGCATTCCCGACCGCTCCCCTCTGGCGGTCCGCCGTGCCGCCGGGCCCCGAGGGACCGGGTTCGTCGCCGTGGGGTCGCGCATGGCCCGGAAGGAGAACAGCCCCGAGATCGCCGCCATCCTTCGGTTCACCGTGGCCGGCGCGTACCCGGTCGCCCGGCCACTGCGCAGGTCCACGACGTTGCCACCGTGCTGGCTGGGCAGCACCGCCTCACGGCACGCCGCCAGGTAGCCCAACAACACGTCGGTGGTCACCGCCCCCAGAGCCAAGCTCTCGCCCAGCAACCACCGGCAGAAGTGCAGCAGGTCGAACGCGTAGGACCGGACCGTGCGCGGCGAGTAGCGCCGGTCGGCCAGGTAGGCGAGGTAGTCGTTGACCAGTTCGAACCCGGGCGAGGCCGGGCCGGCCAGCATCCAGCCGGCGCCGCTCGGGTCAACTCTGAGCTGCTGCGCTTCCCCCTCGGGAATCATGCGTCATCAGTAGCACCGACATCTGCTGATTTGGTGGATGGTCAAGGCTGTTCTTCAAGCAGCACAACGCATCCTGATCGAACTCCCCTGGCAGGGTTGGCCGGTTAAGGGGGGCGAATACGGCGCCGAGTGGATGAGGCGGATGCCCAGCACCGCGCAGGTCCGGGCCAGCATGGCGTTGGCGAACGGCGCCCCGTTGTCCGCGTAGAGGACCTCGGGCAGGCCCCGGCGCACGATGGCCGCCCGCAGCACGTCCTGGCCGGCCCGGGTGTTCTCGGCGGCCATGAACCGGCCATGCACCAGCAGCCGGGAGTGGTCGTCGACGATCAGGAACAGCTTGGCCCGCACCGAGGCGTCGACGCGGGGATGGGGGACCCAGGGCCCGACCAGCACGTCGGTGATCCAGCGCTCGTTGGGACGTTCGGCCTCGTAACGGCCGAAGGCCTTGGGCTCGGCGGCCAAGGCCTCCCGGTGCAGGCCCCGCCGGCGCAGCTGGGCCCGCAGGGTGCGCTCGGCGACCCGCACGCCGTGGCGGTGCCAGAGGATCTCCGCGATCGCCGCCGCCGAGCGTGACGGCAGCTCCAGGCGCAGGGCGGCCGCCTCCTCGAAGAGCTCGGGGTGGTCGCGCACGACCCCGGCGTCGGCCCGCTCCACCGGCCGCAGCGCCTCCAGGCCGCCGGAGCGCCAGGCCCGGATCCAGCGGTCGAGGGTGTTGCGGGAGTAGCGGCGCTGGCTGCCGTCGGGATGGGCGTGGGGGCGCGCCGCGGCGGCCCGCACCACCGCACCTCGCTCGGCGGCGCCGAGCCGGGGGTTGGCCGCCTCGGCGATCACCGCCCAGCGGTGCAGGGCGATGGTCTCGGCGTGGTCGTCGTTCATGTCGTCGCTCCTCTTCAGTCGATTTCGGGGACGGGGACGATCAAACGACGCCGGCCGAGGACGATCGAGAGCGGGTTCGTGTTGGTGGCCAGCAACCGGCCGCCGGTGATCACGGACGCCAAGCACCACAGCGACGGAAGCGTCGGTCCGGCCCGGGCCGCGACCGCGGCAAAGGCCTGGCGTATGGCACCCATCGCCCGCTCGGCGAGGGACGCCGACGCGGGCAGCGACGGCGCCAGGCCAGCGACTTCGACCACCACGGCGGCGAACGCCGCGCCGATCAGCGCCGCTCGGCGGCAGAACCGACGGACCCAGTCCCGGGCAGTGGTGTGAGGCACGTCGGCCTCCTCCGCTACCGGCCGCACCCCTCGGGCCTCACCCACCACGGCGGTGATGACGGCACCGATGACCTCGGCGT
Organism: Acidimicrobiia bacterium; assembly: GCA_023265025.1. Lineage (GTDB taxonomy): Bacteria > Actinomycetota > Acidimicrobiia > Acidimicrobiales > AC-14 > CADCTB01. The sequence continues at coordinate 15,454 of JAHFUP010000073.1, read as the reverse complement.
CGTCGAGTCGCCCGACCTGGCAGAACGAGGGGACGAGGGTGTGGCTGGTCCCGCAGCGCCGGCAGCGAGCCCGCCGCACCCACAACTTCAGGAAGGGCCCGCGGTGGCGGACCGAGCGTTCATAGCCCGACCAGAACGCCATCGCCGCCGCGCACACAGGACAGTCCGGACGGGGGACGGCCACGGCGCGGCCCGCGGCGACGTACTCGTCGACCGAAAGGGCGCAGGCCCATACGATGGCCATCGGTGGCAACACCGCCTTGGGCCCCTCCCGGGACAGCGACCAACTGGTGGGAGGGGCCCACTCGCGCGAGCAGGACCGCCCATCGTTGTCGCCGCCACCACCGCCCGACCGATTTCTGTAACAGAAAATGCCCCGCCGCCCCCGGCCTGCCCAACCCGCCGTCACCAATGAGCGCGGCCGAGCGAGACCCCTACGTCACCACGAAGTCAGGCCGTCAACAAACACCCGGTGGACAGCACGTGGGAGTCACACGATCAGACCTTCTGCTCGGCCCCCTCGCGTGACGACCCGCAGATACTGAGCCTGTCATTCAATGTCGAGAGGCCAAGAATGGAGATGCCGCCTCAAGGAATGCTCTCGCCCGCGTCGACAATCTGCGTGTTCGACTCGCCCTCCCCGGCCACCTGCGCCGGCTACGCGGCTACACCGCCGACGGCTGGTTTGAGGCGGAGCTCGACGCGTAGCGGGTGCTGCGGAGCGCATGGTGAGGCTCCTAAGTACCAGAACACCGGGGGTAGGTGCGGTCAATGCCTGGAGGAGCCGGACTCTGAGGCAGCCGTGACATTGCCGTCCATCTGGCGTAGGGGGCCACCCGAGTTCATGACTGCCCTAGTTGCTGTGGGACACCGAGGCGCTGCAGCGACGCCACGCCCATGGAGCATGGGGGGCGCCGTTCAGGGTTCGGCTCAGTGCGGCGCACCGCCGCCCTGGCAGCGCGATGATGGCGAGGTGCGTCGCTACGGCCGGTTCGCGCTCATCGGTGCGGTGGCCGCTTCCATCGCCGGGGTCGGAATCGGCTATCCGTCGTTCCACAACGACCCCCCGCACTCGCCCGTCATTGCATCGATTGAACCTCGATCGGGCGACGACCGAGGCGCTTGCCCGGTTGAAGGGAAGAACTTTGTGACCGTCCCATACCTGATCGGAAAGCACGTGCTCGACGCCGCCGCAAGAGCACGAGCGAGCGGCCTACAACTGGTCGGAACCGGCGTGTCGGGCGGCGATCCCGCCGGCGCCTCTGCGAAAGTAGTTGCACAGAAGCCGCCAGGCGGCATTCGGGTGCCGGTCGGCTCCTGCGTTGGCTTTCGAACGCGACTTTGAAGGGCGTTGAAGTCTGGCGACGCATCCCAAGGCCGGCGTTACGTGACGGTGCTGGGACTCCAGGGCGCAGGTATTAGGGGGCAACTCAGGGGCGCCTGTGACCCGGTCCAGACGCGGCGCAGCTGCTACACATAGGCGCCGAGCTGCAGCGTCGCGAGCCACTGGGGAGAGGGACTCGGACGGGGCAGCACGCTGGCCAAGGCCCATGCCGTCGGACGGATGACCTCCTCCAGCTCCTCTCGGGGGTGCAAAGGAGGTAGTCCCACCATGGCGTGGCGGTCCGCTCGTGACGAATGCGAAGACTCAGCTGTCCCGGGAGTCGTCCGGACCTCCGGTTCTGCTCGTGGTAGTCGAGGTGGACCGGTCTGGTCGTCATGTACGGGTCGGCCGTCTCGCCCACTATCCGGGCTCCGGGCGCGGCGATGCCTCCGAGCGCCTCCAGGAACAACGGGGCGTTCGCCGGCCCACCAAACAGCCCCAGGTTGTTGCCCAACATGAGGAAGGTATCGAACGGCTCCGGCCGCGATGCAGCCAGTTCGAACACAGATCCGGTGAACGTGGTCGGAACACCGCGATCGCGGCACACAGCAGTAGCCCCCGGCGATATGTCGAGGGCGACGACGTCTTGCCCGCGGTCGTGTAGGGCAACGCTCGCCCTCCCGGCACCGGCGCCGATGTCGAGCACGGGACCCTGAGCCAGTTCGAAGGCAGAGTCGAGATCGGTGGAGAAGTACCTCGCTGCGTCCTCTACCGCGAGGAAGCCGTCCGATCGCTCTATCAGTTCGTGCGCGACGCCGGAGGCTCCCCCGGCCTGCTGGCAGGCGAGGAGGATCTCGCCAAAGGCATCGCCGATCGCCAGCTGCTCATCGTGGACCCGCACGTTCTCCATCGTCAGACGATTGCCGCCGGTCCCCACGGCGGCAAATGAATTCGAGAGGCAGGAGCGGCATGCAAGCATGCGGAGGCCGACCGCTCGCTTCGCCATGCGCATCGCCGGTGTGCTCGGGCGGCAGGGCGACTGCTTCCGCAAAGCGATCTGCCCGGGCCCAAGGCCGGCGTTCGGGGGCAGCTTTCCGATCCACACGGGCGCTGTTATGGGGCAGCGACCCTTAGCGACGATCGGCCCTGACTGCCGTGCCGAGAGTCCGGCGGACGTCGAGCTCATGGTGTAGGGCGTCGTGCAAGTTGGACAACGCGACGTCGGCCCAGGTGTACCGGCCGCGTTCCGGGTGGTCGAAGACGACCTCGGCCGCCCGTGCGACGTCGATGGCGGTAAGCCAATCTGCCACCGCTCGATCGAGAGACCAGAGGGCGCCCTGGATCGCGACGGCGTCGTAGTGGCGCACCTCGGCGAGATCGTCCTGGTCGTACACGGCTATCTGCCGACCGCCGCCGCGTGCGACGCCCACGAGTCTTTCGGCGGAGATGCGCAGATTGTCAGCCACATGGCAGACATACGCCGTAACCGACCAGGTCAAGCCGGCGCCGATCGATGTCCCGTCTGACACACCGACGGCCTCTCGGAATCGCGCTGGCACGCCGGCCATCATCCCAAGGGCTTCCTCGGGCGGGAGTGCCCATGAGAAGCGGCATTCTCGACACGGCTCGCCCCACGTAGTCGCCCCCCACTGGTTCACGAACGCATTCTCGTCGCAGTCCTCAAGCCGGCGTTGTGGGCGAAGTGGCAGGCCACTGACCGGCTGTGATTAGAGGACATCACGGGGGCGGCGATGTCGGCTCCGTGGGTCGCCAGCTCGGAGCCCATGGCGTGTTCAAGGCGGACGTCGTGCTTCGAGTCGGAGTCGGTGCGGGTTGTCACCTTGGCCACGACCGGGGAAGGCCGCAGCCAGACCACCGTGTTGTTGGTCTCCTGCAACAGCACCGGCTCCGTCACCCGGGTCCCGCAGGCCGTGCCCACCTCGACAGCAGCCTGAAGTGCTCGACTCACCTACGAAGCGTCGCGCGGCCCCGAGGAAAAGGCTGATCGGTCAGCTGCAGGGCCCCCAGATGAGGGCTCACGCGGCTCCGGCAGTTCCAGACATTCCTTGCCGTCGACGTCCGGCGAGTCCGCATGGAGCTCTTGACCTTGCCCAGGGGTGAAGCCTCATGATCGTCGCCGTGGACGACATGATGACGATCGGTGACTTCTCCAGTCGCTGTGGACTCTCGCCCAAGGTGCTGCGGACCTACGCAGAGGCGGGTGTACTCGTACCGGCGGTCGTCGATCCGACCTCGGGATACCGGTACTACGACCTCGCCCAGCTCGAGCAGGCCGACATCGTCCGCGTCTTGCGACGAGCCGGCGTAGTGCTGGCCGACATCGGCTCGTTCCTTGCCGAGCCTTCAGCGGAGGCATTGGACGCCTGGGAGCGTTCGCTGACAGCGGAGACCTTGAGCCGACGTGAGGCGCTGGCGGAGGTCCGATGCCGTCTCGGAGTCGGTTCGCAGAGAACGAGGGGCGCCACGGCGATCGAAGTTCGTACCGTGCGCGACCTCGTTGAGCTCAGGGCCGTATTCAACCTGGCCGGGGCGCAGCTGCCCGAGCCGATCGACAGCGGCGACCACCGGATCGACGACCTCGTCGGACGCTTCGCTGCCGACCAGTCACTGATGGTGCTGGCCAACGCCGAGGGGAGTGTGGTCGGTGGCGCCCTCGCCTTCCGCAATGACAACGGGACGGTGACGCTTCGCATCATCGGTGTGACCGCGGCGTTCCGGCACCGAGGTATCGGCCGCCGGCTCGTCGAGCGGGTGGAGGCGGAGGCTCGCCGCCTCGGCGCTCGCTCCCTCGCCCTCGGGACCGACGACGCCGTCGGGTTCTGGTACCACCTCGGCTACACGCCGAACCTGCTGTTCCAGTGGGTCTACGACGCCGATCTCTACGAGGCCGAGACCGATGCGATGCTCTCGGGGCCCCTCACTGGCCTGCACTTCTGGCGCTCTTCGTTCAATGACATTCCCCAGCTGTTTGTCGAGCTCGACGAGCCCCGCCTCGACCTTCACCACCACGTCCGGCAGGCGGTCACCGGGTGCCACGTCGGCTTCATGATGTCCAAGAGGTTCGCCGACCGGCGATGACCCGCGCAGCGGGCGGGTCGGGGTCCGCTGGGCGAAGGTGCTGTCGTTCAGGGCACTGCGCGGCCAGCTTTTCCGGTGAAGCATCAGTCATCCCGGGCGCCGCGGTGACCTCCGTCCTCGCCCCGCCGGGCGTCGGCGGAGGTCGACCTGGCCTCGATCGCACGGATGAAGTCGGACTTTGCGTCGGTATACCCCCGACGGTCGTCCCGATACGCGACAGCAAGGTTCAGCTTGAGTTCGGCATATCGATCCCGGTCGTCGTCGTGCGCTCGAAGCCAGTCCCGAAAGCGGACGTGTCGATCCCACCACTCCCTGTTGGAGCGCTCGACGAGATGCACCTGGTGGCTACGGCGACCGTCGACCCATCGCCGGAAGTAGCGGCGATCCGGCAACTTGTCCTCGAACTCGGGAACGTACTCGTAGCCGAGCGATTCGACCGCCGAGACGATCTCCTCGCTGTCGTCGAAACTCCGAACGCCGACCTGGATGTCGATCACCGGCTTCGCAGCCAGGCCCGGAACCGCTGTGCTGCCGATGTGCTCGACATCGAGGACGTAGGGAGCGAGGGCCATCTGGAGCTCCCGTTCGGCGACGGCGAAGAGCAACTGCCAACGGGGGTCGTACGGGATGATCTCGATTGCATCGCCACTCCCTGTCATCGGTCTCATCTACACCTCGCCCCTGGAAAGCGTCAACGATCATGAGTGCCGTTCCGAGGCTGGGCGATGCCGGTTCGAGCGCTCCACCGGCATTGTGCGTACGTCTTCACCGGTGGCGCCGGCCGAGTTGTGGGCGCGCCGCGTGCTGCCAACTCGCCCCTGCGGAGAGCCTGGCGCCAGCCAGGTCGACCGTGACCCGGGGCCGGCGATCTGGGACGCGGGCAGTTCCGCGGCTCCATCGTTGTTCTGGGATACGAGGTTCGCCGGACCCACCCGACGCAGGCCGACTCTACGAAGTGTTAGATCTAGTTCAAGGGAGCGGCGGCTACTTCGGTCGTGTCGTTGTACCGCTCGAGTCGCCATGTCCCCAGCCTGCGGACGTCCCCCTCGACAAGACACGACCACTCCGTGACGGACGCGTAGTCCGTCATAATCACCTCGGCTGCGGGCAGCGGCATCTTGCCGAAGGCGATGAACGACGCCTTGACGGTAGCGCCCTCGGTGACGCCGATGACCGTGCGGCCCCGGTGGGCCCGGACAATCCTCTCTAGCGTCGCCAAGACCCGTTCCACCGTCTCGATAGGGCGGTCGGGCGCATCCTCCAGCCGTCGGAGCAGATAGCTCTCCGGAGTCTCGACGATCACGCCGTGGTCGCCGAAGAAGACGACATCGAAGTGGCGAAGATTGGCGGTGATGAGCGCAGTGGCGCCGCCGGCGAGCGCGGCAGCACCATGAACCCGGTCATCGGGGTCGGGACCGGGCACCGTCTCGATGATCGTGGCGTAGTCGTCGGGAGCGATCCGTCCGGAAGGAAGGCTTGTCGGATGGCGCTCGTGATCGCACTCGCCTGCTCGGGAGTGCGGCGCTGCTCGCGGACGATCACGCGCTCCCACTCCGCCAGTAGGAAGTCGCTCCAGAGAATGTCGTGGTGGAAGTCCTCGGCCATAGACAGCATCAGGTCCATGAGCGTCATCGGGAACAGGACGTTGGTGTCCAGGTAGAGACGCTCCACGGCGAAACTGCTCAGGCGTCGGCCAGATCGGCATCCTCGACGGCACGCCGGAATGCCTCGACGCCGGCCCGCCGGCGGTCGCGTTCGACCTGGAAGGCGAGAACATCGGCCAGAAGAAGTCGGCGGTGCGCACTCGACGGGAGGGTCTCGCTTGGGATCACGCCGTCGTCAAGCAGGCGCGAGAGGTACTGCCGGGACAAGCCCAGGACCTCGGCGGCCTCGTTCGGTGTGAGCACCTCGTCCGACCGGAGCATGGTGACGTTGTGGCCGGCAGCGATCTCCTCGCTCGCTCGCCGCAACAGCCGGCTGAGCCCTTCGGGCAGGTCGACGCGGTCGCCGGCGGCATCCACCGCCACGAGTGTGCCCTCCAGAGCCGCCACTCGACGAGCGGCCTCCTGCGCGTCCGGCGAAGCCGTCACTTCATCGGCGGCGGCGAGACGACGGCCACGAGGCATAGCGCGACGATAGCGGATATCTGCTGTAAGAGCACCTACACCCTTTTCCCACACAGGCGCAGCCCGCCTCGCTGAACGGAACAGCGCTGGGGCCGCCGAGCAGCCGTCAGTGGCCTGGTCGGGGAGCGCGCGCTTGTTCCGTAGCGTCCGCTGCCAGGGCGAGCTGCCCCCGGACCCAGGCCAGGCTGTCAGGCTCGTCCATGTGCCGCTCCCAGCCGGCCGAGGAGGGGTCCCGCCGTCACCACGAACAGGAGCCAGCCCCGGCTGATCGGATCGAACGGAAGCCGGTCCGGGTTCGTGGTCGTCACGGTGTTCGGCGTGCTCCGGTTCCTTCGTTCCTGGTACGCCTACCGGACGCCAATTGGCGTCTGGTGCTTGGCGGCGCTCCCGACCTGTCCTAGAAGTCCGCGCCGACCCACGCCAGGACCAGGACCACCTGGACGGGCCAAGGGATCCGGCGAAGGATGCCGGTCAGACCCGACACGCCACGGCCGATCCCACGGGTCATTGATGCACCCGGCCTCGGTTGACCAGAGCCAGTTGAGACACGTCTGACCACCGAGATTCGGCCGCCCGAGGCGGTGGCTTTCGAGGTGTCGTTCCCCGAAGACGTCCGTGCTGCGCGAGCGGCGAACGCCTATCTCATTGAGCTGGCCGACACGTTCGCTCGGCCGCTCACGCTGCGCTCCTACGCGTATGACATCCTGCGCTGGTTGCGGTTCCTGAGCGCGGTCGGTGTCACCTTCGATGAGGCGGTCCGCAGCGATTACACGGACTTCCGTCGTTGGCTGATCGAGTACGGCAAGACCGGCGGATCCCGACGCCAGCCGAAGATCAGCTCGGGTACCTCAAGGATGAACCCGGTCACGGGCAAGACCGGACCTCATGAACGCCAGTTCGACGCCGCCACGATCCGGCATTCGAGGGTCGTATTGCACGAGTGGTACGAGTTTCTGCGCGAACGGGGCCTCAAGCCGATCCTCAACCCGATCCCCCACTCGCGCCGTCGGGACAGCGACGGCCACCGTGGCGACGACCACCACAACCCTCTTGGAGCCGCTCCGCCATGGCGGCAGCCGGCGCGTCGATCCTCCCAAGCCCGAGAGTGCTCCTCGTCACCTCACCGACGCCCAAGTTCGACGCCGTGTGGGCGGAGCTGACCAGTGACCGTGACCGGCGATGGTCAAGGTCTCGGTCGACTGTGGCATCCGACCGGGCGAGCTGGTCGCCATGCGGGGCGAGGACATCGACTGGGGAAACGCACTCGTGCACGTCGTCCGCAAGGGCGGCCGCAGGGCCCAATGGTTGCCGGTGTCGGGCGACGCCGTCGTGTGGCTCCGTCGCTACCAGGCCGAGAGCGGCTACTTCGCAGGCGTCGACGAGCCGGTGTGGGTCACCGTCCGGGGCGACCGCCGAGCAGTCGGCTACGACGCCTACCGGGCCGTCTTCGCTCGCGTGATCGCCAGGCTCGGCACGAACTGGACCCCCCACGATCTTCGCCACACGGCGTGCGAGCGCATGTTGGACGCGGGCATGGCACCCCACAAGGTGCAGGAGATCATGGGCCATGCCCACCTGGCGCTACATACGGCCCCGCCTCGACGAGCTGATCGCCGCGCAACGCGAAGCCCATGCACGGCCGGACCCCCGGCCATCGATCGCCAACCCCTACGACCAGGGTGACCTCGACGACCTGTTCGGGGCAAAGCGGTGAAGACATCGGTCGCTCTCGACGAGCGGCCAGCGGTCCTCGCCACTCCGGAGATCGGCGAAGGCCGCAGCGTCGCCGTCGTCGCGGCCGCAGCCCAGCTGCACCAGAGCGCCCGGGTCAATGAGATCGTCGAGCTGGTCGCTGGTCTGGGCCATGTCGACGAGGGCGTCAACGCAAGTGGTGGCCGACAGCGAGGGGCGGCCCAGCTCCTCAACCATCTGTCCGGTTTCACGGGGGCCACCTGGCAGCAGCGATGGGAGGCCAGCCGGCTCGAGTCCGCCGGTCCCGCCGGGTTCCGGGAGGCCGTCTGCGACGCCGCCGGCCGGATGCCGACCGCCAACCGGCTGTGGCTGCTCACCAGCGGCATGGGCGCGCTGATGGCCCTCGATGTGCTTCGGCCGTCTCTCGACTTCGCGCTGGCGGCGCGGTTCAACCACGCCTGGGGCCACCTGCTGTCTTGGCGCCGTGACCCTCACGCCGACATCCTGGACCGGATCCCCTGCACCGACCAGACCCGCTCGGCGGCCACCGGGCTGCTCGGCCGGCTCGTGGCGCTCACCGGACGCCCGGTCGCCGAGCTGTCCGCTGCCGACCTGCTGGCATACCGGGATGCCGTGCTTGCCCGTCGCGCCCAGACGGTCGGCCTCGGACATCTGTGGCTGTGCCTCGCGCACCTCGGGACCATTGAGGGCACGCTCGCCCAGGCCTTGCGCCCTGGCCAGAAGACGGTCACCGAACTCGTCGACCGGTACGACATCGCCAGTCGCCCGGTCCGCAGCCTGCTGATCGCGTACCTGACCGAACGGTCTCTCAGCATCGACTACTCGACGCTGCGGTCGTTGGTCACCGACCTGTGCCTGGTGTTCTGGAAGCAGGTCGAGCAGATCGCCCCAGGCATCGACACGATCGACCTGCCCGACGATGTCGCCGCCAAGTGGAAGCAGGCTGTTCGGTGGCGTCCCGGCCCCGAGCGCGATCTCGTCACCCGAAATGGCGCGGTGTCGACGTTGATGGCCGTGCGCAGCTTCTACTGCGATCTCATCCAGATGGCGCACGAGGAACCGGCCCGCTGGGGCCCGTGGGCGTGCCGGGCGCCGGTGTCGGAGGCCGAGGTCAAGGCCTACCGGAAGTGGCGGCTGTCGCTGCGAAGCGCCATGCACGAGCGGACCCGCACCCGTGCGATGCGCGTCGGTGAGCTCGCCGATGTCGCCGAGCGGAACTATCACCACCTGCGATCGCTGTTGGAGGCAGCACCCGCCGCCGGCGGCGGTCAGCAGTTCGCCACCGGGGACGGCACCTTCATGCGTCTTGACCAGGCGACGCATCCGTTGGCCCATCCGAAGGTCACCGCCCTTGACCCCGACGGCCAGCCTGTCGGGGACCGTCTCGACATGGTGATCGAGGAGGAGGACGCCTTCTGGGGTTTCGCGGTGATCGAGGTTCTCCGTCACACCGGCATCCGGATCGAGGAGTTGCTCGAACTCACCCAGCTCGATCTCCACGACTACGACCATCGCGACTCCGCGGTGGGCAAGGTCGTGTTGTTGCACGTCAACCCCTCCAAACAGGACCGCGAGCGCATGGTGGTGGTCGCCCCCGAGCTGGCTGCTGTGTTCGCAGCCATGGCACGGCGGATCCGGGCCGCGGTCGGCGCGACCGGCACTGCCCTGCCGTCGCTGATCGCCTACGACTATGCGGAGTGCGTCGACTCCGACCCGCTGCCGTTCCTGTTCCAGCGCACCGCCGGGCGGGGCTTCAAGGGAACCACCGCCCCGATGCACAAGACCTACGTGGCCCGAGTGCTGAACAAGGTCGTCCGAGCCGCACGGCTCACCGGACCTGACGGAGGCATCATCGGCTTCACCCCTCACGACTTCCGACGAATCTTCGCCACTGACGCGCTGGCCGCTGGTCTTCCGCCCCACATCATCCAGAAGCTCATGGGTCACGCCACCCTGGCCACCACCCAGGGTTACGCCGCCATCTTCCCCGAGGATGTGATCCGCTCCCACCGGGCCTTCATCCACAACCACCGGGGCCTGCGCCCGGCGGAGGAGTACCGCGAAGTCGGTATTGACGAATGGGACGAGTTCGAGGAGCACTTCGCCAAGCGCAAGATCGCCATCGGTGACTGCATGCGGGCCTACGGCACCAACTGCGTGCACGAGTACGCCTGCGAGCAGTGCAAGCTCGCCCGCCCCGACATCGACGCCGAACCCCGCCTGGTGCGCACCCGCCAGGGCCTGGTCGGCCAGATCGACGAAGCCCGCCAGCGAGCCTGGCTCGGCGAGATCGAGCGACTCGAACACATTCTCGCCGGTGTCGATGACAAGCTCGCCGGGATCGAACGGGCCCGTCGGCGCATCGCCACCGTCGACCTTCCGATGCCGAGACGCAAGCCGCCCATCGCGTAGCCCGAGGTCGCCGTCCCCTGGTCAGGCCACCGGGTCGGGAGATCAGGCGCACCTGCTGGGGGCGGGAGCGCCCGCTGCTGCGGAAGGATGAGGGTGTGCACGACGATGAGGATCTGGACTCCGGTGACGCGGATCGGGCTGCTCAGCCGGTCATCGCCAAGCTGCGGGCTCGAGACGAAGAGCTGGGTAGGCACGCCGAAGCGGCGTGGAACGCCCTTACCTGGGGTGAGGGGATGGCGTCCATCACCCAGGAACAGGTCCAGCGGTTCGTGTGGTACGAGCTGCCGCTGAAGTGGTTGGCGCCCCCTGAGGACGACGTCGTCACCAAGGTCGCCGCCGCGACCGCGGCGCTGCTCGACGGTTTGGGTCTCGACCGCTACGCGGCGATCTGTCGTTCACAGGTGACCGCCGAGGTCCATGCCGCCTACCGCCGCTCCGATCACGAGGGCCGGCAGGCGTTCCGGGGGGCGGCGGCGCGCTCGGGGATCGACCCGCCCGATCTCGACGATTTCAACTGGGGTTCGATGATGGGTACCGACGAGGCGTGCGCCCGGTCCACGGTCGCCGTCGCCCTGGAGCAGGCCATCGCCGCCGGCGACTTCGTGCCGGGCACACGAGGATGGCGCGAATGCCAGCACGCAGTGGCGGCCGGCGCGCTGGACCGCCCCCATCCCAGCTTGCCCACCCAGACATGGCGCAGCGCGATCCTCACCGAGCGCCTCGAACACTGGGTCTCCTTCGCCCGAGGTCGCAGCCAGGAGCTGGGGATGCTTCGGGCCCGCCACGCCAACCGGCTGCTACCGCCCGTCCCGGCGCCCGACGACGCCGCCGATCGATTGGCGCCGTTGCGGTGGCTGCTCGGCGAGATCGAGACCCGCGGCGGCCTGGACTTGACCCAGACCGGCGCCCTCAACCGGGCGTTCGTGATCGAGGCCACCCAGCGGTGGGGGTGGTGGGAGCCCGGCTTGGGAGGACCGAACCGCCAGGACGACGTGTGGCAGCTCGGCGCCGTGCACGACCTCGCCCGCCACTGCGGTGCCGCCCGCCGCCACCGCCGCCGGCTCCAGCTCACGCCGTCGGGGCGGGCCATGGCGGCCGACCCGGTCCTGGCCTGGGCACGGGTCGTGCCCTGGCTGGCCGGCGACGACGACTTCGACCAGATGATGGCCGAGATTGCCACCCTGGTCCTGTTGGACCAGGACAGCCGAGAGATCGCGACCGACGAACTGTGGCCCGTCGTCGCGGTGCTTGCCGCCGAGCACGGCTGGCGGGTCGGAGGCCACGGCGGGGAACCGCCGGGCGAGCGGGAGGTCAGGTGGGCGGCCCGGCCATGGCTGTCGCTCGGTGGCCTGTGCGCCCTCGTCGTCGAGGAAGGCGACTGGCCGTCCCGGCGGATCCGGCTCACTCCCGCCGGCGAGAGCGCCATGCTCGCCTATCTACGATCACGGGCCGCCGGCCCCCGCTCGGGGCTATTCGCATGAACGGCTGTTCGCATGAACGCCTCGCCCTGGGCGGAGCCCACGCGGTCACCCACACGGCCGTGACGGGACATCACGAGCCGGCCAGCGGGGGTCGAGGGCAGCCGATGCAAGCCGGCTCTCGCCTGGGATACTGGAGCCGTGAACGACGACCCACTCGAGCTGATCTCCATCGATCCAGCCATCTGCCACGGCCAGCCCTGCCTCAAGGGCACCCGCGTGTTGGTGACCGTGGTGCTCGACGCGCTCGCCGCGGGTCTCGACCCGGCCGAGATCGTGCGTCACTATCCAACGCTCACCGCCGAAGGCGTCCGCGCCGCGGTCGCCTACGGAGCCTGGCTCGCCAAGCAGGAGATCCGTCCGCTCTCGCCGACCACGTGAGGCTCAAGCTCGACGAGAACATCACTGTCGTCGCCAAGGATCCGCTTCTCGCTCTCGGCCACGACGTCGATACCGTTGCCGACGAGCAGCTGGCCGGCCGACCCGATCCCGACGTGCTCGCCGCTGCCGTCGCAGACGAGCGAGCTCTGGTCACCTTCGACCTCGGATTTGGCGATGCCCGCACCTACCCACCCGGCAGCCATCTCGGCGTGATCCTGTTGCGCCTCCGCGACCAACAGCCGGACAATGTCGTGGCCGTGCTTCAACGGCTTGCGGAGAACCACAACCTCGACGAATTGGCCGGTTGCAGGGTCGTGGTCACCGAGGGCCTCATCCGCATCCGCTGGCCAGAGTGACAACTCCGGATCGCGGTGCTGGCCGCGGTTGACAGCGCCGGCGAAAGTTCGGAGAAGGCAGACGGTCGAGCGGAAGGCCGCGTTCATCCACCAGGTGATGCGGGGCAGCCTCGTCGGCCGCGAGATCGACGACATCGGCGAGCAGGCACTCTCCTTCGCCGAGGTCAAGGCACTCGCCACGGGCAACCCTCTGCTCATGGAGAAGGCAAGCGTCGACAACGAGGTGGCCCGGCTGTCTCGGCTGCGTCGTGCGCACCAGGAGGACCAGGCCCGTCTCGTCCGGGTGCTAGCGGCGGCGGCGACAACCAAATTGCGGTTGGAAGCGGTGGTGCGGCAATGCGACGACGCCATCGCTCGGCGGGTCGACACGCGGGGCGATCGCTTCGCCATGACTGTGGACGGTGTGCAGTTCGAGTCGCGGGCGGATGCAGGTCGGCGACTCTTGGCCACCGTCGCCGTCAGCGCGAGCGCCCGCGCCGTCGGCGAGCTAGCCGGGTTCACCGTTGACGTGAAGCGGGAACGGGACCCGCTCGGAGAGACGGTCCACCTGGACCTGCGCGATGCGCCGGTCAGGTTGGGCGTCGCCAAGGATGACCTCCTGGCCGCCGACCCCTGCCGGGCTGGTCCAACGGCTTGAGCATCGAGTGCGCGACCTTGACGATGCCCGTGCGGACGCTCACGACGCTCTCGACCGGACCCGGGGAGAAGGCCCGCCTCGCCGAGTCCCGCTTGGGCGCGCCGTTCGAGCATGCGGAGCAGGGACTTGCCTGAACCCTGGGCGTGCCAAATGATGCCGCCCTCACGTCGCCTCACGCGTTCCTGCGCCGCCTTCACGCCGAAGTACTGGTTGGGGCGACACGTCTTCTTGACCCCAGCGTCGAAGACCATGAAGTCGTGGATGATCTCCAGAAGGCGCGGCTTCGCGCACATCTGCGCGAGCGCCTGATCAAGCCACTCCTCAACGCCGGCCGAATCGCTGTCGACCTGCGCCCGCGTCTTCGAGTCGATGTCGGACGTCAGCCGCCACTTAAGCCAGTACTTCTCTGGCGTGTCGATCACCGCGTAACGCAGACCCTCGACGTCGTTGCCCGCCATGACAAGCTGCACCGTGGTGAAGAACGGTCGGATGAAGTGCGCCGTCTGGTTTCCGATCGTCTGTCGGATCCCCTCTGACACCGCCACCTTCGACCGCTTCAGCTCAATGGTACAGACGGCGATGCCGTTGATGTAGAGCACGAGATCGGGCCGCTTGGTGTGCTGGCCCGCGACGGTGACCTCCTCAGCCACCCCAAAGTGATTGCGCTCTGGGTGCTCCCAGTCGATCAGCCACACCGTCTCCGTGACGTGGCCGGCCTCCGGCTTCACCTTCACGCCGTAGCGCAATAGCCGATAGACGTCCTGGTTTGCCTCGTAGAGGTCGCGGCCTCCGCCCAGCGATGCCTCCTTCCACAGCTGATCGACGGCCTTTCCGATGTGGATCGCGCCGTAGCGGCGCGCCTCCAGGTTCAGCTCCAGAGGCTGAACCTCGACGTTGGAGTTGCCTTCTCGGTCCTGCAGGTTGCCGAGGTAGCCGTAGCCGAGCCGGTCGCCGAACAGCTTCACGACGCGATCCTGCGTCATGCGCTCAACCTGCCCGACATTACTCATGTCGCTCACGCTCTCGACACCTCAACCGGCAAGCGAGTGCGGCCGGTCAACAGCTCCTGCATCATTCCCTGCTTGACGTCTTGGGCCTTGCGAAGCCGTTGGCCGAGCAGAAGGATCTCGCGATCAACGTCGACGATCACCTGGGCAATGGCAGTCTGCTCGGCACGCGGTGGCACGCTGACCTCGACCGCGGCAAGCGCACGGCTGTAGATGTGGACGACAGCATCACCTTGTCCAGCACGGGCCTTCTGGCTGACGACTTCAGGCCTGTTGGCCAACACAGCCAGGTAGATCGGATTGCAGCGATCGCAGCGAAGGACGATGACATCGCCACCAGCGACAGCTGGTGTCGGCCCGATGTAGGCGACGCATTTGCCGATCTCGTCGCGGGTTTCGCCCGAACCAGCGAACAGCAGGTCGCCTGTCTTTAACGGAACGGATATCGCGGCCACATCTGGTGAGACAAACGACCTCGCCTCGGCGGTGCAGTTGTGAAAAGCCGTATATAGCTCACCGTAACGAACGCAACGGATACCTGTAGTCCGCACGTCGTCGCGCTTTATCCCGTGGCCATTTAGAAACGTGCCGAGCGTCCCGAGTGTCGTGGTGGACCAAATTTCGGTGAACCCGGGGAGGCGGGTCTTGCCGGTGAGGAGCTGCTGCAACACGCTTTGGTTGATCGCCTGTTTCTTGGCGATCATCCGCTCCAGATAGGAGGCCAACTCCGACACGTCGTCGAGCCTCTCGGCGATCGCAGACTGCTCAGCCAGGGGCGGCACAGGCACTCTCACGCTCTTCAGCAGGCTGTAGCGAAATAGCCTGAGGGGGCCACCTTGGATGCTGGCACCGGCGCTCGCCCGGCGATCGCCCTATGAAATGGAGTCCCCGAGTCGAAGGCATATGAGCCTGGCGCTAATG
>JAHFUP010000072.1 GCA_023265025.1 Acidimicrobiia bacterium | reverse complement strand
CTAGGCCCATCGGCGGGAGCGCTCGACGGCCCGGCGCCAGGTGGCGTGGCGGTCGTCGACGACCGACTGGGGCGCCCGGGGGGTGAACGTGGCGTCCGACCGCCACAGGCCGGCGACCTCGTCGGTGGACGACCACACCCCCTCGGCCAGGCCGGCCAGGTAGGCGGCGCCGAGGGCGGTCGTCTCGCGGACGGCGGCGCGGGCCACCGGCACCCGTAGTTGGTCGGCCTGGATCTGCAGGAGCAGGTCGAGCACCGACGCCCCGCCGTCGACCCGCAACTCGGTGAGCGGGTGGCCGACGCCGCCGGTCATGGCGTCGACCACGTCGCGGGTCTGGTACGCCATGGCCTCCACCGCGGCCCGGGCCAGCTGCGGCCGGCCGCTGCCGCGGGTCAGGCCCACGATCGTGCCGCGCGCGTGCGGGTCCCACCACGGGCTGCCCAGGCCGGAGAACGCGGGCACGAAGGCCACGCCCTGGGCATCGCGGATCGACTCGGCCAGCGGGCCGATGTCGGCCGGCGAGTCGATGATGCCCAGCCCGTCGCGCAGCCAGTTGATTGCCGCGCCGGTGGCGAAGATGGCGCCCTCCAGGGCGTAGGTGGGGGCGACGCCGGCCAAGCCCCACGCCACCGTGGTGAGCAGCCCGTCGACTGGAGGAGGGCATGTCGTCCCCACATTCATCAGCACGAACGAGCCGGTCCCGTAGGTGTTCTTGGCCATGCCGGGCTGGATGCACCCCTGCCCGAAGAGGGCGGCCTGCTGGTCGCCCACCAGCGCGCTCACGGGGATGCCATCAGAAGTGGTGCCCAGGCGTCCGCTCGTCGGCCGCACCTCGGCGAGGGTGGCGACCGGCACCCCGAAGAGGTCGCACAGCTCCCGCGACCAGGCGCCGTGGCGGATGTCGTACAGCATCGTGCGGCTGGCGTTGGAGGGGTCGGTGGCGAAGACCGCCCCGCCGGTGAGCTTCCAGAGGATCCAGGAGTCGACGGTGCCGAGGGCGAGGCGGGGGCCGACGTGGACACCGCCCTCCTTCAGCAGCCACGCCATCTTCGTCGCCGAGAAGTAGGGGTCGAGGACCAGCCCGGTGGCGTGGCGGACGAGGGGCAGGTGGCCGTCGTCCTCCATCCGCCGGCAGCGGGCCGCCGTGCGCCGGTCCTGCCAGACGATGGCCCGGTGGAGGGGCTCGCCGGTGCGCCGGTCCCAGGCGACCACGGTCTCGCGCTGGTTGGTGATCCCGATGGCGGCGACCGGGGTGTCGAGGGTCGCCCGCAACTCGGCCAGCGTCGCCTCGACCGCAGCCCAGATCTCCGCCGGGTCGTGCTCCACCCAGCCCGGCCGGGGGAAGTGCTGGGTGAGCTCGCGGTAGGACCAGCCGGCGGGGCGGCCGGCCTCGTCGACGGCGAAGGCGCGCACGCCGGTGGTGCCGGCGTCGATGGCGATCACTATTGACATGGCGCCTCTCCGGCGACGTCGGGCACGACCGGTAGCGTGGCACTTATGCGCGTTGGACTGCTGACCGGGGGAGGGGACTGCCCGGGGCTCAACGCCGTCATCCGGGCCGTCGTGCGCAAGGGCGAGCGTCATTACGGCGACGAGCTCGTCGGCTTCCTCGACGGCTGGAAGGGTGTGCTGGAGCGCCGCACCATGCCCCTTGACGTCGAGCGGTGCCGGGGGCTCCTGCCTCGGGGCGGCACCATCCTCGGCACCACACGCACGAACCCCTACAAGCTCGACGGCGGGTCCCAGAAGGTCCTCGACAACCTGCGGGCGGAGGGGATCGACGGTCTCATCGCCATCGGCGGGGATGACACGCTCGGCGTGGCCGAAAAGCTGGCCCGTGAGGGCCTGGTCGTCGTCGGCGTGCCCAAGACCATCGACAACGACCTCTCGGCCACCGAGGTGACGTTCGGTTTCGACACCGCGGTCCAGATCGCGTCCGACGCCATCGACCGCCTCCACACCACGGCCGAGTCCCACGACCGCGTCATGGTGGTCGAGGTGATGGGCCGCCACGCCGGCTGGATCGCCACCCAGGCGGGCATCGCCGGCGGGGCGGCGGAGATCCTGATCCCCGAGGAGCCGTTCGACATCGACGCCGTCTGTGCCCGCCTGAAGGGCCGTCACGACCGGGGCCGGTACGCGTCGCTGGTGGTGGTGGCCGAGGGCGCGGCGCCGGTGGAGGGGACGATGGAGACCCAGTCGGGCGAGCTCGACGCCTTCGGCCACGTGCGCCTGGGCGGGATCGCCAACCGGGTGGCGCGGGAGATCGAGGAACGGACCGGCTTCGAGACCCGGGTCACCATCCTCGGCCACATCCAGCGGGGCGGGACGCCGACCGCGTTCGACCGCATCCTGGCCACCCGGTTCGGGGTGGCGGCCATCGACGCCGTGCACGACGGCGCCGCCGGTCAGATGGTGGCGCTCCAGGCCGGCCAGATCGTGCGGGTGCCGCTGGGCGACGCCGTAGGCAAGTCGAAGACCGTCGACCCGGACCTGTACCACGGAGTCGCAGAGGTGTTCTTCGGGTGATCGGCGGGGAGCCGGCGGAGGTAGCGCAGACTGAGCAACTGGCGTCCATCGGTCAGCGGGTCGGTGGAGCCCTCGTCGACGGGCTGCTGGCCAGCATGGTGGTCGTCGTCCCGTTGCTGCTTGGCCTGATCGACACCGACAGCCTGGAGAACGGCCTGCCCACCTCGGTGCTCCTGGGCCTGTTCCTGTTCGGGGCGGTGTACACCGTCGTCCCCACCGCGCTGTGGGGCCAGACGCTCGGCAAGATCGCCGTCGGCTCGCGGGTGGTGGCCGAGGAGGACGGGTCGCTTCCTGGCTGGCGGCGGGCCACCATCCGGTGGGCGGTGCCCGGTGTCGTCGGGCGCTTGCCCTACGTCGGGCTGTGGGTCAGCCTGGCGGTCATGGCATCACTTGTCTTCGATCCCCGCCGGCGCGGACTGCACGACCGGATGGCCGGCACGATCGTCGTACGGGTGACCAAGTGACCGCCGCTGAGCACTGGGCCTCTGAGCTGGCGGCGTGGGCCATCCCGGAGCACATCCGGGCCCAGGCCCCCGAGTCGCCCTGGGCCTTCACCCCCGCCGTCTACCGCCCGCCCAAGGAGCCGACTCCCGACACGTTGTCGCGCGTCCGGGCCCGCGAGGCGCTGCCCGAGGGTGGGTCGGTGCTCGACGTGGGCTGCGGCGGGGGCGCCGCCGGCCTGGCCCTGGTGCCGCCGGCGGGTCGGGTGACGGGCTTCGACCAGAGCCGGGAACTGCTCGACGTGTTCGCCGAGGGGGCGGCTGCGCTCGGTGTGGCGTACGAGACGGTCCACGGCAACTGGCCGGAGGACGCCGGCCGCGTCGGCCCCGCCGACGTGGTGGTGTCCAACCACGTCGTCTACAACATCCCCGGGCTGGCCGGCTTCGCCCTCGCGCTGGGGACGCATGCACGGAGCCGGGTCGTCGTGGAGCTGTCCGGCGAGCACCCCCGGGCCGGCGTCAACGACTTGTGGCGCCACTTCTGGGAGGTCGACCGCCCGACGGGGCCGAACGCCGACGACGCGATCGCCGTGCTCCGGGAGATCGGGATAGAGCCCCAGGTCGAGCGGTCCCCCCGCCCCGCCTGGCGGACCATGGACCGGGCGGCGCGGGTCGCCTCCCTCCGGCGCTACCTCTGCCTGCCGGCCGAGCGCGACCCGGAGATCGACGCCCTGCTCGACGACCGGCCGAGCCCGCCCGTCGAGGCCGTCACCCTGTGGTGGCCCGGCTCGGCGTCGTCCTAACGGGAGTCGGGCCGGCGGACCGTGCGGCGAGACGCGGCCTCGCGGGCCCGGGTCGCCCGCTCACGGGCCTGCTCGAGCGCCCGCTGGGCCCACGTGAACTCATGGGCCAGGATGGCCAGGCCGGCGATGATCACCAGCAGGCCGGGGCCGGGCGTGACCAGCATGACGAAGCCGGCGCCCAGGACGGTGAAGCCCACGGTGGCCACGGACAGGCGGAACGACTGGTGCAGGATGAATCGCAAGACGAGGGCCCACTTCCCCACGCCCACATGCTGGCACAGGTACGGGAGTTACTTGAGGGATAAATCAATTGCCGCGCCCGAGCGGGTCAGCAGCTCGAACAGTGCCGGCGCCACGCCGGGGGTGGCAACCATCAAAGATTCAGCCACGACGGGCCCGCCGTCGAGCCCGGCGGCGACCGCGCCCGCCTCGGCGGCGATGAGCAGGCCGGCGGCGACGTCCCACGGCTGGCCGCCGGCCTCGAAGTACCCGTCGAGGCGGCCGCAGGCCACCCAGCACAGATCGAGCGACGCCACCCCGTACCGCCGGATGTCCCGCACCGCCGGCAGCACGTGGGGGAGGACGGCGGCCTGCAGGCCCCGCCGGGCGGCCAGGTAGCCGAAGCCGGTGCCGACGAGGGCGCTGGCCAGGTCGACCTCCCCGGAGACCATGATCGCGTGGCCGTTGCAGGTGGCGCCCGCCCCGCGGGAGGCGGCGAACGTCTCCCCCAGGCCGGGGGCGGCCACGACGCCCGCTTGGACCACGCCGTCGACCTCGGCGGCTACCGACACGGCCCAGACCGGGTGGCCGTAGAGGTAGTTCGTCGTGCCGTCGAGGGGGTCGATCACCCACCGCACGCCGCTCGTGCCCTCCGTGGCCCCGCTCTCCTCGCCGAGGATGGCGTCGTTCGGCCGGGTGGCCAGGATGCCCTTCACGATCAGCGCCTCCGCCGCGTGGTCCATCTCGCTGACCATGTCGGTGCCGCTGGACTTGGTGGTGACCTCGAGCCGGAGGTGGTCGCTGGCGGCGGCAAGCAGCATCGCCCCGGCCTCGGTGGCCACCCGCTCGGCCAGTTCGCGTAGTTCGTCGGTGTCAGATCGTGTCGGCAAGTCTGCCATCGTACGGGCATGCAATCAGGGGTCGTGGACCTGCGCTCCGACACGGTCACCCGGCCCACCCTGGAGATGCGCCGGGCCATGGCGTTCGCCGAGGTGGGCGACGACGTCTACGGCGAGGACCCGACGGTCAACGCCCTGGAGGAGGCGTTCGCGCAGCGGGTGGGCAAGGAGGCGGCGCTCTTCGTGCCGTCGGGCACCATGGCCAACCAGCTCGCCCTACGGGTGCTGGCGCCGGCGGGGAGCACCGTCGTCGCCGGCCGCCGCCAGCACGTGGTGATCTACGAGAACGGGGCCGGCGCCCGCAACGCCGCCGTGCAGTTCTCGGCGGTGGACGACATCGACGGCACGATCGACCCTGCCGACGTCGCCTGGGCCGTCGAGGCCGCGTCGCACCACTACGTGCGGCCCGGTCTGGTGTGCGTCGAGAACACCCACATGCCCGCCGACGGGGCGCCGTGGCCGCTCGACCGCCTGCGGGCGGTGGCGGCCGAGGCCGGCGCCGCCGGGCTGCCGGTCCACATGGACGGGGCCCGGCTGTTCAACGCCGAGGTGGCGAGCGGGGTGCCGGCGGCGGCATACGCGGCGGAGGCGACGACGGTGATGTGCTGCCTGTCGAAGGGCCTGTGCGCGCCGGTCGGGTCGCTGCTGGCCGGGCCGGCGGACGTGATCTCCGAGGCCCGTGGCGAGCGCCAGCGCCTGGGCGGGGGGATGCGCCAGGCCGGGATCATCGCCGCCGCCGGCCTCGTCGCCCTGGATCGGATGGTCGACCGGCTGGCCGAGGACCACGACCGGGCCCACCGGCTGGCCGAAGCGGTCGCCGAGCGGTGGCCCGACGCCGGGTGCGACCCGTCCCGGGTGCGGACCAACGTCGTCACCTGGCGGCACGCCGCCGCCCTGGCGCTGGTCGACCACCTGGCCGGCGACGGGGTGTTGGCGGGCACCATCGCGCCGGGGGTCGTCCGCCTCGTCACCCACCACGACGTCGACGACGCCGGCGTCGAGCGGGCGGTCAAGGCCCTGCTCGGGGCGGTCTGATGGCTGTCCTCCACGACGACATCCCGCCGCGGGCCCTGGCCGTCTACGCCCACCCCGACGACCCGGAGATCTCCTGCGGCGCCACGCTGGCCCGGTGGGCCGCCGGCGGGTGCGAGGTCCACGTGCTGGTCCTGACCCGGGGGGAGAAGGGGTCGCACGACCCCGCCGTCGACCTGAACAAGCTGGCGGCGCGGCGCCAGGCGGAGATGGCCGCCGCCGGCAAGGTGCTCGGCGTCGCCGGTCAGGAGCAGCTCGGCATCGACGACGGCGAGCTGGTCAACTCGCGGGAGGTGCGCGGGCGGGTCGTCGCCGCCATCCGGCGCGCCCGGCCGGCGGTCGTGGTGTGCCCCGACCCCACTGCGGTGGTCTTCGGCGACACCTACTTCAACCACTCCGACCACCGGGTCGCCGGTTGGGCCACGCTCGACGCCGTCTCGCCGGCCGCCGGCAACCCGCACTACTTCCCCGACGCCGGGCCGGCGCACCCGGTGGGCGTCGTCCTGCTGTCGGGGACGCTCGAGCCCAACGTCTGGGTCGACGTCAGCGCCACCCTCGACGCCAAGATCGACGCCCTGCTGTGCCACGCCAGCCAGCTCGACGGCTCCGAGGAGCTGTTCCGGGCCGTCCTCCAGAACCGGGCCGAGGCCGAGGGCCGGGCCGCCGGCGTCCGCTACGCCGAGAGCTTCCGGCGCCTCACCCTGTCCGGGTAGGCGCCAGACCTCGTTCCGCGTCCGCGAGGTGCACGTTTCTGACGCTCTCAGGGACGCGGAACGCCGGCGGGCTCGGAGTTGGGCGTCTGTCGGGCCGGGCGGGGGCGGCGTTGGGTGCGGTCGCCGACGTCGGCGAGGTGACTCGCCTCATCTTCAACCACGGCCCCATCCGCTCGGCGAAAGAACGCGCCGACCGGGGCCTTGTGGCCGTCGGCCTGCTCATCGCCGCCATCGGCCTGACCGTCTCATCCGCCGGCGCCAGCTCGCCCAGAACCCGGTGCCGAAGCTGGCCAAGACGGGCGTCAACGGCACCCCGCTCGTGGGCTTCGGGCTGATCGCCATCGTCCTCGGGTTGGCCCTGCTCGTGGGCGGGACGCTGGAGCCGTCCCGAGACTGACGCCGGCGGGGCTGGGTCAGACTCGGGCCGGCGCCCACGCGGGCGGCGACGACCACCGGTCGGAGGGCCCCGACGGGGGCGACACCGGCGGCACCTTGTGGGCGGTCAGGGCGATGAGGGCGATGAAGCTGGCGACGACGATGGCCAGGCCGGCGTAGGCGGCGACGCGGGCGCCGGCGGGGCCGCCCTTGACCTCCCGCAGCAGGATGGTGGTGTTGCGCACGAACTTCTCGGTGCGCACAGGGATGGCGGGGACCTCGGGGGCGCCGATCTCGGGGTCGGCCGGCAGGTAGACGGGGACGGCCATGACCTCGTCGCCCCGCTGGAGGCTGACCATGGTCTTCCACTTGCCGGTGACCGGCATGGGCCGGGAGGCCACGTACTTGCCGGGCGAGACCTGCTTCAGGTCGGCGCCGACCGTCTCCGAGCCGCCCTGCCAGGCGGACACGGCGAAGGCGGTGGCCCGGCGGGCGGCGTCGGGCGGGTCGAGGGTGACCTCGACGTTGGCCATGCTGCCCACATGCTGCAGGCGGACGGTGGCGGTGACGGGGCCGACGTCGCGGGGCAGGGGGAAGGCGAGCGTGCCCAGGAGCGCAACGCCCGCCGCGGCCAGGGCGGCGACGGGGATCGTCTCCCGGGCCTTGGCGATGGCACCGCCGAGGGCGGTACCGACCAAGGCGGCGGCCACCGCGGCGACGGGGCCGAGGATGGCGATCTTGAGGGCGAGCGACGCCGGCATGCGGGCCGAGGTCGAGAAGCCCCACAGGGTCACCCAGCCCAGCTCGGTCACGAGGCCGACCGTGCCCACCAGGGCGCCGGTGATCGTGGCTAGACGCAGGGGGCGCTCCGTGCCGAGCCAGTAGAAGGCGCCCTCGACGACCAGGGCGGAGCCGAGGTAGAGCGGGAAGTGGGGGACGGTGTGGTGCAGCACCCCGCCGATGGAGAAGGCCAGGAAGGCCCGCAGGAAGAGGTAGACGCCGACGACCTTCACCGCGCCCCAGGGGCCGAGCGCCCGCCGGGCGGCCATGAGAGTGAAGCCGGCGGCGATCATGATCAGGATCGGCAGGTAGAGGACCTGGAACTGGGGCACGCCGTAGTCGAACTCGCCCTGGAGGGTGCTCATGCCGACCAGCACGGTGCCGGCGGTGAGGACGTTGATGCTCTTGCCCAGCAATGTCGGCTCGGCGTAGGGCCGGGCCTCGGCCAGCAGGAGCCAGAGGGCGATGGTGCCCAGCGAGCCGGAGACCACCAGCTGGATGTGGGGCGGGCTCCACAGGGTGACGTCGATCCCGTACGCGTTGTGCCACATGGCGTCGAGCGGGAAGGCAGTCACGCCGCCGATGCCGAGGGCGGTCAGCAGGACAGCCGACCAGGGGATGTGCAGGAAGCCCCAGCGCAGGGCGGTCTGCGCCTTCTCGATGCTGGCGAAGAGCACGGCGATGCCGGCGGCGTAGATGAGCCCGCCGAGCCCCACGAGGATCATCACATGGGACGGGGTGAAGAGCTGCTGGTCACGGCCGTTGTCGATGTGCCAGGCGACGTCCCAGTAGAAGCCGATGACGACGACGAGCAGCATGAGGAGGCCGCTCAGCGTGCCGGCCATGGACCAGCCCGGGTAGCCGGTGATGCGCTCGAGGGTGTCGCCGATCTGGCTGAAGAAGAACTTCAACGGGTTGGTCTCGTCGGTCCGCCCGAAGGCGAAGAGCGTCAGACTGATGAGGCAGTACGACGTGATCGGGATGACCAACCAGGCCCACGCACTCCAACCCCACTGTCCGGCAGCGATCATGGGTGGAACATTACATTGATCTATGTCACCGATACAAGTGTAATCTTCCAGGTGTGGAGGGCATGACGATCGACGAGCTGGCCCGGGAGGCCGGCGCCACGACCCGGAACATCCGGGCCTACCAGACGCGCGGCCTGCTCCCGTCGCCCCGCATGGAGGGCCGCGTCGGCTACTACGACGAGGGCCACCTGGCCCGGCTGAAGTACATCGACAGCCTCCAGGAGCGGGGGTTCTCCCTGGCCGCCATCCAGTGCCTGCTCGACGCGTGGGAGGAGGGGCGGGGCCTGAACGACGTCCTCGGCTTCGAGGAGGCGCTCACCGCGCCGTGGAGCGACGAGACGCCCGAGCGGATCCCGCTGGAGCGGCTCATGGAGCAGTTCCCTGAGGGGCTGGAGCACCCCGAGCTGCTCCTGCGCTCGATCGAGCTCGGCCTGCTGGTGGAGGTCGACGGCGAGCTGGAGGCGCCCAGCCCCCGCCTGTACCGGGTGGGCGCCGAGCTGGTGGCCGCCGGCGTGCCGTTGGCCGCCGTGCTCGACGAGTACGAGCGGCTGGTGGCCGACGCCGACCGCATCGCCGGCCGGTTCGTCGAGCTGTTCGAGTCAAACGTGTGGGAGCCGTTCGTCGCCGACGGCATGCCGGCGGAGCGCCTGGCCCTGGTGACCGAGGCCCTGCAACGGGCCCGCCCGACGGCGTCGATGGCGATGGACGCCGCCCTCGCCCACGCCATGGAGCGAGCGGTCGCCGCGTCCGCGGCGCGCCAGGTGGCCCGGTTCCTGCCGAGGGCCGATCCGGGCTAACGCTGCTTGGCGTGGGGGTCTGGCGCCTCCCCCCGTTCACCTACAGGTCGGCGCCGGTCCCGCCGATATGTACTCCATGAGAGATGACCGGCAGCTCGACGGCATCAGTCCCAGTAGCCTCCGGGCCATGCGGCCGCTGGAGCTGCGGTCGATCTCGCCGGCACCTTTGAAGGCGGCGACCCGGTACGTGCTGGCCCGGCCCGTCAGCGTTGATGGACGCCTCGGTCAGCTCGCCACTCACCCATGGCTCGTAGTACCAGCACAGCCACCACAGCCACCCCGCCGGCTCCCAGCACCGCGCCTACGAGTGCCCCGACCCCGGTCGGTGTGGAGCATTCTCCGGAGCACTGCAGGCGAACGAGGGCAGCTCCGATGAGCAGCCCGCAGATGCCCCCCACCACGATGATGACGAAGGCGGCCACCCGGGCCTTGACCGGTGGCAGGGCCGTGGGCCCCCGTTCTGGCAACCGCAACGGCAGCTCCGGGTCCGGCACCCGGCGATCGTAGGCCCCCGGTGCGCGCCCTCGTCGTGCTGCCGACGTACCAGGAGGCCGAGAACATCGCCGAGGTCCTCCGGCGGCTGCGGGCTTCGACGCCCGGCGCCGACGTGCTGGTCGTCGACGACTCCAGCCCCGACGGAACCGCTGCCGTCGCCATGGCCGCCGGCGTCGAGCTGGGTGGCGTCGACGTGCTCGTGCGCCCGGCCAAGTCCGGCCTGGGCAGCGCCTACCGCGACGGCTTCGCCCAGGGCCTGGCCCGGGGCTACGACGTCCTGGTCGAGATGGACAGCGACCTGTCGCATGACCCCGCCCGCCTCCCGGCCCTGCTGGCGGCGGTCGAGGCCGGCGCCGACCTGGCCATCGGCTCGCGGTACGTGCCCGGCGGGTCGATCCCCAACTGGCCGGCGCACCGTCGCCTGCTCTCCCAGTGGGGCAACCGCTACGCCGCCCTGGTGCTCGACCTCTCCGTGCGGGACGCCACGTCCGGGTTCCGGGCCTACGCCGCCGGCGTCCTCAGCCGCATCGACGTCGGCTCGGTGAAGGCCGACGGCTACGGCTTCCAGATCGAGATGGCCTACCGGGTGGCCTCGGCCGAAGGTGTCATCGTCGAGGTCCCGATCGAGTTCAAGGACCGGGTGCGGGGAACGTCGAAGATGTCGTTCCGCATCATCGCCGAGGCCCTGCTGCTCGTGACCTGGTGGGGCGTGCGCGACAGAGTCGTCCGCCGCCCCCCGCACCGGCCCTTCCGCCTGCACCTGGCCCCCCACCCGAAGGTGCCGGCGGAGGGCCGGTCCAAGAAGGTCGCGTAGGGCCCTCAGGAGAAGACGGGCACCGACGGCATCTCGTCGTAGATCGCGGCGTCGAACGGGAGCAGGCGGATCGGCTTCTCCGCGGTGTGGACAGGGATCGGCTGGTCAAGGGCCTGCCTGACCTGGCTGACCGTGGCCCCCGCCTGACGGGCGCCGATCAGCAGGCCCATGGTGTTGCCCGTCACCTCCATGGCCCACAGGGATGCCGTGGCGCGCGGAACCGTCGTTCGGGCGTAGACGTCGAGGGCCATGTTCATGGCGCGGCGTCGGCGGGCGACCCGGGTTCCGTCCCCGCCCCGCCGGCGCAGCCGGCGCAGACGAGGAGGGGGAGGCCGCCACCACCACGCCGGCGCCTCGCCGTCCGGCGGGCGGGGCAACGGCCTGCCGCCCGCCGACCCCGGCGCATCTGCCGCCTGCTTCCCACGCGATCCCCCCGGAACCCCGTCGAACCGCCGCCATGCTGGCACACTGCGGGGATCGAGGGCAGAGTCATCCTCCATGTCGACATGGACGCGTTCTACGCGGCCGTGGAGGTGCTCGCCGACCCGACCCTGGCCGGGAAGCCGCTGATCGTCGGCGGTCCCGGCGCCCGGGGCGTGGTCGCCTCGTGCTCGTACGAGGCCCGGTCCTACGGGATCCGCTCGGCCATGCCGTCGATGCGGGCCCGCCGGCTCTGCCCGCACGCGGTCTTCGTCCCCGGTCGGTACGAGCTCTACCACTCCCACAGCAAGCGCCTGCACGCCGTCCTGACGTCGTTCACGCCGCTGGTGGAGGGCATCGCCCTCGATGAGGCGTTCCTCGACGTCACGGGGAGCCGGCGCCTCTGGGGCGAAGGGAGACAGATCGCGGCGGCCATCCGGGCCCGGGTGCTGGCCGACACCGGCCTGGCCTGCTCAGTGGGCGTGGCGACCAGCAAGTTCCTGGCCAAGCTGGCGTCGGAGGCGGCCAAGCCGCGGGCCGGTCCGCCGGGCTCGCCGCCGGCGCCGGGCCTGGGCGTGAAGGTGGTGGCGCCGGGCTCGGAGCTGGCGTTCCTGCACCCGCTGCCCGTGGGCGCCCTCTGGGGCGTGGGGCCGGCGACCCAGCGCCGGCTCGACCGGTTCGGCATCCGCACCGTCGGCGACCTGGCCGCCATGCCGCTGGCCACGGTGACCGGCGCCCTCGGCGAGGCCCAGGGCCGGCACCTCCACGCCCTGGCCTGGGCCCGCGACGAGCGGGCGGTGGAGCCCGACCGGGCGGTCAAGTCGATCGGGCACGAGGAGACCTACGCCACCGACCACTACGCCATGGACACCCTGCGCACCGAGGCGCTGCGCATGGCGGACGCGGTGGGCAACCGGTTGCGGGAGGCGGGGGTGGCCGGGCGGACCATCACCCTCAAGGTGCGTTTCGCCGATTTCTCGACCATCACGCGGTCGCGCACCGTGGCCCGGCCGGTCGAGGCCGGCGCCGCCGTGGCCCGGGTGGCGATGGAGCTGCTCGACGCGGTCGACCCGTCGCCCGGCGTCCGGCTGCTCGGGGTCAGCGTCTCCAACCTGGTGCCCCGCCCGGGGGAGCAGCTGCGGCTCGGCGAGGACGGAGGCACCGACCGGGAGCCGGCGGTGGCTCGGGCCGTCGACGAGGTCCGCCGGCGCTTCGGCGACGCCGCGGTGGGGCCGGCGACCCTGCTCCGGGGCGACGGGTTGGCCGTCAAGCGCCGCGGTGAGCAGCAGTGGGGGCCCGAGGAGGCCCGATAGGACGAACGGCGCGTTGTTGAGGGCGCCGGGCTGTGCGAAGATAGGTTCGAGCCGCGGATACGGGTTGAAGGGGTTTGTAGGTGCCGCTTTCCGAGGACGAGCAGCGAATCCTCCACGAGATTGAACAACAGTTCTACGAGAGCGACCCCGCTTTCGCGCGCGGCGTCGGCAAGACGACGCTGTACCGGCACGCAGGGCGGAACCTCAAGTGGACGGCCCTCGGCTTCTTCGTCGGGTTCGGCGTGCTGGTCGGCTCCTTCGCCACCTCGCCGTCGCTCTTCCTGGGCTTCGTCGGCTTCGCCATCATGCTGGGCTGCGCCTTCGTGTTCGAGCGCAACCTGCGCAAGATGGGCAAGGCCGGCTGGAAGCAGGTCGCCGGCAGCCTCAAGACCACCCAGGTCAAGGAGCAGATGGGCGACGTCGGCAAGCGCCTGAAGAAGCGCTTCCGCCGGGAGGAATAGCCCTCAGGCCGCTGTCTCGGTCCCGCTGAGCAGGGGCCGGGGGTCGAGCGCCCGCCTGAACTTCTCGCGGCGGGTGGCCTGGGCGTCGAGTTCGGTCGCCACGCCGGCCGCCTCCGCCTCGGCTCGCACGGCCACGTCGGCGGGCACCCCGGCGGCCGACCACGCCGCGGCCGACGTGTCGTCGGCCAGGCGGACCAGCGGCGCTCCCGCCGGCCCCGCGGCCCGGCACACCCGATGGGCGAACTCGACGGCCGTCTCGTCGGGGCGGGGCGCCAGGCCGGCGGCGGTCATGTCCTCGGTGGCCTCGGTCCAGGCGACCAGGACCCGGTCGGCCGGCGTCGCCGCCGCCGCCCGGCGCCGGTGCCGGCGCCGGCGCTTGGCCAGCGGCACACCCACGACGTAGAGCACGATGAGGGCCACCAGCACGCCGGCGACGATCAGGCGCGGACCCGCCGGCGACGCCTCGGCCGCCAGGGGGGCGGCGGGCTGGCTCTCGTCGACCGGCGTCACCGGCTCGTCGACAGGGACCGAGGCGTCGGGCACGGTCACCGCGGGGGTGTCGGCGGCCTGGGCCGGCGTGACGTCAGTGTACTGCTCGGCGCCCGGCAGGCCGCGGCCCGGCGTCGGCTCGAAGGCCACCCATCCGTACCCGTTGAGGTAGACCTCGGGCCAGGCGTGGGCCTCCTTGCCGGTGACGTGCCAGAGGCCGTCGTCCCCCTTGCTGCCGTACGTGAAGCCCACCGCGACCCGGGCCGGCAGTCCGAGGCTGCGGGCCATGGCCGCGTAGGTGCCGGCGAATTGCTCGCAGTAGCCCTGCTTCCGGGCCAGGAACTTCTCCATGGCGTTCTCGTCGTGGCCCGGCTCGACCTGGAGGTTGTAGGTGAAGTTGGTCCGGAACCAGTCCTGCAGGGCCTTGGCCCGCTTGTACGGCGAGGTCTCGCTCCCGACGATCCGCCGGGCGGTCTGGCGGACCTCCTGGGACAGGTTGGCGGGCAGCTCGAGGTAGCGGGCCGCAACCTCGGCCGGCGCCCCCGGCGGCGCCGTGGCCAGCGCCGCGGACGTGAGTTGGGGGATGGCCGACTCCACGGTGTACTTGAGGCCGTCGGAGGTGGCTCGGTCGGTGGCCAGGCTGCCCGAATCGGGGTCGAAGCGGATCCGGCCGGACGCGGTCAACCGGTCCGGGCGGTAGGCCGCCGGGAGCCAGATAGACGCCAGCCCGGCGATCTCGAACTCCTGGCTCGACCGGGTGGTGTCGGCGCGGGCCGCATCGGTGCCGGCGCCGGGGAGCCGGGTGCCGGCCGGCCGGTAGTTGCTCAGCGACGACCAGATCGTGCCGTCGAAGCGGTCGAGCGAGGTGATCCGCCAGTAGCTCTCGCGCTCGGCCTTGACCGTGAACAGCTCGACCGTCGACTGGCCGACCAGGCGGCTGCGGATGTCAACCAGCGGGCTGAGCGTCACCCGGGTGCCGTTCTTGCCCCGGCCCTTGTCGCCCACGCCCAGGATCCCCTTGCCGTAGGCGCCCGGCAGCTGCGGACCGACGACCAGCGCCAGGAGCACGGCGACGCCGGCCATCCCCAGGCCGGAGCGCAGCAGGGCTCGCTCGCCGGCGCCCTTGCGACCCGACAGCCACGGCCGGGCCCGAGGGGCGGCGGAGACCTCGGCCAGGACCACGAAGGCCAGCACCGCGGCCAGGAACAGCACGGCGGAGGAGAGGCGGTGGTGGTCGGAGCCGAGGAGGGCGCCGAACAGGAAGACGGTGAACGACGGCACGACGGCCTCGACCCGGGTGCGGGCCCGGAAGGCGAACAGGTCGGCCACGAAGGCGCTGACCCACGAGCCGAGGGCGGCGCCCAGCACGAACCCGCGGGTGACCTGGGCCGGCGCCACCACCTCGCTGAAGCGGCCCCACGCCTCCCGCAGGTCGAGCGAGGCGGCGCGCCAGGTGTCGGGGCTCGGGATGAGCGAGACATGGGGCTCGATGACCCACGTGACGAACAGGACCAGGCCGCCGGCCGACACGGCCAGGTTGACCAGGGGGCCGATGCCCCGCCGGCGGCAGAGCAGCGACAGCCCGTGGCTGACGAGGACGGCGAGGAGGACGACGGGCAGGAAGGAAGCGTCGGCGAACAGGCGGCCCATGCCGATGGCTGCGGCGACGGACATGCCGACCAGCCCTGCCTCCGCCGGCCAGCCGGGGTCGGTGGCGGCGTCGAAGGCGTCGTTGCGTTCCTTGGGAGGCCGCTCCCTCGTGGCGAGGGCCGTCAACGGATGACCCCCCGCATCACGCCGGCGCCGGCCATGGCCCGGTTCCACGTGGGGGCGAGCGGCTGGCCCCGCCCGACGAGGACCATGGTGCCCGGCGCCGCCGTCGGTACCTCCCGGCTCTGGCCGGCGACGACCACCAGGGTGAGCGACCCGGGGCGCCCGCCGAGGCGGGCCAGGTGGGCCAGGTCGGGCGCCGGCACGTCGGCGGTGACGACGAGGGCGACGGCCCCGCTGGTCTGGGGCAGGTCCGGGAGCTCCCCGTGGCCGGCCTCGATCCGGGCCAGCTGGTCGAGGACGGCGTCGAGGTGGGCGGGACCGTTGCCGAAGCCGGTGTCGCCCCCGTCGGTGGTGATCAGCCGGAGCAGCGAGCCGCCCTGTCCGGAGGACACGGCGATGCTGGCCGCGGCGGAGACGGCCTGCTCCAGCGACTCGGCGTCGTGGTAGCGGGCGCGGACGTCGAGCACCACCGTCGCCCGGCCCTGCCACGGCACGTCGTGCTGGCGGACCATGATCTCGTCCCGGCGGGCGGTGGAGGGCCAGTGGACCTGCCGGAGGTCGTCGCCCATGACCCAGGGCCGGAGGGCGTAGAAGTCCTCGCCGGCGGCCCCCACTGCGGTAGCCCGGCGGGAGCCGCCCCGGCGGTCGTCGCCGGGCGCGTGGGGGAGAGGAAGCAGGTCCTCGACGGCGGGGTAGACGACCAGCTCCGACTCGGGTGCCACGACGACGGCGCGGGTCGAGAGGGCGAGCGGGTCGAAGCGTCGCAACTCCAGGGGGCCGACGGACAGCACGCCCCGGCGCTCGGTGGGGATGCGGTACTGGGCCCGCTCCTCGGCGCCGGCGGGTAGCGGGGCCATCAGCAGGCGGGCCCGGCGGGGGCCGCCGTCGACCGGGTCGCGCAGCTCGACCACCGGCGTCGTCCGCCGGCCGCGGTTCTGGAGTCGCAGCTCGACCAGGCTCTCGTCGCCGGCCTGGACCCGGTGGGGGGTGAGGGTGCGCCGGGCGGCGACGTCGGCCGGGTGGGTGACGAGGAACACCAGGGCCGTGCCCATGAGGGCCCAGCAGCCGGCGGCCAGCACGTACAGCTCCAGCAGGCCGAGCAGGCGGCCGGCGAGGACCAGGAGGAGGCCCCCGACGGAGAGGGCCCAGCCTCTCCGGGTGAGCACTACCGGACCGAGGGGACGGCCACGCTGCCGAGCACCTCGCGGAGGACGCCGGCGCGGGTGATCCCCCGGAGCTGGGCGTCGGGGGTGAGGGCCAGGCGGTGCTCGAGGACGGGGCCGGCCAGCAGCTTGAGGTCGTCGGGGACGACGTACTCCCGCCCCAGGGAAGCGGCCCGGGCCCGGGCGGCCCGCAGCAGGCCGAGCGCGGCCCGGGGCGAGACACCGAGGGCCAGGCTGGGATGGCGCCGGCTGGCCGCTGCCAGGTCGACGATGTAGCCCTTGAGGGGCGGGGCCACGTGCACGGCGTGGGCGAGGGCGACCATGGCGGCCACGTCGCCGGCGCTGGCCACGGGCGCCAGCTGGTCCATGGGCGGGGCGGCCTTGCCGTGGGTGTCGAGGATGGCGATCTCGGCGGCCCGGGCCGGGTAGCCCATGGCGATGCGCATCAGGAACCGGTCGAGCTGGCTCTCCGGTAGCGGGTAGGTGCCCTCGTGCTCGACGGGGTTCTGGGTGGCGATGACCATGAACGGCGGGGTCAGCTGGTAGGTCGTGGCGTCGACGGTGACCTGGTGCTCCTCCATGGCCTCGAGGAGGGCGGACTGGGTCTTCGGCGACGCCCGGTTGATCTCGTCGGCCAGGACCAGGTTGGCGAAGATGCCGCCCGGGCGGAACTCGAAGGCGCCGGTGGCCCGGTTGTAGATGCTGACGCCGGTGACGTCGGACGGCAGCAGGTCGGGGGTGAACTGGATGCGGCCCCAGGTGCAGTCGAGGCTGGCGGCCACCGCCTTGGCCAGGCTGGTCTTGCCCACGCCGGGGACGTCCTCGATGAGCAGGTGGCCCTCGGCGACGAGGCAGACGAGCGCCAGGCGGATGGCCTCGTCCTTGCCTTGGACGACCAATGCCACGTTCTGCACGATGGCGTCGAAGGCCTCGGAGAACGACTGGACGGTGCGGGCCGCCACCCGTGGAGTCGACGACATGGAGTGCGCCCACGGTACCTGTTGTCGCGCTGGTAATACCCTCGGTTCGGTGCGCATCGCCCTCGCGGTCGATATCGGGGGCACCAAGCTGGCCGCCGGCCTGGTGGCCGATGCCGGCGAGGTGCTGGCGTCGGCCTCCGCGCCCACGGTGGCGGGGAGCGCCGACGCGCTGTTCGACATGCTGCTGGGCGTGATCGGCGAGGTGCGGGGCGAGGGGGAGCCGGCGGTGTGCGGCGTCGGGTGCGGCGGGCCCATGGCGGCCGGCGGCGAGACGGTCTCCCCGTTGAACATCTCGGTGTGGCGGGACTTCCCCCTGCGGTCGCGGCTGGCGTCGGCCACCGGGCTGGCCACCTTCGTCGACAACGACGCCAAGGCGCTGGCCCTCGGCGAGGGCTGGAAGGGGGCGGCGGCGGGGGAGCGGGACTTCCTCGCCATGGTCGTCTCCACGGGGGTCGGCGGCGGCATCGTCCTCGACGGCCGCCTCCTCGACGGCGCCGGGGGCAACGCCGGCCACATCGGCCACGTGTGCGTGGAGCCCGACGGGCGGCGCTGCGTGTGCGGGGCGCAGGGGTGTCTGGAGGCGGAGGCGTCGGGCACGGCGATCGCGGCCTGGACCGGGCGGCCGGCGGCCGAGGCCGGGCCCGACGTCGTCGCCCGTACCGGCCGGCTGGTGGGGCGGGCGGTGGCGTCGGTCGCCAACCTGCTGGATCTGCGCCTGGCCGTCGTCGCCGGCTCGGTGGCCCTGGGCTACGGCGAGCCCTTCTTCGCCGCCGCCCAGGCCGAGCTCGACGCCCAGGCCCGCCTGTCCTTCGCCGCCGGCGCCCGCATCGTGCCCGCCGGCCTGGGCGCCGGCGGCCCGCTCGTCGGCGCCGCCGCCGTCGGCTGGCGGGGCCTGGGGCGCCTGTGACCCCCCCCACCCCAACTGGTGACGATCGAACCGGTCCTGGCCTGTCGAACCGTCACCAGTTTGGAAGGGGGGGGTGGGTTGTGCCGGCCGTCCTGGCGGTGGCGGTGCGGCCGGCGCTGTGGGGGGTGGCGGTCCGCCAGGCGCGGCGGCTGGCGGCGCCGGGGTGGTGGCGCCGGTGGCCACCGCTGCCCCGGCCCGACCCCGCCTACCTGCGGTTCCGGTTCCAGACGGCGTTCGGCGACAGGGCCGGCGGGCCGGCGCCGGCCGAGGTGGTCGCCTATCTGGAA
The DNA here is from genome assembly GCA_023265025.1 of Acidimicrobiia bacterium. Taxonomy (GTDB): domain Bacteria; phylum Actinomycetota; class Acidimicrobiia; order Acidimicrobiales; family AC-14; genus CADCTB01. The sequence goes on along the minus strand of JAHFUP010000072.1, from coordinate 8,986 downwards.
TGGTGCCGGCGCTTTCCGGCCTGATGTACCCTCACGCCATGCACCTGCCACCAGCGGGGGCCGGTACCGGCCCGGGACGAAGCTAGAGACACCGAGATGTCCAAGGCGCTCGTCCTCAATGCCACGTACGAGCCCCTGTGTGTCGTGTCGGTGCGGCGGGCGGTCGTCCTGGTCCTGAAGGAGAAGGCCGAGGTCCTCCACGCCACGGACCGTGAGTTGCACTCCGAGCGGACGGTGATGCCGATGCCCTCGGTCATCCGCCTGACCCACTTCGTCAAAGTGCCGTTCCGGGCCCGAGCCGCCCTCAACCGGCGAGCCGTCTTCGCCCGGGACGACAACCGCTGCCAGTACTGCGGTGCCCCGGCCGAGAACATCGACCACGTGATCCCCCGCAGCCGCGGCGGCCCCCACGTGTGGGAGAACGTGGTCGCCGCCTGCCGACCCTGCAACAGCCGCAAGGAGGACCGGTCGGTCCACGACGCCGGCATGGCGCTGCGCCGGCGGCCCACCGCCCCCAAGGAGCTCACCTGGATCATCGTGGCCGTCGGCCACGTTTCGCCCCAGTGGGAGCCGTACCTGCAGGGCGCAGCCGCGCTGTCGGCCTGACCCGCTGGACGATTCAGCGGCGGTGGGGGCCGGCGCCCGGGCTCTTCGAGTACCCGGCGCCGGCCGTCCCCACCGCCTGGGTGGTGGAGGCGACGACGGCGGCCGTCGTCCTGGGCAGCACCCAACCGGCTGACGCCGTGGCGCCGGGCGAGCCGTGGGTCCGCCGGCGCAGCGGGGGCGGGGCGGTGCTGGTCGAACCGGGCGAGCTGGTGTGGGTCGACGTGTTTGTGCCGGCCGGCGACCCCCTGTGGGAGGCCGACGTGGGCCGGGCCTTCGCCTGGCTGGGCCAGGCGTGGGCCGGTGCCCTGGCCGACGCCGGCGTGGCCGGCGCCGAAGCCCACGCCGGCCCTCTGGTCGTCACGCCGTGGTCGCCGCTGGTGTGCTTCGCCGGCCTCGGGCCTGGCGAGGTGACGCTGGATGGGGCCAAGGTGGTCGGCCTGTGCCAGCGCCGCACCCGGGCCGGCGCCCTGTTCCAGTGCGCCGCCCTGCTCGACTGGCAGCCGGCCCGGCTCCTCGAGCGCCTGGCCCTCTCCGACGAGCAGCGGATGGCCGGCGCCGGCGCACTCGCCGGCGTGGCCCGCGGCCTGCCGGTCGACCCGCCGGCGCTGGTCGAGGCGCTGGTCGCACACCTCCCTTGAGACGCGGCGGAGGGCCCCTCCTTCGTGTGAGGGGCCCTCCTGACTGCCGTGGATCCGCCCTAACTGATCGATCAGGCTAGATGATGAACAGCAGGAAGGGGAAGAACACGATGATGGCGATGCCGAGCACGGCCGTGTTGGTGAGGGTCGGGCTGAAGACGACCGGCCCCGAGGAGCCCGTCGCCCCCGAGTTCCCCGACTGAGCCACCGGGCTGCTGCCCGAGCCCGAGGTCGCCGACCCGGTGTTACCCGAGTTGGTGGCGCTGGACTGGGACGACACGGCGCCCGAGTTGCCGGACGTCGTGGCCGGGTTCACGGTCACCGTCGTGGTCCCACCGGCCCCGCCGCTGGCGGAGCCGCTGGCCACACTGGAGCCGCCCACTGCGGACGACGCCCCGATGGTCAACAGACTGATGTTGACCGCCGGCCCCCCCGGACCTGCCCGGAGGAGAGTGATGCCGGCGTCCCCGCCAAGCCCGCCGAGGGCGAAGATGCCGGTGCTGTTGACCGCGTTGCCGGTCGTGCCGGATGTTGCGTTGGCGTTGGCGCCGGCGCCCGAGTTGGCGTTGCTGACGGCGTCGCCGAAGGCGAGTGCCGGTCCGGTGGCCCCGGTTGCCCCGGAGCTCCCCGTTCCGGCGAAGCCTCCGAAGACGAAGACCGCGCCCAGGATGGCGTTGTTGACCGCCACCGGATTGGACGTGGCCGCGCCCGTGCTACCGGTGCTCCCCGAGTTGCCGGAGAGCGCCACAGGGTTGCTGACGGCCGAGGAGACGGCCGCGCCGGTGTTGCCAGTGTTGGTGGCACTGGACTGCGCCGACGTGTTCCCGGAGCTCCCGGTGGTGGCGCTCGGGCTGGAGGTGAAGCTCACCCCGCCGCCCGCGCCGCCGTTGGCCGAGCCGACTGCGACGCTGTGGCCACCGATGGCCGCCGACGAGCCGATGGTCCCCAACGACAGGTTGAGGGCCGGCCCGCCTGCGCCGGAGACGCCGACGGCGACACCGCCACTGCCGCCGAGGCCACCCAGGGCCGCGACGTTCGTAGCGTTGACCGCGGCACCCGTGCCGCCAGACGCCGAGTTGCTGGTGGCGCTGGCACCCGAGCTGGCGACGCTATTGGCGCTGCCGACGGCGATGGCCGGACCGGTGTTCCCGGAGCTACCGGAGTTGCCGGAAATGGCTCCGCCGCCGATGGCGACGGCCGTCCCCAGGATCCCTGTGTTGGTGGCCGACGGGTTCGACGTGGCCGCCCCGGTGCTCCCGGTGGAGCCCGAGTTGCCGGACGTTGCGACCGGGTTGCTCACCGCCGACGACGACGCAGGGCCAGTGTTCCCTGTGTTGGTTGCACTGGACTGCGACGACGACGAACCGGAGCTCCCCGACTTGGCGACGGGCGTCACGTTGACCGTGGAGCCACCGCCGGCCCCACCGTTGGATGACGTCTGGGACACGCTGGAACCGCCGGTGGCGGTGCTTGTCCCGATGGTGCCTACCGACACGTTCACGGCTGGACCACCTGAGCCGGACGCGGCTGCGGCAATGCCGCCGCTGCCTCCGCTTCCGCCGGCTGCGATCACGTTGGTCTGGTTGACAGCGGCCCCCGAGGCGCCCGAGCCCGAGGTTGAGCCCGAGCCGGCCCCCGACGAGGCGTTGCTGTTCGCCCCTCCCGTTGCGATCGCCGGCCCCGTGGAGCCGGAGCCCCCCGAGCTCCCAGAAACGATCTGGGCCCCGGACGGCGTCGACTGCAGGAGCAGCATGGCGAAGACGGCTGCGGTGAAGGCCAGAATGGCCCAGCCGAGCCGGCTGATGTTTCGGATGGTTGCGATATTCATGCGAATCACCTCCCTCCCGACCCGGTACCTCCGGCCCGCGCCGATCGGTCCCAGGTTTCGGCACCCCCGCCCCGTGGTGAAAAACACACCAAAGCGTTTCGTCGCAAGCGAGAGGAAGGATGCGCAGGGGATAGTAGCTGCGCGTCACCACTTAGTCGCGCGCGTCCTCGTACGCCGTACGTTCGGAGTTCTGGGCCATGGCCAGAGAAGGAGCGACCGGCATGGAAGGCACCCTGGACCGGGACGGCGACCGCTGGCAACTCCGGTTCGTCCGGAAGCTGGACCACCCGCCGGAGAACGTGTGGCGGGCACTGGCCGGTGAGCAGCCGCCGTGGTCGGCCCAGGAGCACTGGGCCGACGTCCACGCCGGCTACGTCGAGCGCTTCGGCGCCGAGGCCTCCACGATTGGTCCCCTTGCGGGGTACGACGGGGGTTAGCCCGTCGTCACCGTGGTGCCGGGGGAGACCAGGTGCACCCAGGTCTGGCCGGGCGGGAGGGCGATGGGGGCGCCGTCGGCGTTGGTGAACGTGGTGACCGCGCCCGGGGCGTCCTTGGCCCATGTCCCTCGGACCATCTGGCCCGACGCCAGCACCCACGCCTCACCGGAGCCGACGACCTCGGGGTAGATCACGTTGTAGTCGTCGATGAAGGTGACGTACGGCGTGAACTGCACGATGACGGTCGTCGGCCCGACCTGGCCGTCCTCCAGCACGTGCGGGCGGCCGTCGGTGAAGCGGGTCCAGGTGCGGGTCGGGGCGTCCCACTCGTAGTCCGCGACCACCTGGGGCGCCGGCACCACGTGCAGGCTGGCCACCGGCATGATGCCCGGCCCGAAGAAGTTCTCGCCCTCCTTGAGGAACTGGGCGAAGGCCCGGGGCGAGCCGGCCTCGGGCGGCACCCGGGAGAAGAGGCCGGCGGTCGAAGTGTAGAGGTTGTGGGGGGCGAGCCGGAAGGACCGGCGGTACATGACCGCGGTGTCCGCCTCGGTGACGATCGTCAGCGGGGCGGCCCGGGCCAGGGCCTCGGCGCCCGGGCTGCCGCCCGAGAAGCCGAAGACGCCGCCCAGGGGGGTGACGATCACCGGGTCGGCGGGCCGGACCGAGCGGACGGGGCCGACCACCTCGGCGTCGTCGGAGTGGAAGACGACGATGAAGCGGGTCACGCCCTCGGTGAACTCCTCGTAGACCACGTCGGCGTGCCCGATGCCGGACTGGGGCCGTGCCTCGGCGATGTTGTCGATCTTGACCGCCACCGCGGCCCGGGCCGCCTTGCTGGGATCGGTCACCGGTCGGCCGGTGAGGGGATAGGTGGGTGGCGGTGGGGTGGTGGTGGCCGTGGTGGTCGTGGTTGGCGCCTCGGTGGTGGTGGACGCCTGGGCGGACGCCTCGGTGGTCGCGAGAGGCTGGTCCGCCGCCGTGGGTTTGGACCCCGAGCAACCGGCGGCGAGGAGGGCGGCGACGGTGAGGAGGAGCACCGCCACGGGGGCGGGCCGGCGGCGGGGGGGCACGCGGGTCAACTGCCGCGGAGGAGGCGACGCCAACCGGACCGGAGCTGCGGCATGTGCATGTGGGGGTGGCGGGCGGCGTGCAGCCGTTCCTTGCGCAGCGACTCGACCTCGGGGTCGTCGAGCGGCTCCAGCGGGCCGAGCACCGAGGTGAGGAGGTGGTCGGCGAGCTCGGGGTTGCGGGCCAGCACCGGCCCGTGCAGGTAGGTGCCCACGACCCGGCCGTTGACGATGCCCTCGGTGCCGTCGCCGCCGGCGTTCCCGTTGCCGACGACCACCTTGCCCAGCGGGGTGGCGGTGGGGCCGAGCGTCGTCACCCCGCCGTGGTTCTCGTAGCCGGTGAGCTCGGACAGCCCCAGCTCGGGCTCGGGGGTGACGACGACCTCGCCCACCCGGCGGGGCCCGTCGTCGCGGTGGGTCTCGCAGTCGAGCAGGCCCAGGCCGTCGTGGGTCTTTCCGTCCTCCCCGGCGAAGCGCTGGCCCAGCACCTGGAGGCCGGCGCACACGGCCAGGACGGCGGCGCCGCCGTCGACGGCGTCGGCGAGGATGGAGCCGGACCGCAGCTCCCGGGCGGCGAGGGCCTGAGGCGCGTCCTCGCCCCCGCCCATCACGTAGATCTGGCAGGACCGGGGGATGGGCTCGCCGGCATGGACGTCGACGATCTCGGCCGCGATGTTGCGCCACCGCAACCGCTGGGCCAGGACGGCGGCGTTCCCCCCGTCGCCATAGGTGCCCAGGAGCTCGGGATAGAGCAGCGCGATGGCGACGCGCTCAGGCATTGCCGGCCCGCACCGCAGGGGGTCCGCCCCTCACCTTGGAACTCAGGGCCCGGCGGGCGTCCTGAAACGAGGTGTAGTTGGCCACGAAGTCGATCTCGGGCTGGCGACCCATCACGCCGGCCGCGGCCGCGGTCACCGCCTTGCGGTAGTCGGCCTCGTAGGTGTGGCGGACCTCGGCGTAGCGCAGGCGCACGGCCAGGTCACGCCCGCGCTCGCCGGTGGCCACGACCACCCGGCCGCGCAGGCGCTCGAACGGGACGTCCCAGAGCCACGACGGGTCGCGGCCGTCGGCCACGCCGGCGTTGATGCCGATGACGACGGGCGTGGGCGGCGGGCGGATGAGGTCCAGGGCCTCGGCCCAGCCCGCGGGGTTCTTGGCCAGCAGCAGGCGGACGCGTGCCCCCTCCACGTTGAGCACCTGGTAGCGGCCCGCCACCGCCCGCACCCGGGACATGCCCCGCACCGCCCGGCCTGGGTCGACGCCGAGGGCCATGGCCCCCGCCACCGCCATCGCCGCGTTCGAGACGTTGACCCGGCCGGGGAGCTGGAGGCGGACGTTGAGGCGCCGGCCGTCGGCCAGCACCAGGTCGGAGCCCTCCAGCCAGGCGTCGGGCCGGGGGCGGGCGAGGGCGCACGACGAGCACGTCCAGTGCACGCCGCCGCGCTCACTGCGGTCGTCGTCCCAGCGAATGCGGCTGCCGCAGTTCGGGCAGGCCGACGCGTCGGCCCGCCAGCGCTGGCCGGTGCCGACCCATGTGACCCCGCAGCGCCTGGCGCCGCCGTTCATGTGGACGCCGTCGGGCGAGACGGCGTCGTCGGACGGGTCGCAGGCGCCGGCGGCCCAGGTCACCAGGGGATCGTCGGCGTTGGCCACCGCCACCGTGTCGGGCGAGGCGGCCAGGGCCAACCGCCAGTCGGCGGCGTGACGACGGACCTCGCCGAAGCGGTCGAGCTGGTCGCGGCTCAGGTTGAGCAGCACCACTGCGGTGGGGTGGACGGCGGCGATCGCCTCGGCCAGGTGCCCCTCGTCGACCTCGAGGGCCACGGCCGCGCCGGCCCGGCCCCGGAACAGGGTGCTGACCAGGCCGGGGATGAGGTTGGCGCCGGCGGAGTTGGTGCTCACCGGTCCCCGGGAGGCCAGCGCCGCGGCCAGCAGCCGGGTGGTCGTGGTCTTGCCGTTGGTCCCCGAGATCACCACCGACTGGTGGCCGGCGGCCATGAGCTCCAGCGCCCGCTGGTCGATGGCGAGGGTGACGCGGCCCCCGATGACCGATCCCTCGCCGGCGCCGACCCACCGCGACGCGTCGGCGATGGCCCGACCGGCCAGGGCGGCGACTCGGGTACGGAGAGGGAGGTCCACCGCAGGCATCTTGTCCCAAAGAGGGTCGACAGGAACGTGTCAGGGACGCGCCGGCGCGGATACGACGTTGACCCACGAGAGAAATGGGTTAAAGTGGGGCTTCGTGGTGGGAAGTGGTGGGAGCCGGTATGTCGACGACCGTGACGCTGTTCGTGTCTCTGGGTGGGTCCGGTGTGCCTTTCGCGCGGTGCTTGGTGGGAACACGTGTTCCTAGGAGAGTATACCCCCACGCTCGACGAGAAGGGGCGTTTGACGCTGCCGGCCAAGTTTCGCGAGGAGCTGGAGACGGCGTTCCTGACCAGCGAGATCGACAAGTGCCTCGCCCTCTGGCCCCCCGAGCAGTTCGCGGCCCGGGCCGCGGAGCTGCGGGCGTCATCCAAGCGGGACCAGGCCAGTCACGACCGGGCCGCGTTCTTCTTCGCCGGCGCCCAGGAGGTCACCCCGGACAAGCAGGGCCGCATCGCCATCCCGCCCTCGTTGCGGGACTTCGCCGAGCTGACCGTGTCAGCCCCGGTGGTTGTGACCGGGTTCATGGACCATGTGGAGATCCGGCCGTCCGCGGCCTGGCAGGAGAAGAAGGTCAGGGGCGCCGAGGCCATGGCGTCGCAGCAGTTCGAGAACGGGTGACGTGCCGCCCATGCGCCACCTTCCGATCGGTGAAGACCCCCCTCTTCGCCAAGGTGTCGGGAATGTCTCCCGGCGGTCCGTCGATCGGAAGGTGGCGGATGGGCGGGACTAGCCACCTCCACCTGCCCGTCATGCTGGCAGAAGTCGTCGATGTCCTGCGACCGGTGCCCCCCGGGACCATCGTCGACGCCACCCTCGGCGCCGGCGGCCACGCCGCCGCCCTGCTCGACGCTCTGCCGGCGCACCGCCTCATCGGCGTTGACCGTGACGACGAGGCACTGGGCATCGCGGGGGAGACCCTGGCCCGCTTCGGCGACCGGGTGGACATTCGGCGGGCCAACTTCGACGAGCTCGGCGACGTCGTTGACGGGCCGGTCTCGGGCGTGCTGTTCGACCTCGGCGTGAGCTCCATGCAGCTCGACGACCCCGGGCGGGGCTTCTCCTACCGGGGCGACGGGCCGCTGGACATGCGGGCCGACCGCCGGCAGCCCACCACCGCGGCCGACGTGGTCAACGGGTACGACGTGGCCGCGCTGGCCCGGGTGCTGGCCCGCCACGGCGAGGAGCGCTTCGCCGGTCGCGTCGCCCGGGCCATCGTCGCCGCCCGCCCAGTGTCGACCACCGGCCAGTTGGCCGAGGTCGTAAGGGACGCCATCCCCGCCCCGGCCCGGCGCCGGGGTGGCCATCCCGCCAAGCGGACGTTCCAGGCGATACGTATAGAGGTCAACGGCGAGCTGGCGACGCTGGGCGCCACCATCGACCGGGCCATCGACCTGCTGGTGCCGGGCGGCCGCTGCGTCGTCCTGGCCTACCATTCGGGCGAGGACCGGATCGTCAAGGACCGCTTCGCCGAAGCGGTCACCGGCGGGTGCGTCTGCCCGCCCCGACTGCCCTGCGTGTGCGGGGCGGTGCCGCGTGTGCGGCTGGTCTGGCGTGGCTCGCACCGGCCGGGCCCGGCCGAGCTGGCGGCCAATCCCCGTTCGGAGAGCGCGCGCCTGCGGGCCGCGGAGAAGTTGGAGGTCGAATCATGAGTGCGACGACGTTCGCCCCCCGCCCGGAGCCGCTTCGCCGGCCGCCGGCTCCGGGCGCCCGACCCCACCTGCGCGTCGTCGGCGCCGGCGAGCGGCGCGAGCGCCGGCTCACCCGGCTGGTGACTGGCGCCCTGATCGTCGCCGTCTTCGCCGGCCTGTTCGCCATCGTGGCCACGCGGGTGGTGCTGGCCCAGGGCCAGGTCACCGTCGACCGCCTCACCGCGTCGGTGGAGGCCAAGCAGGCCGCCCGCCAGGACCTGCGGATGACCGTCGCCGAGCTGGAGGCGCCGGCGCGGGTCACCGCCGCCGCCCGCCAGCGCCTGGGCATGGTCACGCCGGCGACCGTGATCTACCTCACGCCGCTCCCGCCCCCGACGGCGGGAACGCCCATCCGGTGACGGCCCCGACCCGATTCGACCCGGGCCACGCCCCGCCCCGTGTGCCCCGGACCCCCCGACCCGATCCCCTCGCCGCGAAGCCGGCGCGGTGGGCCAAGCCGGCGCGGGCCGAGCTCGCCGCGCCGCCCCGCCGGGCCCCGAGCGACCCTCTGCGCCGGCCGTCGGACCGGCCCCCGGCCCGACGGCTCGGCCGGCGGTCCGGACCGCCGCCGCTC
>JAHFUP010000009.1 GCA_023265025.1 Acidimicrobiia bacterium | reverse complement strand
CAGCGGAGGTTCGACACTTCTCGGTGTACTCGATCTTCAACACCAAGCAGTGGGACGGCGCCCTCACTTCGGTGGGTGCCACCTGTCGGGCCCCAGGATCGGTACCCACCGCTCTAGACCTCGCCCTGGTGCTCGACAGCTCCGGCTCGATGGGGGACAACGACCCCCAGGGCCTGCGAAAGACCGAGTCGAAGAAGCTGGTCGATGCCTTGCTCGCCAACGACCGGGCCTCGGTGGTGGACTTCGACAGCAGCGCCCGGCTCGCCCAGGCCCTCACCTCCGACAAGGCGGCGATCAAGGCGGCGATCGACACCATCGACAACGCCGGGGGCACCGACATCGGTGCCGGCGTGCGGGTCGGAATCGACTCACTAGGCCGAAGTTACTTGGCCGCCGTAACTTCGGACTAGGCGCCCAGGGCACGAGCGCACGAGTCATGGTCCTCCTGACCGACGGTGACGGGTCCTACTCCCCCGACCTCACCGCTGAGGCCAAGGCGAAGTCGATCACCATCTACACCGTGGGGCTCGGGTCATCGGTGAACGAGACGCTTCTGCGGACCATCGCAACCGAGACCGGCGGCCAGTACTTCCCCGTGGCCCAGGCCGGCCAGCTCGCTGCCGCCTTCGACCAGATTCACAAGAACAACGAGGACGACGGCACCGACACCGACCGTGACGGGCTGACCGATTGTCAGGAGCGCAACGGCGCCATCGGCGGCCCGCAGTTCGGGCGGCGGTACACGTCCGATCCCACCCTCGCCGATACCGATGGTGACGGCCTGACTGACGCTGAGGAGATCGGTTCCAAGATCTCGCTGCCCTTCGGCAACCGCACCTTCACCTGGAACCTCGTGTTCAGCGACCCGCGGCTCGCTGACACGGATGGCGATGGGCTGTCAGATCGGGAGGAGAAGAACCGCGGTACGAACCCCTTCGTCGCTGACTCGGATGGGGACGGAGTCTCGGACGCTGACGAGATTCGAGCCGGAACTGACCCGAACCTCAAGGCGTTCGACCAGATGATCAAGCGCCTGACGGACTTCGCAAGCGAGGCGAAGTGCACCGGAACCGCCAACGGATGCAGCAACGACGACTTCGCCCGCAAGGCCAGCGAGCGGCTTGCCGGCCTAGACCCTGGGCGGTTCGCCTTCAACATTCCCCTCATCGGTGACGGCCCCAATCGGGATACTCCGCCCGAGGAGATCTTCCGAACCTCCGGCTGGCGCAAGGAGATCGTGGACAGCGACGGGTCCCCCGACGACGACTCGCGCAGAAGTCCCGCCCGGCACTTCGTGGGCTTCATGGCTGCGGGGTATTTTCATCCCAGGCTGGCGAACACGGGGCTGTCCTGCAACGAACGTCCCGGCAATCCCGGGGCGTCGGAGCAGGACGTGAGGAGTGGACGCATCGCCATCGACCTGGGGATCAAACTCCGGCGTGGCGACCTGAAGGTGGCCGATCTTCTGAAGCGCATCCCGGACCAAGCTGGCGATCCCACCAACCCGGGCCAGGCTCACATCGACGATGAGCCGAGCAAGGCCAGCATTCCCTTCTGGCTCCGTGGGGTCTGTTGAGCCGGCGGCGCACGGTCCTGCCCGCGGTCGTCGGCGCCGGGGTCGGGCTCGCCGTGGCGCTCATGCTCTGGGTCGTGCTGTTCGCTCAGGCGGTTGAGATCGCCCCGAACCGCTACCCGACGTTCGAGGCTGCTCGGCCGGCTGCGGTTGAGGCCGGTGGTCGGCACCGGTGGCCGGGCACCTCGGTGCTGATCGCCGAGATCGACTCACGGAGCGTGCAGGTCGAGCGGCGGTGGTTGGGGATGAGCGAGAGCACTGTGACGGTCCGAGAGACAGCGGCCGGGTGGGACATCGCCTCCCCGGAGGCGGGTTTCGGGCACGCCGTGCAAGTGGCACTCGGGGCTCTTGTCCCCGGCGGCCTCGTGGGAGGGCTGACCTATGTCGTTCTACGCCGCTCATCGGCGGGGCGAGCGGCCCGGGTCGGATAGCGCTCTCGATCTGGAGCAGGCCAGCGGTGCGATCATGGATGGAGGAGTACATCTTTGCAGGCCGGCGAGGCTGTGGGCAGCATCGAGAGGAGTATCAGCTACCTCTCCAGCGCTGCCGTCCGCTGGCGCGTCAAAGGCGCTCGTTGGGCGGCGGTGCCGTCCCGCTATGGCCTCGTGCAGTCAGGTCCTTCGCTAGCCTTGACGCACTCTCGGTTAGCCCCTGGGCCGGGCGGGTGGTCACTCCCTCGGGAATGCGTCGCCGAGTGGACTCCGGCGTCCCTATCTCCGGTTGGCGTCTCGATGTGGACTCGCCGTCGGCGGCCGCCGCATCGCCGTCGTCTGGTCGGACGGTCACCGTGTGTCGCCCGCCAGCGAGATGGGACCACCTTGAGGTGAGTTCCGCCAGCAGCATGGGACCACCCTTCCGCCAGTAATGGGACCACCCGGGGATCCACCAGCAGCGGCACCGCTGCCGGTGGACTCAGCCACCTGACCGACCAGCGGTCCAGGAAGGTGGCCATGTTCCGGGAGGTTCGTGTGTACGAGATCCGAGAAGTGCTCAGGCTGTGGTTGCGGGGCAAGGGCCTGCGCTCGATCGAGCGGTTGTCGTCGGTCGACCGCAAGACGGTGCGCCGCTACGTGACCGCCGCCGTCGAGGCTGGCCTCGACCGGGCCGGCGGGGAAGAGCAGCTGGACGATGTGCTCCTGGCTGCGGTGTGCGAAGCGGTGCGCCCCCATCGTCCCGACGGCCACGGCGCCGCCTGGGCCGTGCTGGTGGCCCACCACGACCAGCTCAAGGCTTGGGTGGTCACCGAGGGCCTGACCGCGGTCAAGGCGCATGAGCTGTTGGGCCGCCAGGGTGTGGTCGTGCCCGAACGCACGCTGCACCGCTACGCCGAGTACTGGAAGACCTTCGACGACATCGACGCCGAGCCCGGAACCGCGCCCAGGCCACCGCCCGCAACCGGGCCCGGGCGTTCGCCTCGAAGTGGCGCCAGCTCTACCCGGCGGCCGTCGACTGCCTCGAGGACGACTTCGAGCACCTCGTTACCTACCTGCGCTTCCCGGCCGAGCACCATGCCCGCATCCGCCACTCCAACTTCATCGAGCGCACCTTCGGCGAGACCCGCCGTCGGGTAAAGGTCATCGGCCGGCTCCCCGGCGAGCGGTCCTGCCTGAGCCTGGTGTGGGCGGTGCTCGACCGGGCCAGCCGTGGCTGGCGGGGCGTCAACCAGACGATCCCGTCCATCCGGCTGCTGGCCGAGCTCCGCCGGGAGCTGTTCCATCCCGACCCCATGTCCCACGACGAAGTGCCCGCCGAGACTGTCTCACCTGCCGCGTAAACTGATCAATGAGGAACCTGCGTCAGTCGGCTTTTACACCAGATATGGGACGCAACCGTGGCGTCCGCCGTCACGGTGACGGCGACCGTCCCCAACAACTTCGTGCAGGTCTACAAGTGCTCCCGGTTCAACGCCCGGTGCGTCTACCAGTACACCTACCAGACCAACGGCTCATACAACCCGAATGCTCCCAGCCGGTACACCAACCGGTACGACTACTGCTGGTGCTGGGTCTAGAGCCGGCCAAGCAACGCCCAGCAAGCAGGACGGCGATGAGCTGAGAGCCCGTCGAGCAGGGAACGGAAGGGTAGCGGGGCCGCCTGGGCGGCCCCGCTACCCGCGTTCAGCCAAGGCGCAGGGGACTGCCAGTGGTCAGCAGGAATGCAACGACTGAAATTCTGAGATCGGCCAGGAATGCAACGGCTGAAAATCCCCCTGCCCGCGGAGCCGCCCAAGAATGCAACGGCTGAAAGTCCCGGATTGGCGCCAGCCCAGAATGCAACGCGTGAGAATCTGGGCCTCTCTAGGCGAATGCAACGGCGCGACGTGGGGCGGATGCAACGGCGCAATCCGACAGAAGTGGCCCCCGACCAAGACGGCCGCGAGCGCCAGAACGTCGAGAACGCCGACCACGAGGACAACGACGACCGTGAGGTCACGCTTCACCCCTTCCTCGGACGGTCGGACCGGTCAACGCTACTCAGGCACGTCGCTTGATGGTTACAGCGCGGCGCACTGCCCGGTCTTCGCAGCCGCTGCATTGGTCTGCCCGGAATTGGTGGGCGGCGGGCTGTTGCCCGAGCAGGCCAGCGTGGCGAAGATCATGTTCGCCTTGACGACGGCCAAGCTCGGGTTGTTGTCGACGCTGACATTGCCCGAGACGGTGTTGGCCCCGAGAGTGAGACCGGCGCTCGCGCCCGTCAGACTGACGTCGCCCGCCACCCGATTGCCGGCGCAGCCCACTGCCGGGTCACCAACGAGTACCGGGGACCGTGCGCCGGTGACGACAACGCCCTGGGCGCGGTTCCCAGTTGGCGCCGCGACCTGGGAGCCGCAGAGGCTGAAGAACGAGGGTGAGGTCGCCACCACCCCGTTGGTGATCCGTGACCCGTTGACCGTGAGGGCGCCTCCCGGGTCAACGCTGATCGGCCCGGTGACGCGTGCGCTTGTGATGCAGACGCTCTCCGCCGAGCCGACCGTCACCGGGCCGGCCACATCGCCGGCGAGCGAGCGGGTGCAGGGTGGCGGCCCCGGCGGGGCGAGAGCGTAAAGCCTGCCGTCCACCGAGCCCACGTAGACGACACCGTCGGCGACGGCCGGCGAGGAGCGCAGCAAACCCCCGGTGGGCACCGTCCGTAGCGGTGAACAAATCTTGGGAGTGCCCGAGCAGTTCGCCGACCCCAACGCGTCGAAGACCGAGAGTGAGCCGCCGTCCGAGCCCACGTACACCAATCCGTTGCCCACTGCGGGGGACGAGCGAACGAGGGAGAGGGCGGGTGCGGTCCACAGCACAGCACCGGTGGGCGCGTCGAGCGCGTAGACATTGGTGTCGTCGGAGCCGACGAAGACCACGCCGTTCGAGACGGCCGGCGAGGAACGCACCGACGCGCCGGTGATCGTCTTCCAGACCACCTGGCCCGTCGTCGCGTTCAAGGCGTACAGGCCGGTGTCGTCGGAACCGACGTAGACGACGCCGTTTGCCACCGCCGGCGAGGAGCGAACGGCCGCACCGGTCGTCGTCTTCCAAAGCACGGCGCCCGTGGCTGCGTCCAACGCGTAGACAGCCTTGTCATCCGAACCCACGAAGACCACCCCACCCGCCACGGCCGGTGAGGAACGCACCGCGGCACCAGTGATCGTCTTCCAGATGACCATGCCGGTCGTCGCGTTCAAGGCGTACAGCCCGGCGTCGTCGGAGCCGACATAGACGACGCCGTTCGAGACGGCAGGTGAGGAACGGACGATGGCTCCAGTGGTCGTCACCCACCGCGCCAGACAGGTCCTGGGGGGTCCGGCGGAGCAGTTGAACAGGCCCGCGGCGTCGAAGGCGTACAGCTTGCCGTCGTCGGAGCCGACGTAGACAGTCCCGCCGGCGACGGCCGGCGAGGAACGTACCGCGCCGCCCGTCGCCGCTGTCCACACCGGTGAGCACGTTCGTGGTGAGCCGGGCGAACAGTTGGTCATGCCGGCCGCATCGAAGGCGTAGAGCTTGCCGTCGTCGGAGCCGACGTAGACAGTCCCGCCGGCGACAGAAGGCGAGGAGTAGACGCCGTTTCCCGTGGGCGCCGTCCAAGCCGTGGCAAGCGATCCAACGTTGCCGGCGCTGATTGCGTTTTCTGCCGGGTTGAGCCCTGGGTGGGTCGGGCCGAACCGGAACTCCGGCCAGTCCGCGGCGAACACCACCGACCCCGTGGCAATGGTCGTGACGACAGCAGCCAGCATCACCAGTGCGGTACGGCCCCGGCCACTACGGAACGGTCGGCATCTCGTGGCGACGCCCGCTCCTCCACGGCTTCTCACGCCCTGCGTCCCCCTCTTTCCCTGCCGGCCCGACCCCGTAGATTATGGGTTCCGAGAGCAAGGCCGAGGGCCTGGGAGCTCCGAGGCTCGAAGCGCCTTCCGAGCGCCGGCCGCCCTTGACCAGCCGCCTGAGCCGGAGGAGGATGTGGGCGGTCATCCTCCCCAGGCGAGAGGGGCATCGATGAACACCGACAAGGCGGCGCCCCGACGCGTGTACGAGGCACCTTCACGTCGATGTCCATGGCGGGTCGCGTTGGCAATGGTCGTGGTGCTGTCCGCAGGCTTGGGCGCGACGTCGGCGATGGCGCTCCCGGACACTCGAGCGAACGTCATCCGGGCTTGGAACGATGTCGCCCTTCAGACGGTGCGGACCAAGAACGCGAGTGATGCCCAGGCGGCGCGCCTGTTCGCCATGGTCAACATCGCCATGTACGACGCGGTGAACGGCCTGCCCGGCCTCGGTGCCCATCAGGTCCGGGAGGAGGCCCTGGTGCCGTCCCAGCGGGGCGCCTACGGCGACCAGGTCACGGCCGCTGCCGGCGCGGCCCACGACGTGCTCGTCGCCCTCTATCCGGACCAGGCCGCGGTGTACGACGCCCGCCTGGCCACTGACCTGGGCTCGCCTTCAGCGCTCCGAGCCGCGGGTCGGAACTGGGGAGGTGAGGTGGCCGCCCACGTGCTTGCGGCCAGGGCGAACGACGGATCGAGTCCCAATGAGACGCAGCCGGCAGGCACCGGGGCGGGCGTCTTCCGGGCCAGCTGGTCCGGTGTCCAGTTCCGCAACCTTGCTCCATTCGCCATCGCCGACCCTGAGATCTACGTCAGCTCCGGTCCGCCGAGCCTCACCAGCGCGGCGTACGCAGCTGCCTTCAACGAGGTCAAGGTGGTCGGCAACGCCGCCGTCCCAGACTCGGCCGCTCTGGCGACGTACCAGTACTGGAGCCTCGGAGGCGGATCGAGCCAGCCACCCGGAGCGTGGATCCAGGTGGCTCAGACGGTATCCGCGAGCCAGTCTCTGTCCCTCTCCGAGACGGCCCGGCTGTTCGCCCTGGCGACGATGGCCATGGCCGACACCGTGGCGCCGACATACGAGACGAAGTTCACCTACCGCTTCTGGCGGCCCACCACCGCGATCAGGGAAGCCGACACTGACGGCAACCCGGCGACCATGCAGGACGCCACCTGGGCGGCTCGTGCCGGAACCGTCGGGTCGTCTCCGGAGCACTGGTCCGGCCACAGCTCTTTCAGCGCGGCCGCAGCCGGCGTCCTCGCTGGCTTCTTCTGTCGGGACGCCGTTCCGTTCAGTCTCAAGACCGACACCGCTCCCGGCGGGACGCCTCGGAGCTATCCGAGCTTCTCGGCGGCGGCGACGGAGGCGGGACGGTCCCGGGTCATTGGTGGGATCCATTTCGAGTTCAGCAACCAGGCCGGTCTCTCCGCCGGCCGCGCCATCGCCGCCGAAGTCCTTGCGCACTCGCTCCTGCTGAGGCTGGGCCAGCAGACCCACGACGGGGACTGCCCCCGCTGATCACGACGTGCCGTCGCGGTACTCGCCATCGGTGAGGTGGTCAGCCCATGTCGCCGGTCCTTCGGTGAGCGACAAGTGGGTCATGAAGTGATCTGGGGCCGCGCCGTGCCAGTGCCACTCGCCCGACGGTGTGTGGACGACGTCGCCGGGGCCGATCGTGGCCATCGGTTCGCGGCGCGACTGCACACGCCCCTCCCCCTCGGTCACGTACAGCGTCTGGCCGCCGTCGTGGTTGTGCCACGCCGTGCGCGCCCCGGGCGTGAAGTGCACAGCCGCGACATTGACGCGCGACGGGTCTTTCGCCTGCACGATGGTGTCGATCCACACGTCGCCGGTGAACCAGTCCGCCCGCCCCTTGACCGTGGGTTGCTTCCGCTCGATCTCCATGGTCAAAGCTACTCAGGCCCGTCGATGCCCGCGACCGCGGGTGTGGACGCCCAGCTGGCCAGCAGGTCGAGCGCCTGTCGGGATGGCGAGCCAGGCTCGGCCGAGTACTGGCGGTCGACGGCGATCCGGCCGGAGATGGGGCGTCGAGCCCCGACCTCCGGCCGGATCGCGGTCCCTACGGCTTGACTTCGGAGATCTCGATCACCTGATCAAGCGTGAGCAAGGGCCGTCGGGGCGGGCACGACGGTGGCGCCGGCATCCGTGGCCGGCGGGGTCCGGAAGCCCTTGAACGTCATGTAGACGCCCACGGAGAACTCCCAGGTGGCGATGGGCAGGGCCATGAGCAACGCGGGGGACGACACCTGGTCCCAGGCGCCGAACAGCGTTGCGATCGAAGACGCAAACAGCAACGGGCCGCCGATCAGGCCGAGCGTCGGTATCCATCGCGGCACCAGGCGGGACTGGTACATGATCGTGGCGAAGCAGAGGGCGTTGACGGAGGCCATGATCCCGGGGCCGAGCAGGAACGACCAGTCCTTGACCGCCACCAGCCCACTGGCCGTGGTCGTGAGCGCGGCGGTGTCGGTCGCGCCTGTGAAGTCCTGCCGGAGCGTGTAGATGGCGAGGACGGCGAGGACGCCGGTGAAGATCGTGGCCGCCTCGAGCGTGCGGCTGGCGACGAAGCCCACGGCGCGGCCGGGGCCATGGCGCTTGATGACCGGGTACAGGGCGACGGCGGTACCGATGCCGGTGAGGGCGGTGAGGATCTCGATCAACGCGCCCCAAAGGACGCCTTGATCGCCGCCGGCGCCGAGGACGAAGTTCGGGTTGTTGACGACGCCGTCGTACAGCCCGAGGGCCGGGATCGAGAAGACGAACGTGCCGATGTAGAAAAGGCCGGCGGCCAGTGCGGCCTTCCGGGCCGGGTCCATCGGGATCTTGGTGGTGCGGGTGGTGGTCATCTGGTCAGTTCCTTTCAGGTGTTTCGTCGGATGGGACCTGCCTGAGCGAGATCAGCGGGATGCCGACGTCGCGCAGCTGCTGCAGGAGGCCGTGCAGCGCGGCCTGGTCGACGACCGATCCCCGGAGGAGGGTGGTGCCGTCGCTCTCGCTGGTGATGGCGAGCCCGTCGAACCAGGCCGTCCAGCCGGTTCCGAGGTGTCCGTCGACTCTGATCTCGTACTGCATGGGTCGACCATACGAACCGACCTGGTGAGGTGTCCTCACATCATGTGGTGAGCGTGGGTGGTGATTCTTAGAGGCCGAGCTCGTCGGCGCGGCGGAGGGCCGCGCGACGGCTGGTCACACCGAGCTTCATGAAGATGTTCTTGGTGTGGGTGCGCACGGTGTTGATCGAAACGACCAACTCGGCGGCGATCTCCGGTCCGCTCAGGTCGCTGCGGAGGAGCCGCAGGACATCCTGCTCCCTGCTGCTGAGCTCGTCGACGAGGCCGTGCTGCCCTTGGCTCAGTGGGGCTTCGCCGGCGGCGAGGAGCGCGGCGGCTTGCTCGGCGGCCCGGCCGTGGCGGACTGCGGTCTGCAGCAGGGTTGTCATCGGCGCGCCGACGTCCAGGAAGATCCGGACAAAACCCTCGACGCCGGCTCGGGTCAACGCCTCCTCCAGGGCGGCGAGCGCTGGGGTCGTGTGCGCGGCGGCGTCGTGGGCGAGGGCGAGCAACGCCAGCGCTTCGATGGCGTTGCCGGCGCGGTGGCCGGCCTCGGCTGCGGCGAGGATGCGCTGGAGCAACCCGATGGCGTCGGTGGGACGGCCGGTGGCGAGGAGGAGGCGGGCGAAGGTGAGTTGCTCGTAGTCGCGGAGGTAGGCGGGTTCGTCGTCGAGGCGAAGACCTGCGCCGGCGGCCCAGTGCTCGGCACCGGCGATGTCGCCGGCGGCCAGACGTAGCCGGGCGGTGGTGGCGGTGACCGGTCGGGCTTTGGGCGAGTAGTCGGTGTCGTAGCGCCGTTCGGCTTCGGCGAGCAGCGCGAGCGCGCCGGAGTGATCACCACGGGCGGTGCGGAGCCGGGCGTCGAGGACGCGCCAACGGGACGCGTGCTGGGGTAGGGCCAGGTGGTCGCCGAGCTCGAGGCTGGCCCGGAGCTGCTCGGCGGCAGCTTCGAGCTCGTTGCGCTCGAAGTGCAGCTCACCCAGCCCGAGGTGCATGTCCGGTGTGCCCCGCAGCGGCCCTTTCGTGATGCCGAGGTCGAGCCCGGCGATGAGGGTGCGCTCGGCGGCGCCCAGGCGGCCCTGGGCGACCTGCATGTCGGCGAGACCGAGAGAGCAACCGAGGATGTCGGCGAGGAACCCGGCCCGCTCGAACGCGGCGATCGCGGCGGCGTACTGCCGCTCGGCGGCCTCGAGGTCACCGCCGGCCCAGTGGGCCAGCCCGATCAGGGCGGCCGCGGAGCCGTGGCCGAAGTGGTCGCCGGCGTCGCTGAGCCTGGCGGCGCGCTCGCCGTGGGCGACCGTCTCGGCGAGGTCACCTCGAAGCAGCGCCAGGGCGGCGCGGTACATTGCGGCCTGTGCGGGGAGGCGCCGGAACCCGGCATGGTCGTGCACGACCATGCCGGCCGGCCGGTCCGGGCCGACCCACCGTTCGATGTCGTCGAGCAGCTCCCCGACGCCGGCGGTGTCGCCGGTAACCATGTGGGCGCCGACCAGCCCGAGGGTGAGAACCGGGCGGTTGGCGAACACGTCGGAGGGGAGGGCGTCGAGCAAGGCCCGCATGGTGGCGTCCTGGCGGGCCTGTCCCAGGTCGGGGATGGCGAGCTCGACGAGCTCGGCGGCCTTGGTGAAGTCCCCGGCGGCCATGGCGTGCCGGATCGCCTCGGCGCGGTCGCCGTCGACGTCGAACCAGTCGCTGGCTCGGCGGTGCAGATCGACGACCCGTTCGGGCCGCTCGGCGGCCAGGCGGGCGCGGAGCACGTCGCCGAAGAGATGGTGGTACCGGTACCACTGCCGGCGGTCGTCGAGCGCGACGAGGAACAGGTTCGACCGCTCCAGGGCTTCGAGCGTCGTCCGAGCGTCGTTGCGGCCCGTCACCGCGGCGCACAGCGACGTGGTGAGGCGGTTCAGGATCGAGGTCTCGAGGAGGAAGGTCCGCACATCGTCGGTCTGGCGGTCCAGGACCTCATCGATCAGGTAGTCGACGACGAAGCGGTCGTCGCCGGCGAAGTCGGAGATGAACGCCGCCGGATCCGCCCGGCCTCGGAGGGACAGGGCGGCGAGCTGCAGTGCCGCGATCCACCCTTCGGTCCGGGCTTCGAGGGCGTCCACGTCCGCGGCGGTGAGATCGAGTCCCATGGCGTCGTTCAGGTAGGTCGCCGCCTCCTGCGACGTGAAGCGGAGATCGGATGCGCGGACCTCGAGGAGCTCGCCTCGACCACGCAGGCCGGCGAGGGGCCACGGTGGGTCCGCCCGGCTGGCGACGACGAGGTGCAGCTGCTCCGGGAGGTGCTCGACCAGGAAGAGCATCGACTCCTGCACGTCGAGGGACTCGACGACGTGGTAGTCGTCCAGCACCAGGACGACATCGTCGGCGAGCGCAGAGAGGTCGTTGAGCAGACTGGTGACGACCGCTTCCAACGCCGTCGGGTTGGTCTGCAGCGTGCTCCGCGCGTCGGCTCCGACATCGGCGGCGACCTTGCGCACGGCCGCGATGACGTAGGCCCAGAACACCGCCGGGTCGCTGTCACGCCGGTCGAGCGACAACCACGCGGTTCGCTTCGTCGTCTCATCGTCGGCGGCGAGCCACTCGGCGAGCAGCGTGGTCTTGCCGAAGCCGGCGGGGGCCGACACGAGCACGACGGCAGGAAGGGCGTCGCGGTCGAGGCGCCGGTCCAGCCGGGCCCGCGGGACCACGCCCCGTCGGCGCCGAGGGACATGCAGCTTGCTTTCGAGCAGGAGGACCCCGGTCGCGCCCACCGCTTGGGCGCCTACCCGCCCGCCGGCGGGGCGACGCGGACGTGGATCCGTTCACCCGTCATTCTGGTTCACGATCTTCGCGCCGGAGTGGCGGTGTGCGGTGATCAGGCGTCCATTGGTGGACCTACCGACCCGAATCGCGGCCGAGCCTAGGTCTATGCGCTGCTGACGGCCGTCGTCGGGCCTCGCTTTCGGGCGGCGCGGGCGAGCAAGGCGACGCCGACAACGGCCAACAGGATGCTCACAGTGATCACGACCCAGGGCACAGAGGTCGGGGTCGAACTCTGCACGACCACGATGCGATCGACCATCGAGCTCAGGCCGAGACCGTCGACTTGCTTCTCGACCGCTGGCGTTTTGGCGCCCGGGCTGAGGAGGAGCAGCCCGCCGTTGCGGGCCGCCACCGTTGCGGCGACGGCGGCGTCGACCGGCCGGGCTTGGTCGGCGACGTAGACGACGTTGACCGGCACGTTCTGCGCCGCCGCCTCCTTGGCGGCGGCCATGCCCGTGGCCGCAGCGTCTGCTCCGCTCAGCCGCGTGGCTTTTGGCAGCTTGGCCATCGCCGCGTCACCGACGGAAGCGGAGCCTCCCACGACGTAGGTCTTCTGGATGCCCAGAGCGCTGATGGCCTCGGTCGTGGCCACGGGGACGTCGTCCTTGGTCACGAACAGGACCGGATAGCGAAATGCGGCGGCCAGACCCAGCGCTGCTGCTCCGTCCTGGCTGTCGGGGTTGACCACGACCGCGGCTGCGACCGCCGGCGTCCCCTTGCTGCGATCGGCGTCGGAGCGGATGTCGAGGGCGCCGGCGACGGCTCGGCCGATCTCGGCGGCCGTCGCTCCCTCGAGTCGGACGACGGTGCTGGCGGCGAACTGGTTTCGCGTTGGCAGGGTGGTCGTCGTGGCCACCGTGGTCGGTGCGCCGGCGGCGGTCGTCGTCGTCGGCGGCACAGTCGTCGTTGCGCTGATCGGAGCGGCCGTCGTGACCCCTGCCGCGGTGATGGCGGAGACCAGCTTGTCTGGAATGGCCTTCTGGTCCCCGATCACGTACACGCCCGTGGGGTGGAGGCGGCCGATCTCCGTCTTCGCATCCTTGGTCAGGCTTTTCCCATCGACGACCAGCAGGGGTCCCGCGTTGTTTCGGGCCAACACCGCTCCCGCCCAAGCGGCGGCCACGTCGTTCTTGTTCACCACAACCAGCTTTGTCGTCAGCAGGGCGTTGAGGCGCTCGGTGCCGCCGGGGTAGGCCATCTGCGACGCGGCAACCGACAGGTCGGCCGGGCTGGCCTTCGGCAGCTCCTGGATCGACGGGCTGGCGTCGCTGGCCCCCAGCTTCAGCGTGGCGGTGTAGATGTCGTTGGTGTCGGTGTCGACGTTGCCGCCGCGCGGGTCGGACCAGGCGAAGAACACGCCGTCGTTGCCGAGCGAGGCGACGACGGGGCCGTACCAGGAGTAGCTGCCGATCCGGCCGATCAGGCCCATGTCCTGGTTGATGGTGTGATCGGTGATCCGCCGGTTGGCGGAGAAGGTGGCGCCTCCGTCGGTCGAGGCTGCGTAGTAGACATCGGCCCCGCCCCGGGGCGCCGGCGCGAACGGGCCGACGTAGCCGTTGCGGTGGTCGATCCAGACGACGTCGATCCGGCCGTTCGGAGCGACGGAGATATGGGGCAGGTGCTGGCGCACGCCGTTGCCCGCGGTGTCGTCGTTGACGCGGAGCGGCTTGGACCACGTCGTGGCGCCGTCGGTCGACTTCTGGAACCAGATGTCCTGGTCGCCGGAGGGCTGCTGCTCCTGGTAGACGAGGTAGAGGGCGCCGCTCGACTTGTCGATGGCGAGCTGCTGGGCCCCACCGTTCGGGCCCTGGCCGAGGCCGGTCACCGCGCCGGCGAGGTTGCGCACCCAGGTCGCGCCGCCGTCAGTGGACTTGGCCACGATCTCGTTGGATGGGCTGGGGGGGTTGTCCCGGTTCCGCCACGCCAGGTAGATGGTCCCATCGGCGCCGAACACCGCGGGGGACGGCTCCCGGACCTGCTCTCCCGGCGCGCTGGCGTCGATGGGCGCGGACCACGTCGCCGCGCCGTCGTTCGAAATGGCCGTGGTCAGGCTCCGTTGGCCGACGCCGTCGGCCGGCCCGCCCGACGTGACATTCACGCCCCAGGCGGCCACGACGACCCGGTCACCCGTTGGACGGGGCTGCACGCCGACGGTCCCGCGGACGTAGTACGGCTGCGGACCGGGAGGCGCGGGGAGGGCGACGGTGGCCACCCCGAAGGTCTTGCCACCGTCGGTCGACTTGGCGACCAGGGTGGAGTCGCCCTGGCCCGAGTTGATGCTCGGGTTGGTGAACACCTGGCGCGGCCCCGTCGTCGAGTCGAACACGGCGTACACCTGGTTGTTGGACCCGAAGGCGATCGACTGGTTCACGTGCGGGTACCCGCCCGAGTTGAACTGCTGGCACGGCGGGGTGACGAACGCGGCCGGCGCCCGCAGCGACGTCGTTTCCCACTTGGAGCCACCGTCGAAGGTCACGTGGACCTCGCACTGCCCGGTGACGAAGTTCTCGTCCAGGAGCACCAGGTGCCTGGAGTCGCTGGGGTCCACGGCGACGCCAGGGATGTCGGCGCCCCGGAAGGGATCGGAGGCGGGCGGCCCCACCCGGGTGTTCGCGGTCACCGTCGCTCCGGACGCTCCCGACGCGGGGAGGATGCTGGACGAGGTGAGGAGCAGGGTGCCAGCCACCAGGATCCCGGCGGTCCGCATGCGTGCTGCGTTGGCGATCGAGTGCTTTTGCATGGTCTCCTCCGGACGGGCGAAAGGGACAGAGTGCGAGCGCGGCAACGCACCCCCCGGCAGGGGTCTAGCACTCGCCCAGCAATATCGCTGTAACGCCGCGTAACGTCTCGTGCATGGTGGCGAGCATCTTCTTCGCACTCACCGGCGCCACCGCCGTACACATCGACAGGCGGGCCTTCCCCGACCCCGTCCCCGGCCCCCGCGGGCGGATCGCGCTGGCCTACCTGGTCCTCGAACGGGACCGGCCGGTCACGCGCGACGAGCTCGCCGAAGCCATGTGGGGTGGTCAGGACCCTCCGGCGACGTGGCCGGCCTCGCTGCGAGGCGTGATCTTCCGGCTTCGGGGGAGCCTCGACGCGGTCGGGCTGGCGGGGTCCGACGTACTCCGCCACACCCTGGGGTGCTACCGACTCCACCTGCCCGTCGCTGTGACTGTCGACGTCGAGGAGGCCGGACGGCTACTGCATGCGGCCCGGGCCGCGCTCGAGTCGGGGGAAGCGACGGCCGCCCGGCGAATGGCCGCCGAGTCGGCCGCCCTCTCGCGTGCCGACTTCCTGCCCGGCGCGACCGGCGCGTGGGTGGAGACCCGCCAGGCGCAGTACCGCGAGCTGCACCTCCAGGCCCTCGAGGTCCTGAGCGAGGCGAGCACGGTCACGGCTGACTACGACGACGCCGTGGCCGCCGCCGAGGATGCCATCGAGCGCGAGCCGTTCCGCGAGTCGTCCTATGTGCTGTTGATGAAGGCGCACGACGCGGCCGGCCACCGCGCCGCCGCAGTGCGGGCGTTCGAGCGGTGCCGGGTGTCGTTGCGGGCCGAGCTCGACATCGAGCCGTCGGCGGCCACGGTGGCGGCCAATCGCCGGATCGTGGATGCGACCATCGGGGACGGGGAGGCCGCCTCCGGTCGAGTCGACCCGACCAACCTACCGACCGCGCTCTCGACGTTCGTCGGGCGTGGGGCCGAGCTGTCCCAACTGGAGGTCGCGGCGCGGCGCAGCCGCCTTCTCACCCTCACCGGGCCGGCGGGCGTCGGCAAGAGCCGCCTGGCCCTCGAGCTGGCCGGGCGGCTGGCAGGTGCCCACGCGGACGGGGTCTGGCTCATCGAGCTCGCCGACGTCCGCGATCCGGGTCACGTGCCCCAACAGGCGCTGTCAGTTCTCAGGATTCCCGAGTCGCCGGGCTGCGACTCGATGGAGTCGCTCGTGGGATCGCTCGCCCACCGCGATGCCCTGGTCGTCCTTGACAACTGTGAGCACCTCGTCGCCGCCTGCGCCACCCTGGTCGCGACCCTCCTGGGCGCCTGCCCTGGCCTGCGCATCGTCATCACCAGCCGGGAGCCGCTCCGGGTGCCCGGTGAGGCGACGTGGGTCGTACCGCCATTACCAGTGCCCACGTCGGCCGGCACCGGTGATCTCGAAGCCCTGTTGGCCTACGACGGCGTGCGGCTGTTCGTCGAGCGGGCCGCCATGTTCGCCCCCGGGCTCGACCTGCGACCGACGTCCGCCGTGGTGGACATCTGCCGGCTGCTCGACGGCCTGCCCCTCGCCCTCGAGCTGGCCGCCGCCCACACCCGCCTTGTCCCGCTGGAGGACATGGCGCGCCGGCTCGGTGCCCACGTTCGGGTCCTCACCCGGAGCATGCGACACGGTCCGGTTCGACACCAGACCTTCCAGGTCGCGCTCGACTGGGGCTACGACCTCCTGTCCGGCAATGAACAGCAGGTCCTCGGCCGCGTGTCGGTCTTCGCCGGCGGGTTCACGCTGGACGCAGCGGAGGCGGTACACGACGACAACAGCGTTGACCTCGACGTCGTCGAGAGCCTGACCGCGCTCGTCGACAAGTCGCTGGTCGTGTTGGAGCGGCGGGACGGCGTGATGCGGTACCGCCTGCTCGAGACCATCCGGGACTACGGCCAGCAGCGGCTCACCGCAGCAGGGATCGCCGCGGAGGCCAAGGACGCCCACTTGCGATGGGCCGTCGGGTTGGCCCGTACGGCCGAGCCGGAGCTGAAGGGCCCGCTCCAAGACACGTGGCTGGCGATCCTGGACGCCGAACACGACAACTTCCGTGCCGCCCTCCAGTGGGCCGGCGGACACGGGCCCGCAACCGAGCTGGTCGCGCTCACGCTCTCGCTGAGCCGGTTCTGGGAGGTGCGGGGGTACCTCACCGAGGGCCGATCGTGGCTGGAGGCGGCGGCCCGGGCCTCCGTTGCCGGGCCCGATGTCGTCGCCAGATGCCTGAACGCCTCCGGTGTGCTCGCCCACCACCAGTGCGATTACCCGGCCGCCCGGCGGCTCCATCAACGGAGCGCGGTCGCCTTCGAGCAGCTCGGGGACCGACGAGGCGTGGCGACGGCGCTGAACGGCCTGGCCAACGTCGCCTCCTCGACCCGCGACCTGCCGACGGCGAGCAAGCTGTACGCCGAGGTCATCGGCATCGGCCGAGACCTCGCCGACCAGCGGATCCTCGCCGCCAGCCTGATGAACCTCGGCGTCCTGATCGAGCATCAGCTCTTCGACGGCACGATGCACGGCGAGGAGGCCGCGCAGGCACACGAAATGTTCCGCGAGGCGCTCTACCTGCACCGCGAGCTCGGCGACCTCCACGGCATCTCACTGTCGCTCCAGAACCTCGGCGTGCTCGCCGGGTTCCAGGGGGACGACGACATCGCCCGCAGGTACCTGGCGGAGAGCCTCGCCATCAGCCGCCATCTCGGGAACAAGAGGGGCGTGGCCCAGACGGTCCGGTTCCTGGGCCAGCTCGCCGTCCGAGGTGGCGACTACGCGACGGCGGAACGCCATCTTGAAGAGTGCCTGGGCATCGAGCGTCAGCTCGGAAGCCGCCGCACCGTGGCGGAGGCGCTGGCTTTTCTTGGCGACATCGCCGACCGGCAGGGCGACCCCGTGCGTTCACGCCGGATGCTCGAAGAGAGCCTGCTTGAGTTCGAACAGGTCGGAGACCAGGCCGAGGTGCGTCGGGTGCTCGGCGAGCTGGAGCGGTTGCGCGTGCCGGAGTGACGTCCTGCGACTGCGTCAGAGACGGTCAGAGGGCCAGTTGGGCTGAAACAAGTGCCACTGCGCCGGCGCGGCGCGGATCAGGTCCTCCAGCTCGTGGGCAAGGGCCTGGGTGTCGGCGACGGGGTCGCCGGCCATTGCCAGCGCCGGCCGGACCACGGCGTGGTGGCCGGCGCCCTTGAAGTAGACGGCGGTGGGCAGAAGGGGGACACCGAACCGGGACGCCAGCGTCGCCGGCCCCCCGGGCAGGGTCGTCCGCTCGCCGAAGAAGTCGACCTCCACTCCCCCGCCGGCGATGTCACGGTCGGAGACGAGGGCCACGATCTGGTTGGCCCGCAGCGCCCGCACGACCGAGATGCCGGCCGACTTGGACAGGGGGATGACGGTGAAGCCCTGCGAGCGGCGCAGGTCGGCGAACCAGGTGAACAGCTCCGGCGGCTTGAGCGCCTCGACCACCACGGTCAGGGGGAAGCCCTGGCGGACGAACCACGACCCCCCGACCTCCCAACCGCCGACGTGGGGCAGGGCCAGGATGGCGCCGGTTCCCGCATCGAGGGCGGCGCGGATGTGCTCCAGCCCCTCGATGGTGAAGCCGGCGTCGACCTCCGCCGGCGTCATCCTGGGGAGCCGCAGCGACTCCATCCAGTAGCGGGCATAGGAGGCGAAGGCCTCGCGGACCGCGGCCTTCTCGGCCGCTCCGGCCAGGGTGACGCCCCGGGCCCGGGACTGGTGGCGGGCGACGAAGTGCCGGTCTCGCGCCGACTTCGGCAACGCCAGCACCGCCCGGGACAACACCCGCGACACCGGCACCGCCGCCGGCCTCGGCAGGGCGCAGGCGGCCCAGGCCGCGGCGCGGATGTAGTGGAAGAGCCGGCGATCCCACCACGCCCGGGCGCGGAGGAGCGAAGGGGCGGCTACGGCCGGGTGCGGGCCCGGCGCCAGGTGGCCGGCCGCGACTGAGACGCGCGGCGCGCCCTCCAGGTGCCCGAATCACCGCGCTGGCCGCGCAGCCGGAACCCCTCGCCGCCGAACCCCACCGACGGCCGCCGGGCGGACCACCGGCCGGTCAGTCGATCGTTCGCCGGGCGCCGCGGGACCGTGGCACTGGCCTGCCGCCAGACCATCACGAAGCGCTGGATGGCGGTGAGGATGGTGAGGCCCAGCATCAGCCACAGCATCGGGATGAGGATGAAGCTGAAGAGGAGACCGAGGCCGACGGCAATCATGCGCTCCGCCCGCTCCATGAGACCACCCCGGGCGGTGAAGCCCAGCGACTCGGCCCGGGCCCGCTCGTAGGAGACGAGATTCGACGCGCCGACGATGGCAAGGGGCAGCAGGGCGGCGTGGGGGCTGTGGGTGTTGGCCAGGTACCAGGCCAGGCCCCCCAGCACCACGGTGTCGCTGACGCGGTCGACCACGGAGTCAAAGAAGGCGCCCCGGGGCGACGACGTGCCGGAGGCCTTGGCCACGGCGCCGTCGAGCACGTCGGGCACGGCCGAGGCGGCCAGGAGGCACCAACCGACGAAAAGCCAGCCGTTGGCGATGGCCGCGGCACAGCCGACGGACAGGACCAGACCGAGCACTGTGAGCTGATCGGCGGTGATGCCGACCTTCTTCAAGCCCGAGCCGACAGGCCGAAGGCTGCGCTCGACCCCCGCTCGGCACCGTTTGTCGAACAAAATCCAACTCCTTCAGAAAACCGATTCCGCCCCTAGAGGCTACCAGGGCGGCCCGGTAGTCTGACTGTTCTTCTACCCCAGGACCGGCGGCTCCCCGCCGACGAAGCAGCGAGGCGCCCGTGAAGAGCTTCCCTCCCGCCAAGATCCGCAACGTCGCCCTCGTAGGCCATGGAGGCGCCGGCAAGACCAGCCTGGCCGAGGCCCTGCTGTTCTGCTCCGGCGCCATCAACCGCATGGGCCGGGTCGAAGACGGCACGACGACGACCGACTTCGACGCCGAAGAGGTCCGCCGCCACCTGTCGCTGTCGTTGTCGCTGGCGCCCTTCGAGCACGACGGCTTCAAGATCAACCTGCTCGACGCCCCCGGCTACGCCGACTTCGTGGGCGATATGCACACCGCGATGCGGGTGGCTGACCTGGCGATCCTCGTGGTGAGCGCGGTCGAGGGCGTGGAGGTCCAGACCGAGGTCGCCTGGCGGATCGCCTCGGAGCTCGGGTTGCCCCGGATGTTCTTCATCAACAAGCTCGACCGGGAGCGGGCCAGCTTCGACCGGACCCTGGCCGAGCTGCAGAACCGCTTCGGTGCCGGCGTGGCGCCCCTAGAGCTGCCCATCGGGGAGGAAGCGACGTTCCGGGGCGTCGCCGACCTCCTCACCGACACGGCCGTCCTCTACGACGGCGGGCCCAAGTCGACCATCGCCGAGATCCCCGAGGACATGGCGGCCCGGGAGCACGAGGTGCGCGACAACCTGGTCGAGGGCATCGTCGTGGCCGACGACGACCTCATGATGCGCTACCTGGAGGGCGAGGCCATCAGCCCCAAGGAGCTGGAGGACACCCTGGCCAAGGGAGTCGCCGAGGCCAGCGTCTTCCCCGTCGCCTGCGGGTCGGCCACCAAGCTGATCGGCATCGACCGCTTGGCCCAGTTCATCGTCGAGGTCGGGCCCTCGCCCCTCGACCGGCCCCCGGTCAGCGTGGAGTCGCCCGGCGGCACCACCGAGGTGACCCCCGACCCCGCCGGCCAGCCGCTCGCGCTCGTCTACCGCACCGTGGCGGACCCCTACGTCGGCAAGGTGTCCTTCCTGAAGGTCCTGTCGGGCACCATCCGGCCCGACTCCACCCTCACCAATCCCCGCACCCACTCCGACGAGAAGCTGCACAATCTCTTCACCATGCGGGGCAAGGAGCAGGAGGGCCTCTCGGAGCTGCCCGCCGGCGACATCGGTGCGGTAGCCAAGCTGTCCGACACCCTGACGGGCGACACGCTGGCGCCGAAGGGCACGCCGGTGGTCGTGACCCCGCCCGAGCCGCTGGTGCCGGTCCTCACAGTCGCCATCCGCCCCAAGTCCAAGGGCGACGAGGACAAGCTGATGACCTCGCTGCACCGCCTGCAGGACGAGGACCAGGCCTTGCACGTCCGCCGCGACGACGAGACCCACCAGACCCTGCTGTCGGGCATGGGCGACACCCACCTGTCGATCGTCACCGAGCGCCTGCAGCGGAAGTTCGGGGTCGAGGTCCTCACCGAGGACGTAAAGGTCGCCTACCGGGAGACGATCACCGCCTCCGCCGACGCCGAGGGCAAGTACAAGAAGCAGACGGGTGGCCACGGCCAGTTCGGCGTGGCGTTCCTCAAGGTCGAGCCGATGGAGCGCGGCGGCGGGTTCGAGTTCGTCGACAAGATCGTCGGCGGCGCCATCCCCCGGCAGTTCATCCCCGCGGTCGAGAAGGGGGTGCTCGAGACCATGGCCACCGCCGGCGTGTTCGGCTATCCGGTGGTCGACGTGCGGGTCACGGTGTTCGACGGCAAGTTCCACCCGGTCGACTCGTCGGAGATGAGCTTCAAGATGGCGGGCTCGCTCGGGTTCAAGGATGCGATGGCGAAGGCCGGGCCCGTCCTGCTCGAGCCGGTCTCGCTGCTCGAGGTGACCGTGCCGCCCGCCTACCAGGGCGACGTCATGGGCGACCTGAACTCCCGGCGGGGCCGGGTGCAGGGCACCGAGGTGGCGGCCCTGGGCGAGCAGATGATCAGCGCCCTGGTCCCCACGTCGGAGATCCTGCGCTACGCCATCGACCTCCGGTCGATCACCGGCGGGCGCGGGCGGTTCACCGTCCGCCACGACCACTACGACGTCCTGCCCGCCCACCTCGTCGACAAGGTCGCCAAGGCCGCGGCCGAGTGACACTCCCGCCCTGCGAGGAGTGCGGCTTCGACTACGAGGCGCTCGACCCGGCCGAGGCGCCGGCAACCGTCCGCTCGTTCGCCAAGCGCTACCGCGCCCCCCTCACCCGCTTCCTGAAAGGCGAGGACGGCGACGCCCTCGTGCGGGAGCGGCCGGCGCCGGAGGTCTGGTCGGCCCTCGAGTACGCGGCGCACGTGCGCGACGTCTTCGACAACTACGACCGGTGGATCGGCCAGTGCCTGGCCGAGGACATGCCGGTCATGGAGGGGCCTCCGCCGGACGAGCTGGCCACCGAACGTCGGTACAACGAGGACGACCCGGAGGCGGTGACCGACGCCCTGGCCGTCAACGCCGAACGCCTCGCCACCACGCTGGAGGCGGTGCCGGACGACGGGTGGGACCGGGCCGGCATCCGGCGCGGCGAGGAACGCTCCGTCCGCCTCATGGCCCGGCGGGCCGTCCACGAGGGCAGCCACCATCTGCTCGACATCGGCCGCGGGCTCAGGGCTGTCCGCGACCGGCACAAGGCGGATAGCTGAGAAAGGCGGGCCGTCGAGGCTTCACCTGCCCGGTGTGCGGGCTCGACTACGACACGGTTTCGCCGCAGGACGCCATCGCCGCGGTGCGGTCGTTCCCCCGGCGCTACCGGGCCCTGCTGGCCACGCCCGGTGCCCTGGATGGCCCGGACGCGGTGTTCCGCCGCCGGCCCGACCCGTCCACCTGGTCGGCGCTGGAGTACACCGCCCACGTCGCCGACCGGCTCGACCACCTCGGACCGGCCATCCGCCGGATCACCTACGAGAACCACCCCACCATCGACGTCTTCGACGGCGACGACCGGGCCGCCCGGCACGACTACAACGCCCTGGACCGCACCGAGGTCATGGGTTGGCTCGACCTGGCGAGCGACGAGCTGGCGTCGGTGCTGGCCGAGGTTCCTGCCGACGACTGGACCCGGACGGGCGTGGTGGCCGGCGTCGAACGGGACGCGCTGACCATGGCCCGTGACGGGGTCCACGAGGGCTCCCACCATCTCCGCGACGTGCAACGGGTGCTGGCCGCCGTCCGGGGCAGGCCGTAGGTCGCAGGGATACGCTTCTCCCACCCTTGACGAAGGAGCGAACGATGCGCGTGCGGCGTCCTATTCCGGCTCTGGCGGCGGTGCTCGTCCTGGTGGCGACGGCCTGCGGGGGCGGTGATGACGACACGCCGAACGCCATCGACCAGCGGCTGGAAGACCTGGCCAGCGCCGGCGTCTACATCGGCGGCGTGGCCTTTACCAACACGTTGGTGGCCATCCACTACGACGGCCAGGGCAAGCCGTCGCCCGGCATGCGCATGTTCGTCGTCGACGGGTCGCCGGGCGGCGCGGCCGAGTGGTTCGAGGGCAAGGCCAACGGCAACACGTTCAAGTTCACATCGGCCGCCGGCAAGGCCACCGTCGAGGGGACGATCGAGCGGACGGAGACCGACGGCACCATCACCTTCGCCGACGGCTCGAAGCGGGTATTCTTCACCCGCCCCGCCGGCCACGGCGCCGGCATCTTCGACATCACCGTCGACGGCGCCGGCATGTGGACCGGGAAGTCCCTCGACGGCTCCACGCTCGACGCGGACCAGGCCGGTCCGATCGTCGACGGGTTCGTCCGGTCGGCGTCCGGCGAGATGTACCGGTTCAAGCACAACGACCTGAGCCGCCGGCTGATGTACTCGCGCCAGGGGGGCCAGGCCGACTCGTACGTCGCCATCGTCACCCGCCAGGGCACGGAGATCGTGGGCCGGGGCGGCAACGTCCGCGGGGGCAAGCCCAGCGAGAACCTCATCGCCCTGGACCTCGCCGCCAGCCCCACGCCGACGCCCGGCGTGTACTACGGCCGGGTGGCCATGACCACCGACAAGCTGGCGTTCGACATCAACACGGTCAACGGCGTGCGCACGCTGCGGGCCTACGTGTCCGACGCCGAGCCGGAGCCGGCGGGCGACATCGAGTGGTTCGTGGCGCCGGTCAGCGGGACCACCTTCACCCTCACCTCCGCCAGCAAGGCGGCCCGCATCGAGGGCACGATCGCCGCCGACGGGGTCAGCGGGATGCTCACCCTGCCCGACCAGCCCGCCCGGCGGTACTTCGCCGGCCCCGCCGGCGAGGGCGCCGGCATCTACGACGTGACCGTCGCCGGCGACCGCAGCCACGCCGGCACGTCGCTGGAGGGCGGCAAGCTCCAGCTCACCTACCAGAACGGGATGGTGATGGGGAAGGTCACCGACCCGACCGGTGCGTCGGTCGACCTGCTCGGCGCCGACCTCACCGAGGCCTACAAGTACGGCATCGAAGGCAGCATGCCGGGAACGTACGTGGCCTTCGCCGCCCCGCGGGGCCGGTTCCTCATCGGACGCAACGGCGACGTCCGCGGCGGAAGCGCCGGCCTCAACATCATCGGCCTCGACAAGAAGTGCTGAGAACTGCGTCCGTACGTTGTACGCTCACCCGGACAAATCTGCCGGGGACGCTGGGTCGCCGGGGACGATCCGGGGCTGCGGGCTCCGGGAAGGAGTGCAGGGAATGAAGGCACGAGCACTGGCTGCCGCGGCGGCCATCAGCAGGCCGCCGGCGGCCGGTACGACGCCCGGCTGACCCAGGAGGGCAGCAGCCAGTACTCCGCCGCGTGGCTGCAGAGCCACCCGGTGAACTTCACGTGCGACGGCGTCCGTCGCACCCAGACCTTCCCGATCGACACCCAGGAGCAGGGCTTCGGCACCCTCGTCCGCGGGCTGGCGTACGTGCAGTTCTGCCTGGTCAGCCCCGACTTCGAGTTGCTCATCAGCGAGACCCGCTGGGTCGCCGTCATCTGAACCAGGCGTTCACGGACGTCGCGAGAGAGGAGGCGCCGCCGGCGGGTGGCGCCTCCTCCACGCGTCCGGGCACGGTTCACGCGAAACTGGCGCGAAGGTGCCCACGTATCTGGAGGTGTGGCGGCCCGAGGGGGCCGAGCTCATCGCCCTCGATGCGACGCGGGTCACCATCGGGCGGGCGGCCACCAACGAGGTCGACCTCAGCGCCGACACCAAGGCGTCGCGCCTCCACGCCGCGCTCGAGCGGCTGCCGGCCGGCTGGTGCATCCGCGACCTCAGCTCCCGGAACGGGACGTTCGTCAACGGCGTCCGCGTCGACCGTGACCGCCCCCTCCACCCCGGCGACGAGATCCAGGTGGGGAACACCCGGCTCGTGTTCCGGGCCGAGCGCTCCGCAATCGACCCCGGGCTGACGGAGGAGGCCGAGCGCCCGCCCGACCTCACGCCCAGGGAACGAGAGGTCCTCGTCGCCCTGTACCGCCCGGCGGCCTCGACGAGCGGGGTCTTCGCCGAGCCGGCGTCGACCCGGGAGATCGCCAGGTCCCTGGCCGTGAGCGAGGCGGCCATCAAGCAGCACCTGGCCCGGCTCTACCTGAAGTTCGGCATCGACGACGGCGAGCGGCGGCGATTGCGCCTGGCCAACGAGGCGCTCCGCCGGGGCGCCATCACCCTGGCCGACGTCCGCAGCGCCCACTGAGGAGGCGGGGGCCGATGACCACCCACGACGACGGCGACGAGGCGGTCACAGAGGCGATCGATCTCGGTGTCCCCGGCGTGGAGGATGCCGTCGAGATCGGCCGGGGCGGCTTCGCCGTCGTCTTCCGGGCAAGCCAGCCGGAGCTCGACCGGACCGTCGCCCTCAAGATGCTGTCGGCCCGGCTGGACGAGGCGGGCCGGGAGCAGTTCGCCCGTGAGGGGCGGGCCATGGGCGCGCTCTCGGCCCATCCCAACATCGTGAGCGTGTTCGGCACGGGCACGAGCGCATCGGGCCGTCCGTATATCGCCATGGCGTATCTCCGGGAAGGCTCGCTGGCCGACCGGCTCGACATCGACGGCGCCTTCCTCTGGGCCGAGGCCGTCCGCATCGCGGTGAAGCTGGCCGGCGCCTTGGAGACGGCCCACCGCGCCGGGATCCTCCATCGCGACGTCAAGCCGGAGAACGTGCTCCTGTCGGACTACGGCGAGCCCGAGCTGACCGACTTCGGCATCGCCCGCGTCGAGGGCCGGTACGAGACCGCCACCGGCCAGTCCCCCGCTTTCTCCGCCGCCCACGCCGGCCCGGAGATCCTGGAGGGACGCACCGCCGGCGTCCCCTCCGACGTCTACTCGCTCGGGTCCACGCTCTTCGCGCTGCTCGCCGGTGGTGCGGCCTTCGCCCGCCGGCCGGACGAGACGCTCATGGCCCTCTACCTCCGCATCGCGCGGGACCCGGTCCCCGACCTCCGACCGCGCCGCGTTCCCGACGCCGTCTGCCGGGTGGTCGAGCAGGCGATGGACAAGGACCCCCGCCGGCGCCAGACCTCCGCCGCCGAGCTCGGCACCCAGCTCCAGGAGGTCCAGCGCCGTTCCGGTCTCCCCGTGACGGAGATGGCGCTCGCCCTTCCCGACGGCCCGGCCCGGCGGGACCGGGTGGACACCGGCCCCGGCTCCGGTGACGCGGGCCCTGCAGACCTCGGGCGGGACACGGAGGACAATGAGCGCCCGGCTGGCCGGCCACGAGGCCGGCGGTGGCCGGCGACCGCCGGCGTCGCTCTGCTCGCCGCCGCCCTGGTCGTCGTCCTCGTCGTCGCCTGGGACGGGGGCGACAGCCGCCTGACCGCGTCCGGCCCGACGACGGCTCCCACCACGACCGCGAGCCCGGCGCCGGCGGTCCTCGACCTGCCCTCGGTGGGCACCGGGACCGACCCTACGTCGGTGGCCGTGAACCCCCGGACGAACCGGCTGTACGTCGCCAACTCCGGGTCGCTGAGCGTGACCGTGATCGACGGGGACACGAGGCAGGTCGTGGCCACCGTGCCGATGTCCACCCGTCCGCAGGCCGTCGCCGTCAACCAGCGGAGCGGCCGCGTCTACGTGGCGACCGCCGAGTCGTCGGTGGTGGTCATCAGCGGGGACTCCAACGAGGTGACCGCGACGATCCCGCTGGCCTCCCGCCCGGGCGGTCTCGCCATCGACCACCGTGCGGACCGCGTGTTCGTGGCCACATCCGAGCCGGTCGTGGCCGTGATCGACGGCCCCTCGGGTCGGGTGGTGGCCAACATCTCCCTCGGAGGCCGGCCGTGGAGCGTGGCGGTGATCCCGGAGACGAACCGGGTCTTCGTCACGAGCCAGGACGCCGGCACCCTGTCGATCATCGACGGGACGACCTTCGCCGTCCTCGCCACGCTCCCGGTCGGCGCGAAGCCCTGCGGCGTCGCCACCAACCCCCGAAGCCGGCGGGTGTACGTCACCAGCCAGGATGCCGGCACCGTGACCGTCATCGACGCCGACGCCAACACCGTCGTCACCACCGTGCCCGTGGGGCCGAAGCCGTGCGGCGTCACCGTGAACTCCCAGAGCAGCCGGGTGTACGTCACGGGCACGGAGGCCGGGACGATCTCCGTCCTCGACGGGAACGCCAACCAGCTGCTCCGTTCCCGTGACGTGGTCCGGCCGGAACGGGCCGCAGAGCCACTGCCGTACGGCATCGAGGTCAACCCCCAGACCGACGGTGTGTACATCGTCGACCGGAGCGCCAACCGGCTCCTCACCCTGACCGGCGACACCGTGTAGGGCGGCGCCGGCTACGGCATCAGGGCGAGGGTGATCAGTGCGCCGGCGCCGGGTGTGGCGGTGACGCTGTCGTTGCCGGCCAGCCCGTTGACCGTGAGGCGGTCGAGGATCGGTTCGGCGTTGACGATCCGGACCGCGGCGGCCAGGCCCTGCGAGCTCTTGGGGGACGACGGGGCGGTGGGTCGGACGGTGCCGCCTCGCGGATGAGGAAGTCGATGTAGGTGTTGACGGACATCCAGGCCATGGCGGTCAGGCCGCCCGGTAGAAGTAGTAGTCGGCGGTGTAGGCCACGGGAGCCGTCGCCCCGACGAGCGTGGCATCGCATCCGCCGGCCGGCGCCAGCCCACCCGTGGTGTTGAGCCGCTGGATGAACGTGGTCGACGTCAAGGTCCCGTCGGCGGGGCCCGTGGTGGGGGTGGCCGCCAGCTGTGTTGCGTTGCTCATGTCGAGTTCCTCCTGCATCCGCGTATCGGTGTCAGGAGTCATCGTCCTCGTCCGGCCGCTTCGCCGGAATCGCCCGACCGGCTGTGAAACCGGTCTGCGGGGGAAGCCCCGCCTTACCGTCCGGATACCCCGACCGATGAAGCCCGTCGACTACGGGTCGCCCATCTCGCCGAGCAGGTCGTCGAACCCCTTGCCCCGATCGGCGGGGAGCAGCCGCGCCAGGTCGGCGAGGTGGTCGAGGGCCGACTCGCGCTGGCGCACTGTTGAACGCAGGTTGAAGGCGGCGAGGTACTGCGCCTTGGCGTCGGCGAGCTGCACGGCCTTCCCGCTCAACGCCTTGCCCACGACAACGGCGGTCACGATCGTGTCCCCGATGGCCGCCAGCTCCCAGTAGCCGGCCCGATCGGGCGCCGGATCCTTGAGGAGCTGCTCGTGCAGGCGGTCGAGCACCTCCGCCTCCTTCTTGCCGATCGTGCCGGTCTTGGCCGTCAGCGCGCAGAGCTGGAGCCAAAGGTTGGTGTGGTAGCTGTCGAGCTTCCGGCCGGAGGAGCTCAGCTTCCACGCGCGGTGGTACGCATCGCGGGCGCGGGCCAACGCCGCGACGCGCTCGCCGTCGCGGAGCATGGTGGCCCGCCTCTTCTCCAGGCTGCCGCGCAGCGCGTGGCGCTCGGCCGTCTGGCCGGCGAGGCCCTCCAGCCGGAGTAGCCGCTCGGCCGCCCGGTCGAAGAGCGCGGCCGCCTCGGGCGGCGCGGGATCCGCGGCCCGGATCAGCCGCGTTGCGCTCCGGACCTCGAAGTTGGCCAGCTGCTCGATCGCCCGCAGGCGGACCCCAGCCGTGTCCTGGCGCATGGATTCCAGGTAGGCGGCGACGGCGTCCTCGTAACGGCCCAGCTCGCCGTAGGCGTACCCGAGCGCCTCGAGCACGGCGGCGTCCTCCAACAGCTCCTTCCCGGCGACACGCAGGAAGTCGACGCGCTGGCGGACCTCGGCGCAATACGCCTGGGTCGTCGAGTTGCCCGCCCGGACCGCGGCCTGGTGCAGCTCGCGCGCCAGCTGGGCTGGGCTGACGATCGGAGTCTCCTTCATGGGTGCCGACTCCTCGGCGACCAGGAGGAAGTCGGGATCCCCGTAGCACTGGTAGGCACCCCACGTGTTCGTCATGCCGCTGTCGGCCTGGTGGGCGGCCACCCGGGCCCGTCGCACCGCCTCCCCGAAGGGCTGGCCTTCGAGCATCGTCGCGTAGAGCGTCTCGGCGAAGGTCAGCGCCGCGGCGTCGTCCACCGCCCAGCCGGAGACGACCACGGCACGGACACCATTGCGGAGCAGCTGCTGGGCGACGGTCGCCGCCATTCGGTGCGGCTGCTCGATGCCCCCGCGTCCCTCGGCCAGCGCCCTCGACAGGTCGTCGAACCGGCCGAGGTGGCAGCAGTTCAGGAACACCAGCTCGGGCGTCACGGTCATCTTCTCGAACTCCAGCGCCGTAAGGCGGTGGTGCGGCTTGGGCCCGATGATCACCCCGCTACGACTGCGGTCGCCATCCTCGAACACGCCGTGCGCGGCGATGTGCACGACCCGGTACGGGTGCCGGTTGAGCGCGTCGAGCACGCGGGTCCACTCGTCGTCCTCGCCCGTGTCGTCGTCGTCGAAGATGACAGCCTCGACGTCCCACTCCTGCGCCGAGAGCAGGTCCTTGACCTCCTCGGCCTCCATCCTGGCGCCGGCCAACGGCGGGAACACGCCGGCGGTCGGCGGGTCGCCCACGACCAACGCCCAGCGCCCGCTCGGTGCCTGTGACCGCTCACGAGTGTGCTCGTCGCTCTGCAGCTGGCGGAGCATCCCGGCCCGCAGCGCCAGCGGGGTTACGTCGCCGGAAAGCGACGCCGCGGCCAGGAGTTCCCAGGGGATCTCGGCCATGGCCTCGTCGACGAGGAGGTGCAGGCTCTCCGAGCGGTCCAGATCGAGCTTGGCCCGCACCGGGAAGAGCAGTTCATACAGGGTGCGACTGACGGCATGGTCGTCGTCGGCCCGCCGCACCGCGGATGCGATGTAGTCGTGCACCTTGGCCAGGTCGATCCCGTACTCCATCAGGTTCGACTGCGCGCCCCGAGCCAGGGTGGAGAACTCCATCGTCCGGATCTCGCCCTTGGCGGCGTCGTCGTCCTGCTGCTTGAGGCCGACCATCACCCGGACCCAGGGCGTTCCGGACGCGTCCCGCGGCGGCGCGCTCGGCTGCCCACCCTCGCCGGACTTCAGGTGGCCGCACGGGATGACGTCGACCTGGCCGGCGAGGCTCGGCTCGAGCAGGTCGGCGATGCGGCAGACGACCACGGCGGCCTCCTCGGCCGGCTGCTCGTAGAGCTCGACCAGCTCCAGCTCGACCGACGCAAGCTTGATCGGCGGATCCAGTGTCGCCAGCCGGCCGATGGCCTCGAGCACGCCTTCGGTCAATGCGACGACAGAGCTCTCCACGCTCAGCCCGTGGCGGCCGGGTATGCCGATGAGCACCGAGGAGATGCCGCACGCGGCCGGGTCATCCGACGGCGCGGCGCGCTGGCGGTCGTCGAGCACACGGGCCACGACCGCCTGGGCCATCGACTCGGTGAGGGTCCCCTTGGTCAGGGTGCCGAACTCTCCCAAGCCCAGCACGAGGCCGCCTCGCGGCCGCCGGCCCGGCGGCACGGGAACGTAGATGGCCGAGGCGGCGCGGTCGGGGTATTGGCCCATGCGCTGGCGGGCGCGGAGCGCGCCATCCAGCTTGCGGTCGAGGAAGCGCTCCGCGCCACCGGGCGGGAGGCCGGCGTAGTGCCCGACGGCGACGGGGTGGCTGGCCTGCTCGAGGCTGGCGTGGAGGACGCTGATCTCGAGGCGCACCCGTTCCCGTCGGGACGACCCGCCGCCGATCGTCAAGCGGACGGCGTCTTCGAGCCGATCGTCCGCGGCCCGGGGGTCGGCCACCGATGGGTCGCCCCTGCTCGCCGTTCCGCCTTCGAACGCGTCGAGTAGGACCATCGCCGGCCGATCGAGGGCGTCGGCGCCGCGTCGCAGGGGCTCGGTGGCCTTCAACTTCTCCGTTGTCCCGCGGGCCAGGAGCTCGGGCAGGGCGGCGAGCACGTCGGGATCCGAGGGCAGCCCGCCGTGGGTCGCCTCCGAGAAGTAGGTGTCCACTCCCGCGAGCTGGCCGAGCTCCAGGGCGACCCGGCCGTCGCCCCGCCGGATCACGCCCAGTGAGAGCGCACCGTTGGCGATCTCCACCCGGAACGGTGTCGGGTGGCCGTATCCGGCCACGTAGATGAGCCGCTCCGAGTCGTGGACGTCGGCCATCTCCCGATGGAAGGCTTCGGCGCCGGCGAGGAACTCCCGGGCGAGCGGGGACGCCCGTTTCCACGCCGCGGGGTCGAAGAGCTCGCCGTGCTGATCGTCCGCCGGCTGGGCCGTCCGCGACGGGAGCATCTGATAGACGCCGGGGAAGGACGCCACGACGTCGATGAGCTCCTCAGCGCTGTTGCGGACGTCGACGGCGGCGAGCGCCTTCAGGATCATCTCGCCGCCCGACAGGAGCAGGACGGTGGCGAACGACCCGTGGTTCGGTGTCCCGAGCATCACCAGCCGGCCCGTGCCGCCGGCGTCCGACACCCGCCGCTCGTCCCCCATCTTGTTCCACGCGTCTTCGTCCACGAAGGCCATGGCCCGGGCGACGAGGCCGCCCATGGAATGGGCCACGATGTGGACCGGGCGGTCGGGCCTTCCCGGGAAGACCTCCTTGTGCAGCACCGTGGCCAGCCGCCGGGCGGAGGTGCGGATGTCGTCCCGCCAGTCGAACGGGGCGAGGTAGACGTCCCACGACTCGGCCAGATGGCTGATCAGGGGCAGGTACGTGTTGTTGACGCCGGCGGGCTGGAGCGGCCCGCCGGCGCCGGCGGGCAGGCGCAGATCACTGAAGTGGCCTCGGCGCAGCCGCAAGGCGTCGAGCCAGACCAGCTCGCCGGAGGCGCCGGCCAGGTGGGTGCCCATGATCCCGGGGACGACGACGACCGCCGGGCGCTCGCCGGTCGGCCGCGTAGCGTTGAGGTTGACCGGCCCGCCGAGGACGCTCTCCACCCCCTTGCGCGCCTTCTCCGGCAGGGCGCCGATCGCGTCGACGACCTTCCCGATGGTCAATGGGTCGGGCGGGAGCGCGGTCTCGGCGCCGGGTTCCGACTCCTCCGGGGAGATCGGCGCCGGCGCGGTCTCCCTCCAGTCGGGGCGCAGCCACGCCAACAGCTGCTGCGTGGCCCGGGGGTTCGTCCAGAACGAGCTGTGGTCGACGCCCCGGCTGCTGTCCAGGACGAGCCGCTGCGCCGCCGGCACGGAGAACTTCCCGGTGGTGACGATCGTGCTCAGGGTCGGCACGATCGTGTCGTTGCGCAGCCCACCGAAGTACAGGTCGACGGCCTTGTTGCGGGCGGTGTCGACGATGCCGGCGCTGCTGCGAGGCTCGAAGTCCGCCGAGATAGAGCGCACGCAGAGGTCGCCTCGCAGGTCCAGCGCGTTCAGGTCGTTGAGGTCCTTCCCTCCCGGTGCCATGGCCGTGAGACCCTTGAGACCACCGAGCACGGAATCGACAACGATGTCCTTGAGCAGCTCGAGCACCATCTCCACGATGTCGCCGCCCGGGACGGCGCCGGCCAGGTTCGTGAGCGCGTCGAGAAGACCCCGTGGGCGGGCCGGATCGGCCAGTGGCGTCCCGGCGTTCGGCGTGGCCACGAACGTGATCGAGCGGACGCCGATGCCGCCGCCGGCGAGGCGCTGCGCGAGCTCGCGGGCGACGAGGCCGCCCCGGGAGTGGGCGAGCACGTCGAGCTCCAGCGGGACCTTGGCCTCGAGGAGCCGATCCCGGAGCCACGTGGCGTTGTCGAACGGCGACACCGTCAGGGTCGGGTGATCGAAGGCGAACGTCCGACCGTTGTAGGCGTCGTGGATCCGCCCGACGACGTCGGCAGGGAGGTCGCCGAAGGAGCCGTGGATCGACCCGGTGAACCCGTGGATGACGAGCAGGGCCGGACCTCGGGTCAGTGCCCCCCAGTCAGGCTCGATCGCGGCGGTGAGGCGGTGGTTCTGGGGCGTCCACGACCGGAGGCCGGGCGCGTGGTGCTTCTGGTCCCACGCCCCGACGAACGTGGTCGTGGCCTTCTTCGCCGCCCACCCGAGGGTCTTGACGCCGATCAGGTGGACGACACGGTGGACCGACTTGGGCAGGAACCCACGGCTGCCGGGCAAGGCCTCGATGGGAAGGACGACGCGGTCGGCGTCGGGGCCGGGGATGGCCCAGGTGTAGCGGTCCCCCTCCTGCACCAGCACCACCTGGCGCTCGTCCTCGACGCTCCGGTCGATGTCGACGACGATGGAGCCGTCCGCGTTGGCGCCTCTCGTCCCCCGGGCCACGATGTCGAGCCGGGTGATGGTGGCGCGGTCGATCGTCCGGATGCCGTCCGTCCGCTCGATGGCGTGGGCCAGCGCATCGCCGCCGGGCGTGGCGATGCCGCGACTGCGCGCCGGCAGGCCCGGGGTGGTCTCCACCCGCACGCCGGCGCCGGTGATGACGAGCGCATGCTCCGTTCCGACGTCGTCGGGCATCTGCCCCTCCGTTCCCGGACCGGCCCCGATCCGCCCGCCGCCTGTTCTACTACCGACTCGCGGCCTGGAAGTGCCCCGCCGAGGCTCCGAGGGCGACGGCCGCCGGCCACCCCACCGCCAGGACCGCGGCGGCCACCAGCGCCCCGGAGTCGTTGAGGAGCGAGCCCAACACGGCGGCCGTGATCAGCGCCGGCGTCGCCAGGCGATGCCCCGCCCGCGACTCGAGCGACAGCCCGCTCGATGCCAGGACGGCGGCGCCGGCCACCGCCAGCATGGCCAGGGGGATGATGAGCGTCTGTACCGCGAGCGTGGCCTTGCGGATCACCTCGTCCATCAACCCAACACCGATGAGGCCCTTGCCCAGATGGGTCGGAGACCCGGCGGCGCCCACCAGGTCGACGGCGGCGAAGAGGGCGACGGCGACAACCGCGGCGCCGGCGAGGAGCACGAGGTGCCGGAACCGTATGCGCGGCCGGACCGCCCCAAGCAGCAGCACGCCGTACGCCGGCACCGCGAACAGCACGCCGCCGACGTCGGCGCCGAACGGCGGCGCGCCGCCGGCCACCGTACCGGCAGCCGTCGCCAGGGCCACCCACCGCACCGCGTCACGGCCCCACCGCTCGATGGCCACGCCGCCGGCGACGAGCAGGCCGGCCACGAGGAACCCTGAGGCGATGTTGCCGACACCGAAGAAGCGGCCGGCGCCGATCGGTGAGTTGCCGAACGGCGCGTCGATCTGGAGGGGGCTGGCGAAGAGGGCGTCGACGCCGATCACCACTGCGGTCAGCGCGGCCAGGGCGCCGACGCCCAGTGCGACGTCCCGCCGCATGAGCGCCACCCCCGCAGTGGCGATGCCGGCCGTCATCAGGCCGCCGGCTACCACGCCGGCGCCGAAGCCGAACCGCCCCCACGGGACCGACATCATGAGGAAGCTGGCCGGCGGGATCGAGAGCAGCGTGGCGCACACCGCCCGGCGAGCCGTCGGGATGCGGAGGACGCCCACCGCCCCCAGCGCGTGGAAAAGGACGAACAGGGCCACGAAACCGGCCCGAGCCCGGTCGGCGGTCCAGGCCCGGCGGTCACGCTCGACGAGCGTGACCCGCTCGACCGCGGCGGCGGTGGTGGCGCTGACCCCGCCGATCGACGTCGAAGGCGGCACCCCGACCAGGTCGAGGAAGGTGGCCGTCACGTCGGGAAGCGTGAGCAGGTGGGCGTGATGGGTGGAGCCCGACGCCAGGCCCGCGCTGCCCAGCTCGCACCGCCTCGACGCGGCGAGCACGCCGAGGTGGCGGTTGTCCGCCGGCGTCGACGCGCTGGCGACGATGGTGCAGGTCCCGTCGAGGACCTCCAGGACCGCCGTCAGCCGGGCCGCCGGCACGACGACGACCAGGGCATCGAACCGGGCCTCGACCGCGAGGCGCCCGCCGTCGAGCGTCCCCGGG
This sequence comes from Acidimicrobiia bacterium, assembly GCA_023265025.1. Taxonomy (GTDB): domain Bacteria; phylum Actinomycetota; class Acidimicrobiia; order Acidimicrobiales; family AC-14; genus CADCTB01. Next base: position 71,005 of record JAHFUP010000009.1, on the reverse strand, counting down.
TAAGCCCGCGGGACGCTACCCATGACGTCCACCGCCACCGCCGCGGCGGCCCCGTCGTCGGTGGCCACAGCCCAACGCAGGCCGCTTCGGCGCAACGCCTCGCCGACCGATCCGGGCGGTCCTCCGAAGTGGAGGCCGGCGTCGTGATCGGCCAGCGCCGGCCAGTCCAGCAGCCGCAGCCCGCCGTCGGAGGTCGCCACGACCCGGCCCACGCCAGCGCCGCCCGGCAGGGCGGCCGACCGGTTCCCCTTGCCGAGGGTGAGATACGTGTCCTCCGCCCCCGACCTCGGCGCCGCGTTCCGCATGGAGAGGCTGGCCTTGGCGAAGCCGTCCAGCGCCGGCGGCGCCGTCGCCCACGTGAGGTCGCGGACGAGGACCAGGGTGACGGGCCGGTCGACGGTGCCGGCGTCGCCGGCGGCCGGTGTGGCCGAGGCGGGGCCGGCGGCGACCACCACCAGGATCACACCGACCACCAGCGTCCAAGCGGCCCGCCCGACCGTGACCACCCACCGAGCCATGCCCGCCACTCTGGCCGCCGCGACGTCCCCCGTCACGTCGGGCGGCGTTCGTAGCATGGGCCCTTGCCCGCCAATCGCTGGAAAGGCATCGCACGGGACGCGCTGCGCCGTCGCCCGCTACTGGGAGTCGTCAGAGTAGTCACCGGCTCATCGGCCGTGCCCTGGCCGATCCGTTCCGGCCTGCACCGACGAGTCGGCAAGCACATCGATCTCGACGACTTCCCGCCCTTCGACGTGCAGCCGCCGATCGGGCCGGCGCTCCGGTTTCACCACGGCGACACCACGGACTACCTCTGGTGGCTCGGCGAGTACGAGCGGGCCACGCTCGAACTGTTCTGCCACTTGGCGGCCGGCTGCGAGGTCATCCTGGATGTCGGCGCCCGGGACGGGGTGTTCACCCTCTTCGGCGCGGCCGCCAATCCGGAGGCGCAGGTCGTGGCGTTCGAGGCCGACCCCGAGGCGGTTCTGGCGCTGCAAGCCAACGTGGCGCTGAACCAGTCGCTCGCCGCCGGCCGCGTCACGGTGATCGACGCCGCCCTGGGGACATTAGACGGCACCGCCAGCCTGTACCTGTCGGGCGGCAACAGTTCTCTAGATCCGCAATTTCGCGCCGGGGCGAGCCTCATCGAGGTGACGGTGCGCCGGGGTGACTCCGTCCTCGACGAGCTCGCCCTGGGGAAGGGCGTCGGCCTCATGAAGATCGACACCGAGGCGACGGAGCCCGACGTCCTGACCGGCCTCGACGAGACGATCCGACGGGACCGAAGTCTCATCGTGTGCGAGGTGCTCGCGGGACGCACCGAGGACCGCCTGCAGGACTTCGTGGAGCGACATGGCTACGGGGTGTGGAGGATCACCGGGCAGGGCCTCGCACGGTTGCCGCGCGTGATCGCCGATCCGTCTTATCGCGATCCCAATGTCCTGCTGGCGCCCGCTGACTGGTCCATTCCCCCGGACATCCACGGACGCGCAGGCGGACAGCGGGCGTCTGGCGACACGCTGCCGTAGGTCGACGCCCGGGAAGCCGCAGACGAAGGCTGGGCATGTGCGCCTCCGAACACCTTCGAACAGCAGATCCGCCAACGGGTGGACACGGTTCGACGTCCGGCACAGAGCGCCTGACGTCACCCCGCTCGGGTGACCAGCGACCCCTACCTCGACCCGCGCACCGGGGCCCTGCTCGCCAACGGACTGGAATTGTGGGACACCGGCCAGATGCGGAACTACGACATCGTTCACGACAACCTTGACCAGCTCATCGGGCGTATCCCTGGGTAGCGAGCACCGAGTTGTCCACAACCCGTTGCGAGCGGAAGGAGTGCCATCGTGACGCCCCCGATCGACCTTCGCAACGATCTCAACGCCGAGGACGACAACGGCGAGAGCTGGGCGCTCCTCGGCAACGCCGCCGATCCGTCACGCGTGCAAGGAGGCGCTGTCGTGGTGGCGGGCTTTCCCCGCTTTTGGTCGGTCGTTCGAATCACGGCAGTCGACCCCGATGGCCAGGTCCATTTCGTCCCGCTCAACTAGGCTAGTTTGACCCCGCCGCACGAAAGCTGCTTGCCACCGTCGCGTGATGAGGGCCTTGCCGCCGCCATCCGGAGGGACGTAGCCGGGCCGGCGAAGCCAGCGGTCAGGCGCGGGAATCCGATCGTCGCCCGGCGGGGGCGAGCGCCCGGTTGACGGCGGCGAGATCCAAGAACTCGGGGTCGAACTGCCCGCCCGCCCACTCCAGGAGTCCGTCGTGCTCCTCGTGGCCGGGATCGGCAACCGCGGCGAGGAACCCCTCGTAGCCCCACACACCGCCGCAGTCCTCGGGCGGGCACGCCCGCTTGCCGGCGACGCAGACGGGACAGGTCGTGCCCTCCTCGGCGTCGAGGACATCTTCGACCGTGATGGCGTGCTCCCAGCTGTCGCCGAAGTCGTACTCGTAGGTGAACCTGGTGCCCCTGCCGGCGACCCGGTCGAGTCGGGTGCGACCCTCGTCCTCGGGGGCTGGGCCCCACCCCTCGCCGTCGTCGACGCCGTAGGTGACGCCGGCGATCTCGAATTGGTGGAGGTGGCAGTCCTGCCAACCCATGGCCACCTGTATCACACGGTGCAGCTCCGCCAGCGTCATGTCTGACGGCACCTGGAGGCGCCGCCAGATGGGCGGGCGGGCTCCCCGAAGGACGACCTTGAGCTGATGGATCCGCTGTGACGAGGCCATGGGCTCGAAGGTAGCCGCCTCCCAAGTGTGGGAAGCGGACTCTGGGTGGTTCGTCGATTCGGACGTTCGCTGTTGACACTGGAAGGAGGGGGCGGGGCTCGACGCAGGAGGTGGCTGGCACGAAAGTCGCGATCCTTGGTGATGTGAGCTGTCCGTCGTCGACCCAGCTCGCAGGGGTGGTTCGGCCTGGGCGGGTCGCTACATGCCGCGGGCGAACCGCGTGGCGACGTCGGTCACCGCGGCACAGACGTGGGCGAGGTCGTCGTCCGTCATGGCGCTGTAGATGGGCAGGGAGATCTCCCGTTCCCACTCATCGGTGGCGACGGGCAGGTCGGCGGGGCGGTAGCCGAGCGACTGTCGGTAGTACGAGTGCAGGTGCAGCGGGATGAAGTGCACGCTGGTCGCGACGCCGCGGCTGGCGAGCGCTTCGATGAAACGGTCCCGGTGGATGCTCACCTCCGACGGCCGGATCCGGAGCATGTACAGATGCCAGGAGGGCGTGACCCCCACGGGGACGTGCGGAATTTGCAGCGGCTCCAGGGCGCCGAAGTGCTCGTCGTAGCGGCGGGTGATCTCGGCCCGGCGGGCCGTCATCGTGTCGGCTCGCCCGAGTTGCACCAGACCGATGGCGGCGGCGATGTCGGTCAGGTTGTACTTGTAGCCGGGAGCGGCGATGTCGTACTTCCAGGGCTCGCTCCCCCGGTGGCGGGCCCAGGCGTCGCGATCGAGCCCGTGCAGGCTCATCTGCCGTGCTCGCGCCGCCAGGGCGGCGTCGTCGGTGACGAGCATGCCGCCCTCGCCGGTGGTCAGCGTCTTGGTCGCGTAGAACGAGAAGCACGTCGCCGATCGCACCGACGCGTCGGTGGTGGAGCCGACCGGCCGGGCGCCGAGGGCAGCCGGGAACGCGTGGGCCGCGTCCTCGACGACGGCCACGCCATGCGCCGCGGCCAGCTTGTAGATGCGGTCGAGGTCGCACGGCACCCCGCCGATGTGCACGGGGAGGATGGCCTTGGCCGGCCGGGGCTTCACACGGTTGCGGTATGCCGGCGGAAGGACCCGCCGGTCGCCCTGCTCCAGCCGTTCCAGCGCCGCGGCCAATAAGTCGCAGTCGATGTTGAACGTCGAGGGATCGACGTCGACGAACAGGGGCACCGCACCGAGGTACCGGAGAACCTCGGCCGACGCGGCGAACGCGTAGGGGGTGGTGACCACGACGTCGCCCGGCCCGACCCCGAGCGCCTCCAAGGCGAGGTGCAAGGCGGCCGTACAGGAGTTCATCGCCACCGCGTGCTCGGCGTCGACGCGCCCGGCGAACGCCGTCTCGAACTCCGCGCACCGGCTACTCGTGGTCAACCAGCCGCCCCGAATGACGTCGGCCGCCGCCTGGGCCTCGGCTTCGCCGGCGTCGACCCGCGCAAACGGCACCGTGTGGGTCACGCGAGCGTTCAGGGTGGTCATGTGACACCGAACGGCACCGACCTGGCCGGGCGGGGGTAGGCGTTGTCGGCGTAGAGGCGCAGCTCGTAGGTGGTCCCCGGTGCGGCGCCGGCTAGCACCGCGAGGCCCGCGAGGTCGCCCCGCCGGCCGCAGATCCCTTTCAGGGCGAGGTGCGGCGCGGCCGTGCACGAGTTGACGGCGACCGCGTGGGTGGCGCCGACCCGTGCGGCGAACGCCTCCTCGGCCTGGCGGCAGCGGTCGCCGGTCGTCCACCAGTCGTCGAGAAGCACGTGGCGCACCCTCCGCTTCCAGCTAGAACGAGAAAAGCCCGTTGTCGATGTAGCTCGGGTCACAAGTCACACCGTCGCACGGGTGAAGAAGACCGGTGAAGGTCGCGGAGACTGATCCCGTGCCGTTGAGGCTTGTCCCATTCGTGACGGTACAACTCCCTGCAAAGTGCACGGTGATGTGCGTTCCGCTGTTGGCGGCGTCGCGCGCGTAGTCGCCATTACCCGTACTCGATGCGCAGCTGATGCCGTGATTCGCGTCGGTGCTGCCAAAGAGCTCGACGGTTGATATCGGGTCACCGCGGGTACCTAGATCGCACCCATTCTGAACACTGGCAGTGGTATACGTTCCGTTCTCGTCGATGTAATACGTGTTGTCGGTTGACCACGTGAGAGTCGCATCTCCGCTGTATGATTTGTTTCCGACGCTGAAGGTGCCACCCGATAGGGTGACGCTATAAGAACTGGCGGTCACTTCGGTGCATTGAGGGTGTTGGGCGGTGCCGTAGTCGCTTCCGAGAGTTCGGCCGGTCTCCTCACCTGTCTCATCTGTGAAGCCGGTGGCGCTGGTGGTCGCGTAAGCGGCTTTCACCGAGATCAGCACGACGCTCATCGCAAGTCAAAGCATGGCGACGGGTGCAAGCGCCCGCCGTGATCGTGGTCGAAGGTTCATTCTGGACACCGCCTCATTACCTCCTGATCCAGATTATCTACGGGCCGCGGACGATCACTTTCCGTCTCAGGAGGTTGTTCGCCTGGTGGCCGAGCGAGTGATGCCCGATGTGTCGCACTGTCGAGGCGCCGATGCCCTCCCGAAAGGCCATTCTCGGGAGGGCATCCGGCGCAACCACTGGCTCGAGGGCTAGAACGAGAAATTACCGTTGTCGATGAAGCTTGGGTCACAGGTCACACCGTCGCACGGGTGGAGCTGGCCTGTGAAGGTCGCCGACACGGACTCGGTGCTGCCGGTCCCGTTCGTGACGGTGCAGTTCCCCGAGAAGTGCACGGTGATGTGCATGCCGCTGTTTGCGGCGTCCCGCGCGTAATCGCCACTAGTTGGGGAGCAGCTGATGCCGTGATTGGCATCGGTGCTGCCTTCGAGATCGACGCTCGAGGAAATCGGGCTACCGCGTGTGCCGAGGTCACAGCCTTGTTGCTCATCCGCAGTGGTGTATGTCCCGTCTTCGTCGATATAGTACGTGGCGCTAGTGGACCACGTCAGGGTGGCATTACCGGTGTACGACTTGACTCCAACGGTGAAGGTGCCACCTGAGAGCGTCACGCTGTATGAGCTGGCAAGCACTTGCAGGCAGTGCGGGTGGTTGCCGGTACCGAAGTCATCGCCCGGCGTGAATCCGGTCTCGGTCCCCGTTTCATTGGTGAATCCACTGGCGCTGTGCGTGGCGTAGGCGGCGGTAGCTGAGATGAGCAAGACGCTCGTCGCAAGGCAAAGCGTGGCGACGGGGGCAAGCACCCGCCCGCGCGCCCTGCGGATGTCTATTCTGGTCATATTGTGATTGTCTCCTTGATCTGCTTGTGAGTTATTGCTAACGGACCCGCCCTTGTCGAGAGAAGCATCTCGACGCCCCTAGCCACCCACGGCTGTCCCTTTGAATACACGGATGCCTAATGAGCGAACCGTGTAGTAGAGCCAACGTTGGGAACAGACCAAGACAAACTCCTGCTCACGCCGATGACGGAATCTCCATCTCAGAACCGCCGTTGTTTGGGTCGTAAATAGTCCAACACAACGCGTGTCGCATGTCAATAGACGTGGCGCAGGAACGAGTCACGAATATCGAAACATTTTGTCACGCCGTGCTGCTTAACATTTGGTAATGAGGGCCGCGAGAAATAGTCGCCTCTCCTCGGGCGCTCTACACCTTGTAGCGATCGACGTGATTGGCGCTAGGTCACGGTGAACGGTACGGAGGTGGCCAGGCGGGTGTAGGAGTTGTTGGCGTAGAGGCGTAGCTCATAGGTGATCCCGGCCGGTGCGGAGAACGGCACGGTCAGGTTGAGGTTGCCGGAGGCGGCACCGCCGGTGTAGGCCCACGCCAGGATGGCGGGGTCGGGGTCGCTGCTGTTGGCGTAGAGGCCGACCCAGTCGACGGCTGAGGGGGCGCCGATACCCGACCAGGTGGCGGTGACCGGGCTGCCGTGGGCGACCGCGGCCGGGCTGGCCGAGATGGTGGCGGCCGAGGCGGTCACGCTGAACGGTGCCGAGGTGGCCAGTCGGGTGTAGGAGTTGTTCGAGAACAGCCGCAGCTCATAGGTCGCGCCGGTGGCCGCCGACACGGGCACCGTGAGGTTCAGGTTGCCCGACGCTCCTCCGCCGGTGTAGGCCCACGCCACGATGGCGGCGTCTGGATCGCCGCTGTTGGCGTACAGGCCCACCCAGTCGACCCCCGTGGGCGACGCGATGCCCGACCAGGTGCCCGTGACCGGGCTTCCGGCGGGCACCGAGGATGGGCTAGCGGCGATCGCGGTCGTCGATGCCGTCACGCTGAACGGCGTCGAGGTGGCCAGGCGGGTGTAGGTGTTGTTGGTGAACAGGCGCAGCTCGTAGGTGGCGCCCGGAGTTGCCCCCGCCGGCACGGTCAGGTTGAGGTTCCCGGCTGCCGCCCCGCTGGTGTACGCCCAGGCCAACAGACCGGGCTCCGGGGTGGAGCTACTGGGGTAGAGGCCGATCCAGTCGGTGGCACTCGGGCTGGCGATGCCGGACCACGCGGCGGTCACGGGGCCGCCGGAAGGAACCGACGACGGGCTGGCCGACACGGTGATGCCGGATCCCGCCACCGTGAATGGGGCGGACGTCGCCAGGCGGTTGTAGGCGTTGTTGGCGTTGAGCCGTAGCTCATAGGTGGCTGCCGGCGTGGCACCTACGGGCACGGTCAGGTTGAGGCTGCCGCCCGCCCCTCCACCGGTGAAGGCCCAGGCGAGGATGGCCGTGTCGGGATCGCTGCTCGAGGCGTACAGGCCCACCCAGTCGGTGGCGGTGGGGCTGGCGATGTTCGACCACGTGGCCGTGACCGGGCTGCCGGAAGTGACCGTCGACGGGCTGGCGGCGATGGTGGGTGCGCTGACGATGAGGTTGACGGTGGCCACGTTGGAGTCGCTGGCGCCGTCGTTGGCCTTGTAGGTGAAGCTGTCGGGGCCGGTGTAGTTGGCCGCGGGGGTGTAGGTGAACGAACCGTTGGCGTTGAGCACGACGGTCCCGTGGGCCGGGTCGGTGACCTTCACCGCCGTCGGGGCGTCGCCGTCACCGTCGGTGTCGTTGGCCAGCACGCCCGGGGCGCTGACGGTGCGGGCCATGTTGGTGTTGACCACGTAGGAGTCGTTGGCCGCCACCGGGGCGTCGGCCACCGAGGTGACGGTGAGGCTGACCGTTGCTACGGAGTCCAGCGACCCGTCGCTGGCCTTGTAAGTGAAGCTGTCGGGGCCGTTGTAGTTGGCCGCCGGCGTGTAGGTGAACGAGCCGTCGGCGTTGACGGTCACGGTGCCGTGGGCCGGGTCGGTGACCTTGGCGGCCGTTAGCGTGTTGACGGCCCCGTCGGGGTCCGTGTCGTTGGCCAACAGGCCAGGCGCGCCGAGCGGCAGGGTGGTGTCCTCGGCGGTGGTGTAGGAGTCGTTGGCCGCCGTGGGTCCGTTGTTGAGGCGATACAGCTCCGCGCCGGTGGACGAAGGTTGGGCCCGGAGGAGAAGGGTGCCGTTGACGTTCGTCAAGAGCGTTGGGAACGAGCCCGCTGTCCCTGGGTTGAGGTCCTGTACCAGCGTGGTTCCGGCGGCGGTGCCGTCGCTCCTCCACAGCTCCCGGTCGTTGGCGCCGGTGATGCCGACGAAGTAGAGCGTGTTGTTGAAATCGATCTGGAGGGAACCGATGGTTAGGCCGTTGGCTGTACCCGGGTTGACGTCTTTGACCAGTACGGTGCCCGCGGTGGTGCCGTCGGTCTTATACAGCTCCTGACCTGTGGTCGCTTCGAGTGCCTGGAAGTACAAGATGTTGTTCGACTTGACGAAGTTCGAGGGCGTTGAACCTACAGTGCTGCCGGGGTTGATGTCCTTGAGGATCACAGGGGGGCTGATGCCGTCGGTCGTCCACAACTCGAACCCGTAAGCTGCACCGCCGTCGCTGGCCGGGAAGATCAACGAGCCGTTATAGTTGATGAAAGGACCCGAAGCCGAGTTCGCCGCGACGTTTATGTCGGCAAAGAGCGTGGTCCCCGCTTCGGTGCCGTCGGTTCTCCACATCTCGTTGCCGTGCGACGTGGGCGGGTTCGGCGTTCCGTCGTTGGCGGAGAAGTACACGAAGCCGTTGAACAGGGCGAAGTCGGTCGGGCTCGAGTTGCCCGTGCCCACTTGGATGTCTTTGACCATCGCGGTGCCGGCCGTTGTCCCGTCGCTCGTCCAGAGCTCGATACCGTGGCCGCCGCTGCCGTCGGTTGCTCGAAAGTAAACGATGCCGTTGATGTTGGTCAGCTGGGTGGGACTCGAGTTGCCAGAGCCGGCGCTGATGTCTTTGACCTGCACGGTCCCGATGGCCGTGCCATCGGTCTTCCACAACTCGATGCCGGTCGTGCCGTCGTTGGCCGTGAAGAACAAGCTGCTTCCCACAACCGTGAGGTCGGCGGGGCTGGAGGCGCCCGCGCCGGGGTTGATGTCCGTCACCATGACGGTGCCCGCGTCCGTGCCGTCGCTCTTCCAAAGCTCGGCGCCGTTGACGCCGTCGGTGGCGGCGAAGTACAGCGTCCCGTTGAAGTTGATCAGGACCGACCCGCTCGAAGCAACAATCCCAGTCCCAGTGCCGGGGTTGATGTCCTTGACGAGCACCGTGCCGGCAGGCGTGCCGTCGCTCTTCCACAGCTCAGGTCCGTGACCGCCAGCGCCGGTGCCGTCGGTTGCCCGGAAGAACGCAGTGCCGTTGACGTTCGTGATCAGGGCGGGAGTGCTGCTCGAGGTACCCGCGAGGATGTCCTTGACCAGAGCAATCGACTGCGGCGCGGCCCCTGCCGGCGCCACGAGCGCCATCAGCGATGCCACCACCGCCACCACAACGCTTGCTGCGGCGCGCCACATGGACCTCGTTCGATAGTTCTTCGACATGTTCTCTCCTAGGTCACGGTGAACGGCCCGGACGTCGCCAGGCGGGAGTAGGTATTGTCGGTAAACAGGCGCAGCTCGTAGATCGTCCCCGGCGGCGCGGAGGAGGGCACCGTCAGATTGAGGCTCCCGGCTGCTGCGCCGCCGGTATAGGCCCACGCGTTGGTGACGCCACCGCCGCTCGGCTCGCCAACGATGTCGCTATCAGCCGCGGAGCTGGACGCGTACAAACCGACCCAGTCGGTGGGCGTCGGTGCGGCGATGCCCGACCAGGTTGCGGTGACGGCGCTGCCGCGGGCGACGCTCGCCGGGCTGGCCGAGATGGTGGCGGCCGAGGCCGTCACCGTGAAGGGCGCCGAGGTGGCCAGGCGGGTGTAGGTGTTGTGGGTAAACAGGCGCAGCTCGTAGGTGGTGCCCGCCGCCGACCCCACCGGAATGGTGAAGGGAAGGGTGCCCGACGCAGCCCCGTTGGTGTAGCCCCACGCCACCAAGGCGGGGTCCGGGGCCGGGGCCGACGAGTACAGGCCCACCCAGTCGGTGGCGGTGGGGGCGGCGATGCCCGACCAGGTGGCGGTGACGGGGGTGCCGGCCGCCACCGTCGCCGGGTTGGCCGCCAGGGTGGTGCTCGACGCCACCACCGAGAACGGCGTGGAGGTGGCGATGCGGGTGTAGGTGTTGTTGGTGAACAGCCGCAGCTCGTAGGTGGTGCCCGGGGCGGCACCGGTGGGCACGGTCAGGTTGAGGCTGCCGCTGGCGCTGCCGCCGGTGTAGGTCCAGGCCACCAGGGCCGGGTCGGCGGCGGACGACGACGAGTACAGGCCCACCCAGTCGGTGGCGGTGGACGACGAGACCCCCGACCACGTGGCCGTCACCGGAGCCCCAGGATTGACCGAGGAGGGGCTGGCCGAGACGGTCGTGGCCGACGCCGCCACGGCGAACGGCGACGAGGTGGCCAGACGGGTGTAGGCGTTGTTGGAGAACAGGCGCATCTCGTAGGTGGTGCCGGCAGGCGCGTTGAGGGGGACGGTGAGGTTCACGCTCCCGCTGGCGGCCCCGTTGGTGTAGGCCCAGGTGAGAAGGGCCGGGTCCGCGTTGGTGCTATTGGCGTAGAGGCCGACCCAGTCGGTGGCGGTGGGCGAGGCGATGTTCGACCAGGTGGCCGTGACCGTGCTGCCGGCCGTGACCGACGCCGAGCTGGCCGACACAGACGGAGCGGCGGGCGTAAGGCGCCACAGCTCCATGCCGTGAATGCCGTCGTCAGCCAAGAAGAATAGAGTTCCGAGCGCAGGGGTCAGATAGGAGTAGATGCTCGAGCTCAGCGAGTCTCCTGCACCTGGCCTGATGTCCTGCACCATGACCGTGCCCGCCGTGGTGCCGTCGCTTCGCCACAACTCGCGGCCATGGATGCCATCGGTCGCATTGAAATACAAACTGCCGTTGACCAGGACCGGCTGGACAATAGACGAGTCCGCAGTACCCGGGTTCGTGCCCGCTCGCAACACGGTGTTGATGTCCTTGACCATTACCGTGCCCGCAGCCGTGCCGTCCGTCTTCCAGAGCTCTGATCCGTGGAGTCCCGTGGTGGTTCCGTCCGACGCCTGGAACAAAACGATGGTGCCCACACGAGTGAATGGTCCGGGGCTTGAGCTATTCGGGCTCGTGTTACCAGGCAACGTGTTGATGTCCTTGAGCATGAACGTGCCCGCCGCGGTGCCGTCCGTCGTCCACAGCTCTGAGCCGTGTGTGGAATCACTGGCGCTGAAAAGCGCCGAATTGCCCAAGACGAAGAAGTCCGCCGGTGACGAGCCGGTCGTCCCTGGCCAGATCTCCGCGATCATGACCGTGCCGGCGTCGGTGCCGTCGCTGATCCATGGCTCGAAGTTATGGACTCCGGCGCCGTTGGAAGCATCAAACAGCAATTTGTTGCCGAATGGCGTTAGATACTGGAGAATGGAGCTGCCAGATCCTGGATTGATATCCTTTACCAAGACGGTGCCGGTGTCGGTGCCATCGGTCTTCCACAGCTCTGGGCCGTGGACGCCGTCATTGGCCGTAAAGAACACGGTGTTCCCCACGGCGGTGTAGTTTGCGGGGTCGCTGCTACCCGGCCCGGGGTTGATGTCTTTGACCATCGTCGTGCCCGCGGTGGTGCCGTCGGACTTCCACAACTCGCCGGGGCCGTGGACGCCGTCGTCGGCGGCAAAGTAAAGCGTGCCGCCGATGGCCTTGATCTGGTATGGATAGCTGCTGGCAGCACCGGGGTTTATGTCTTTGACCAATGTGGTCCCGGCGGTCGTACCGTCGGTCTTCCACAGCTCGTAACCGTTGTCTGGGTCGAAGCCCATGAAGTACACGTTGCCGCCCATCGCGGTCAGATAATCGCCGTTGTTGCTCATGTCCAAGCTCTTGACAAGAACGGTGCCCGCCGCCGTGCCGTCCGTCTTCCACAGGCCCTGCAGCGCCGGGTCGTACGAGTAGAAGTAGACGGCGGGGCCCATTGGGACGAAGCCCGACAAGCCCGAGTCCGCGGACCCAGGCTTGAGGTCCTTCAGCAGCATGGCGTTCCCGGGAAGCACAGTGATGGTGACATGGCCGGTGGCGGAGCGGCCGGTGCTGTCGGTGACGGTGTAGGCGAAGGTGTCAGTTCCGGTGAACCCGGCGTCAGCGGTATAGGTGAAGGAACCGTTGGAATTGAGGGTGACGGCGCCGCCGGGCGGATCGGAGGCGTTGGAGGCGGTTAGAGAGTCGCCGTCCCCGTCGGTGTCGTTGGCCAGCACGCCGGGGCCGGTGATGACCAGCGGGGTTCCGCTGCTGATTGTGTAGGTGTCGTCGACGGCTACCGGGGCGTCGGCCACAGCGGCGACGGTGATGCCGACCGTGGCGGTGGCGGTGCCCCCTTGGCCGTCGCTGACGGTGTAGGTGAAGGCGTCGGGGCCGTTGTAGTTGGCGACGGGGGTGTAGGTGAACGAACCGTCGGCGTTCAGCGTCACGGCGCCGTGCGCGGGTGTCGTGGCGGATCCGGCGGTGAGGGTGGGGCTCTCCACGTCGGAATCGTTGGCCAGGACGCCGGGAGCGGCGACGACCAGGGCCGTGTCCTCGTTCGTCGAGTAGGCGTCGGCGCCGGCGGAGGGGGCGTCGTTGACGGCGACGACGGTGAGGCTGACGGTGGCGGTAGTGCTGCCCCCCTGGCCGTCGGAGGCGGTGTAGGTGAAGGAGTCGGGGCCGTTGTAGTTGGCGGAGGGGGTGTAGGTGAACGAGCCGTTGGCGTTGAGCGTCACGCTGCCGTGGGACGGGTCGGCGAGCTTGGCGGCCGAGAGGGGGTTGGCGTCGGCGTCGGTGTCGTTGGCCAGCACTCCGGGGGCGGGCACCACCAGGGCGGTGTCCTCGTTGGTGGAGTAGGTGTCGTTGGTGCCCACCGGGGGGTGGTTGGTGCCGGTGACGGTCACGTTCACGGTGGCGGTGGCACTTGCGCCCTGGCCGTCGGAGACGGTGTAGGTGAAGCTGTCGGGGCCGGTGTAGCCGGCGTCGGGGGTGTAGGTGAACGAGCCGTCAGCGTTGAGGGTCACGCTGCCGTGGGGCGGGTCGGAGGCCGAGCCGGCGACCAGGGTGGCGCCGTCGGCATCGCTGTCGTTGCCCAGCACCCCCGGCGCGGCTACCACCAGTGCAGTGCCGGCGGTGGTGCCGTAGGCGTCGTTGGCTGCGACCGGAGGGCTGTTCACCGTGAGGGTCACGTGGCCGGTGTCGGTCCGGCCCCGGGAGTCGGCCACCACGTAGTCGAAGCCGTCCGGGCCGACATAGCCGGCCACGGGGGTGTAGGTGAAGGAGCCGTCGGTCGCCAGGGTGAGGGTGCCGTGGGCGGGGTCGGAGGGGAACGTCCACGTTCCCCCGCCCGAGGCCGGCGGCGGGGTGCCGATGAGCTTGGCCGCCGACAGCGGGTCGGCATAGGCGTCGGTGTCGTTGGCCAGCAGGCCGCCGGCGGCGCCAATGGTCTTCGGCGTGCCCTTGTTGGTCGAGTAGGTGTCGTCGGCGGCCACCGGAGCGGCATCAGGGGTGGCGGTCACGATCGAGCAGCGGGACTGGGACACGACCATCTCCCCGACGGCGATCGGGCCTTCCAGGTACATGTGCACGGCGTTGACGGTGATCGAGTCGGGCCCGTAGATCTGCTCGTTCAGCACGATGCGCCAATGGTCGCCCACGTGGTCCAAGGCGCCGTGGATCTCGGTGTTGGGGGCGGGGTCGTAGTCATGGTCGAAGGTGAGGATCTCGGCGGGGTCCCCGGTGGTTGGGTCCGTGTGGACCACGATGTAGCCGTTGACGATGTGGGTCGAGCCGCTGAGACCGGACTGGTCGGCCCGGCAGGTGCTCGACACCTGGCCGTCGGGTGATCCGGCGTGGAAGGGATCGTTGTCCTCCACGTTGAACACGTCGGCGGAGGAGGTGGCGAAGCCGCTGGGGCCGGGGCTGCCCTGGGTGTGGACGTCGAGGGGGCCGTGGTTCTCGAAGATGCGGGCGGGGCCGTAGGAGGCGGTCGCCCCGTCAGGGTCGGAGGCCGAGACGTCTCCTCCCACCGGGGGCAGGCTGACGGTGGGTGCCGGCCCCTTAGTGCTGCGAGGCCCGCCGAAGAGGCCCACGTCGGTCAGGTAGCCGTAGGCCCCGCCGCCCACGTCGGAGACCCCGCCGGGCGCCACCCCGACCCCGACCGTCACGGTGGCGGGAGCCGAGAAGTCCATGCCGTCGGAGGCCGTATAGGTGAATGTGTCGGTGCCGGAGAACTGGGGGTCGGCGGTGTAGGTGAACGAGCCGTTGGCGTTGACGGTGACGCTGCCGTGGGCCGGGTCTGATGCCTGGGTGGCCACGATGGGGTCGCCGTCGCCGGTGTCGGCGTCGTTGGCCAGCACGCCGGGCGTTCCCACTGTCAGCGGCACGGCGTAGGGCGTGGAATACGAGTCGTTGCCCGCGGCCAGGGCCGCCTTGGGCGGGCGGTTGAGCGCCACCTTGACCACATGGCCGGGTGACGTGTCGACGCCCTGGTAGATGCCGGTACCGAAGTAGGCGTAGCTGCCGTCGGCCTCCACCACCGCCGAGGCCGGCTCCAAGTCGGTGGTCGGCAAGGTCACCGTGCGGGCCCTGGTGAAGCTTCCCAGGTCGACCTCCACCACCTGGCCGGGTATCGATGGCGAGGTGGAGGAAGTCGAGAAGTAGGCGTGGGCGCCGTCGGCGGCCATCACCGCCGAGAACAGGTTGGCCCTCTGCTGGCCCTGGTACCCGTCGACCCGCAGGGCCGCCACCCGGGTCAGGGTCGTCAGGTCCATCTTGACCACGTAGGCGGGAAACGCGTCGGTGCCCAGGTAGGCGAAGTGGCCGGCGGGGTCGATCACCGCCGAGGTGACCGTGCTCTCGTCCGGGCCGAACAGCTCGGCCGCGCCCACCCGGGTGAAGGTGGCCAGGTCGACCTTCACCAGCCGGGCGGCGTTGTCGCCCCCGCCGGTGGCGGCGAAGTAGGCGGTGGCACCGTTCGGGGCAACCACCGCGGCGCGCACCTGGGTCTCCTCCGATGGGAAGGTGATGGCGCCCACCCGGGTGAAGCTGGATAGGTCGATCTTCACGACCTTCCCGGGTGCCCCCGACACCGCGGTGCCGAAGTAGGCGAAGGCGCCGGCGGGGTCGATGACCGCCGCCCCCAGGTTGCCCTCGCCGCTGGCCAGGGTGATCGCCCCTACCCGGGTCATGGTGGTGAGGTCGACCTTGACCACCTGGGCGGGGTTTGCGTTCGTCCCGAAGTAGCCGTAGTGGCCGGCGGGGTCGATGACGGCCGAGCGCAGGTTGGCCTCGCCGGTGTTCAGCGTGACGGCTCCCACCCGGGCCATGGTGGTGAGGTTGAACTTGACCACCGACGCAGGGTTGGTGTCGGTGCCGAAGTAGCCATAGTGACTGGTGGGCTCGATGACGGCGGCGTTGAGGCGGCTCTCGCCCGAGCCGGCGGTGGCGCCGCCCGCCCGGTAGAAGGTGTTGATGGCCAGGGCCACGGCCCGGTTCGCCGAATAGTCGGCACCGTTGTAGTGGATGGTGGCGGTGACGGTGTAGGTGCCCGCCCGGCTGCCGGTGAAGCTGAAGGAAGCGTCGCCGTTGGCATCGGTGACGGGGCTGCCGCTTGGGGGCGTGGCGGTGCCGGCCGGGGTGATCTGGGCGGTGGCGGCCACCGAGAAATTGACCGTGGCCCCGGGCTTGGGCACCCGGGCGTCGGTGAAGTGGGCGGTGAGGGTGACCGGCTCCTCGGTCGGAGCGGTGGTGGGGCCCGTCAGTACCACGGTGGGCGGATCGGGCGGGGTGAACTGGACGGTCAGGTTGGCGGTGGCGGTCTGGGGCGGGGAGGTATTGGTGGCCGAGGCGGTGACCGTGTACGAGCCGACCACGGAGGTGGTGAAGCTGAACGTGGCCCGACCGTCGGCGCCGGTGGTGGCCGACCCGGACGGCGGCGTGGCCGTCCCCGGGCCGGCCACCGAGAAGCTCACCGTGGTCCCCGCCTGGGCCACTCCGTCGTTGGTGATCCGGGCCGTGGCGGTCACGGTGTCGCCCACCTGGGCCGAGGCGGTGCTGCCCACCAGCGTGGCCCCCCAGCCCCGGATGGCCAGGTACTCCTTGGCGTCGAAGCCGATGTTGGAGGTGCAGGTGTCGCTGCACGGGGCGTGCTGGCCGTCGTCGGTGAACAGGCTGCCCCGAGGGGCGGCGCCGGTGCCGGGCGTGCCGGCGGCGTTGCCCACCACCACGCAGTCGGCGTCGAGGGTCCAGTCGGCGTGCCAGTCACCGCCGTACCGGTAGAAGCTGCCGGTGCCCGTACAGGGGACCTGGGCGCCTCCGGAGAGTTTGTAGAGGTGGTCGGGGGCGAACAGGCGGACGACGGCCGGGACGGCCGAGCCCAAATGGGCCGTGTCGCAGTGGGTGGGGTCGGTGCCGAAGGTGCCGCTGGGGCCGTGGTAGTAGTCGCTGGTGCTCTCCACCTCGATGTGCACCGGACCGTCGGCGTGCAGCGTCTGGGTGCCCCCGATGCTGGTGGTGTAGGCCACGGGAGCGGCGCCCGCCGTCACCCCGGCGAAGGTGCCGGCGCCGTTGAGGGAGAAGATCGTCTTGGTGTTGTGGAAATAGCACGGCGCCCCGCCGAACGCCTCGTCGAGCACCGCCTCGGTGCCCTCGAAGTTGGCCGTGCCGTTGACCGGCCCCGGCGGCGGCGGGGCAGGAGCCGGGGCGGCGACGGCCGGCGTGACTGGAAGCACCACGAGGGCCAGGGTCGACAGGACCATGGCCGCGAGGACTAGGACGGGTCCGCTTCGTCTCTTCCCCATGGTGCTCGTCCTTTTCAGTCCCCCCAGTTGCGGGTCCACGCGGCCTGAGCCAGCGAGGCCACAACTGGTTCATCATGACGGGATGCCGACGAAACACCTTCCGCCAAAGACGCGCAATTAGCGTCTCGGCTGGGATGTGACAAGGTTTCTCAGCATCTCTCAGTGTTCTCTACCCGAGCCGTCGTCTCGCTGTCGGCGACGGATGTTCCTGAGTTGCCGGCGTGATGTCACCCCTAGCTTGGGGAACACACGGCCCAGGTGGCTCTGGACCGTCCGGTCGGAGATGAAGAGCCTCTCGCCGATCTCGCGGTTGGTCATGCCCTCTGTCACCAGGTCGACCACCTGGCGTTCCGTGGGAGTGAGGCTGGCCCACCCGTGCGACGGCCGGTCGGGATCCCTTGGGCCCCGGCCGCGTAGGGCCAGTTCCACGGCGTCGTCGCGGGAGAGGGCGGCGCCCTCGGCCCAGGCTGCAGCGAGCTCGGCAACGTCGAGCACGGCACGGAGACGGGCCACGTCGGCCTCGTAGGCGGCCACCTCCTCCGGGCGGCGCGAGGCACCACACGCGCTTCGCAGCGCCTCTGCGGCCCCGTACAACCGTGCCGCGTGGGCCGGGCGGCCCTGGTCTGCGCCCATCCCCGCCATCGCTTCCATCGAGCTCGGGAGACCGCTGATCCCGATCTCGCTCTGGAGGGTCACCGCCTCGTGGAGCAGTCCCATGGCGTCGTCGTCGGCGCCTCTGGCCCGGGAGAGCGCCGCGAGCAGTTGGAGCGATCGCGCCACGCCGGCGCGGTCGCCGTTGGCCCGCGCCAGGGCAAGCGCATCGTCGAAGTCCTGCCTCGCCCCCGCCTGGTCCCCGGCCGCCGACCTGATCCCGCCCCGGGCCAGCAGGCTGCGCACCAGGCCGAAGGGCAGGGATGCCTTCGTCGAGACGTCACAGGCCTCGCCGGCGAGTTGGATCGCCGAGTCGGACCTCCCCTCGGCGGACTCGAGGGTCGCCAGCCCGTACAGGCAGCGGACGAGCGGGAACGGGGCGCCCATGGCGCGGGCGAGCTCGAGGCCGTCCTCGAAGCGGGCCCGGGCGTCCGCCGAGTCGCCTGTGGCCCAGGCCAGCTCGCCCAGGAAGCTGAGGACGAGCGCGGTCTCGAAGCGCTCGCGGGCGTCGACGACCAGCGGCAGGGCCCGTTCGAACAGGGCGCCGGCCCGGCGCTCGTCGCCGGCCGCCGACGCGGCCCAGCCGCGGCCGATGAGCGCGCCCCATCCCTGGGGACCGACCAGCTCCTGGCATTCCTCGAACAGTGCGAGTGCCTCGGCGACCTCGCTGAGATAGAGATGCGTCCGCCCGAGCATGAGCAGTGCCGGGATCGCCGACCAGACGTCACCGCCGGCGCGAGCCTTGGCCACGGCGTCCTCCAGCAGCGGCTTGGCCGCGCGGGCGTCCTGGGTGAAGACGGCGATCAGGGCGAGCAGGTCGACGGCCTGGGCCTCGGCCTGTCGGAACCTGCCCTTGCGGGCGATCTCGATGGCCTCCTCGACCGCCGGTCGGGCGACGGCGCCGTCGCCCTGCAAGGTGGACAAGAGGCCGAACCCCCAGAGTGCCCGGGCTCGCAGTGCGGCCGAGCGCGAGCCCGGGATCGGCTGCCCCACGTCGAGCACCCGGCGCAGGCGCTGGCGTCCCTCGCGCAGATAGCCTCCGGCCTTCCAGAAGGGGGCCAAGGCCGCGGTCAGCTGCAGCGCGGTCGCCGGCTCGGCGTCGGCGGCCCAGTCCATGGCGGCGCGGAGGTTGTCGTGGTCGGTCTCGAGCATGCCGATCCAGACGCGTGCGTCGCCGCCGGCGATCTGGTGCCACGAGCGCTCCGCCAGCTTGATGCACCACCCGGCATGACGGGACGAGACGGCATCGGCCTCGTCCGCCTTCTCCAGGCGCTCCCGGCCGTAGGCTCTGATGGTCTCCAGCAGGTGGTAGCGGGCCCGCGCCCTGGTGGTGTCGGCGGCGACGAGGGACTTGGCGACCAGCGACGTGAGCAGGTCGACGATGTCGTGGCGGTCCACGCCGTCGCCGGAGCAGATGTCCTCGACGGCTGTCAGCCCCGCTCCGCCGACGAACACCGAGAGGCGCCGCAACAGCGACGACTCCTCCGCGCTCAGGAGCCCGTAGCTCCAGTCCAGCGCCGCTCGCATGGTCTGGTGGCGGGTGGGTGCGCCGAGGCGTCCCTGGGTCAGGAGCCGGAAGCGCGCGTCGAGCCGCTCGGCGATCTCGGCGGGGCCCAGCACCGCGACTCGCGCCGCGGCCAGCTCGATGGCGAGCGGGATCCCGTCGAGCCGGCGGCAGATCTCGGCGATCGGAGCCAGCGTCTCCTCGGTCAGGCTGAAGCCGCTCTGGGTGGCGACGGCCCGTGCGCAGAAGAGGCTGATGGCGTCCGACTCCAGGGCGGCGGGAACCGACGACCCCAGCTCGGGCGCCGGCAACGAGAGCGCGGCGACCACCTCCGTCCGCTCGCCGGTGACCCCCAGGGCCTCCTGGCTGGTGGCCAGCAGCGTGATGCCGGCGCAGTCTGCCGCGATCCGCTCGGCCAGCTCGCGGCACGCACCGAGGAGGTGCTCGCAGTTGTCGAGGACGAGCAGGGCGCTGCGGGGCTGCAACCGGATGCAGAGGGCGTCGAAGGGGTCACGACCGGGCTCGGGGTCGAACCCGAGGACCGAGGACACCGCCTCGGGTAGCAGGTCGGCGTCCTTGACCGGTGCGATGTCGACGAACCACGCCCCGCCGGCGTAGCTGTGGTGCAGCCGCAGCACGACCTCCTGGGCCAGGCGGGTCTTGCCTATCCCCGGCGGCCCGGTCAGGGTGACCAACTCGCCGGCCCGGAGAAGCCCGGTGATGTCGCCGAGCTCCTGCGACCGGCCCACGAGGCCGGGCAGGCCCGAGGGCAGCCCGACGGGTAACCCGGGCACTGTCCACGGTGTCCGAGCGGCTGCGCCCGACGGGGTCGTGCTCACATCCGTGCCCACCCCTGCTCCCGCGCTCGTCCCGCCGGCGCGGGACGGGTCGGGCCGGTTCACGGCGGCGGGTGGACGGTCGACCGGCTCGTCGTCGGGCCGACGGGGTGCACCGTCGACGGGGGTGTCGTGGGGCCGACGGGGTGCACGGTGGCCGGCGTGGTCGTCGGACCCACCGGGTGCACCGATGTGGGCGTTACGATCGAGCCGGCGGGCTGCACGGGCGTCGTGGGTGCGTGCGCCCCGTCGGCGGGGAGTGACGTCGTTGAAGGTCCCGCCGCCGGGTCCGAGTCCGAACCGGCGCACGACACCACCAGCAACAACCCCAAGAGAGCGGCAGCCACTGGCCGAGTCCTACGCCACCGATTCCTCATCGCCGCTCCTCGGAAAAGACTGTGTACCGAGGCTCCCCAAGCCTTGCCATGCCGAATCTGAGCGATTGTAGGGATGGGTCATGCTATGGGCAAGCCGTCGATAGACAGTAGTGCGTGACCGCCGGCCCACTCTGCGCCACACTGGTCGTTGCTCGCATGGATCGACATGCGCGGCGCTTTCGAACAACGGGGGACACTGAATGCGCACCGAGACGGACGGCCGGCGTCGGATGGTGGGGATGCTCTTTCTCTTCCTCGCCGCCGGGTTGATCCCCATCGCCGTCGGGCAACGGCCGGCGGCCGCCGCGGTCACGACAGTGCGCGGGAGCGCCTGCGGCTACATCACCAACGTCGGTCTGTTCGGCGGGCCCCAAGGCCTGAAGGGCTGCGGTGGGGGCACGGCCCGGAACGTCGCCAACGGCACCACGACCGCTGGCTCACCGACGGTGACCGCCGCCGGCGGGAACTTCCTCGCCTCCGACCTCAACGGCACGGTCGCCGGCGCCGGCATCCCCGCCGGCGCGGTCATCGTCGTCGTCAACTCGACCACGTCGGTCGACCTGTCGGTCAATGCCACGGCCACTGCGACCGGCGTGGCGCTGGTCGTCACCCGCCCCCTGGCGGCCACGGACGTCTCGTACTCCCCGTTCGTGAACCTGCCGACGACCGGCTCCGATGACCCGATCACCGCGACGGACCCTGACGGAGCGAAGGCCCAGTACGGTCCTGCGGTCATCTTCGGCGGCCGGTGGCCGGCCTCCCTTCCCTCGGCGCCGCCATCGGGCCCGATCTTCGCCAGCACCAAGGGAACCCCCGCCGGGGGGACGGTGACGAGCTACGCGGACATCATGCTCAACGACCCACCGACGCCGGCGCCCGGTGGGTTCGGGCCCTCCCCGGCCGAGGGCGACTCGCTGCACGTCGAGTGCTCCGCGTCGCAAACGGCGACCACCGGGTCGACGACGTTCGTGAACGCGACACTCGCCACCGCCACGGACGGGTTCGGCGAGCCCACCATCGTCGAGCCGGTGCCCAACGTCCCCCCGGTCAACTACACCCGCTCGGGCGTGATCACCAACGTCGGTGACGTGTTCACCGCCGTCTACAACGAGCAGATCGTGAACGCCGACGGCTCCCTCACCGTCAATGCAGTCCACCTCTACCTCTTCGGGCCCACGGCGATCGGCGAGCTCATCAAGGGCCAGGTGACCTGCGGCACGACCCCGCCGGCGCTGACGCCCGGGGCGGACACGACCAAGCCCAGCTGCGGTGTGCTCGTCGTCGCCCCGATGGGACCGACAGACCCCACGCCGCAGGTCCCCCGCACCGAGCTGATCGGTGTGTTCGACGCCGGCGGCGTCGCGTCCATCACCAACCTCGCGGCCACCAACGCCACAGTGTCGGTGAACAACCAGTACGTCGTTCCCGCGCCATCCTCCACGCCCACCTCGTACACCTACGCGCCTCCGTACAAGGGGCCGCTCCCCGTGTCCGCCACGCGCACGCCGGCGGCCGAAACGGGCGACCTTCCGATGACCTGGTCGTTCGACGTCACCGACGCGCTCGGCAACACCAGGCACTGCTCGAACGCGCTCAGTGCGCCGGTCACCCTCAATGTGTCCGACGCCGTGCCTTCCCCCGCCCCCGAAGGCAACACGGGCACGAGCACGGTGACCTTCACCATCAGCCTGTCGACCGCGGTGACCGATCCTGTGACGGTGGGCTACGCGACCGGGTACGGCTCGGCCACCGCCGGCGTGGACTACGTGTACACCGAGTCCTCGGTCACCTTCACGCCCGGCGCAACTACCAGGCCGGCCACCGTGATGATCAACGGCGATACCGCGCTCGAGCCCGACGAGACCTTCTTCGTCCAGCTCATCCAGCTCGTGGGCCCCGGTGACCCGCAGCTCCCGCAGAACGTCACCCTGGGCGACCGGTTCGGGATGGCGACCATCGCCAACGACGACGCCGGCATCGTGCCGGCGATCAGCGTCAACGACGCCGCCGGCGCCGAGAACAGCGGAGCGCTCAACTTCACCGTCTCGCTCTCGGTGCCCGCAGGGCCGGGGGGCGTGACGGTCAAGTACGCCACGCAGTACGGGTCCGCGACCGCCGGCGTCGACTACAGCTACCAGGAGGGCATGCTCACCTTCGCCAACGGTGAGAGCAGCAAGCCCGTCAGCGTGAGCCTCATCGGCGACACCAACTGGGAGCCCGACGAGACG
Source organism: Acidimicrobiia bacterium (assembly GCA_023265025.1). GTDB lineage: Bacteria > Actinomycetota > Acidimicrobiia > Acidimicrobiales > AC-14 > CADCTB01. The sequence continues at coordinate 48,515 of JAHFUP010000009.1, read as the reverse complement.
TTCTTCGTCCAGCTCTACGACGCGACCGGCGCCAGCCTGGCCGACAGCTTCGGGATGGGCACGATCCAGAACGACGACGCCGCGCCCACGGTGTCCATCGGATCCCCGGCCCCGGTCACCGAGGGCAACTCGGGCACGAAAACCGTCACGTTCCCCCTCAGCCTGTCGCCCGCCGCCGGCCCTTCGGGTGCCTCGGTCAGCTACGCCACCCAGTACGGCTCGGCGACCGCCGGCGCCACCCAGACCACGCCCGGCGCCGACTACGTGTACAAGGAGGCGCGGGCGATCTTCGCGCCCAGTGCGTCGACAGCCAACATCACCGTGACGATCATCGGCGACACGGCCTCTGAGGGCGACGAGACTTTCTTCGTCCAGCTCTACGACCCGGTCGGCGCCACGCTGGGGACCCGCTTCGGGATGGCGACCATCTCGAACGACGATGCCGCCGCGCCGGTGGTGTCCATCGGAACCGGCACGCCCGATCCGGCTCCCGAGGGCAACGTCGGTGGGACCAACACCATCACCTTCCCCGTCACGCTCACGGCGCCGGCGGGGGCCGCAGGTGTGACCATCGCCTATGCCACCATGCCGGGCTACAACGGGTCGACCGCGACTTCCAACGTCGACTACCAGTACAAGGAGTCGACGCTGACCATCCCCGCCGGCCTCAGCGCCGGGTCGATCGTCATCAACATCATCGGGGACACCACCGCCGGCGAGGGCACTGAGAACCTCTGGGTCCAGATCTACAACCCGTCGGGCGCCAGCCTCAACGCCGCGGCGCGGTATGGAGAGGGCCGCATCCAGGACGACGACTGACCGGTCGCCTTCGTGTTGCCTTGGCGGTCGGGGTCGCCGTTGCGGTGATCGTTCTCTTGGGCGCGCTTTTCGCCGGGGACGGTGACGTGGGCGAGGACGTCCAGCCGGCCGCGCCGGCGACGACCAGCGCCGGCGTCGTCGGGCCGGCGCCGGCGCCGGCGGCGGTCCCGCCCGGTGCCGGCACCATCCCGCAGCCGGCGGCGCCGACGCCGGCGCCCGGTGCCGGCGCCGGCGCCCGCCCGCCCGACACACCACCCCCCGCCGAGGCCACCACCCCCACAACCGAAGCTCTACCTCGGCCGACCGGCGGCGGCACGTGCGCGTTCCTGACCACCGAGGACGTGGCGACGGCGTCGGGGGCGACGCCGGTGGCGTTGCGCCAGAGCCAGGGCCCGAATGGAGCGCCGGGCTGCGAGTGGGTGCTCGGCACCGAGCGGGCACCGTTGCAGCTCGAGTTCGCCGACGCCGTCCCCGGCACCACGTCGGCGCTGCCCAGCGGCCAAGAGGTGTCGGGGCCATGGGACAGCGCCCGCTGGGTCGCCGGCACCCGGACCCTCTACGTCAGGCGCTCGAGCCTTTCGATGATCGTGCGGGCCAGCGACGCCGACCCGGCGCGAGCCAGGATCGTCGCCACGAACCTGGCCGTGCTCGCCGTCGGGCGATCCTGACTACCGAATGCCCTCCACCGTGGCCAGGCCCGGCTCGCCGTCGTCGAGGAGCGACTGGCGGTCGTCCACTCGGCCGGCGACGTAGCGATCCAAGAACGAGATGGTGACCCCCCGGATGACGGTCTCCCATGGGCTCCCCTCCTCGAATGGAGGGAGGTGGCCGGCGCCGAGAAGGTACACGAGGAACTTGGGCGCCACTGCCTCGTCGTAGATCGCCTGGCCGTACTCCCAGCCGTTGATGTCGTCCTCGTCGCCCTGGACGACGAGCAATGGCGGATTCTCTCCGGGCCGGCCGACCGGCGACGTCGAAAGGGCGATCGCTCCCAGTAGGCCCGGCCGGTCGGCGGCTACTTCGAGCGCCGTCAGTCCCCCGTCGGAGTGACCGGCGACGGCGATCCGTGACGGGTCGGCGAGGCCAGCCGCGGGACCGTCGGCCGCCAGGAGCGCTTCGATGACGAAGTTGATGTCACCGGGCTGGTTCTCCAGGTCGGACTCGTCGAGGTTCTCGCCGGCCACGTGCTCATCGGTACGCGGGAACCGGGGGGCGGCGACCACGTAGCCGGCGGCGGCCCACGCCTCGCACAGGCTCGCGTACGGGTCAGGCCCGACCGCGTAGCCGTGCGCGAACAAGACGAGCGGCCATCGACCGGGCACCGCGGGGTACCAAAGCAGGGTGTCGAGCGGGCGCACGTCGGAGATCGTCGACCCGTAGCTGACGACCGGCCGGCTCTCGTCGACCAACGCGAGGACGGCAGTGACGACTGGCAGGGGTGTTTGGAGCGGGGCCGCCGCCGGCGGCGGGTCGGGGTCAGGGGTGGCGGCGACCGGCAGTACGTCCGGCGCGGGAGCCGGCGCGGTCACCACGGCGACCGCTGTGGTCGTGACCGGGCCGCCGGCGACGTCCCGAGCGGAGCACGCCGTCAGCAGCGCGGCCAAGAGGACGACTGAGCTTCGGAGGTGCAACCCGACTTCCTAGGGTTGCTCGGTCTGCCACCGACGCCAGGAGCTTCTGATCGCCTGCGCCTCGTCCATGCCGCCGCCATACCAGCGCGACACGACATCGCCAGTCTCAAGGGAGACAAGGTCGGCCCAATGGCCGAAACGAGGAAGCGCTCGAAGCGCTCGGGGTACGTCTTTTGCCTCTCCCCGCGGCGGCGGCTCCGTATGAAGCTTCAACTCCCAGCCCTCGTCCCTGAACCAGCCGACGATCTGCTCTGGCGAACTGTCCTCAGGGAGCGTCATCCGTCAAGCATCCCGCATCCCGACAATCCCGGAGCGTTACAGGTAGAAATCCTACGAATAGGAGTCCTACGTGCCGGTTACCGAGAACGGCCAGGTCACGATCCCGTACGCGCCGTCACCAGGCAAGGAGGACGGCTTCAGGGCCTCGGTGCGTAATGGAGATGCGTCTTCGCCGCGCCACCGCGGCACTCGACGATCCATCTCGAAACCATCGACGACATCAGATTTTTCTCGCAGTGTGAGCGCACGCTGCCAATCGACTTCGATTTTCTTTGCTTCTGGTCTTGCGCCGGCCGCTTCGGTTGGCTAGTCTACGAACATACGTTCGTGGGAGACGACTCTCCCTCGCTGGTCCGGCCCTCCATCGTGATGGAGATGGCGCCGATGTGCGAGCGGTTGGCGGAGTTGCGGGATGCAATGGGTCGCTACGCGGCCGGGCTCGACGCGTCGTTGCTGAGTTGCGAGGCGGCCGGCGTGGTGGTGGTCGAGGCGGCGGCCATCGAGCGCATGGCGACGACGGTGAAGGGGCTGGCCGCGGCCCGGGCGGCCGACGGCGGTGCGTGGAAGCGGGCCGGGGAGCGATCGCCGGCCCACCATCTGGCCCGCTCGACGGGGACGTCGGTGGGGCAGGCGTCGGAGAGCATCACCACCGCCCGCCGGCTGGGGAAGTTGCCGGCGGTGGACGCCGCCGCTCGTGCTGGTTCCTTGTCGGCGCAGCAGGCGGCGGCGGTGGCCGACGCCGCGGCGATCGATGCTTCGGCCGCCGATCGGCTGCTGGCCAAGGCGGCGACGTCGTCGCTGGCCGAGCTGCGGGAGGAGTGCGCCCGGACCAAGGCGGCGGCGCTGCCCGACCCCGAGGCCCGGCGGGCCAAGATCCACGACGAGCGGTTCCTGCGTACCTGGGGTGACGCCGAGGGTGGCTGGAATCTCCGTATGCGCGACAACCCTGAGGTGGGGGCGGCGATCATGGCCGCCCTGCTGCCCATTCGGGACCGGCTGTTCCGCACGGCCCGCTCCGAAGGGCGCTCCGAGCCCTCCGAGGCCTACGCCGCCGATGCTCTGGCTGAGGCGGTGTGTGCGCCGGCGTCGCGGCCGGCGCGCTCAGGGGCCAAGACCATTGTCCGCATCGACCTGCCGGCGTTGCTGCGGGGCCGGGTGATCGAGGGCGAGGTGTGCGAGATCGCCGGCTTCGGGCCGGTGGCCGTCTCCGCCGTGCGGGAACTGCTCGACTCAGGCGATCCGTTCCTCGCTGCGGTGGTGACCGACGGGAAGGCGGTGGTGGGCGTGGCCCATCTCGGCCGGCGGGCCACCGCACGACAGCAGACGGCACTGGAGTGGCTGTACCCGACGTGCGCCGTCGAGGGCTGCTCGGCTTCGACGTGGCTGGAGACCGACCATCGGGTGGACTGGGCGGCGACGCACTTCACCGCGCTCGATCTACTGGACAGGTTGTGTCCCCATCACCACGACCTCAAGAGCCTGGACGGTTGGCGCCTCGTCGAGGGGCGGGGCAAACGGGCTTTCGTGCCACCGGATGATCCCCGTCACCCTCGCCACGGCCACGCGCCGGCGAGCGCGGCATGAGCGCGGGCCGGTCAAGGCGTCCGCGGCAGTTGACGACGCGGCGCGGGTAGCTCTCGAGCATGACCTGCTCGCCCTCGCCAACCAATACAACACCTCGTCCACCGGAACGCTACGCGTCCCGCGCGACTACCTCGAAGTCGTCGCGGTGAAGGCGGGCTGAACCGTTGGTCTCAGGACGGCTTGGTTCGCGGGTCGATGTCCCCGACCAGGCGCTGCGCCCGTTTCAGGACGTCATCCATCGCCAGCGGCTCGGGTCGGTCGAGCATGTCGCCCACCTCCCGCAGCGTGTGACCGACGTGGGTCCGCACGACCCTGAGCATCGACCGGAACTCCTCGGACTCCTTGACGGCCGTCGCCGCCTTGACGAGCTCCGGCCACCCCTTGCTCCCCGACTTGGAGCCGAGGGCGTACCCGACGAGGAAGATCACCAGGCTGTCCATCGTCAACCTCCCGCTCGATCATGGTCCGTGCACTCGGATGGGGCAGGGTCGGGCTCCACCTCCAGTTGTAACTGGACGCGGACGTCGGGGTAGATCCGGAGCATCAACACGCTTGGCGCGGCGATGTCGTAGTCGCGCATGTCGAACACATGCTCACCGCTGACCAGAAGCGTTCCGCCCCCGGGCGTCGACAGCGCCACGGTCCCGGTGATCGACCGGGTGATGCCGTGGAAGGTCAACTCGCCGGACACGTCGTAGCGATCCGACCGGCCGAGGCGGACGGCATCCCGCAGGACGACCGATGTGGCCGGGTGACGGCGGGCATCGACACGGTGCAGCAGTTCGGCGTCGTACACCCGGTTGCCGGACCGCAGCGTGTCGAGGCGGACGGAGAGGTGGGCTGACGGCGACCCGGTGAGCTCGCCGGTGGTCACATCCAGCTCGGCCTCGACGCATCCCTCGACCGCAGTCGTTCCGAACGAGATCGGCCCCACGCTCGAGCGGGCCTCGATGATCAGCGCGGAGCGGTCGCTGACGACACGGAATCGTGTTGGCTGGCCCATCGTCATCTCCACGCGTCGCGGGCTCCGCCTTCGCCGTTGCCGACGTTAGTCAGGTCCGTTCGACGAGGCCGGATCGACCCATCGCCTCAGCGTCTCACCCAGCTTTTCGATGTCGACGGGCTTGGCGACATAGTCGTCCATGCCCGACGCCAGGCACCGCTCCCGGTCGCCCGCCATGGCGGCCGCGGTCATGGCGATGATGGGCAGGCGCGTCCGTCCCAACTCCCGCCTGCGGATCTCGCGGGTGGCGTCGTAGCCGTCCATCACCGGCATCTGGCAGTCCATCAGGACCGCGCCGTATCCGATCCGGGACACGGCCTCCACCGCCTCCGCCCCGTTCGCCACCACGTCGGCGCGATAGCCGAGCTTGGCCAGTATGGCCACAGCCACCTTCTGATTCGCGGCGTTGTCGTCGGCAACCAGCAGACGCGAGTGCGCACCGGACCGGGACTCGGAGGGCGTGGGTCGGATGACGACAGGCGCCTGAGTGCCCGTGCCCATCAGCGTCGCCATGGCGTCGAGAAGCAGGGACTGGCGGACCGGCTTGGTCAGATACATGGCGACGCCGGCCCGGTGGGCGGCCTCCGCCGACCCCCTTACGCCCCCTGACGTCAGCAGCAGCAGGCGGGTCGAACTCAACGCGGCATTGCCGCGAATGGCCCTCGCCACTTCCGCGCCGTCGGCCTCGGGCATCCCCATGTCCAGCAGGGCGACGTCGTATGGCTGACCGAGTGAGAGCGCGGCCCGCAGCGCCTCCATGGACGAGGCGCCGCCGTCAGCCGTTCCGGTGATCACGCCGGCCGACGCCAGCTGCTCACCGAGGACCGCTCGGCTGGTGGCGTTGTCGTCGACGATCAGGACCCGCAACCCCTGCAGGGCGCGGGGGGACGGGGCGACCGATCCCACGGGTGGCTGCTGCTTCAGCAACCGGATCGTAAAGGTGAAGACGCTTCCAGCGCCGACCTCGCTGTCGATCTCGATGTGGCCGCCCATAAGCTCCACCAGCTGCTTCGAGATGGCGAGCCCGAGCCCGGTGCCGCCATAGATCCGGGTGGTGGAGGCATCGGCCTGGGAGAACGGTTCGAACAACCCCTCCCGCGCCGCGGGCGAGATGCCCATCCCCGTGTCGCTCACCCGGATGCGGACGACGACCTCGTCATCGCGCTCCTCCGCCACGCCGGCCCGGACCAGGATCTCGCCTTCCTGGGTGAACTTGATGGCGTTGTTCATCAAGTTGGTGAGGATCTGGCGAAGCCGGCCCGGGTCGCCCCGCACCGCGGTCGGGACGGCCGGCGGCACCATGATCGCCAACTCCAAGCCCTTGCCGTGGGCCTGTTCGGCGAGCAGGTCGCCCACGTCCTCGATGACGCTGCGCAGATCGAAATCGATGATCTCCTGCTCCATGCGCCCGGCTTCGATCTTGGAGAAGTCGAGGATGTCGTTGATGATCATCAGCAGGGCCTCGCCAGATGTGCGCACGATCTCGGCGTACTCCCGCTGCTCGGCGTCGAGCTCGCTGTCCAGGAGAAGACCGACCATCCCGATGACACCGTTCATCGGAGTCCGTATCTCGTGGCTCATGGTCGCCAGGAACTCGGACTTGAGCCGGCTGACCTCCATGGCCCGGTCGCGAGCGGACGCCAGCTCCGTCTCCATTGCCTTGCGCTCGCTGATGTCCTGGGCGATGCCGCGCAGGCCGATGGTGGCTCCGCCCACGCCGACCTCGACGGAGGCCCGGGCGTACACCCAGCCCAGGTCCCCCTCGCCCCGCAGGATCCGGTACTCGCGCTCGAAGGTCTGAGCCCCGGAGGCCGCTCGGTCGAGGTCGACGTGCAGGGCCTCGCGGTCCTCGGCGTGGACCAGGTCGAGATACGCGCCCATAGTGCCGTCGAAGTCCAGCGGGTCGAGGGCGTGGATCCGGTAGAGCTCGTCGGACATCTGCAGGACGTCGCTCCGCTTGTCCCACAGCCACAACCCCACGTGAGACAGCTCCTGGGCCTCGCGGAGCCGAAGGTCGCTCTCGGCCAGGGTGGCTTGGGCCTCCCGTTGCTCGGTCAGGTCCCGAGCGATGACGCAGGCCCCACCTCCGGAGGGGAGGGGGACGAGCGTCAGCGATATGGGGACGACCATGCCGTCGCCCCGGCGCACGTCGAGCTGGAGCCGCTCGATCCGCTCCCCCGCCAGGACGCGGGCGACGGGGTCATGCCCGCCCTCGCGGCCGGGGAGCAGTGTCGTTCCGGGCCGGCCGAGGATGTCGTCCTTCGGGTAGCCGAAGAGGCGCGCCGCGCTGGTCGTCCAGGTCAGGATCAGGCCCTGGGCATCGATGGCGAAGATGGCGTCCTCCGACGCATCGGCGGCCGTCCGCCAGAGGTCGCGAAAGGATTCCTCTTCCGTCATCGCTCCCTGACCGCCTGCAGCCGAACGCGCAGGCTCGTGTCGCTCATCTCCTGTGGGATCTGGGCGACCATCTCCCGCCAAGGCCGCCGTACTGCAACGTCTACTTCTTGGGGACGATCACTATGACGTGTGGGTCTCGAGAGCCATTTCAGCCACTGCGGGCGCGGCCGCAAGCATCACGGCCAGCATGCCACCGACGACTGCCCTGCTGTTGTGGAAAACAACTCAGCGCACGCATCCTCCCAAGTCGCACCGGAACAGCACTTCCTGATTCCCTCTCCATGATGACCCTGTTCCGACAGGAGCGCCGAGAAGCGCCGGCGGGAGCGAGTCAGTGGCAGCGGCGCTTTGCGTCCAAGTAAGATTCCTACTGGTAGGATTCTTACATGCGAGTCACCGAGAAGGGCCAGGTCACCATCCCGAAGGATCTCCGGGATGCGTTGGGTATCGGCGCCGGCACCGAGGTCGCGTTCGAGAGGGCCGATGACGCGATCGTCGTCCGCAAGGTCGAGGGCGGGTCAACCAGGGGGCGAGAGATGGTGAACCGCCTCCGCGGTCGGGGCGATGTCCGGCTCAGTACGGAGGAGATCATGGCGCTCACGCGGCAGACCTGATCATGGCTTTCGGGACTCTGGTCGACAGCAACGTGCTGCTCGACGTCATCACCGAGGACGAGACGTGGCTCGATTGGTCATCGAGCGCGCTCGCCGGCGCCGCGGATGACGGACCACTGTTCATCAACCCGATCATCTACGCCGAGGTGTCGGTTCGATTCAGCCGTATCGAGGACCTTGAAGAGGCGCTCCCGCCCTCAGACTACGGTCGGCTCACGGTGCCGTGGGAATCGGCGTTCCTCGCTGGAAAGGCATTCCTCGCCTACCGCCGGAACAAGGGGACTCGGTCGTCGGCGCTCCCGGATTTCTTCATCGGCGCCCACGCCGCGGTCGCCGGGCTCCGGCTGCTTACCCGCGACGCCACCCAGTACCGGACCTACTTCCCCGCAGTTCGGCTCACCTCCCCGAACAGGACGTAGGACGGAAACCCGGGCGGATTCCTACCGGCGGGTTCATCAGGCATCGGGATGACCCAGGGCCGACTCCACCTCGCTGGTCTTGCGGACAAGGCGACGCGAGCCGATGAGAGCCTCGCCGGCGGCTCGTGCATCAGCGAGTGTCTGGGCGGCGGTGACCCTGAGCGAAGAGGTTCCCCGCTCCGCAGCTGATCGAGCCATGCACAGAAGGCCTCGGGGGTGACCTCGTCGTCGGGATTGACGACCACGACGGCCGGGTCGGGCAGACCCTCAGCGCGGCTTACCACAACGTTCAACAGTACGGCGTTCCGCTCCGATCATGACCAGTCTTCGGGGTTGTCCTCCACGATCTGATCGAGGACATGACCGTCGACCGCGTCGACGAGGACCATGCCGCGAGACGCCGGCGGGTCCTCACTCGAATACAGGAGGATTCGCCAGGTCGGGCGACTGCGGAGGCCGCGCCACCCCAGCTGGGCCGACGCGTGGCCGACGGGGAAGCCGACCTTGCCCGCGGCCGCCAGCAGGGCGTCGGTGTCCTTGACGGCCAGCGGCCACGCGGCGGCGAGGTGGTAGATGCCGATCACCGTCAGCACGATGGCGGCGGCCAGGAAGCCCTCGTTGACCAGCACGCCGGTGCCCGGATGGGTGGCGACCAGCACACCCAGCAGTGCGGCCAGGATCAGGTACGCGTATGCCGGCGCCCGCCGCCGGCGAATGTCGGGAAACGTGTACATCCCGACATAGGCGGTGACGTCGAGGTCGGCGGGAAGCTCGTCGCGGTGCTCGTCGTCGGACGGTTCAGCCATCGCTCGGCCACGCTTTCGTGATCTTCTCGTACGTCGCCGGGAGGGACTCCGGCAGGATGCGGGTCTCGGCCACCGTCGTCATGAAGTTGGTGTCGCCGTTCCACCGGGGCACGCAATGCATGTGGAAATGGCCAGGCACGCCGGCGCCGGCGCTGCGGCCCAGGTTGGCGCCGACGTTGAGCCCGTCCGGCGAGTAGCCCGCCTTGAGCGCCCGCACCGCGCCGGCCAGGTTGCGCCACAGCCCGGTGGCCTCGTCGGCGGTGAGGTCCTCCAGGTCGCCGACGTGCCGGAGCGGCATGACCATCAGGTGCCCACTCGTGTACGGGTACGCGTTCAACACGACGGCGCAGACGTCGTCGCGCCGCACGACGTAGGTGGTCTCCCCCGCCTCGTCGCTGGCCAGGATGCGGCAGAAGACACAGCCGTCGTCGGCCTGCGCCGCCCCGACATATTCGCTGCGCCAACCTGCCCACAGCCGCTCGAGGGTCACGACTTGGATTCGACCTCATCACGCAGCCGGTCGACGAACGTCCCTACCTGCACGCCCCGCTCCACCTCGCCGCCCCGGGGATTGACCCCCACGGTGCCCGCCTCCACGTCGTCGTCGCCGACCACCAGCACGTACGGCAGCTTCTCGAGCTTGGCCTTGCGGATCCGCCCACCGAGCGGCTCGTCGGCTTCGGCGACATCGGCTCGGAGCCCGGACGCCTGCAGCCGGCCCAGGACCGCGGCGGCGTACAGCTCGTGGTCGGCCCGCACGGGCAGCACCCGAGCCTGCACCGGCGACAGCCACGCCGGCATGGCGCCGGCGTAGTGCTCCAGCAGGATGGCGAAGAACCGCTCGACGGACCCGAACAGCGCCCGGTGGATCATGTAGGGGCGGTGGCGGGTGTTGTCGGCACCCACGAACTCCATGTCGAAGCGCTGCGGCATCTGGAGATCGACCTGCAGGGTCGAGATCTGCCAGCGCCGGCCGATGGCGTCGCGCACGTGGACGTCGATCTTGGGGGCGTAGAAGGCGCCCTCGCCCTCGGCCACCTTGTACTCGATACCGACCGCGTCGAGCGCTTGGCGCAGGGCGTCGGTGGCCTCCTCCCACTCCGCCGGCTCCCCGACCGACTTCTCGGGACGGGTGGCCAGCTCGGCCTCGAACTCGGTGAGGCCGAAGGTCCGCAGGACCTTGAGCACGAAGGCCAGCAGCGACGTGAGCTCGCCGGCCAGCTGGTCGGGGGCACAGAAGATGTGGGAGTCGTCCTGCGTGATGCCCCGCACGCGGGTCAGGCCGTGCAGCACACCGGACCGCTCGAACCGGTAGACCGTCCCGAACTCGAAGAGCCGCATGGGCAGGTCCCGGTAGGACCGGGACTGGCTCTTGTAGATCAGGATGTGCATCGGGCAGTTCATGGGCTTCGGGTAGTACGTCGCCCCCTCCATCTCCATGGGGGGGTACATGCCGTCGGCGTACCACGCGAGGTGGCCCGAGATCTCGAAGAGGGTCGACTTCGACAGGTGCGGCGTCCACACGAACGAGTAGCCGGCGGCCTCGTGCTCGTCCCGGGAGTAGTCCTCCATGAGCTTGCGGATGAGGCCGCCCTTGGGATGGAACACCGGCAGGCCGCCGCCGATCTCGGGCGGGAAGTGGAACAGGTCGAGCTCGACGCCGAGCTTGCGGTGGTCCCGCCGCTCGGCCTCCTCCAGCCGGTGCAGGTGCTCGGCCAGCGCCTTGTCGGACTCCCATGCGGTGCCGTAGATCCGCTGGAGCACCTCCCGATGCTCGTCACCCCGCCAGTAGGCGCCGGCCACTTTCAGGAGCTTGAACGAGCCCAGGCGGGAGGTCGACGGCACGTGGGGACCCCGGCACAGGTCGGCCCACCCTTCATTCCTGTAGACGCTGACCGCGCTGTCCTCGGCCCCTTCTTCGGGGTCGACGCCCTCGATGATCTCCACCTTGAACGGCTGGTCGGCGAAACGCGCCAGCCCCTCCTCGCGGGACAGCTCCTCCCGCACGAAGGGCTGGTTCTCGCCCACGATCTCGCGCATGCGGGCCTCGATCCGCCCGAGGTCGTCCTCGTTGAACCGGGCGCCGCCGGGCAGCTCGAAGTCGTAGTAGAAGCCGTCCTCGACCGGCGGACCGATGGCGTACTTGGCGCCCGGGAAGAGGTCGCAGACGGCCTGGGCCATCACATGTGCGGTCGAATGGCGGAGGACGTAGCGGCCCTCGTCCGTGTTGGCCGTGATGATGGCCACCCGGTCGCCCTCGTGGAGCGGCGCACCGAGGTCGGCCTGGTCGCCGTTGACGACGGCGGCCACCGCGGCCTTGGCCAGGCCCCGGCCGATGGACGCGGCCAGGTCGCCGGCGGTCGAGCCGTCGGGCAGCTCGCGGGTGGAGTCGTCGGGAAGTGAGACCTTCATTGCCGGGGAGGATACTGGTGACGCCATGGGCGACCGGTTCGAGTATCGAAACGTGCGGGTCGACGGTGACGCCGCACCGATCATCGAGGGTTTCTCGGCCCGCATCCCGGCGGACGGGCTGACGGCCATGGTGGGACCCTCCGGCGCCGGCAAGACGACGCTCCTGCGCCTGCTGAACCGCCTCGACGACCCCGACGCCGGCGACGTCCTGCTCGACGGGCGCGACGTCCGCTCCTACGACGTGCTCGATCTCCGCCGGCGGGTCCAGTACGTCGGCCAGGTGCCGGTGACCTTCCCCGGCACGGTGGCCGCCCAGGTCGGGCCCGACGTCGACGCCCTGCTCGCTCGGGTCGGGCTGCCGGCCGCCCTGGCCGACCGTGAGGCCGATCGGCTCTCGGTGGGTGAGGCGCAGCGCATGTGCCTGGCGAGGGCCCTGGCCCGCCGCCCCGAGTGCCTCCTGCTCGACGAGCCGACGTCGGCGCTGGACACGGCGTCGAAGGCGGGGATCGAGGCGCTGGTGCGAAAGCTCGCCGACGACGGGCTGACGGTCGTGATGGTCACCCACGACCCCCGCCAGGCCTCGGACCTCGCCGACCGCACCCTGACCGTGGGCGCCCCGTGAATGATCTGAGCGGACGGATCTCCTGGGCCGACGTCGGCCTGGCCCTGCTGCTGGTCGGCGTGTCGATGGTCATCTCCCGGACCCGACGCACGGGCCTGGAGCGGGACATCGCGGTGGCGACGTTCCGGTCCTTCACCCAACTCCTCGCCATCGGGTTCGTGCTCGACTACGTCTTCGACGGCAACGCCGCCCTGACGCCGGTGGTCCTGCTCGTCATGATCGGCACGGCCACCGTCACGTCGGGAGGACGGGGCAAGCGGGTCCCCGGCGCCTACTGGATCGCGGCCACGTCAGTGTCGGCCGCCGCCGGCGGCACCCTCGGCGTGCTCCTGGTGCTCGGCATCGTGCCGGCGGTCCCACGGGCCGCCATCCCGCTGGGGTCGATGATCATCTCCAACGCCATGAACACCGCCTCGCTGGTGATGAGCCGGCTGCGCGACGACCTGGGCGCCCACCGGCGGGAGGTGGAAGCCCACCTCAGCCTGGGCGAGACATCGACCGAGGCCGCCGCGTCCTGGCACCGCACCGCGGTCCGCAACGGCATGCTGCCGATCATCGACCAGACCAAGGTCGTCGGCCTCGTCGCCCTCCCCGGGGCGATGACCGGCATGCTGCTGGCCGGCGCGTCCCCGTCGTCGGCCATCCGCCTCCAGATGGTCGTGATGTACATGCTCCTGGGCGGCAACGCCTTCGCCGGCCTCGTCGCCGGCCGCCTCACCATCTCCCGGCTGTTCACCGCCGACCATCAGCTCATCCGGTCGCTCCGGCGGGTGGCGGGCTGAAGGTCAGCCCGGCCAGGCCGCGACCGGGTAGGCCGACGTCGGCACGACCAGCGTGGTGGCGATCTTGTCGTGCCACGTCTGCTTCTCGCTGTCCCACAGCATCCAGAAGTACCCGAGCAGGCACGGGATCGTGGACGCGATCCGCCCCACGTAGCGCAGCGCCGCTCGGCCGGGGCCGATCGGGCCGCCTCCATTGGCGTCGATCACCCGGATGTTCATCGCCCGCTTGCCGACGGTCTGGCCGGACGGGCTGCCTTCCAGGTAGATGATGTAGGCCAACCCCAGCGCGAACTGGACGACGCTACCGAGCGCGCGCCCGAGGATCAGCTGGATCACCAGCCCGACGGCGGTGAGCATCACCCCGTCGATCAGGGCGGCGACGAGGCGGATGCCGAAGCTCGCCCGTGGCCCTGACTGCACGCTGCCGCCGCCGGCGCCGGCACCATATTCAGACATCCCGTACCCCCGTCTCCCGCTGACGCGTAAGGAAACCGAACGGTACACCTCCGTCCCGCTCGTAGCTCAGAGAATGCCCACCCGGACCAGCTGCCAGAGCTCCATCAGTACGAGGGCCGCGGGGAGCGTCCATCCGGGGACGTCGGCCGTCCGCCGGTGCCGGAACACCAGCAGCGCGAGCACGGCGACGACGGCGATGACCCCGGCGGGATTGGCCGCCACCGCGGCGACCGGGTCGAGGTGCACGGCGGCCGTGACGCTCGTCGTCATGCCGCACAACGGGCAGGGGATGCCGGTCAGGCTCCGGAGCGGGCAGGGCACGCCGTTCGGTCCGGGGACGAGCGGGAGCAGCACCGCGGCGGCGAGCATGCCGGCGCCGGCCACGCGCAGGTCACCGAGCTCGACGGTGGTCCGGCCCCGCAGGCTGGCCCCGACGCTCACTCGCGGGCCGCCTTGGTCGCCACCAGGTACTCGAGGAAGTCCTCGGGATCCCACTGCTTCGGCGGGCCCACGACCTTCGGTCCGAGCCGGGTGGCGAACTCCATGGCCAGACGGTCACGGGACTCCCGCGTGAGCGTGGCGCGTCGCTCCAGGAACCGCCGGACCGTGGCCATCTCCTCGGTGGAGACGGCGGAAGTGTCCCACAGGGCCATGTTTTCGGCGACCTGCCGCGACGGCGCCGGCGCCGGCCGTGGCAGGGCCCTCACCTGCTTGCGCTCGCGCACCACGATCGTGCCGGCGGCCAGGTCGCCCAGGCGCTGGTTGTTCTTGGTGAACAGCACGGAGAGCATGCCGACCAGGTAGAAGGCGGGCAGGGCATCGACGATCCGCAACAGGTTGCGGACGGCGCTGGCCACGAAGCCAACCGGGCCACCACCCATCCGCACCACTCGAAGGCCGGTCCAGCGCTTGCCCGGGGTACGCCCCGATGCCATCGTCTCGAACAGCACGTCGTAGGCGAACTGCACGAGGAACAGGGCCACCAACAGCCCGGCCAGCACCACGCCGGAGGAGATGCCGGTGCCGGCGCCGAGCACGCCGACGACGGCGAAGATGGCGAGGATGACGGCCAGCCGGAGAAGCTGGTCGATGACGGCCGCGGCGAAGCGCGATCCGACCCCCGCCAGCGTGGCCTCCAGCGTCACGCCCTCCGGCGTCGCCACCGAGATGCGATCCTCGTAGAACACCGACCGTGAACCTAGACCGCTTCATCGCCGAACGCCGCCCGTCATGGGACGAGCTCGACGCGCTCCTGAAGGACGCCAAGCGGCGTCCGGAGCGGATCGGCGCCCAGCGCATGCAACGGCTGGGAACGCTGTACCGGAGCGCGGCCGCCGATCTGGCCACCGCCCGCAGCAGGTTCCCGGCCGAGCAGACGGTCCCCGCGCTCGAGGACCTGGTCGGGCGGGCACACACGATCGTCTACGGGACTGCGGTCCGGCGGGAGTCCGTGGGCCGGTTCCTGGCCCATGGCTACTGGCGGCGGGTCCGGGAGCGGCCGGCGCTGCTGGCCATCTCCGCGCTGCTCCTCCTCGGCACCGGCCTGGCCGCCGGCATCTGGGGCTGGCAGGACCCGGGGCGCGCCGGCGCGCTGCTCCCGTCGACGAGCGAGGCCGTCGCCCGGCCCCGCGGGGGTGAGTCCGACGTCGGCCTGTCCGGCGGCGAGCGGGCGTCGTTCTCGGCGGGCATCTTCACCAACAACATCCGGGTGACGTTCGCGGCGGTGGCCGGCGGGATCACCTTCGGGCTGCTCACCGCCGTCGTGCTCATCTTCAACGGCGTGTTGGTCGGGGTGGTGGCCGGCGTGGCGACCGCGGCCGGGAACGGCTCCGTGCTGGTGGAGCTCGTCGTCCCCCACGGCGTGCTGGAGCTGTCGTGCATCATCGTCGCCGGCGCCGCCGGCCTGCGCATGGGCTGGGCGCTCGTCGACCCGGGCCGGCGTCCCCGCAGCCAGGCCCTGGCCACCGAGGCGCGGGCCGCGGTGGAGATGGTCCTCGGCACCGCCCTGTGGCTGGTGGTCGCCGGGCTGACCGAGGGGTTGATCACGCCGCTGGGCATCGGCGTGGTGCCGGCGGTCGTCGTCGGCGTGGGGCTCGGCGCCCTCTACTGGGGGCTGGCGTGGAAGTTGGGTGCGCCGGCGCCCGTCCCAGCCGCGGGCGCGCTTCAGCCGGTTACAGCCGGGCCCGGTACTTCGCCCTGAGGTAGGTTGCCACGCACGCGGCCGAGAACGCGTCGGGGCCGGCCTCGACCACCTCGGCGCCGGCGCGCGACAGCCGGGCCGACACGAGCGCCCGTGCATCGAGCACGTCGTGGGCCACGGCGGCGGCGTAGACGGCGAACGCGGTCGACGGGGCGACCCCCACCAGCTCGGCCATGCCGGGGTCGGCGACGCTCGCCACGGCGACGACGTGACGCCGGGCCAGGATGGGGACCGCGTCCAGCAGGGGCCGGGCCGCGGACTCCTCCAGGAGGTCGGTGACGAGGAGGACGAACGACCGCTTCGACCGGGCGACGGCGGTGAACGCCAGCTCGTAGTCGCTGTCGACGGGCCGCGATTCGAGGTCGAACACCGCGGTCACCACCGCGCTCGCCCCGCCCCGCCGGGGCCGCACCTCGCGGCGGGTCTCGGAGTCGAACGCCACGACGCCGCACCGGTCCCCCACCTCGTCGGCCACCGCGGCGACCGCGGCGACGGCGTCGAGGGCGGCGTCGAGGCGCGTGCGGTCGCCGAGCGGCGCGGCCATGAGCCGCCCCGTGTCGACCAGGCAGATGACGTCGCGGTTCTGGTCGACCCGGTACTGGTTGGTCATCGGCCGGCCCAGACGGGCGGTGGCCCGCCAATTGATGCGGCGGACGTCGTCATCAGGCGTGTACTCCCGCACGGACTCGAAGTCGGTACCGAGGCCGAGAGGGCCACGGATGCGGCGACCCTCGCCCAGCTTGCCCTGCCTGACCGCACGGGCCAGCCGGCGGGCGGCCGGCAGGTCGGGGTAGACGACGACCTCGGACTCCCCTCGTCCGCCGTGGTACCACCGGCCGAGGCCGAGCGGCCCCGTCAGGCGGACGGCTGGATCGTGGATCCGGTGGCGGCCACGCCGGCGGGCGGTCACCACCGCCTCCAGGCGGTCGTCCGCCTCCGCCGGCTCCACCTCGAAGTCGGGCGGGATGGGCTGGCGGATCCGGGCCCGGCCCGGCTGGCCGGTACGCGTCTCCACCCGCAGGGCGGTCGGGACGCCACGGGCCAGCACCGCGCCCAGCCGGCGGGACGCGCCGGGATCGCCCCGCACCGCCAGGGCGTCGGCCACGGTGGCGCCGGCCAGGGCCACGACCGCGAGGGCGGCCAGCGGCACCGGGATCACCAGCGCCAGGGCGGCGAGCACGGCCAGGGCCACGGCGGCCCGGGGCGTGGGGCTCACGAGTTGCTCAGCGGGGCACCGCGACGGCGGCGACGGCGGTGGCGATCGCGTCGTCGGGGCGGTACCGCTCGAGCTCGGCCTCCGGCCGCAGGATCAGCCGGTGCCGCAACACCGGTGCGGCCATCGCCACCACGTCGTCGGGGGTGACGAACGCCCGGCCGGACAGCCGGGCCGCGGCCTTCGAGGCGGCCAACAGATGGACGGCGGCCCGCGGGCTGGCTCCGAGGGCCACGCTCGGCAGGGAACGGGTGCGGCGGACGATGGCGGCCACGTACCGGAGGAGATCCTCGCTGGCGGTGGTGGCGTCGACTTCCTGGCGGGCGGCGCGCAGCTGCTTGGCGCTGGCGACCGCGACGATGTCCGACAACGTCACCGGGTCGACACCGCGGTGGGAGAAACGCAGCAGCGCCACCTCGTCGGCCTCGCTCGGGTAGCCGACGTCGAGCTTCACGAGGAAGCGGTCGAGCTGCGCCTCCGGCAGCGGGTAGGTGCCCTCGTACTCGATTGGGTTCTGGGTGGCGACCACGAGGAAGGGGTCCGGCAGCTTCCGGGGCGTGCCCTCCACGCTGACCTGGCGCTCCTGCATGGCTTCGAGCAGGGCGGCCTGCGTCTTGGGCGGCGTCCGGTTGACCTCGTCGGCCAGGAGCAGGTTCGTGAACACCGGGCCGGGACGGAACGCCAGCTCGCCGCCGAGGAGGGTCATGGTGCCGGTGATGTCTGACGGCAGCATGTCGGGGGTGAACTGCATGCGGCGGAAGTCGAGGCCGAGAGCCCGGGCGGTGGCGTCGGCCATCAGCGTCTTGCCGACGCCGGGCACCCCTTCGAGGAGCACGTGGCCGCCGACGCTGACCGCGGCGAGGAGGACGTCGAGCACGCCGTCCTGGCCCACGACGACCCTGGCCACCTCGCGGGCGACCGCGTCGCGCAGCTCGGCGAGGATCACGACCGGTACGTCCCGAGCTCGGCCATGACCCGACCCACGGCGACAATCTCGTCGTCGGTCCCGCAGGGTCGGAAGAGGGCGTCGACGTCGGCCGGCGGAAGTGACAGCCGGATCGCGGCCCCCCGGAGCTCGGCCTCGCCGGCGTCGGGGACCAGGCCGGCTCGGGCGGCCAGGCGCCGGCGGGCCCGCTCCTGGAGCGGGGCGATGGCGACGTCGGGCTGGCGGGTGCGGGCCAGGCCGGCGGCCATGGCGTCGACATAGGCCCGCCGGGGCGGGGGCGTCGACCGCTCGACGTCGTCGGCGGGACCCAGGCGCCGGCTCCGCGACCACATCCACACCAGCGCGGCCAGGAACCCGCCGGCCAGCGCCCACCGCCAGCGCGACGGCAGCGCACCCAGGCCGGTGCTGCGCCCGTATCCGTGCTGCGCCTCGGCGAAGGCCACCGGACGGCCCTCGCCGGCGACAGCCAGGGCGAAGGCGGCGTTGTCGGCCCGGTCGAGCAGGCGGTTCTGCAACGGCGAGGCGTCGGCGATGGCCACCACCCGGCCGGCGCCCACGACCGCCACCGTAGCCAGCAAGCCGTCGGGGCCGCCAAGCACCGGCAGGGTGGCGCCGGCGCGGCTCCACGAGCCGTCGCCCGCCGTCTCGACCGTGCCCACGCCGGCCACCTCCGGCGCCGGCACCACCGGGCCGGCGGTCCGCACACCGTCGCTGTCCCACACCGGCCCGCCACCGGGCAGCGCCTCCATGAGGTCGGCGGCGCCGGCGCCCGCGGCGATGAGGCGGCCGCCGGCGCTGACAAATGCGAACAGCGCCCGCCCCTCCTCATCGCTCAGGCCCCGGCCCGGGTCGGCGAGGACGAGCGTCGAGCCGGGGTCGAGGTCGGCGCGGTCCAGCGACACGCGGAGGCGCTCGACCACATGGCCGTGGCGGACCAGCAGCTCGGCGTAGGCGGCCAGGCCGTCGGCCGCGGTGGCGTAGGAGGACGACGACGGCCCGCTCGGCCCCGAGCCGCCGGTCACCGTCGACACGCCGGCGGTGAGGAGGTTGAGGCCGAGGATGAGGGCGAGGGCGCCAACCAGGGCTCGGGAGCCCGGCCGCATGGCCCGCCATGCCTCGATCATGTACGCACCTCGGCGAGGACCCGGGGCCAGCCGGCGGTCGCCGTCTCCACGTCGGACGGCTCGGCCGGGCGCCCGCCGTAGGCGATCTCGTCGAACGCCGCCGCCAGGCCGGCGAAGGACTGGGACCGCACGGACGACCGCAGCTGCCCGGTCGTCAGCGAGGACCGGTACGAGATGACGCCAGCCCGGTCGAGGCGCAGGACGCCGGCCACGAACCGCAGGCGGACAGCGGTCGCCATGTCGCCGGCCCGTTCCGCAGCCACGGCGCGGCGCTCGAGCTCGTCGGGGTCGAGCCCCTCGCCGTCGACGCCGAGCGGCCGGGACCGCTCCAGGGACCGCGCGCTGCGCCGGCCGACCAGCAGGACAGACACGGCGATCGCGCCCGCGAACACGAGCCCGGCCAGGACGATCTGGGCCGGCACGCTGGACGCCACCCGGGCCCAGAGCCGGCCGATCGGGTCGGCGATGGGCTGCAACCACCGCCCGAGCGTCCGCAGGACGCCCTGCAGGGGGCGGGGGACCCGGGGCCGCTTGAACCGCCGGCCGTCCAGCACCTCCGCGGCCTCCTGGCGGGCCTCGGTGGCGCCGACCGCCGGCGCCCCCGGTGCGCCGGCGCCCGCCAGCGTCCGCAGACGCGAGGCCAGCGCCGGCCCCTCGGCGCCGGCCAGCGCCCGCCCGACGTCGACCGGCCGCCCGTCGACCTGGCGGACGGCCCGGAGCTCGGCCAGGGCGCGCGGGTCGTTGATCGCGCGCTGGGCCAGCGCCTGGAACTGCTGGCCCGTCACCGCCGCGGTCTGCGCCGGCGCCGGGCCGGCGAGGGCCGTCACCACGGTCATCGCCAACGCACCGAGCACGGCCAGCCGGCGTAGTCCAGCCGTCACTCCGGCTCCGCCGGTCCGCGGTCACGCGGTTTCCATCCTGGCGGCGGCGGCCAGAACGGCGGCTGGTCTTCGGGGTCGAATGCCGGCCGGACGGGCCCCGGCGGCATGAAGTCGAGCGACGGCGCCCCGGACCCGTACCCGCCGCCCAACGCCTCGACCGACGACGTCGTCCCGGGCTCGACACCGAGACGGCGGGCCAGCAGCTCCAGGTCGAACCCCTCCTTGCGCACCCGCAGGTCGAAGTACATGACCGTCAGCACCGCGGCGGTCAGCGGCGTCGTCAACGCGCTGCTGGCCGTCTGGCCAATGGCGTCGGCCAGCGCGGTGGCCACCTCGTTGCCGGCGATGCTGACGATGCCGGTGAGCACGCCCAGGAAGATGCCCTGGACGACACCGGTGAGGATGCCGACGAGCACCAGCACGCCGGCGGTCGGCCAGAAGCGTCCCTCCACCAGGGCGCGGGACCGCTTCAACGCGCCGCGACCCTTCACCCCTTCGAGCAGCAGCACGGGCGCGGCGACGGCCCACGCCACGTAGAAGTAGACGCCCGGGATGATGCACGCCAGGAACGCCGGCGTCAGGAACACGACGAGCAGGAAGGAGAGCCACAGGAGCGACCCGAGCCGCTCGCGGGCGAATCGGAGCGACTCCTTCCAGTCCGGCTCCTCGTCGAGGTAGGCGCCCCCGACCGCCTTGAAACAGGCGCCGGTGGCCACCTGGGAGGCGACGAACGCCAGGATGGCGATCACGAGCGTTCCGGCCATGAACGCCCAGAACTGGTCGGCTTCGAACTCCGGCGTGGCCCCGGGCTGCGACACGTCGGTAAAGGAGTCGCTCTGGGGGATGGAGATCCGGATGATCGCCCCGAGCGCGTACACCGGGGCGGTGACAACCGCGACCGCCCGGACCAGGACGCCGAAGCGCGCCCGGTAGATCTTGATGGCGACGTCGAGGATCTCGCCGACACCCAGCGGCCGCAGTCCGGCAGGGTCCATATGCCGAGGCAGAGTAGTGGCGGCGGTCCCGCCTAGACGCCGGTGGGCTCCGGTGCGCCCTTCGCGGCCCAGAAGTTGTTCAGCGCGGCCTGGCACTTCACGTAGAAGGGGATGACGAACGGAAAGATCCAGATCGCGGTCACGGCGCCCACCGGGCTCTGCATTCCGTCCTTCTCGTACATCTTCTTGATCTCGATGGGCAGGAGGAAGATCGTGATGATGCCGGCGAAGAAGTAGATCACCGCTCCGAGGACGCCGCCGACGCCCTCGCCCGAGTACTGCTTGACCTCCTCGTGGCTGCTGTACGCCCAGTAAATCCCGTACAGGCCGAAGGTCACGATCGACACCAGGATCTGGAGCCCGATCTTGCGCCGTTTCCCGACCGTGCTCTCAGTCATGCTCATGGTCCGAAGCTACCGGCAATCGGCGTCGCCTGGGCGGGTCAGCCCCCGAGCAGGGTCGACGCGGTCAGCTGGACCTCCTCGGCGCGGACGGCCCCGGCCGCCGGCTGGACCTGGAGCGTCGCCTTGTAGTTCCCAAGGGGCCGGTCGGGCGCGAACGTCACCTTGAGGGTGCAGCTCAAGTTGGGCCGCAAGGGCGCGCTGCTGCAGGTGTCGAACGCCGCAGAGAATTGACCTGCGTTGTCGCCGGTCACCCGCGGCGGCTGCAGCGAGATCGACGCGGTGTCGCTCGTGTTCTTCACCGTGACGGTCTTCACCTTCGAGTCCGTGGGACCGAAGGTCAGCGGCTTCGGGCTCACCGTGAACGACCCCACCTCTGTGGTGGCCGTCGTGCCGCCGGCATTCGCGACCGTCGTCGCGGTTGCAGCCGGCGTGCCGGGCTTGTCACCGCCGATCACGTTCAGCTGGATCAGGACGGTGACCAGCCCCACGATGCCCGTCAGGAGGCCGGCCATGCCGGTGACGAGGCCCGGGACGCTGGACCAGAAGGAACGCTTGTTCTCGCTCATGACAGGGCGACTCCGATCAGGTCGGCGGCTCGACGCACGCCATGGCCGGGGCGGCCGCGTCGTCGATCGCCCGGATGGCCCTGATGTCGAGGTCGTCGTCGGGGGCCGCCCGGACACCGTCGAGGCTAGCGCCTCGGGCGGGCCAGGTCGGAGACGGAGAACGAGACGGCCACCGGCCAGTCGAGGGTGACCAGCCCGGTCTGGTCGACGTAGGGGACGTACGCGCCGTCGACGAGGCGGAGGGCGAGGAGGTGCCCGGCGCGGGGGTCGACGATCCAGTACGCCGGCACGCCGGCCTCCTCGTACACCCGGCGCTTGGTGACCCGGTCGTTCGTGACCGAGCCGGGCGAGACGATCTCCACGACGAGGAGGGCGGGGCCGGAGAGCCGCTTCTCGCCCACACTGGCGTCGGGGACGACGATGATGTCGGGCTCGACGCGCTGGCCCCCGGGAAGGTCGAAGTCGATCGGGCTGTAGAACACTCGATGACCAGGAGGACATGCCTCGCGGATCAGGACGAACATCTCGCCTGATACATGCTGGTGCACCGGTTCCGGGGCAGGGGTCATCACGATGGCGCCTCCGATGAGCTCGTAGCGCTTGCCGTCATCCGGCATGGACTCGAGGTCGTCCACCGTGAAGGCGTTCGACAAGATCGTGGTCATCGCTCCCCAATAGTACCCAGGGAGTGTGACACCGAGGAGGCCGGCGGCATCGCCAAAGCGTCGCGGCGCCGGCCATGGGGTCGACGGCCCGCTGACCGCCGATCAGCTCAAAGGCGACCCTTGCTCACTTGGCCCGGGGGGCGGGCCAGGTCTATGACCGAGAAGGAGACGGCCACCGGCCAGCCGAGGGTTACCGGCCCGGTCTGGTCGACGTAGGGGACGTACCCGCCGTCGACGAGGCGGAGGGCGAGGAGAGGCCCGGCCCGGGGATCGACGATCCAGTACGCCGGCACCCCGGCTTGGGCGTAGACCTCCCGCTTGGTGACGCGGTCGTTCACCGTCGATCCGGGCGAGACGATCTCCACGACGAGGAGGGCGGGGCCGGCGAGCCGCTTCCTGCCCACGCTGGCGTCGGGGACGACGATGATGTCGGGCTCGACTCGCTGGCCCCCGGGAAGGCCGAAGTCGATCGGGCTGATGAACACCTCGTGGCCGGGCGGACAGGCGTCTCGAATGAGAACGAACATGCCGCCGCCCACCCGCTGGTGGATCGGCTCCGGGGCTGGTGTCATCACGATGGCGCCGCCGATGAGCTCGTAGCGGTTGCCGTCCTCGGGCATGGAATCGAGGTCGTCCACCGTGAAGGCGTTCGACAGCATGGGAGTCACCAAATTACCCAGCGAGGGCGACACCGAGGAGGCCGGCGGCCTGGTCCACGCCGGCGCCGGCCGCGGCGGCACCGTCGATTGCCCGGATCGCCGCCGGGATGTCGAGGTCGTCGTCGAGCGCCGCCCGCACCGCCGCCAGACCGCCGTCCCCGTCGCCTTCCTCCCGCCAGCGCTCCAGCCGGTCGGTCGCCTGGGGGAGCAGCCCGTCGTGCCACGCCCACGGTCGTCGGTAGGCGTGGTCGAGGATCGCCAGGCGTACGGCCATGGGGTCCCACTCCTTCACCAGCTCGCTGATGAACACCAGGTTCCCCAGCGACTTCGACATCTTGGTGCCCTCGTACTCGACCATCGGCGCGTGCATCCAGTGGCGCACGAAGCGCTCGCCGGTCGCCGCCTCCGACTGAGCCGCCTCGCACTCGTGGTGCGGGAAGATCAGGTCGCTGCCGCCGCCGTGGAGGTCGATGGTGGTGCCGAGCTCGCGCATGGACAGGGCCGAGCACTCAATGTGCCAGCCCGGCCGGCCCGGGCCCCACATCGAGTCCCACGCCGGCTCGTCGGGGGCGGACGGCTGCCACAGCACGAAGTCGAGCGGGTCGCGCTTGGCCGGGTCGCCGGGGTTCCCGCCGCGCTCGGCGGCCAGCGCCAGCATCTCGTCCCGGCCGAGGTGGCTGACCTGGCCGAAGCGCTCGAAGCTGGCGACGCTGAAGTACACCGCGCCGGCGGCCTGGTAGGCGTGACCCCGGTCGAGCACCATGCCGATGAAGCCGAGGATGTCGTGGATGGCGGAGGTGGCGGCCGGCTCGCTGTAGGCCGGCAGCACGTTGAGCGCCCGCATGTCGCCCTGGAACCGGGCCACTTCCGCCGCGGCCAGGTCGAGGTACGGCATGCCGACCTCGCGGGCCTTGCGCAGCATGTCGTCGTCGACATCGGTGATGTTGCGCACGCACTGGGTGTCATGCCCGAGGTCGCGCAGCCGGCGCTGGAGGACGTCGTAGAGCACGTAGGTCGCGGCGTGGCCGACGTGGGTGGCGTCGTAGGGCGTGATGCCGCACGTGTACATCGTGACCAGCGGACCTGGTTCGAAAGGGACCACCGCCCGGCGGGCGGTGTCGTACAGCTTCATCAGCGCGGGATGTCGCCGTCGATGCCTGTGAGGTGGATCGTGGCCCGGCCCTTGTAGCGGCCGTTCAGGCCGAGGAGCACGGCGGTGAAGGCCTCGACCGGCCCGGCGGCGGCGAGGGAGCCGGCATCGAAGGCCCGCAGGTCCGGCACCCGCCGGATCAGCGCCGCAGTCGCCTCGAACGCCTCGGGGTGGTCGGTGCAGATCAGCACGTCGCCCGACGCCGGCTGGGTCAGGTCGCCGAGGGCGCGGGCGGGCAGGTGGTGGAACGCGGCCGACACGAGTGCGTCCGGGAGGACGGCCTGCACGCCGGCGGCGACCGACCCGGAGGGCGGGACGACAGCCCGCAACTCGCCGTCGATCTTGGCCAGGGCGTTGCCCATCGACACGACCACCTTGCCCCCCAGCTCGGCCCGGAGGCCGGCCGCGGTGTCGGCGGCGGCGTCCCACGGCGTCGCCAGCACGACGAGGGGCGCGCCGGCGGCTTCGGCGTTGGCCGCCGGCGTCAGCGGGAGGGTCCGGTCCGGCCACTTCTTGAGGATCTCCTCGACGATCTCCTGGGCCCGCGTTGCGGACCTCGACCCGACGGCCACCTCCAACCCCACCGATGCCAGCCGGGCCGCGAGCGCCCGCCCGGCGGGCCCGGTACCTCCAACGATCCCTACGTCCATGCTCGACACACTGTCATGCGCCGGAGGGGTACTCCTTTCGACGGGTACTGTCCGAGCCGCATTGATCCTCTTCCGCCACGGCGTCGCCAGCGCCGACCCGCTGCCCGACGGCGTCTTGCTGTGGACGCGGTGCACAACCGACAGCGCCGGGCCCATCCACGTCGACTGGTGGGTGAGCCGCTCGCCGGCGCCCGAGCCGGCACAGCTCGTCGCCCGAGGGACGGCCGAGGCGTCGGCGGCGAGGGACTTCACCGTCCACGTCGACGCCGGCGGTCTGGAGCCGGCGACGACCTACTGGTACGGATTCAGGGCGGGCGACGTCTCGTCGCCGGTGGGCCGGACGAGGACGGCGCCGGCGCCGGACGGCCCCGCCGGCCACCTCCGGGTGGGGCTGGCGTCGTGCTCGTACTGGTCGTGCGGCTTCTTCAACGCCTACGCCAACCTCGCCACCCGCGACCTCGACCTCGTCGTCCACGTGGGCGACTACATCTACGAGAACGACCACGTGAGCCCCACGCGGCGCGCCGTCCGGGCCCACCGGCCGGCGGGTCGGGTGGTCACGCTGGAGGGCTACCGGGCCCGGTACGCCCAGTACCGCACCGACCCCGATCTCCAGGCCCTGCATGCCTCCCACCCCGTGGTCGCCGTGTGGGACGACCACGAGCTCGTGGGCGACGCATGGCGGGGCGGCGCCGGCGCCCACAGCACGGCGCGGCACGGCAAGTGGGAGGACCGGCGTGACGCCGCGGTGCAGGCCTACTTCGAGTGGATGCCGGTGCGGCGCCCCGGTCGCGAGTCGGTGTTCAGGACGGTTCGGCTCGGGGCGCTGGCCGACCTGGTCATGCTCGACACCCGCCTCGTCGGCCGTGACCGGCCCGCCGGCGGCGGCGGCCGGCCCGTGGTGCGCGCCGAGGGCGAGCGCTCGCTGCTCGGCGAGGACCAGTGGCGCTGGCTGGAGGCGGAGATCTCGTCCTCGACGGCCCGGTGGCTGCTCATCGGCAACCAGGTGATGCTGGCGCCCCTCGCCTTGTTCGGCGTCGCCGGCGGGCTCGGTGTGAACCCGAGCCAGTGGGACGGCTACCCCGGCGAGCGCCGGCGGCTGTACGACCTGCTGCGCCGGACGGGATGGGCGTCGAACGTGGCGGTGCTCTCCGGCGACATCCACTCCTCGTGGGCCGCCGAGCTGCCCGTGGGGGCGGAGTTCGTGTCGCCGAGCGTGACGTCCGACAGCTTCGCCCGGACGGTGCTGCCCCGCCTCCCCGGCGTATCCGCCGCAGTCCGCCGCTGGTTCATGTGGCAGAACCGGCATCTGCGACTGGGCGACCTCCAGCACCATGGCTACGTCACCGTCGACGTCGGGCCCGACCGGGTGCAAGGTGACACCTGGCATGTGGAGACGATCACCCGGCGGGACCCGGCCGAACGGTGGGCCGGCGGCTGGGTGCTCCACGACGGCGAGCTGGGGTTGGCGCCGGCGCCGGCGCCGGCGTCAGCCGAGCTCAGCCGTCGGTGAGCCGGCGCACCGCGCCGGCGTCGAGCTGCGACAAGGTCAGGTAGCGGGCGCCCATCGCCTCGGCCAGCTCGGCGGCCAGGCCGAGGCGGGTGTGGCCGTCTTCGGCGTCGACGACAACCGCCGGGACGCCCCGCCGGCGGACCTCGGCCGCCGCCTCCTTGGCTGCGACCAGCGGGTCCCGGTCGTCGGGGCCGGCGGTGGCCCGGCCGTCGGAGACGAGCACGAGCAGGGGACGGTCGGCCGGGTGCTGGGCCAGGCCGAGGGCGGTGGAGATGCCGGCGGCGAGGGGCGTGCGCCCGCCGGTGGGCAGCTCGGCGAGCCTCGCTCTGGCCACCTCCACCGAGCCGGTGGGGCGCAGGACGACCTCGGCCCCGTCGCCCCGGAACGTCACCAGGGCGACCCGGTCCCGGCGCTGGTAGGCGTCGAGCAGGAGGCCCATGACCGCGCCCTTGGCCGCCTCCATGCGCGTCTCGGCGCCCATGGAGCCCGACGCGTCCACGGCGAGGATGACCAGGTTGCCGGCCCGCTCCTCCCGGACGGCCTCACGCAGGTCTGACGGTGCGACCAGGGGGCCGGCGTCGTCGCCGGCTCGACGGGCGGCGGCGGCCCGGATGGTCGGGCCGATGGCGACCGAGCCGAGCGGCCCGGCCGGCACCCGGTCGCCCACCTGGCGGCCCCGCTCGCCCTCGACCACCGAGCGCCGTCCGGCGCCGGTGGCGAGCGTCCGGGGCGCCTCCAGGCGGCTCACCCGGTCGGGCGCCGTGTCGGGCTGGGCCACCCGGTCCTGTTCCTGCTCCTCGCCGGCCGCCCCGTCGAGAGCATCGTCGATCTCCTGCTGCTCCATGCCCGGGTCGTCGAACGGGTGCCGGCGCCGGCGATGGGCCAGGGCGAGCGGGGCCACGCGTCGGACGTCGTCCACGGTGGCCTCGGCTCGGCCCTCCATGCCGGCGAGGGCGGACGCCGCCCGGCAGATGACGAGATCGGCGCGCAGGCCCTCGGCGCCGACCGAGGCGCACAAGGCGCTGATCGTGTGGACCAGCTCGTCGGGCAGGGCGACCGGTCCGTGGGCGGGGAGCGGCTCGTCGGGCCACATCGCCGTGAACCCGGCCGGGTCGGCATCGAAGGCCATACGCCGGCGGACGGCCTCCGCCCGCTGGGCCGGATCGACCGGAGCGGTGACGTCGGCGGCCAGCCCGAAGCGGTCGAGGAGCTGGGGCCGGAGGTCGCCCTCCTCGGGGTTCATCGACCCGACGAGCACGAAGCGGCTGGGGTGGACATGCGAGATGCCCTCCCGCTCGACCCGGTTCACGCCGGTGGCGGCCACGTCGAGCAGGACGTCGACCAGGTGGTCGGGCAGCAGGTTGACCTCGTCGACGTAGAGCACCCCACCGTGCGCCGCGGCCAGCAGGCCGGGCGAGAACCGCACCTCACCGCCGGTCAGGGCCGCGGCCATGTCGATCGAGCCGACGACGCGGTCCTCGGTGGAGCCGATCGGCAGCTCGACGAACGGGGCGTCAGCCAACAGGCGGGCCAGACCGCGAGCCAGCGTCGTCTTGGCCGACCCCTTCTGGCCCCGCAGCAGCACGCCGCCGATCGCCGGCGCCGCCGCGGCCAGCAGCAGCGCCAGCTTGGCCTCGTCCTGCCCGACAACGGCCCCAAACGGGAACTGGTGACGGTTCGACAGGTCCTGACCTGTCCGATCGTCACCAGAACGGGGGGTCACCGGGCCTCCTCCCAGCCCTCAGCCTCGAGCAGCGCGGAACGGAGCGTCGACAATGCCTCCGCCGACGCGTCCCAGAGCCCACGGTCCTTGGCCTCCAGCAGGCGCTCGGCGATCGAGCGGAGGGCCCAGGGGTTGGACTGCTCGAAGAGCTTGCGCACCGCCGGGTCGCCGACGTAGGCGTCGGTCACCCGCTCGTACATCCAGTCCTCGACCACGTGGGCGGTGGCGTCGTAGCCGAAGAGGTAGTCGACGGTAGCCGCCATCTCGAACGCGCCCTTGTACCCGTGGCGGCACATGGCGCCGATCCACTTGGGGTTCAGCACGCGGGTGCGCACGACGCGAGCCGCCTCCTCGGCCAGCGAGCGGACCTTGGGGTTGGCCGGGTCGGCCGAGTCGCCGAACCACGCCTTGGGCTCCTCGCCGCCTCTGAGCGAGCGGATGGTGGCGATCATCCCGCCGTGGTCCTGGAGGTAGTCGTCGGAGTCGAAGATGTCGTGCTCGCGGTTGTCCTGGTTCTTAACCGCCACCTCGATGAGCGAGAACCGGCGCTGCATGGCCTCCGCCGCCGGCGCCCCCATGGCCGCCCGGCCGTAGGACCAGCCGCCCCAGGCGGTGTAGACGGCGGCCAGGTCGGCGTCGTCGTCCCATTCCCTCGATTCGAGGAGGGCCAGGATCCCCGACCCGTAGGCGCCGGGCTTGGAGCCGAAGATGCGGGGGTCGTCGTCGAAGCCGGCGAGGCGGACGGCGTCGTCGAGGAGGGCGATGACGTGGGGGAAGGCGTCACGGAAGAAGCCGGAGATGCGCAGGGTGACGTCGACCCGTGGCCGGCCGAGCTCGGCGTCAGGGATCAGCTCGACGCCGGTGACCCGGCCCGACTCGTCGGCCCACAGCGGGCGCACGCCGAGCAGGGCAAGGGCCTCGGCCACGTCGTCGCCGCCGGTGCGCATGCACGCGGTGCCCCACACCACCAGGCCGACGGTGGCCGGCGGCCGGCCCTCCTCGGCGACGTGGCGCTCGATGAGACGGTCGGCCAGCTGGCGACCGACGTCCCACGCCAGCCGGCTGGGGATGGCCTTCGGGTCGACGGAGAAGAAGTTGCGCCCGGTGGGCAGGACGTGGGCCATGCCCCGGGTGGGCGCCCCGCTCGGGCCGGCGGGCACGTGGCGGCCGTCGAGGGCGCCGAGCAGGTTGACGAACTCGTCGGTGGTGCGGCCCAGCGCCGGCACCAGGCGGTCGCACACCCACCGCAGCGTGGGGTGGTCGCCGGCGTAGGTCCAGCCGTCGGACTGGATGGTGGCGAGCGTGGCCCGGGCCTCGGCCTCGGCCGAGTCGACGTCGTGCAGACCGGCGGCGGGCCGGCGCAATGCGGGGACCATGCCTTGGGGCAGACGGGTCATGGCCAGGACGAGGTCGAGCTGGGCCTCGCCCTCCGGGGGCCGGCCGAGGATGTGGAGGCCGCCGCGGATCTGGGCGTCCTTCAGCTCGCACAGGTAGCCGTCGACGTGGAGGACGAGGTCGTCGAAGTCGTCGCCGTCGGGGCGGTCGGTCACGCCGAGGTCGCGGTGCAGCTCGGCCTGGACGAGGAGGTCCCACACCTGGGCCCGGATGGCGGGAAGCTTGGCCGGGTCGAGGGCGGCGATCGACGCGTGCTCGTCGAGCAACGCCTCCAGGCGGGCGACATCGTCGTAGGAGTCGGCCCGGGTCATCGGCGGGAGGAGGTGGTCGACGATCACCGCGTGGGCCCGGCGCTTGGCCTGCGTCCCCTCCCCCGGGTCGTTGACCACGAACGGGTAGACGAGCGGGAGGTCGCCGAGGGCGGCGTCGGGACCACAGGACGACGACAGCCCCACGCCCTTCCCGGGCAGCCACTCGAGGGTGCCGTGCTTGCCGACGTGGACGACGGCGTGGGCGCCCCAGGCCTCCTCCAGCCAGCGGTAGAAGGCCAGGTAGTGGTGGGTCGGGGCCAGGTCGGGCGAGTGGTAGACGGCGATGGGATTGTCGCCGAAGCCGCGGGCCGGCTGGATGGCGACCAGGACGCCTCCGAGGTCGATACCGGCGAAGGCGAACTCCGCCTCGGGCGGCCCCCAGGTCTCCGTCACGGCCGCGGGTGCCACATACCGCGCCGCCGGCCAGCGACCGCAGACGCCGCCGTCGGCCAGTTCGGCCATGAGGGTGTCGCCGTCGGCCGGAATGCGGCCGACCCGGTAGCCGGCGGCGCGGAGCTCGTGGAGGAGGTCGACCACCGACGCCGGCGTGTCGAGGCCGACGGCGTTGCCGATCCGGCTCTTCTTGGTCGGGTAGGAGGACAGCACGACCGCCAGCCGCTTGTCGCCGTTGGGCACGTGGCGGAGGGCGGCGAGGCGGGTGGCCAGGCCGGCGATCCGGGCGACCCGGTCGGGGACGGTGCGGTAGGCGGTGACCGGAGCGCCCAGCTCGTCGCCGTCGTCGACGATCTCCTTGAACGAGAAGGGCACGCCGATGATGCGGCCGTCGAACTCGGGAATGGCCACGCTCATGGCCACGTCGATCGGGGTCAGCCCCGCGGTGCTCGCCGCCCATGCGGCCGCCGGCTGGGTGGCGGCGACCGCCTGCAGGACGGGCACGTCGAGGGCGGCGAGGGCGGAGGCGTCCCAGTCGTCGCCGTCACTCACACCCATGGCCAGGACGGTGGTCACGAGCACGTCGACGCCGCCCAGGAGGTCGAAGACGCCGGCATCCGCTCTGAGCGAGTAGCACCACACGGGCAGGGCGTTGGCGCCCCTGTCCTCGATGGCCCGGCACAGGTCCTCGACGAAGCCGGTGTTCCCGGCCAGCACGTGGGCCCGGTAGAAGACGACGCCGATGGTGGGTTTGCCTGGATCTCGCGTCGGGTGGCCGAGCACGCCGAACGCCGGCACCTCCACCGGCGGCAGGTGCGGGTAGCCGGCGACGAAACGAAGGAGCTGCTCGGTGTTGGCCAGCCCGCCCGAGGCCATGTACTCGAACGCCCGGCCGACGGAGGCCGGCGCCGCCGTCGACAGGGCGGTCAGCTCGGCGTCGGGCGTGGACTCGCCACCGAACGCCAGGAGCGGGACGCCGGCGGCGAGGCAGCGCCGGCGGAGCTCGTCGAACTGCTCCTCCCACGCCCGCCGGCCGCCGAGCAGTCGGACGAGCACCATGGTGACGCCGTCGAGGGGCGGTACGTCGACCGGCCGGGCGGCCCGCACCGGCGGGAAGCCGTCGGGCAGGCCCTCGACCACCGACCGCAAGGCGAGGATCTCGGTGTCGGCGTTGGTCAGGACGAGGATCACGTGGCTTCCTTGATAAGGGAGTCGATGGCGGCGAGGTCGAGGTGGGCTTCGAGCATGTCGGCGAGGCGGTCGATCTGGGCTTCCCGGGCCGCGGCGAAGGACACGCCCGACGGTTCGACACCGAGGAAGGCAGAGCGGAAGCCGTCCTCCTCGAACAGCCCGTGCAGGGTGGTGCCGGAGAACCGGCCCCGTTGCGAGCCTTCGGGGCCGGCGCCGTACGCGTCGTCGAGGGCGATCCATGAGTCGGTTGCGGTCACGCGGCCGTGATGGATCTCGTAGCCGGTGACCCGTTGCTGCAGCGCGTGGCCGCGGCGCTGGCGGGTGACCTTGGTCGGCTTGAAGACGGTGGCGGCATCGAGCCAGCCCAGGCCGGCGACGGTGCCCCGCTCCGATTCCACCTCGTCGACGATCGTCCGGCCCATCATCTGGTAGCCGCCGCAGATGCCGAGCACCCTCGCCCCGCACGCCTCGATCGCCGTGTGCAGGCCACGGCCCTGCAGCCACTCGAGGTCGGACACTGTCGCCTTGGTGCCCGGCAGGACGACGAGGTCGGGCCGTCCCAGCGCCGCCGGCCGGTCGACGAAACGGACGCCGACGCCGGGTTCCATCGCCAGCGGGTCGAGGTCGGTGAAGTTGGCGATGCGGGGGAAGCGGATGACGGCGACGTCGATCGCTGCGCCACTTGCCGGCGCCGGCGCCGGCAAGGCGAGGGAGTCCTCGGCGTCGAGCGTCACGCCGTGGAGGTACGGCAGGACGCCGAGGGTCGGCACGCCGCACCGGCGTTCGAGCTCGGCCGGCCCCTCGGCGAGCAATGCAGGATCGCCCCGGAGCTTGTTCACGATGAACCCCCGGACCAGCGGACGCAGGTCGTCGGGCAGCAGGGCGACGGTGCCGTAGAAGGCGGCGAACACGCCGCCGCGGTCGATGTCGCCCACCACGATCGCCGGCACGCCGGCGGCGGCCGCCAGTCGCAGGTTGACGATGTCGGAGTGCAGCAGGTTGATCTCCGCCGGGCTGCCGGCGCCTTCGACGATCACGACGTCGAACCGGCGACGCAGGTCGGCCAGCGCCTCCAGGACGGTGGCGAACAATCTCGGCTTTTCGGCCTGGTAGGCGGCGGCGTCGAGGTGGCCGGCGGGGCGGCCCATCACCACCACCTGGCTCGTGCGCTCGCCGGTGGGCTTGAGCAGGATGGGGTTCATGGCCACCTCGGGGACGGCGCCGGCGGCCAGCGCCTGTATGCCCTGGGCCCGGCCGATCTCGTGGCCCGACGGGGTGACGTAGGCGTTGTTGGCCATGTTCTGGGCCTTGAACGGCGCCACGCTGACGCCCCGGCGGTGGAGTACCCGGCACAGGCCGGCGACAACGGAGCTCTTGCCCACATCGCTGGCCGTCCCGCACACCATCAGCGCGCCGCGCACAGGACCTCCTCCAGCCGGGCGAGGCCGGCGTGGTCCGGCACCGCGATGCGGACGTGTTCGGGCAGCCCGAAGCTGGCGCAGTCGCGCACCAGGATCCCGTGGGGCGCCAGCCGGCTGCGCAGCCCCGGGGCGCGCACGAGCACGAAGTTGGCGTCGGACGGCTCAGGCTGCAGGCCGGCGCCGTGCAGGATGCCGACGAGCCTCGTCCGCAGGCCGGCGATGGCCGCGGCCCACGCCGGCAGGTCGACAGCGTCGAGCATGTCGGGCAGGGCGGCGGCGACCAGCCCGTTCACCGACCACGCCGGCTGGCGCAACCGGGGGCCCCCGAGGACGTAGCCCACCCGGAGCCCCGGGCAGGCCAGCAGCTTCGTCAGCGACCCGACGACGATCCCCTCGCCCCGGGTCCACCGACCGGTGGCCAGCGGGTAGAACGCCTCGTCCCACACGTCGGCGTGGCCGTCCGCCAGCCGCCCGGTCGGGTTGTGCGGGTTCGACCGCCAGAGCGGCCCGCCGCCGCGGGGATAGAGGGCGAAGTCCGGCTCCTCCACCCGCCCGCCCAGCTCGGCGGCAACGAGCGCGATGGCCTCCGCGCCCCCGTTGGTCAGGAGGAGCCGGCCGGGGTCGACGTCCATCGCCGCGGCCAGCGCCGCCGTCGCCCGCGCCGGATCGGGATACCGCCGCAGCGCATCCAGGTGCTTGCCGACCACCTCGCCGGCGTCGGGCGCCAGCGGGTTGAGGCTGGCCGAGAGGTCGAGGACCGCCGCTGGGTCGACTCCCAGCGCCGCCGCCAGCCGGGCGCCGTCGCCTCCGTGGGGGCCGGCCGGGATCATCGGACCGCTCCGCCGGCGCTCGGTGTGTTTCTGGTCGTGATTCGGGCCGAAATCGCCGATTTCACGACCAAAAACACACCGAGCGCGCCGGCGACGTCGCGGGAGAGGGCGACGGCGCGGGCGATGTCGCCGGCCTCCGCCGGCCGGCCGGTGCCGAGGGGGGGGCGGAGCTCGACTCTCGCGCCGTAGCGGTTCTCGCCGCCGAGGCGGAGCCCCAGGGCGGCGGCGAAGGCGGCTTCGGCCACGCCGGCGTTGGGCGACGGGTGGGCCGGCGCCTGGGTGCGCACCGCCGTCCAGACCGCCGGTGCCGACGCCGGCCGGACCACGGCGACCAGTCCCGCCGTCACCCGGGCGGGGATCCAGCCGGCGAGGTCGTCGAGGCGGGCGCTGGCCCAGCCGTACCGCTCGTAGCGGGCCGAACGGTGGCCGACCATGGCGTCGAGCGTGTTGACCGCCCGGTAGCCGAGCGCGCCCGGGGCGCCGAGCGCCGCGGCCCACAGCGCCGGCGCGACGACCGCGTCCACGGTGTTCTCGGCCACCGACTCGACGACCGCCCGGGCCAGCTCCTTCTCGTCGAGGTCGGTCGGGTCGCGACCGACCAGAGCCGGCAGGAGCGACCGGGCCCGCGGGAGGTTGCCAGCGTCCAGCGCGGCGCCGACCGCGGTCGCCGCCTCGCCGAGTGCCCGGCCGGCGACCGCCAGCCACGTAGCCAACGCGGTCGAGCCGACGACGCCGCCGGCCACGAGCCCCAGGCCGGCGCCGGCCGCCGCGTGGAGAACGCCGGCGGCACGCGTGTCGCGGTAGGCGATGCGCTCGACGGCCCGCATCACCCGCCCGAAGGCGACCACCGGGTGGACCGCCGCCGGCGGCTCCCCCATGAGCCGGTCGGCCACAATGCCCGCAGCCGCTGCTGCTACCGCCATCGCGCGGCCGCCAGAAGGAGACCGGCCGTCTCTCCGACCATGCCGGCCGCGCCCAGTACGTCACCGGTGAATCCGCCGATGCGACGGCCGGCGAGCCCCACAACTGCGGCCGCCGCCACCCCCAGCACGGCGACACCGACGATGGCGTCGCCGTGACCGGCAGCTGCCAACCCTGCACCGAGCAGCATCCCGGCGGCGGTGAGCACCCGCGACCCTGCTCCCCGAAACGCTGTGGCCAGCCCACCTGGCCGGGCGTACGTTCCGGTGCGAGCGAACCGGGCCATCGCCAGGCGCGAAGCGCACCACAACGCCCCGAGGAGCACCGGCGACGGAGCCAGCGTCGCCAACGACGCCCACCGCAGGAGCAGGACCACAATCGCCACTCCGACGCCGAACGCGCCGGCAGAAGGGTCGGCCATGACCTCTAGCCGCCGGTTGCGGTTCAACGGCGGGAGGAGGCCGTCAGCGGAGTCGACAAGCCCGTCGAAATGGAGCATGCCCGTACAAGCCAGGTCGGCGGCCACCACGATGGCCGCGGCCACGGGAGCAGCCCACAGCCGGTCGGCCAGCCACCACACCCCGCCCAGAGTGAGTCCGATCCCGGCCCCGACAAATGGGAACCACCCGAGACTCGAGGGTGACGGTGTTGCTGCCCCACCGAACGGGGTGAGAAAGGCGATTGCGCCGCGCATCAGGCCGGGTCGAGCCGGAGCACGCGGCCGGCGACGACGAGCAGCACCTCGCCGGCGATCGCGGAGACGGCCTGGTTGACCAACCCCAAGGTGTCACGGAACCGCCGGCCGGCATCTGAGGACGGGTGCACCCCGAAGCCGACCTCGTCGCTGACCACAATGGCGTCGCCATGGTCGACGAGCGCCCGGCACAAGGAGTCCGCATCGACGGCGAAGTCACGGGCCCCGCCCACCCACGTCGTCAGGCTGTCGACCAGCACCCGCCCGGTGGACGCCCGCACGGCGCCGGCCACATCCGCGGTCTCCACCGTGGTCCACGCCGGCGGCCGTCGGGCCCGGTGGGCGGCGACTCGTGAGGCCATGTCCGCGTCGTCCGGCGAGGGCAGCCAGGTCGCCACATAGGTCACCGGGCCGGCGCCGGCCCGGTGCTCGGCCACCGCCGACTTCCCCGACCGAGCCCCACCGAGGACCAGCGTCACCGTCATCGCAGGCCGCCCAGCACCGCCGCATGCACGGCTCGGGCCACCCGGGCGCCCCACACCGACCGGGGCCCCCCGAACGCATGGACTGCGCCGTCCTGCGGGCAGGCGATGCAGACGGCGTCCGTCGCCGTGCCCGTCCCGTCGACCCCCGACTCCCACAGCGCCTGCGACTTGGCCTCGGTGGCGGTGGCCACCGCGTTGACGAGCGCGGCGTCGGACAGAGCCTCCGGCAGCAGGACGACGAGGTTGATGGTGCCGACCAGGCTCACCGGCGACGTGACGTCCGGCGCCGCCGCCCACGTCGGATGCCCGAGGCCGACGGTGGCTGACACCTCCACGCCGGCGTCGGTCCACGACGACACGGCGCGCACGTCGGCCGCGGTCAGCATGCCGACCCCCCGACCGGGCAGGCCCAACGACACGCCCAGCTTCGACAGGTGGTGGTCGGGGTCCCGCCGGCCGTAGCTCTCGGGTACCTGGGCGTTGACCACCCAACGCCGCACCCCGATCCCGCCCCCATGGGGTGCAGAGGCAACCACTCGCATCGGCGCCGGCGCCCGCCAGACCAGGACGGGCAGAGCCCTGCCGCCCTCCTGGCGAAACCGAACCTGCATCTCCACGTCCACGCGACCTTTCTCCCGGCATGGCATGCCGCACAGACAGGTCTCCTGGCTTCCGGATCGGCGCTCGCCTCGGCCTTCCCGCCCAATTGGGCCGTGGCCACTGCGTGAGGTCTGCTCCCCGGTGACAGTTGCGGGACAGCCCCGGATTTCCACCGGGTTCCCTGCGCTGCGGAGGCGAGCATACGCTGCACTGAATGCCGAGAGCCGAATCGATCGTCCTCGTCAACACCGGCTACGGCAAAGGCAAGTCGTCGGCCGCGTTCGGGGTCATGGGCCGGGGATGGGCCCGGGGCTGGCGGGTCGGCGTCGTGCAGTTCATCAAGAGCGGGAAGTGGAAGACCGGCGAGCGCAAGCTGGCCGACCACCTCGAGATCGAGTGGCACACCCTGGGCGACGGGTTCACGTGGGAGTCCACCGACCTCGACGAGACGGCGGCCAAGGGCCGCCACGCGTGGGACGTCGCCGCCGCCAAGCTGGCGTCGGGTGACTTCGACCTCCTCATCCTCGATGAGCTCACCTACGCGGTGAAGTACGGCTGGGTCGACGTGGCCGACGTGGTCGACGGCGTCCGCAACCGGGCCCCGCACACCAACGTCGTCATCACCGGTCGCGACGCCCCCGACGAGCTGGTGGAACTGGCCGACACCGTGACCGAGATGCGCAAGGTCAAGCACGCCTACGACCAGGGCGTCAAGGCAAAAAAGGGTATCGAATACTGATTTGCCCGTCGGCCCGCGCCACCAACTTGGGCATTGAGTATTGGCAGTTCGGCGGTAGAGTCAGACCTTGTGGGGGAAGAGCTGCCGAAGCGCGACGAGTGGGCGATCCAGTGCATGGAGCGCCAGCTCGTCGTCATGGACGACCTGGCCGACCGGGCCGCCGGCACAGCGGCGTGGCTGGCCCTCGAGCGCCAGGCCAACAGCTACGCCCGCCACCTCGGCACCTGGCTGGCCAAGGAAACGATCTTCCCCGGCGCCCGCGGCCAGATGGCCACGCACCAGGCGGCCCTCGCCGGCTACGCCCACCGGGCCCAGGAGCAGGTGGCCGGCGTCGACGCCGAAGAGCTCGAAGCGGCCCGGGCCGGGCTCGGCATCCGCCTGGCCGTCATCGGCAAGGGGGGCGCCGGCAAGACCGTCACGTCGTCCACGCTGGCCCGCCTGTTCGCCCAGGCCGGCCGCAAAGTGCTCGCGTGCGACCTCGACGTCAACCCCGGCCTGGCCGTCAGCCTGGGCATGCAGGGCGACCAAGGCGGCATGCCCGAGGGCTCGATCGAGGAGCACCCCGGGTCGATCTACGGGTGGCAGCTCACGGGCGACATGACGCCCATCCAGGTGGTCGAGAAATTCGCCTCGGCCGCCCCCGACGGCGTGCGCTTCCTGGGCTTCGGCAAGATCGGGCCGGCGTCGGAGGGGGGCGGCACCGACAAGTCGGCGGCCAAGCAGTCGGTGGCCGCGCTGGTGCACCTGATGCTGGGGATCGGCGAGCCCGACTGGGACGTCATCGCCGACCTCGAAGCGGGGCCCACCACCCCCTTCGAGCGCTACCACGCCTTCTCGGAGGACGTGGTGGTCGTCGTCGGGCCGGCGTGGCGCTCGGCCATGACCGCCCGGCGCCTGCTCCCCATGGTCGAGGGCCGGCGCTCGCTCATCATCGCCAACCGCTTCCGCGATGAGCCCGACCACCCGGGCCTCGCCGCCCGCTTCCGCATCCCGTTCGACCCGGAACTGGCCGAGGTGGAGCGCCAGGGCCTGGCGCCCCTCGACGCCTGCCCCGACTCGCCGGCCATCGTCGCCCTTCGCCAGCTTGCAGCCCTTTACTTGAACCAGGAGGTACCGGTATGAAGATCGCCGTCTGTGGCAAGGGTGGATCGGGCAAGAGCACGATCTCCGGCGCCCTCGCCCGCCACCTGGCCCGCCAGGGGCACAAGGTCGTGGCCCTGGACTGCGACCCCAACCCGAACCTGGGCATCTCCCTCGGCGTGCCCCGGGAGAGCGTCGAGTCGATGAGCCCCATCCTCAACGCCCTCATCGACGCCGGCCACACCCACAAGGACCCCAAGATCGAGGCCGAGGTCCTGCTCGACCGCTACGGCGTCGACGCCCCCGAGGGCATCCGCCTGGTCGCCACGGGCAAGATCGAGCGCCCGTCCAACGCCTGCCTGTGCTGCGGATCGCACAACACGACGCGCCAGTTCTTCGGTGAGCTTCCCGCCGACGACCGCGTCGTCATCGCCGACCTCGAGGCCGGGCTCAACGACCTCATCTGGGCCAAGCCCGGCGCCGACGACGTGGTCCTGGCCGTCACCGAGGGCAGCGCCAAGTCGGTCGAGATCGCCCGCCGGGCCTGCCGGCTGGCCGAGGAACTGGGCGTCAAGCGGATCATCGGCATCTCGAACCGGACGATCGACGACGTCGACGCCAAGCGCATCGGCGAGGAGCTCGGCGTCGAGATGTTCACCGTCCCCGAGGACCGGGCCATCGAGGACGCCGACCACCTGGGCATCGCCGCCATCGACGCCGACCCCACGGCGCCGGCCGTGGTGGCCATCGGTGAGCTGGCCAAGCTGATCACCCGGTAGGGCCGCGCGGGTAGTTCGCCGCGCAAAGAGAACCACCACCGCGGCCGCTACACTCCGTACTCGGGAGACCACGCGGTGAGCTGGACGATACGCACCTGGGCCGCGCGGTTGGCCATCGCCATGTGCATGGCGGCCGTCCTACTCCTTCTCCGCGCCGGCGATTCCCGGGCCCTCGAGCTCATCGTGGACAGCGCGGCCGACGCCGGCAAAGGCACGCTCCGCCAGGCGATCCTCAACGCCAACGCCAACCCCGGCGCCGACGTGATCGTCTTCAACATCGCGGTCGTCCCGTCGGGGCCAGTCACCATTTTCCTCACCACCGAACTGCCGGCGGTCACCGATCCCGTCACCATCGACGCCACGTCGCAACCCGGGTACGCCGCCGCGGGACGGCCCGTCGTCGAGGTGCAGGGCCAGCTCGACCCGTCCGGCAGCCTCGTGCCCCGGGACCGGGGCATCATCCTGGCGGGCGGTTCGGGCGGGTCGACCGTCCGCGGCCTGTCGCTGACCCAGTTCACCGAAGCGGTGGCCGTGGGCACGAACGGCAACGACGTCTGCGCCAACTGGATCGGCATCGGCGTCGACGAGTTCCCGCGAGCCAACGTGACGGGCGTCTCGATCGCCGGGTCGGACAACGTCATCGGCCGGCGGCCCGTCGACGTCGCCGCCGGCCAGGGCAACCTCATCAGCGGCAACGCCGCCGACGGGGTCAACATCACGGGCAGCCGCAATGTCGTCGCCGGCAACATCATCGGGCTCGACCGGGGCGGCACGCTCGCCGTCGGCAACGGAGGCGCCGGCGTCTACATGGGGGTCACCGCCGGCGCCAACGTCGTCGGCGGCACGAACGTCCTCGACCGGAACGTCATCTCGGCCAACGGGAGCGGCGTGTACGCCGACTCGACGTCGATCGCCAACTCCATCCTCGGCAACTACATCGGTACCAACGCCGCCGGCGACGATCCCGTCGGCAATGACGACGGGATCGTCCTCGAGGACAGCGCCGCCACCATCGGCGGCACGGCCGCCGGCGCCGGCAACCTGATCTCCGGGAACGACGGCGCCGGCATCTCGATCTTCAACTCGGGCGGCACGGTCATCCAGGGCAACCGCATCGGTCCCGACGCGTCTGGAACGAATCCCCTCGGGAATGGCGGTGCCGGGATCTCGATCGACGGCGGAACAGACTACCTGATCGGCGGGACCGCCGCCGGCGCCGGGAACGTCATCTCCGGGAACGGCGTCATCATCCGCGGGTCCTTCACCCCCTCCACCGGCGTCCTCGCGGTGCGGGTGACCGACCTCCGGATTCAGGGCAACGTCATCGGGACCACGCCCGACACCCTGACCGCGCTGCCCAACGCCGCCGGCGTCGCCATCGCCGAGACCTCGAACGTGCTGATCGGCGGGCCGGCGGCCGGCGCCGGGAACGTCATCTCCGGGAACCAGGATGCCGGCGTCTCCGTGCGGTGCGGCGAGGTCGCCCCCAACCTGACCACCATCCAGGGGAACCGGGTCGGCACGGCCCGCTCGGGCCTCACGCAGGTGGCCAATCTCGGCGACGGCATCGAGATCCTGTGCTCGAGAAACACCACCGTCGGCGGCACCAACGCCGGCGAGGGGAACCTCATCTCGGGCAACGGCGGCGCCGGCATCTTCGACGACGGCACCGGCGACGTCATATGGGGCAACTCGATCGGCGTCGACGCCACCGGCGGGGCCATGGGCAATGACGGGTCGGGCGTCTACGTCGGCTCGTCCTTCCCGGAGGTGGGCGGGGCGACACCCGGAGCGGGCAACACGATCGCATTCAACGGCGGAGCCGGCGTCACCATCGACGTCGGCGCTGGCAACCCCGTCCGGCTCAACCGCATCTTCGCCAACGGCGGCCTCGGCATCGACCTCGGCGACGACGGGACCACAGCCAACGACCCGGGCGACGCCGACACCGGCCCCAACGACCTTCAGAACTTCCCGGTGATCAGCACCGTGACCTCCACCGGGGGCGTCTGGACGGCCTCCTTCACCCTGGACTCCCCCGGCCAGTTCGTCATCGACTTCTACGGCAACGCCACCTCCGACGCCGAGGGCCAGACGCCCATCGGCTCGACGACCGTCGACACCGGCGCGTCGGCCGGCCCGTACACCGCCACCGGCCTGGCCGTCGACCCCATGCAGCGATTCATCACCGCCACCGCCACCCACACCACGCTGCTCAACACCTCCGAGCTGTCGCCGGCGGTCGTCGCCACCTTCCCGGTGACGATCTCGACCCAGGCGTCGCCGGCGGTGCCGGTGGGCGGCGTGATCTCCGACACCGCCAGCCTCGCGGGCGACTTCACCGCCGGCACGATCACCTTCCGGGTCTACGGGCCGAACGACGCCGCCTGCGCCAGCCCGCCGGCGGCCACGGCGTCGGTCCCAGTCGTCCTCGGGACCTCGGTGTACGGCTCGCCGACCTTCACGACCGGTGCGGCCGGCACCTACCGGTGGGTGGCGGACTACCAGGTCGGCGGCGTGAGCATGGCCACCGGCAAGTGCAACGACACGAACGAGAACGTCGTCGTGACCCCGGCCGCGCCGGCGGTCACCACCCAGGCGTCGGCGGGCGCGACACTCGGAGGGGCGGTCATCGACACGGCCACCGTCGCCGGCGGCTTCAACCCGGGCGGGACGATCACCTTCGCGCTGTACGGCCCGAACGACGCCACCTGCGCGACGCCGCCGGCGTTCACGTCCGTCCGCCCGGTCGCCGGCAACGGCGCGGTCGTCTCGGCGCCGTTCACCCCGGCCACCGCCGGCACCTACCGGTGGGTGGCGTCGTACTCGGGTGACGCCAACAACGCCCCGGTCGCCGGCGCCTGCAACGCCCCCAACGAGTCCGTGGTGGTCAGCCCCACCCCGACAACCACGACCTCGAGCACGACGAGCACCAGCACGACGGTGGCGCCGACGACCACGTCCACGACGGTTGCGCCGACGACGACGTCCACGACGAACGCCACGCAGATCATTCTCCTGGTGGATACGACGACCACCTCGGTCACCACGCCGACGGTCACCACCACGGTCCGCACGACACCGATCCCGACCACGGCGACGACCGTCGCACCGACGACCACCCGCCCGACCACGTCGACCACCGCCTCAACGACGACCGTCCCGCCCACGACGGTGCCGCCCACGACGGTGCCGCCCACGACCGTGCCCCCGACGACGGTGCCGCCCACCACAACGACCGCACCGACCACGACCACGACCACGACCACCCTGCCGCCACCGCCCCCCGGCCCGAGCCTGGACGCCCGCAACCCCGACGGCGAGCGGAACGGGCCGCCCGGTGTCGGCCTCGACGTGTCGGGCGAGGGCTACGAGGACTGCGACACCGTCTACTTCTTCTTCGACGGGGTCCGGATCGGCTCCGACACGCCGGACCGCGCCGGCCGCGTCGGGGTCGGCAACCTCTCCGTCCCCGGGGACGCCGACCCGGGCGAGCACC
The DNA here is from genome assembly GCA_023265025.1 of Acidimicrobiia bacterium. Lineage (GTDB taxonomy): Bacteria > Actinomycetota > Acidimicrobiia > Acidimicrobiales > AC-14 > CADCTB01. The sequence goes on along the minus strand of JAHFUP010000009.1, from coordinate 5,664 downwards.
GCGTCACGTCGGCCTGCCGGCCGTCCGGCGGCCCCCTGCGGGCGTCGAACGCCTTCCTGGTGACCGACGCGAAGGTCCACCGCAGCGCCATCGCCACCTCGCTCGCCTCGCCCGACCAGGTCTCCCTCGACCCGGAGCGCCTGGCCACCAGCGCGGTGGTCGCCATCGCCTTCCTCCTGCTCTTCGCCTTCCCGTTCGAGCTCTTCAATTCGACGGTGGAGGAGAACTACGACGAGATCCGCGGCTGGTTCCGCCTCCCGCCGCGGCTCGTCGGCGCCGGCTCGCGCGCCGGCCGGATCGCCACCTTCGGAGGCCTCACGGTGGCGACCGCGGTGATCGTCGGCTTCCTCAGCCCGGACTTCGGGCTGAACATGAACAGCCTCGTCCTGGTCATCGGCTTCACGGTGGCGCTGCTGGTCATGAGCGTCGGTTTCAGCCTCCCGGCCGACGTCGGCATCCACCGCCGCACCGGTGAGTGGGGCAAGCTGAACTTCCTGCCCGGCACCGTCCTGGTGTCGATCGCCATGGTGGCCCTGTCCCGGGCATTCCACTTCCAGCCCGGGTACATGTACGGCGCCCTCGCCGGCCTGGCCTTCGCCAGCGCGCTGACCCGCGCCGACCAGGGCCGGCTCACCGCGGCCAACTGGGTGTTCGCCCTCGTCCTGAGCGTCGGCGCCTGGCTCGCCCGCATGCCGGTCTCGGAGGCCGCCGCCCGACCCGACGCCAATGTGTGGTGGATCGGCCTCGAGGCATTCCTGGTGCTGGTCTTCCTGTGGGGGGTCGAGGGCCTCGTCGTGGCCATGCTGCCGATGCGCTTCCTCGACGGCCGGAAGGTGATCGACTGGAACCGCACCATCTGGGCGGTCCTGATGTTCCTCGGCGTCTTCGTCGCCGTGCACGTACTGATGTCGCCGACGAGCGGCTACGTCGGGCACACCACCGGCGAGGTGACGATCGGCGTGGTGGCCCTGTTCCTGATCTTCGGGGGGATCTCCGTCGGCCTGTGGGCCTACTTCCGGTTCCGCCCGAGGCACCTGGTCCCGCGGGTGACTCGCTAACGTCCCGGCGGTGAACAGCCGCCCGGGCGTCGCCATCGGGGCCCTGGTGGCCGGCGCCGGGCTCGCGCTGTTCGGGTTGCAGGGCCGGGGCGCCTCCCTCCACCCCGCGCCGACCCAGCAGGTGAGCGACGACCCCCAGTTGGCCATCAACGTGAACACGTCCCCGGTGGTCGCCGTCGACCCCCGCCGGCCGGAGGTGCTGGTCACCGCCGGCCGGGTCGACGCGCCCCAGCTGAACTGCACGCTGGCGGTGTCGACGACCCGCGGTGAGGCGTGGCGCCGGCTGGACCTGCCGCTGGCGCCCGACGCCACCAACTGCTTCTGGCCGGCGATCGCCTTCGACGGCGATGGCAACCTGCTCGTCCTTTACACGCCGACCGGCGGCCCGTTCAACCTGCCGACCGCACTCCGACTCCAGCGCTTTACTCCCGAGCTGGTGGCGGACGGCGCCCCCCTGCTGGTCAGCGGACCGCTGACCTTCCAGCCCCGGCTGGCGGTGGAGGGCCGGCGGGTGCTCGTGTCGTGGATCCAGGCCAGCGAGGTCCGGGCCACCAAGTCGCTCGGCTTCGGCCCGCCGCCCAACCCGATCGTCGTGGTCCGTTCCGAGGACGGCGGCCGTACGTTCTCCCGGCCGGTGACCGTGAGCGAGCCCGGCCGCCTGGCCGTCCAGCCGACGCTCCTGGCGTGGCCCGACGGCCGGGTGCTGGTCGGCGCCCTCGACCTGGTCGACGACCGGACCACGTACCAGTCCCTTCACGAGGGCCAGCCGGGCCCCCCGCCGGCCGGGCCGTGGCGGATCGTGGCATGGGCCTCGACCGACGGCGGGTCGACGTTCGGGCCGGCGAGGACCGTGGCCGACGGCGTGGTGCCGGCGCAGCGGGTGCTGATCGACCTGGCGCCGGCGCCGGCGTTCGCGGTGGACGGGGCACGGGGTCGCCTGTACGCCTCGTGGGAAACGGGCCGGGACGTCGTCCTGGCCCGCTCCGACGACGGGGGCGGCTCGTGGACCACCCCCCGCCGGCTCGGCCCGTCGGCCGGCGGCCAATTCCTGCCCGGCATCGGAGTGGCCCCCGACGGCCGCGTCGACGTGGCCTATTACGACCGCAGTGGCGACCCCGACGACGTGCTGGCCAACGTGGTGATGGCCTCGTCGTCGGACGGCGGCCGCGCCTTCACCACCACGACGCTCACCGACGCCCCGTTCGACTCGATGGTGGGCAGCTTCAACGGCGACGACGTCATGCTCGGCAGCCACATGGCCGTGGCGTCCGGCGCCGGCAGGGCGACGGCCATCTGGGCCGACACCGCCCGGGGCAACCGGGTCAACAACATCGTCGACCTCGTGTCGGCGACCGTCGAGGTGCGCTCCGGCGCCGGCGCCCGCGTGCCGCTGGTGGCCGGCGGCGGGCTGCTCGCCGTCCTGGGCGCGGTGGTTACTGCCCGGTCTTGGCCCGGTAGAGCAGCTGGTCGAGGTCGCCGGCCCTGACCCCGCCCAGCAGCTTGGCCACCACCTGCCCGTCGGGACTGATCAGGAACGACTCGGGCACGCCGGCCACCCCGTAGTCCAGGGCGATGCGGCCCTTGGGGTCGGTCACCATCGCCCACGCCCCGCCTTCCTTGTCGCGGAACTCCTTCACCGCCTGGGCGTTGTCGCTGTAGACGACCGCCAGTACCGCGGCGTCGCCCGTCGCCTGGTGGTCCTGAGAGAAGCGGACGAGCTCCGAGTGCTCCTGGCGGCACGGGACGCACCAGGTGGCGAAGAAGTTGACCACCACCCACTTCCCGTCGAGCCCGGCGAGCGACGCCTGTCCGCCGTCGACCGTCGTGCCCTCGATCGGCGGCGCCTCCTTGCCGACGAGTGGCGACTTGACCGCCCGGGTCGCCGCCGGCTCGCCGTTGGCCAGGGCCAGCACCAGGAGGAAGACCGGGACGGCGACGGCAACCGCAACCCACAGCGCCTTGCGGGTCCGGCGGATGCGGGGGACGAGCTCCTCGTCGGGCGCGCCGGGCTCGTCGGGGGATTGGGGCGGGTCGTCGTCGGTCATACGGGGGGCCATCCGTGCTCGGCGAACCAGCGCTGCAGCGGCTGGAAGTAACCCTGCCAGCGCCCGGTCACGAACAGCAAGCCCACGACCACCAGCAGGGCGCCGCCGGCCACTTCGATGCGCCGGCCGTTGCGCCGCAGCCAGCCCAGCGAGCGCTGCGCCCGGTTGAACCCCAGGGCCAGGGCGACGAACGGCACGCCGAGACCGGCGGAGTAGAGGATCAGCAGGACGGCGCCCCAGACGGCTGTCCCGCTGACGGCGGCGGTGGCGTAGATCGTCGCCAGCACCGGGCCGAGGCAGGGCGCCCAGCCGGCGGCGAAGGCCATCCCCATCGGGAAGGCCCAGGCCGTCCCGCGCGGCACGCGGGCCAGGTCGATGCGCCGCTCCCGCATGAGGAGCGGGATGCGCAGCACCCCCATGGTCGACAGGCCGAGGATGATGATCGGGACGCCGAACCACCGCACCACCGGGCCGCCGTTCGACAGGAACACCGACCCGAGGAGCTGGGCTATAACGCCCAGGACGGTGAACACCACGGTGAAGCCGGCGACGAACAGCAGGGCGGCCCGCAGGGTGACGGCGCGGGCCTGGCGGTCGCCCAGCTCGGACACCGGCAGCGCCGACACATAGGACAGGTAGCCGGGCAACAGCGGGAGGCAGCAGGGCGAGCTGAAGGAGAGGAGGCCGGCGACCACTGCGAACAGGGGCAGTGCGAAACCGGCTGTCACAGGCCCCAAAGTACCCTCGGTCTACGGTGTGCCGTGGTTCGCCTCGGCCCCCGGCTGGTCGTCGCCGGCACATCGTCGGGCGTGGGCAAGACGACGGTGGCCACTGGGTTGATGGCCGCGTTGGGCGCCCGGGGGCTCTCCGTGGCGGCGGCGAAGGTGGGTCCGGACTTCATCGACCCCGGCTACCACGCCCTCGCCACGGGGCGACCGGGCCGCAACCTCGACGCCTGGATGTGTGGTCCGGAGGCCGTCGGGCCCCTCGCCGGCCGGGCTGCGGCCGGCGCCGGCGTGCTGGTCGTCGAGGGGGTGATGGGCCTCTTCGATGGCTCGGGCGATCCCGCCGGCCCCTCGGCCAGCACCGGCGAGGTCGCCGGCCTGCTCCGGGCGCCGATCCTGCTCGTGGTGGACGCCTCGGCGGTCGGTGCCTCGGTGGCGGCGACGGTCCACGGCTTCGCCACCTTCGACCCGTCAGTGGCGCTGGCCGGCGTCCTGCTCAACCGGGTCGGAAGCGACAGCCACGAGGCACTCCTCCGTCAGGCCCTCGAGCCACTGGGCGTGCCGGTGCTGGGCGCCCTCCGCCGGCACGCCGACTATTCGTGGCGCGACCGCCACCTCGGGCTCGTCCCGGTGGTGGAGCAGCCGGCCCAGGTCCGCCGGTCGATCGACGCGCTGGCCGCCGCCGTCGCCCGGGACTGCGACCTCGACGCGGTGCTGGCCCTGGCCCGCTCCGCGCCGGCACTCAACGTGGCCGACCGACCGGCGGCCCACCAGCAGGGCCACGCCGTGCTGGCGGTCGCCGGCGGGCCGGCGTTCAGCTTCACCTACCCGGACAACCTGGAACTGCTCGCCGAGGCCGGCGCCGAGTTGGTCACCTTCGACCCGCTGGTCGACACGCAGCTGCCCGATGGGGCCACCGGCCTGTACGCCGGCGGCGGCTTCCCCGAGGTCTTCGTCGCCGGCCTGGCCGCCAACCGGCCGCTGCTCGACGACGTCCGCCGGCGGGTCAACGCCGGCCTGGTTACGTGGGCGGAGTGCGGCGGCCTCCTGTGGCTGGCCCGCTCGCTCGACGGCCACGTCCTGGCCGGGGCGCTGCCCGCCGACGGCCGCATGACCGACCGCCTGACCCTCGGCTACCGGCGGGTCACCGTGCGGGAGCCATCGCCGCTGGGCCCCGCCGGCACCGAGCTAAGGGGCCACGAGTTCCACTACTCCGCCCTCGACCCGCCGGGCGACGATCTCGAGTGGTCGGGGCGCACCGGCGCCGGCCGAGCCGGCTTCGCCCGTTCGACTCTGCTGGCGTCCTATGTCCATCTCCATCTGGGGTCGGCGCCGGCGCTGGCCGAGCGGTTCGTGGCTCGCGCCCTGACCACAAACGCTCGCCGCGTTCGTGGGGTTTCCCGTCCGTGGCCGCCGTCGCCGCCGAAGGCGGCCCCCCCGGCCGCGGACACGAGGGAGGGACAGGGCGGAGGCGGCGCGAGCTCCGCTCTCCCGCCGGAGTACGATCACTTCGACCGAATGGAGTGAGCGAAGCGAACGAATGAGGTCGAGGCACTGATGTGGAACGGCTTGTCAAGGTCCCGGCGAGATTTGTTCGGAACAGATCTCCGGGCGCGTCGAAGCAGAGCAGGGCAGTCAAGGCCGGCCGCAGGCCGCCCGGAGGGGGAGCCTTGACGGCCCGGTCAGGCCCGCCAGCACACTGGATGAAGAAGGCCGCCAGGCCTTCTTGTGAGCAGCGTTGCCGTTGTCGTGGACCGACTCGGAGGGGGCCTGGCCCCAAGTGCTCGACGATGCGCCGGCGGGCAGTGGTTCGGCTGACCGCCACACTGATGTTCG
>JAHFUP010000071.1 GCA_023265025.1 Acidimicrobiia bacterium | reverse complement strand
TGGCGGCCGCCCGCGCCGAGCTGCCGGCCGGCGCCACGCTCCAGTGACGGGTGCCGCCACCGATCTGGCTGCACCTACGGGCCAATAGGCCCGTCAGTGCAGCCAAATCGCCGGGGCTAGTGCCTCGACCTCATTCGTTCGCGTCGCTCACTCCAATCGGTCGAAGTGATCGTGCTCCGGCGGGCGAGCGGAGCTCGCGCCGCCTCCGCCCTGTCCCTCCCTCGTGTCCGCGGCCGGAGGGGCCGCCTTCGGCGGCGACGGCGGCCACGGACGGGAAACCCCACGAACGCGGCCAACGTTTGTGGTCAGGGCGCTAGCGGACGATGTTGACGAGCTTCGGCGGGCGGGTGATGACCTTGCGGGGCGTGGCCCCCTCCAGCGCGGCCTGCACCTTGGGCGACGCCAGGGCCAGGCGCTCCATCTCAGCATCGTCGACGCCGGCGTCGACTTCGATGCGGTCGCGCACCTTGCCGTTGACCTGGACCACCATCGTCTCGGTCAGGGCGGTGGCCAGGGCCGGGTCGAACTTCGCCCACGGCTCGGTATGGACGATCTCGCCCGGGTGCCGGCGCTCCCACAGCTCGGCGGTGATGTGGGGCGTCATCGGGGCCATGAGCAGCAGCAGCTTGTCGACCGCCTCCCCGACGTCCACGCCGCCGGCCTGGACGTGCTTGTACAGCAGGTTGGTGAACTCCATGCACGCCGCCACCGCCGTGTTGTACGACCAGCGGTCGTAGTCCTCCGAGACCTTGGCGACCAGGGCGTGGGTGGCGCGCTCCAGGTCGTCGGCGGGGGCGGTGCTGCCGGGGACCGTCGCCACCTCGCCCATGGCCAGGCGCCACACCCGGTTCAGGAAGCGGGCGCAGCCGTCGATCACCTCGTCGGTCTGCTCGCTCCAGTCGACATCGTCGGCCGGCGGGCCCACGAACAGGTGGAACAGGCGCAGGGCGTCGGCGCCCACGGTGTCGAAGTACTTGGCCGGCGCCACCAGGTTGCCCTTGGACTTGGACATCTTGGATCCGCCCATGCGGATCATCCCCTGGGTGAACAGGCGGGCGAAGGGCTCCCGCATGTCCTTGGGGGCGACGCCCAGGTCGGCCAGGGCCTTGGTGAAGAACCGGGCGTACATCAGGTGCAGGATGGCGTGCTCAATGCCGCCGATGTACTGGTCGACCGGCATCCAGTGGGCCGCGACCGCCGGGTCGAACGGGGCCGCGGTGTCGTGGGGATCGGTGAAGCGCAGGAAGTACCAGGACGAGTCGACGAAGGTGTCCATGGTGTCGGTCTCGCGGGTGGCCGGCCCGCCGCACGTGGGGCAGGTCGTGCGCAGGAAGCCCTCGTGGAAGCGCAGGGGCGACTCGCCGGTGGGGCGGAACTCCACGTCGTCGGGCGCCAGCACGGGCAGCTGGTCGTCGGGAACGGGCACCGCCCCGTGCTCGGGGCAGTAGACGACGGGGATCGGGCAGCCCCAGAACCGCTGGCGGGACAGCAGCCAGTCGCGCAGACGGAAGTTGACCTTCCGCTCGCCGATGCCCTTGTCCTCCAGCCAGTCGATGGCCTTGGCCACCGCCTCGGCCTTGTCCAGGCCGTCCAGCCACTGGCTGTTGATGGCCGGGCCGTCGCCCGTGTACGCCTGGCCGACCCAGCCCTCCGGGGGCTGGACGGTGCGGATGATCGGCAGGTCGTACGCCTCGGCGAAATCCCAGTCGCGCTGATCCTCGCCGGGCACGGCCATGATCGCCCCCGTGCCATAGCCCATCAGGACGTAGTCGGCCAGGTAGATCGGCACGTCCTTGCCGTTGAACGGGTTGACCGCATAGGAGCCGGTGAAGACGCCCCGCTTGTTGACCGGGCCCTCGGCCGACTGGCGCTCGACCTCGGAGTGGGTGGCCACCTCGGTCACGAACGCCTCGACCGCGGCGCGCTGGTCGTCGGTGGTCAGCTCGGGCACCAGCGGGTGCTCGGGGGCCAGGACGACATACGTCATGCCGAACGAGGTGTCGGGGCGGGTGGTGAAGACCCGGATCGAGGAGCCTCCGATGATGGACAGCTTGAACTCGGCCCCCTCGGACCGGCCGATCCAATTGCGCTGCATGGTCTTGACCCGCTCGGGCCAGTCCAGGGTGTCCAGGTCGTCCAGCAGCTGGTCGGCGTAGTCGGTGATCTTGAAGAACCACTGCTCCAGGTCGCGCTTGACGACCACGTCGCCGGAGCGCTCGCAGGTGCCGTCGGCCAGCACCTGCTCGTTGGCCAGCACCGTCTGGCAGCCGGGGCACCAGTTGACCGGTGCCTGCCTGCGGTACGCCAGCCCGGCCTCCAGGAGGCGCAGGAAGATCCACTGGGTCCAGTGGATGTACTCGGGGTCGTGGCTGCGGACCTCCCGGCGCCAGTCGTAGACCGCCCCCAGCCGCTCGATCGACTCCTTCAGCTCGGCGATGCGGGCATCGGTGAACGGGCGGGGGTGGACGCCGGTCTTGATGGCCGCATTCTCCGCCGGCAGCCCGAAGGAGTCGAACCCCATCGGGCTCAGGACGGCGAAGCCCTGCATGGTCCGGTGGCGGACGATCAGGTCGCCGAAGGTGTAGTTCCGGACGTGGCCCTGGTGGGCCGCCCCGCTCGGGTAGGGGTACATGCACAGGGAGTAGAACGGCGGGCGGGGGTCGTCGGCCTCGACCTGGTAGGTGCCCTCGTCCCGCCAGCGCGCCTGCCACTTGCGTTCGATGCCCTGCACGTCGTACGCCTCGGCCATGCCCGGATCGTAACGGGGAGTGGGTGGCCGGCGGCGCTGATAAGTTGAGGGCCGGCGGGGCTGTAGCTCAGCTGGTAGAGCACTTGCATGGCATGCAAGGGGTCAGGGGTTCGAGTCCCCTCAGCTCCACACGGAAACCCGCAGGGCGAGGGGGCGCGACGAGACGTCGTGCCCCCGGGGCCGTGATGGCCGACCCTCAGCTCCCCTGGTCGCGCAGGAAGCTCCGCATGCGAGCGATCCTCGGGTACACGCTCGGCCCCCGGAGGCCGATGAGCTGGCGCTCGACATAGTCGATGTCGAGATCAGGCCTGGCCCTCGCCACCGCCCGGAGATCGACCCAGTCCTTGTCCCGGCCGAAGGACAACTTGAAAAGGGTGATGTCCTCGGCTGACAGGAAAGGGAGCACCGCATCCCCGAGCCCGAAGGGGTGGCGCGGACACCGACGCTCGATCTCGGCGTACCGCTCGTCGAGCGACGGGAACAGGTCGACCGGGTAGGGATCGCGCTCCCGGCGGAGGCGGATGCCGGCAACCGGGAGCCAGTCGACACGCGCTCGCTCCGGGCGCAGTTCGATGGCGGCGAGGACCTCGAGGACCGCATCGAGCTCGGCGACGGGCGTGAAGACGTTGACGTCGACATCGACGGTGCCGCGCGGCGCGGCGACGTACGCCAGGGCCAGGGCCCCGCCGAAGGCATGTGAGAAGGATGCTCCGGCGAGCGCGTCATGCACCTCGAGGACGAGCCCGACGAGACTCACCGTGACTCCCCGTCTGGGCGCTCGCCGGCATCCGCCTCGATCCGGCCGGCGTGCTCCCGGCGGGCCATCACTGCATCGACCGCATCGAGCACGGCGGCGACGAGGCTGGCACGCGTCGCATCCGTCATCGGAGGGGCGAGGGCGACGGGGTCGTCCTTCGGGTCATCAGGAAGGCGAGCCGGCAGGTCTTCGTCCGGGAACCAGCCCGCCGTCGGAAGCGGGCATGCGATCACCCGCGGCCCGGCGACGGCGGCGAGCTCGTACCCGCAGGCGACCAGAAGCCGGTTCAAGGTGTCCGCCGACGGCGTCCGGCGATCGTTCTCGATGGCAGAGATGTTGGCCTGGCGGATCCCCGAGATCTCGGCCAGCTGGCCCTGGGTGAGCCGGCGGGACTCCCGCACGGTGCGAACGAAGCTCCCGTACACGCCACGAAGCGTATATCGAAATCGATACCTACCGAAGAGGCCAGACATGGAAGTGGCCCCCCCGCCGGAGCGAGGGGGCCACTTGTCCTACCCATGCGTCGCCCGGGGGCGACGGGCCGGGTACGTCCTAGCTGCGGGCCTTGGCAGCCTCGGGGGAGGTGCCCCGACGACCGGCGAAGAGAGCAGCCATGCCGGCGAGGAACATGCCCACGCCGCCGACGCCGAGGGCCACGAGGGCCAGCGTGCCGAAGCTGATGGAGTCGTCACTGCGGGCCAGGCCGTTGGCACGGGCCGCGGTGTCGGTGGAAGCGGCAGGAGCGCCCAGGACGGGGTTGCTGCCGGCGTCGCCGGTCACGTTCATGACGGCGCGGATCGGGGACAGGCTGAGGGAGCCGTCGGCCTTCGTCTGGTTGATGATGACGACGTAGCTGCCGGCCTTGGTGCCCGCGGGAACGGTGAACTTGGCGTCGAGGTTGCCACCCGTGATGGGGGCCGGGACGGTCGTGAGCACCGGGCCGTCAAGGGCGTTCCAGCGGATCTGGACCTGGTTGGTGGCCTGGAAGCCCGTCCCCGTGATCCCGACTTCCTGGCCGGCCTTGGCGTTGATCGTTGAGAGGTTCACCACAGGGCCCGACACACATGCGAACGCCGCAGCGGCCATAAGTACGCCCGCCGCTGTCGATCCCACACCTGCCAATGCCCACCTGCGAACTGATTTCATCCTGCCTCCTGGCTGTCTGTGGCCCTCGCGTCCGGGTCCGAACGCGGGAGAAATTGCGCCTGATCGACCGGTCGAAGGGTTACGCCGCAGAACCCCCGCGCCGACTTACGCCGGATGCTACTCCTCCCATCCCCGATCTCAATAGATGCATATCTCACCTACTGGGGGCAAAATCGGGTTTTCCCTGGTCAGGAACGATGCAAAGTCTGTCTACACACATCGCATCTAGATGCGATTTGTGTAGACACACATGATCGTTATTGCCTCGAACACCTAGTAGCGCGAGGATGCGAGTAGTAAGAAGCAATGTCCCTGGTGCCGCTCGGCCCCAAGACAAGAGAAAAGGTGGGCAACCTGCAATGAACCTCCGCAAGAAGGTCACGACCGTATTCGGTGCAGCGGCTGCTGCGTCCGTCATCGCTGGCGCAGCGGCTTTCGCCTGCACCAACCTGGCCACCCTCAACCTGTCCAGCACCGCTGGCAAGGCTGGCGACTCCGTCACCGTCACCGGCTCCTCGTTCCGGGTGAACTCGGCCAACGTGGCCTCCTCCGACCCCGTCGTCCTGCGTTGGAACGGCACTGAGGGCACCCAGCTCGCCAGCGTCGTCCCCGACAAGGCCGGCAACATCTCCGCGACGTTCGCCATCCCCGAGGGCCAGCCCGGCTACTACGTGATCGTGGCCACCCAGAAGGACGCCAAGGGCGTTGACGCCTACGGCACCCCGGCCCGTGCTTCCTTCCAGATCCTCGGCGCCAACGGCCAGTCCGTTGTCACCCCGGCCGTTTCCTCCGCTGGTAGCACGGTTGCTTCCTCGCCGTCCTCCTCGGGCATCATCGCCCTGACCGTCGGCCTCGGCGCCCTCGGCCTGGCCCTGTTCGGCGCTGGCTTCGTGGCCTTCGTCCGTCAGGCCCGCCGCCGTGACGTCCCCGTCACCGCTTCGGTGCGCAAGTAACACTCTGTAGCTAGAAGCAGTCTGCAGTTCGCAACACCGGTTCTGACTCTGCCGGGCCTTCGGGCCCGGCAGAGTCGCGTCCGGGCCCAGGCTCGAACAGGTGCGTGCGGGGAAAGGCTTAGTCGATCGTCTCCCGGGCGATGCGCACCAGCGCCGACCACGGCGGGGCGCTCCCGATCCAGTCCCTGAGGAGCAGCCGGCGGGCGGCGGCAAAGGCGGGAAGGGCCTCGACCATCTCCTGCGGGGTCAGGACGGTGCCGAGCGCCGCCGGCCTGGTCAGGAGCCAGGCGGCGACCTTGGGGACAAGGGTGGACACCGTGCCGTCGTACCGCTCGATGTCGAAGCCCCGGAGATCGGAAATGTACTGGTCGAAGGCCGACACCGTCGGTGCCAGCGGCATCCACTCGTGGGCGCCGGGCGCCAGCTCGGCGAGCATCATGGCCATGCCCAGCTCCAAGGGCATGTTGAACCGGGCCAGGTTGCCCTCCCCTTCCCCCTGGAAACGGGAAAGGTCGTGGATGGAGTAGCGGCACGCCCGCAGCGTGGCCATGATCCGCTCGATGCGGGCGGTTCCTGAGCTTCCGGAATCGATGGCGCTCCGCGGCAGGCAGCCGCAACAGACGCAGGTGAAGAAGATGGCGTCGAACAGCGGTCCGAAGGCGGCGTCGTACGGGCAGTTGATGAACACGGCCGTCTCGACCCCGTCCGCCGCGGGAAGGAACGACACCTCAGCGGTGCCGGGCTGCGATCACGCTCAGCTGCCGGCGGCCTCGAGGTCCTCGGCATGACGCACGACTGCGTCGAGCCGCTGCTTCCACTCGTCGACCCGGCCGGGAAGCCGCTGCGTGGGGTGCTCGATGGCATCGAGCACCGCCTCCTGCCACCCCGGCTCCACCGACCCACCCGGGGCGTCGACCCGAACGGCGTGGATCTGGCGCAGCCAACCGGGAAGCTCGGCGTCGCCCAGGGTGACGGGCACCACCCGCAGCGTGGGATCGGTCCACGATGCCTCCAGGGCCAGCCGCCATTCCTGACGCTCCGCATCGGACACCTCGTCGCCGACGAGCACCACGACGGCCTCCGCCTTGTCCAGGGCCTGCGACACGTCGTCGGTCCAGCTGCTGCCCGCCTCGGCCGTCTCACGGAAGTCCGGCAGGGTGGTGTGCCCATGGGCCTGCAGCGACTCGGCCAGGGCCGCGGCGGCCGGCTCGGCCCCTGCGGCGTGGGAGATGAAGACGTTCACTCCCTTCCATCCTATGCCCCGCCCGGTGGCTAGTGCCCTGACCACAAACGTTCGCCGCGTTCGTGGGGTTTCCCGTCCGTGGCCGCCGTCGCCGCCGGAGGCGGCCCCTCCGGCCGCGGACACGAGGGAGGGACAGGGCGGAGGCGGCACGAGCTCCGCTCGCCCGCCGGAGCACGATCACTTCGACCGAATGGAGTGAGCGAAGCGAACGAATGAGGTCGAGGCACTAGTCCCGGCCCTACCCGATCTGGCTGCACTGACGGTCCAATAGGCACGTCAGTGCAGCCAAATCGGATGGGTGGGCTACCCCCCGGACACGTCCTGGGGGCGGGCCTTGCCGGCGGCGATCCAGGGCATCATGGCCCGCAGCTCGGCACCGACCTTCTCGATCGGGTGCTCCTGGCCCTTGGCCTTCAGCTCGTTGTAGCGGGGGCGCCCGGCCCGGTTCTCGGCGATCCACTCCTCGGCGAACGAACCGTCGCGGATCTCGCCCAGGATCTTCTTCATCTCGGCCCGGGTGCCCTCGTTGATGATTCGGGGACCACGGGTGAGGTCGCCGTACTCGGCGGTGTCGGAGATGGAGAAGCGCATGCCGGAGATGCCGTTCTCGTACATGAGGTCGACGATCAGCTTGAGCTCGTGCAGGCACTCGAAGTACGCCGACTCGGGCTGGTAGCCGGCCTCGACCAGGGTCTCGTAGCCGGCCATGACCAGCTCGGTGATCCCGCCGCACAGGACGACCTGCTCGCCGAACAGGTCGGTCTCGGTCTCCTCCTCGAAGGTGGTCTCCAGCACGCCGGCCCGGGTCGCGCCGATGGCGTGGGCGTACGACAACGCCAGCGCCCGGGCCTTGCCCGATGCGTCCTGGGAGACGGCGATGAGCGCCGGCACCCCACCCCCCGACTCGTACGTGCGCCGGACCAGGTGGCCCGGCCCCTTCGGGGCGACCATGCCGACGTCGATCCCGCTCGGCGGCTTGATCTGGCCGAAGCGGATGTTGAACCCGTGGGCGAAGAGGAGGGCGTCGCCGTCGGACAGGTTGGGCTCGATGTCGGCCTCGTAGACCGACTTCTGCTCCGTATCCGGCAGCAGGATCATGACCACGTCGGCCTCCGACGTGGCCTCGGCCACCGTCGTCACCCGCAGGCCGGCGGCCTCGGCCTTGGCCCGCGACGAGGAGCCCTCCCGCAGGCCGACCCGCACGTCGATTCCCGAATCCTTCAGGTTCAGGGCGTGGGCGTGGCCCTGGGAGCCGTAGCCGATGACGGCCACCCGCCGGCTGGCGAGGAGCGTGGCGTCGGCGTCCTTCTCGTAGGAGATGTTGGCCATTGGGGTTAACCCACCTTTCCGATGGAGCGCAGTCGCGTCGCGGTGCGTTCGAGTTTGGGCAGCGCCACCCGGCCGGTGCGCTGGAGGGCGCCGATGCCGTAGGCCCGCATGAGGTCTTCGAAGTCGTCGAGCTTCGACGGGGGGCCGGCCAGCTCGATCGTCAGCTCGTCGTGGCCGACGTCGACGATGCGGCCCTGGAACACGTCGACCAGCTCGATCACCTGACCGCGGGTGCCCGGCTCGGCCTTCACCGTGAGGATCATCATCTCCCGCTCGACGGCGTGGGCCGGGTCGAGCTCGCTGATCTTGACCACGTTGATGAGCTTGAACAGCTGCTTGGTGACCTGCTCCAGGGGCGAGGACTCGACGTCGACCACGATGGTGATCCGACTGAACCGCTCGTCGTCGGTAGGCGCCACGGCGAGGGAGTAGATGTTGAACCCCCGGCGGGCGAACAGCGACGAGACCCGGGCCAGCACGCCGGCCTTGTTCTCGACCAGCACCGAGAGAATGTGATGACGCGGCGGCGGGTTAGCCAAGGAGTGCTCCTGAGGTGTGGCCGGCGGCTGCCGACGGCGCCAAAGGCGCCCCCGTCAGCTGCCGGCGATCGGGGCGGGCGCAGCCCGCCCAAAGAAGGAACGGCGGAGCCGTCCGGGCTCCGCCCGGACGGTGGAGCGCAGCTGCCTCGCCGAGCAACCTCCGGTTGCGACGGCGATTCAATGTCCGCCCTCCCCCATCTCCGGGCCCAGGATGACGGCGTCGTTGGACGTGCCGGCGGCGACCATGGGGTACACCTTTTCGGTCCAGTCGACCCGGAAGTCGATGACGACGGGCCGGTCGTCGATGGAGTTGGCCTTCTCGATGGCCGGCGCCACCTCGTCGGGGTGCTCGACCCGCATGCCGACGCAGCCCATGGCCTCGGCCCACATCTTGTAGTCGGGCAGGTCGGGCGAGAGATAGACCTCGCTGTAGCGCTCCTCATAGAACAGCTCCTGCCACTGGCGGACCATGCCGAGGTAGGCGTTGTTCAGGATGGCGACCTTCACCGGGATGCGCTCGGCCGACGCGGTGACGAGTTCCTGGGCCGTCATCTGGAAGCAGCCGTCGCCGTCGATGGCCCACACCGTACGCCCCGGCATGCCCACCTTGGCACCGATGGCCGCCGGCACCGCGAATCCCATGGTGCCGAGACCACCGGAGTTGATCCATGTGTACGGGTGGTTGAACCGCCAGAACTGGCTCGACCACATCTGGTGCTGGCCGACGCCGGACACGACGATGGTGTCCTCCGGCGAGCCGTCGCGCAGCTGCTCGATGCAGAACTGGGGCTTGAGGGCGTCGCCCTCCCCCCAGCCCTGCTCGTAGTGCAGGGGGAACTGGGCCTGCCACTGCTTGAGCTGGGTGTCCCACTCGGCGCGGTCCGGCTGGGGGCCAAGCTCGCGCACCGCCTTGATCAGCTCGTCGATGACCGCCTTGCAGTCGCCGACGATGGGGACGTCGGGCCGGCGGACCTTGCCGAGCTCGGCGGGGTCGACGTCGACGTGGATGATCTTGGCTCCCGGGGCGAAGGCGCCCACCTTGCCGGTCACCCGGTCGTCGAAGCGGGAGCCCAGGGCGATCAGCAGGTCGGACTGCTGCATCGACGTGATGGCGGTGTAGTTGCCGTGCATGCCGGGCATGCCGAGGCACAGGGGGTGGGAGTCGGGGAAGGCGCCCCGGGCCATCAGGGTGGTGACGACCGAGATGCCGGTCAGCTCGGCCAGCTCCCGCAGGGCCTGGGCGGCCCGGGCCTTGAGGATGCCGCCGCCGGCGTAGATGACCGGGCGCCTCGACTCGGCGATGAGGTTGGCCGCCTCCCGGATCATGCGGGGGTGGCCCTTGGTCGTGGGCTTGTAGCCGGGCAGGTCGATCGAGTCCGGCCACTCCCACTCCATGGCCGAGTTGGGGTTGTTGGGATCGACCAGGTCCTTGGGGATGTCGACCAGCACGGGGCCCGGACGGCCGGTAGTGGCGATGTGGAACGCCTCCTGGATGATCCGGGGGATGTCCTGGGCCGATGTCACCAGCTCGTTGTGCTTGGTGATCGACCGGGTGACGCCGACGATGTCGCACTCCTGGAAGGCATCGGTGCCGATCGCCGCGCTCGGCACCTGGCCGGTGATGACGACGATCGGGATCGAGTCCATCATGGCGTCGGCCAGGGGGGTGACGATGTTGGTCGCCCCCGGCCCGCTGGTGACCATGGCCACGCCGGGGCGCCCCGTGGCGTGGGCGTAGCCCTCGGCCATGTGGCCGGCGCCCTGCTCGTGGCGCACGAGGATATGGCGGATCGGCGAGTCGATGATCGGGTCGTAGACGGGGAGGATGGCGCCGCCGGGTAGGCCGAACACGACCTCGACCCCTTCCATCTCAAGGCTCTTGATGAGGGCTTGGCCCCCGTTCAGCTTCATCGCTGGGATCTCCTGATCAGCAGGGTTCGGGAAAGAAAACGACCTCCCGGCTGGGAGGTCGTTCGGCGCACGCGTCTGGTGGAGGCGTGCGCTAGTGCAGAAGTACGAGGGCGCGGTCGCGGCTCATGACCCGATCAGTGTGACATGCGCAGTGCGCGACCGGCAAACGAATGCGCTAGCGGAGCGCCCGGTCCCAGTCGTCGCCGCCGAGGCCGAGGCCGAAGCCGGACATGGGGACGGCGGCGGAGCGGGCCGCGACCCGCCGGCGCTGCGAGGCGACGAGCAGCATGCCGACGCCGACCAGTGCGCCGGCGATCATGCCCAGATCGCCGGTGTCGAGGCCGGTGCGGGCCAGGCTGCCGACCCGCGGCGCCGGCCCCGGCACGCCGGGACGGGCGGCCAGCGTCTGGACCTGCGGGCATCCCTGCGTCTGGCCCACCTGGGTGGTGGAGATGTTGCCGACCGCAGACGCCGGGCCCGTGGTGATGATCGCCACGCCGCTGGAGTTGTTGGTCGGGCCGCCGACGGTCAGGCCGACGCCGGCCACCCCGCCGGTGCCGGTGTCGGTGACCGTGGTGGTGGCGTTGTTGGTGGACGCGTTGCCGACGGCGGTGTTGTTCCCGGTCGTGGCGTTCGCCTGGCCCACGTTGCGGACCCCGACATCCTGGAAGGAGCCGAACCGCCCGGTGCCACACGGGGCGCCGCCGATGCCGGCGCCGCCGGGACCACCCGGCCCGCCGCCCGGACCGAAGCCGCCGCCGATGCCGCCGCCGCCCTGGACGGACGCCTGGCCGACGTTGGTGCCGGAGCTGTTGCCGGCCGCGGAGGCCGCCCCGCTGGTGATGGTGGCCGTGCCCGTCGAGTTGTTGGTGGGGCTGCCGAGGTTGACCGCCACCCCGACGAGGCCGCCGGTGACGTTCTGGGTGATGGACGCGTTGTTGGTGGAGCCGTTGCCCACCGCGCTGTTGCCGCCGCTGTTGGCCGAGGCGGAGCCGCCGTTGGTGACGCCGGCGGTCTGGCCGAGGAAGCTGGTGATGAGGTTGCCGGAGGAGTTGGACTGCCCGACGGTGCTGTCCGAGGAGCTGCCGAGTGCGGAGGCCGCACCGGTGGTGATGCTGGCCGTCCCTTCGGACCCGTTGGTCGGCGCGCCGACGGTGGCGGGAACGCCGACCGCGGCGGTCGACGCCGGCGCGGTGGCCGTGGCGGTGTTGGTCGACCCGTTCCCGACCGCGCTGTTGCCCCCGGAGTTGGCGCTGGCCGACCCGGAGTTGGTGACATTGGCGGTCTGGCTGCTGCCGCCGCCGAGGAGAGGGCCGCCGATCGGGATGATGATCTGGCCGAAGGCCATGGGCGCGGCAACGAGACCGATGCCACTGGCGGCCAGGATGGTCATGGAAGCCATGGCCACGCGCCGGGCGACCGGCTGGAGGGAACCCCTATTCCTGCGCATCACGCACTCCCCGCTCAGGCTCGGCCAGACACTGTCGCGAACCGCCGCGACCGCCAAGCATTCCGGCGGGAGATTACCCCATGCCGGGGCGACAAACGCAGATCTACGGTTCGGTGATGGCCCCCCGGTCGGCGCCGGTCACCAGGCGGGCGTACTTGGCCAGCACGCCGGTCGTGTAGCGGGGCTCCGGCGCCTTCCAGTCCAGGCGCCGGGCGGCCAGCGTGGCGTCGTCGACGAGCAGGTCGATGGTGCGGGCGCCGGCGTCGATGATGATCCGGTCGCCGTCGGCGACGAGGCCGATCGGCCCGCCGTCGACCGCCTCGGGCGCCACGTGGCCCACGCAGTAGCCGTGGGTCCCGCCCGAGAACCGGCCGTCGGTGATGAGGGCCACGTCGCCGCCCCGGCCCACCCCCTTCAGCGCGCCGGTGACGGCCAGCATCTCCCGCATGCCGGGGCCGCCCTTTGGGCCCTCGTAGCGGATGACGATCACGTCGCCGGCGTTGATGCCGCCGGCCAGGATCGTCTCCATCGCCGCCGCCTCGCCGTCGAATACCCGGGCCGTGCCCTCGAAGCGCAGCACGTCGATGCCGGCGACCTTGACCACCGCGCCGTTCGGCGCCAGCGACCCCCGCAGGACGGCGATGCCGCCCTCGGCGTGGATGGGGTCCGACAGCGGATGCACGACCCGCCCGTCGGGCGCCGGCGGGTCGAGGGCGGCGAGGTTCTCGGCGATGGTGCGGCCGGTGACGGTGAGGCAGTCGCCGTCGAGCAGCCCGGCCTCGAGGAGCTCCCGCATGACGACGGCGACGCCACCGACCGCGTCGAGGTCTGACATGTGGAAGCGGCCGTGGGGCTTCATGTCGGCGACGTGGGCGACCCGCCGGCCCACGGTGTTGAAGTCGTCGAGGTCGAGCTCGACCCGAGCCTCGTTGGCGATGGCCAGCAGGTGAAGGACCGCATTGGTGGACCCGCCGACGGCGTTGACCACGGCGATGGCGTTGTGGAAGGCGGCCTTGGTCAGGATCTGGCGCGGCCGGATGCCGGCCTCGACCAGCGCCATGACCGCCTGCCCGCTGGCATAGGCGAGGTCGTCGCGCCGGCGGTCGACGGCTGGCGCCGACGACGACCCAGGCAGCGACATCCCGAGCGCCTCGGCCACGCACGCCATGGTGTTGGCGGTGAACATGCCGGCGCAGGACCCGATGGTGGGGCAGGCGTTGTGTTCGATGAGCGACAGCTCCTCGGCCGTCAGCCCGCCGGCGGCGTGGGCCCCGACCGCCTCGAACACGCTGACGATGTCCAGCGCCTCGCCTTTGGCGCCCCGCCCGGGCAGGATCGTCCCTCCGTAGAGGAACACGCTGGGCAGGTTGAGGCGGGCGGCGGCCATGAGCATGCCGGGCAGCGACTTGTCGCAGCCGGCGAAGGTGACCAGGGCGTCGAAGCGCTCGGCGTGCATGACGGTCTCGACGGAGTCGGCGATCACCTCCCGGCTCACCAGCGAGGCCCGCATGCCCTCGTGCCCCATCGAGATGCCGTCGGAGACGGCGATGGTCACGAACTCCAGCGGGAAGCCGCCGGCCGCCCGCACGCCATCCTTGGCCCGCTTGGCCAGCCGGTCGAGGGGCATGTTGCACGGGGTCACCTCGTTCCACGAGCTGGCCACGCCGACCTGGGGCTTGTCCCAGTCGTCGTCGGTCATGCCGACGGCCCGGAGCATGGCCCGGGCCGGCGCCCGCTCGAAACCGCCCGTCACCTCTCGGCTGCGCAGATCCATCAGTCGATGGTGACACACTGACTCGGATGGACGTTCGCCAAAAGGTGGCGGAGGACCTGGAGGCGGTCCGCCGGCGGTCCCTCGACCTCCTCGACCCTCTCGACGACGAGGGCCTGCTCCGGCAGCACTCGCCGCTCATGTCGCCGCTGGTGTGGGACTTGGCCCATGTCGGCAACTACGAGGAGCTGTGGCTGCTGCGCGAGGTCGCCGGCGCAGCCCCGATCGACGGCTCGCTCGACGACATCTACGACGCTTTCCGCCACCCGAGGCCCAACCGGCCCTCGCTGCCCCTGCTTGGGCCGGCCGACGCCCGGCGTTACATCGCCGAGGTGCGGGGCCGGGTGGTCGACACCCTCGAGCGGGTCGAGCTCGACGGCGAGCGTCCCCTCCTCGCCGGCGGGTTCGTGTACGGGATGGTCGTCCAGCACGAGCACCAGCACGACGAGACCATGCTGGCCACCCTCCAGCTCATGGGCGAGCCCGGCTACCGGCCCCTGGCGCCGGCGCCGCCGGCGGGCGCCCCGGTCGGGGGCGAGGTCCACGTGCCCGCCGGCCCGTTCGTCATGGGCACCGACGACGAGGCGTGGGCCTACGACAACGAGCGGCCGGCCCACGTGGTGGACCTGCCGGCGTTCCGGATCGACGCTGGGCCGGTGACCAACAGGCAGTACACCGAATTCATTGCCGATGGTGGCTACGACGAGCGCCGCTGGTGGACCGACGAGGGCTGGGCCTGGCGCCAGAAGGCCGACCTGCGGGCGCCGGAGTTCTGGCGGGCCGAGTGCGACGGCCGGTGGTCGCGCCTGCGCTTCGGGTGGCGGGAGGACGTCCCCCTCGACGAGCCCGTCCAGCACGTCTGCTGGTACGAGGCCGACGCCTACGCCCGGTGGGCCGGCAAACGGCTGCCGACCGAGGCGGAGTGGGAGAAGGCGGCATCGTGGTCGCCGGAGGGCGGCAAGCGCCGGTGGCCGTGGGGCGCCGGCGAGCCGACGCCGGCGCGGGCCAACTTGGGCGGCGCCCTCTACCGGCCGGCGCCGGTCGGGGCCTACCCCGCCGGCGCCAGCGGGTACGGCTGCCACCAGATGATCGGCGACGTCTGGGAGTGGACCTCGTCGGACTTCGAGCCCTACCCGGGCTTCGCCAGCTTCCCGTACCGAGAGTACTCCGAAGTCTTCTTCGGGCCCGGGTACAAGGTGCTGCGAGGCGGGTCGTGGGCCGCGTCGCCGCTCGCCGTCCGGACCACGTTCCGGAACTGGGACTACCCGATCCGCCGGCAGATCTTCGCCGGCTTCCGCTGCGCGGCCGACGCATGACGACGCCGCGGATCGAGGTCCACCTCTCGCCCGAGGACCTGCGGGCCGCGCTCCGGCGGGACGTCGCCGAAGGATTGACGTCGTCGCCCAAGGAGCTGCCGCCGAAGTACTTCTACGACGCCCGGGGATCGGAGCTGTTCGACGACATCACCCGTCTCCCCGAGTACTACCCGACCCGGCGCGAGCGCAGCATCCTCGAGGCGCGGGCGGTGGAGATTGCCCGGCTTTCGGGCGCCGACACCTTGGTCGAGCTGGGCTCGGGCACGTCGGAGAAGACCCGGCTGCTGCTCGACGCCTTCGCCGGCGCCGGCCATCTCGACCGCATCGTCGCCTTCGACGTCAGCGAGCCGACGCTCCGCCAGGCGGCGACCACCCTGGCCCGGGAGTACCCCCAGGCCGCGGTGACTGCCGTGGTAGGCGACTTCGACCACCACCTGGCCACCATCCCCGCCGGCGGGCGCCGGCTGGTCGCCTTCCTCGGCGGCACGATCGGCAACTTCGCCCCCAAGCACCGGGCCCTGTTCTTGTCCGAGGTGGCGGCCATGCTGGCGCCCGGCGACAGCCTCCTGCTCGGCACCGACCTGGTGAAGGACGTCGGCCGGCTGGAAGCGGCGTACGACGACGCCGCCGGCGTGACCGCCGAGTTCAACCGCAACGTCCTCCACGTGGTGAACCGGGAGCTGGGCGCCGACTTCGACCCGACCGCGTTCACCCATGTCGCCCGCTTCGACTCCGACGAGGAGTGGATCGAGATGTGGCTGCGGTCGGACGTTGGTCGGCGGGTGACGGTGGCCGACCTGGGGCTCACGGTCGGCTTCGACGCCGGCGAGGCCATGCGCACCGAGATCAGCGCCAAGTTCCGGCGCGAGGGCGTCGAGGCCGAGCTGGGCGACGCCGACCTGGCCGTGGCCCGGTGGTGGACCGACGCCGGCGGCGATTTCGCCGTGTCGCTCTCGTTCAAGGAGTAGGAACGACCGAGGGCGCCCCGTAGGGCGCCCTCGGCGTCAGTCGGTTGTGGCCCCCGGGCTCACCAGGGCCGTTGGGTGAACCACCGCCGGTGCCAGCCGCCCCGGCCCTGGGCCGGCGGCTGGTCGCCGTCTCCTTCGGCGTCGCCCATGTGGACGAAGGCGTCGAGGGCCACCGCATCGAGGCGGGATGCGCCGGTGGGCGCCACCCGGGACCCGCCGGCAGCCGGCGGGCGGAACATCGGGTGGCTCACGAACAGCCGGGCCGCCGGGTCGGGAAGGCCCTGCGAGCCGAAGTACATGAGCATACCCAGGACGGTCAGGACGATGGCCATGAGGGCGATCGGGCCCAGGTGAGAGCCGGTGCGGGCCAGCACGCTCGTGACGACGGTCGGCGGGCCGCTGACCACGATGGGCCCGCCCGGATGGAAGGGGATCGTCGTAGCCGCCGCGATCGTGAAGGTGCAGGCGTCGCCACCGCGCCCGCCGGCCCCGCCGGTGCCGCTGCCCCCGCCACCACTGGCCGAGCCCCCGGCCGCGGCGCCACCGTTGGCGGCGGCGCTGCCGCCGGCGCCGGAGCCGGCGCCGCCGTTGCCGCCGTCGCCGGCGTTGCAGATGTTGATGTTGATGCCGCCGCCGATCGGGATGCCGCCGAAGCCGCCGATCGGGATGATCCCGGTGCCGTTGCAGGCGTTGCCGCCGTTGCCCGCCGCACCCCCCGTGCCGCTGCCGGCACCGCCGGTGGCCGTACCGCCGTTGGCCCCCGTTGCGGTCCCGCCGTTGGCGCTGGCGCTGCCGCCGGTCCCCGTCCCGGCGCCGCCGTTGCCGCCGTTGCCGGCGTTGCAGGCGTTGAAGCCGGCGCCGCCGCCGGAGGTGCCCGGGGTCACCGTGGTGGTGGTCGTACCGGTGCCCAGGGTGGTGGTGGTCGTGCCAGTGCCCAGGGTGGTGGAGGTCGACGAGGTGGAGCTGGTGGTGCTCGTCGTGGTGCTCGTCGTGGTGGTCGTCGCCTGGACCACGTTCACGTCAGAGCCGACCGCGGCGCAGACCGACTGGGCCAGGATGATGTCGACGGTGCCGGTGAGCCCGCCCAGGGTGGGCAGCAGCGTGATGTGGGCGCCGTTCACGATGATGCCGGCCGAGCCGACGGAGTTGATGCTCATCGCCGGCGGAATGGGCAGCTGCTCGTTCAGGATGACGTTGAGGACGCCGGGCACCGAGAGGGTGGTACCCGCCGCCGGGGCCTGGGCGATCGGCGAGCCGCCCAGGTTCCCGCCGAGCACCTGGGTGGAACCGCGGGCGCCATTGCCGTCGGCGGTGCACGTGCTGGACACGGCCTGGGCGAACAGGCCGCTGCCGACGGTGCCCACGGCGATGTCAGAGACGCTGGCCGAGCTGGTGGCGAAGCCCAGGTGGTTGTCGCCGGCGAGGCCGGCGCCCTGGGTGGCGGCGTTGATCACACCGAGCGACACGACGCCCGGGAGCTGCACGCAGACGGTGGTCGCCGGGACCGGCAGGGGGCAGCTGCTGGCGTTGATCGGGCCGTAGCCGTCGGCCGGCTCGCTGGCCATGCCGGCGATGCCCGGGGGCGAGGGCGCCAGCACCGTGCCCAGGAGGGTCGACGTGATCGACGCGCCGAAGGCGCTGCCGGCCACGGAGTCGACGTCGGCGTGGGCGGGATTGGCCGCATAGAAGAGGACCGCCGCCCCCAACGTCGATACTGCCAGCAAGGCGACTCGTAGCTTCTGCATCCGAGTCCTCATTGGGTGTCTCCTTGGCTCACGTTGCGCAACAAACCCGCATGTCCCGCCTGCACAACCCCTGCATGGGGAGCGGTCCCTTTCGGGACGGACGCCGGAACATTAACCGACCGGAGGCTCCCAAAGCCACAACCCCGGATCTGTCGCTCACTCAGGGCGCGGTTTCCCGTTGCTCGACGTTGAACGACCACAGTTCACTGCCTGTGGCCACAGGACCACCCTGCGCCGGCGGGCACCCGTGCGAGCCGCCGCCGCCGGGCCCGCCGGCGAACGCCTGGGCCCGCCACGCCTCGAAGGAGGCCTCGTCACGCCACCGCGTGTACACCAGCCAGGTCGTCCGGTCGTCGTCCGGCCGCAGCAGCTGGAACTCCTCGAACCCCTCCGACTTGCCGACCTCGCCCGCCCGGGCCGCGAACCGCTGGGCCATCATGTCGGCCCGCTCGGCCGGGACATCGATGGCGTTGATCTTCACGATGCTCATGGGGGGCGACCCTACCCGGCGAGCACTTCGAGCCGGTGACGGTTCGACCGGCCAGGACCTGTCCGATCGTCACCAGTTGCCGGGTCACCGGCCGGCGAGGCGCTCCCGGAGCAGGGCGGTGACCGCCTTCCCGTCGGCCTTGCCGGCGGTTGCGGCCATGACCTTGCCGACGAAGAACCCGGCCAGCTTGGCCTCGCCGCCGGCGTAGCGCTCCCACTCGCCCGGGTGGGCGGCGATGGCGGCGTCGACGGCCCCGGCGACCACGTCGCCCTCCAGGGCCTCGAAGCCCTTGGCTGCGGCGATGGCCTCCGGGTCGCCGCCGGCGCTCACCAGCTCGGCCAGCACACCCTTGGCCTGGGTGGCGGTGAGGCGGCCGTCGGCCTCCATGCGCAGGACCTTGGCGAAGGCGCCGGCGTCGGGTGGGGTCGCATGCGCCAGCTCGTTGGCCGCCCGGTTGAGGGCCAGCCGGCCGTCGGCGCCGGCGCCGACCGCGGCGGTCACCAGCCCGTCGAGCCCCTGCTGCACGACGGCGGCCACCGCGGCGTCGGTCTCGGCCACGCCGGCGACCCGCGCCAGATCGACCCGGCGCTCGGACGGCAGGACCGGCAGGACCGCCCGTACGCCGGCCAGCCACTCCGCCGACGGGGCCAGCGCCACGAGGTCGGGCTCGGGGAAGTAGCGGTAGTCGTACGCCTCCTCCTTGGAGCGCATTGACGACGTGCGGCCCTCGTCCTCGTTCCAGTGGCGGGTCTCCTGGACGACCGCCTCGCCGGCCTCCAGCCGGCCGACCTGCCGGCGCACCTCGTACTCCAGGGCCCGGCCCAGCGAGCGCACGGAGTTCAGGTTCTTGATCTCGGCCCGGGTCCCGTAGACCTCGGCGCCGGCCCGCCGCATCGACACGTTGGCGTCGATGCGCAGCGACCCCTCCTCCATCCGGGCGTCAGACGCGCCGATGGCCACCAGGATGGCCCGCAGCTCGTTGACATACGCTTTGGCCTGCTCCGCGGAGCGGATGTCGGGCTCGCTGACGATCTCGACCAGCGGGACGCCGGCCCGGTTGTAGTCGACGAGGGAGTGGTCGGCCCCGTGGATGCGCCCGCCGCCGCCGCCGACGTGGGTGGTCTTGCCGGTGTCCTCCTCCAAGTGGGCGCGCGTGACGCCCACCCGGGTGCCGTCGGGCAGGTCGAGCCGGCCGCCGACGTTGAGGGGCTCGTCGTACTGGCTGATCTGGTAGTCCTTCGGCATGTCCGGATAGAAGTAGTTCTTCCGGTGGAAGATCGACGGCTCCACACTGCAGTGCAGGGCCAGCCCCACCCGCATGGCCAGCTCGACGGCGTGGCGGTTGAGCACCGGCAGCGAGCCGGGCAGCCCCAGGCAGACCGGGCAGACGTTCGTGTTCGGCTCGTCGCCGAACGCGTTGGGGCAAGCGCAGAACAGCTTGGTCGCCGTCGCCAGCTCGCAGTGGACCTCGAGCCCGACGACCATCTCCCATTCAGTCAAGCGAGGCTCGCCTCCAGCGCGGCGGCGGCCCGGAACATGGTCGCCTCCCCCAGCGCCGGCGCCAGCAGCTGGACGCCGATGGGCAGGCCGTCGTCGCCCACCCCGTAGGGCACGGACATGGCCGGATGGCCGGCCAGGTTCGACGGGATCGTGCACACGTCGGACAGGTACATGGTGAGCGGGTCGGCGGTCTTGGCGCCCAGCTCGAACGCGGTGGTGGGGGTGGTGGGCGCCAGCAGCAGGTCGTAGGAGGCATACGCGGCCTCCATGTCGCGGATCAGCAGCGTGCGGACCCGCTGGGCCTGGCCGTAGTAGGCGTCGTAGTAGCCGGCCGACAAGGCGTACGTGCCGAGCATGATCCGGCGCTTGACCTCGGCGCCGAAGCCCGCGGCGCGGGTGGCGCCGTACATCGCCGTGATGTCGTCGCCGTCGACCCGCAGCCCGTAGCGCACGCCGTCGTAGCGGGCCAGGTTGCTCGACGCCTCGGCCGTGGCCAGCAGGTAGTACGCCGACAGCCCGAGTGAGGCCGTCGCAAGGTGGACCTCGTCGACCTTGGCGCCGGCCGCCTCCAGCGCGCCGGCCGCCTCAGCCAGGCGCCTGCCGACGTCGGGGTCCACCGCGTCGACCAGCTCCCGCACCACGCCGACCCGCAACCCGTCGACGCCGTCCAGCAGCACGTCGGACAGCGCCGGCGCCGGCCGGGGGATCGACGTGGAGTCGGCCCGGTCATGGCCGGCGATCACCTCCAGGGCGAGTGCGGCGTCGGCCACGTTGGCGGCGAGCGGCCCGATCTGGTCCAGCGATGACGCGAACGCCACCACGCCGTACCGGGAGACCAGGCCGTACGTCGGCTTGACCCCGACCACACCGCAGAGGGCTGCGGGCTGGCGGATGGACCCGCCGGTGTCGGAGCCGAGGGCGAGGGCGGCGAAGCCCGCGGCCACCGCCGCCGCGCTGCCGCCGCTCGACCCGCCGGGCACCCGGGAGGGGTCGTGGGGGTTGCGGGTCGGACCGAACGCCGAGTTCTCCGTCGAGCTCCCCATGGCGAACTCGTCCATGTTCGTCTTGCCCACGATGACGGCGCCGGCCCGACTGAGCCGGGTCACCACCGTCGCGTCGTACGGCGGCCGCCAGCCCTCCAACATCCGAGACGAGCACGTCGTCGGCACGCCCCGGGTGCACAGGTTGTCCTTTAGGGCGACGGGCACGCCGGCCAACGGCCCGGGGTCCTCCCCCGCCGCCACCCGCCGGTCGACCTCGTCGGCCGTCGCCCGGGCCTCGTCGACCAGCACCAGGTTGAACGCGTGCAGCTCGTCCTCCCGGCCGGCGATGGCGGCCAGGTGCTCCTCCACCACGTCCCGCGCCGACCTGACGCCGGCCCGGACGTCCCGTGCGATCTCGCCGGCGCTCACCCGGCGATTTGGCTGCAGTGACGTGCCAATAGACCGGTAGCTGCAGCCAGAACGGAGGGGGTCACGGCGCCTCGCCCAGGATCCGGGGAACCCGGAAGCGGCCGTCCTCGGCCGCCGGCGCCATGGCCAGCACCTCGTCGCGGTCGAGGCAGGGGCCGGCGACGTCGTCACGCAGGACGTTGACCAGCTCGAACGGGTGGGCGGTCGGCGGCACGCCGGCGGTGTCGAGGGCGGCCACGTCGGCCGCGTGCTCGAGCACGGCGGCGAGCTGGCCGGCGAACTGGTCGAGCTCGGCCTCGGTCAGGTCAAGGCGGGCCAGGCGGGCCACGTGGGCGACGTCGTCACGGGAGATGAGGGCCACCGGCTCATGGTAGGTCCCATCCGCCACCCGGCTCTGAGGCGAATGTGACCACCCGGCGCTCCAGCTCGTCCCGGTCGAGATCCAGCGTGGCGACGTGGAAGCTCCGCTCGAGCCACACCCGCTCCACCGGCCCGGACACCGCCTCAGCCAGCACGTCGCCGGAGACCGATGGCACCACGTGGTCGTGGCGGCTACTGAGGATCAGCACCGGGCAGCGGACGTCGGCCAGTCGCGGCCGCAGGGCGACCAGCCCCCGGCTCATCGACAGCAGGGCCGCCACCGGCAGCCGGTCGTACGCCACCTCCTGCATGTCCGGGTCGGCGATGTCACTCCCCACGCCCGGTAGGAAGTCCTCGCCGACGGCGAGGAACCCCTCCAGCACGTCCAGGAACGCCGGCGCCGGCGGGTCGACGAGCGGGTTGACCACCGCCAGCCCGACGACCTCGCCGTGCGCCGCCGCCACGGATGCGGCCAGCGCCCCGCCCATCGAGAGCCCCACGGCCACCACCGACCCGCACCGCGCCTCCAGCCGCCGGTATGCGTCCTCGGCGCACGCCACCCACTCGTCCCACGTCCGGCCGGCGAGGTCCTCCGCCGACGTCCCGTGCCCCGGCAGCATCGGCGCCGCGACCTCGAACCCGGCGGCCTCCAACGCGGCCGCCAGCCCCGCCACCGACTGGGTCGACCCCGTCAGCCCGTGGAGCACCAGCGTTCCGCGTCCCTGAACTGCACGTTTCTGACGCTCTCGCGGACGCGGAACGGCGCTCAATGCCCGCTGGTGCGCCGGGACATGGCCTGGAACTTGAGCATGTCCTTCGACATGCCGGCGACCGCCTCGTCCAAGGTGGTCAAGTGCACGGGCACCCGGTAGGCCTGCAACCCCTCCACCAGCGTCTCCGCCGGCGTGTCGTCGATCAGGCTGTCCACGACCAGCGACAGCCGGGCCGGGTAGGCGAACTCGGCCCGGTAATTGGCCTCGTCGTCGACGACCTTGCCCCACAGGGCGACCTGGCCGAGGACGATCACGTCGGGCGCCAGGCACAGGCCGTGCTGGCGCAGGGCCTCCAGGTCGGGGTTGGCGTACAGCCCGCAGTTGCACCGGTCGGCCGGCGCCGGATGGCCGACCTCCACGCACTTGGCCTTCAGCACCCGGCCCGGCGGCCACTCGAACTCGCGCTGGGTCACCGAGCGCAGCAGCCGGCGGGGCGACAGCTGCCAGTACCGCCACCCGAAGAGTGGGTCGGCCTGCTCCCGGACGATCAGATCGGGGACCTGCCCGCCGGCCGGGCCTCCTCGGGCAGCACCCACTGGCCAGTCTCCGGGAACCGGTCGTCCACGGTGCAGTACGAGTCGGGGTCGGGCTGCCACATCGCCGACGCCTTCTCGTAGCAGGCGGTGTGGAATGTCATCGCCGTCGGGCACATGGCCCCGGCCACCGTCAGCTCGGTCTTCACCACATCGTCAGCGGGCACGGTCTTGCCGCAGACGTCGCACTGCTCGTCGAGGGCTTTCACATCGCTCATTCTACGGCCCGGCCAGCCGGTAGCGTCCCTCCGATGCCCACGTACCCCTTCCTTTCCGACGAATGGATCGCCGAAGCCCGCAAGATCCGCTCCGAGATGGCCGACCCCGACCGTGAGACCGCCCCGGAATCGGCGTCGGTCCGGATGAACCAGGTCATCACCGACGTCCCGTTCGGCGAGGGCCGGCTCGACGCCCACCTCGACACCTCGTCGGGAACCCTGGAGATGGAGACCGGACACCTCGAGGATCCCGATGTGACGGTCACCCTCGACTACGCGACGGCCAAGGCCATCTTCGTCGACGGCACCCTCGACGCCGGCATGAAGGCGTTCATGGAGGGCAGGGTGCGCGTCCAGGGCGACATGCAGAAGCTGATCTCCGCGATGCAGCAACTGGCGCCGCCCGACGCCGGCGCGGTCGACCAAGCGCAGGCAAAGATCCGCGAAATCACAGAGTAGAGGTTCATCGCCGCCGGCTCCGGTCGCCGCCAAAGGCGGCCGGAAGAGCTGGCGGCAAGAGAGGAACGGCGGAGGCCGGCCGGCTCCGCCGGCCGGGTGGAGCTCGATCGCCTCGCCGAGCAAGCTCCGCTTGCGAAGGCGACTAGAGGATGAAGACGTCGACCGAGCTGCCCGGCTTGACCTTGCTGCCGGCGCCCGGGGTGCTCAGGAAGACCTTGCCGCCGCTGGGGCCGTACTTGCCGTCGAGGGTGAGGCCGACGATGGCCAGCTTGGCCTGCGCCTCGGCCACGGTGAGCCCGTTCAGCGCCGGCACCTCGGGCCGGCCGGCGGACACGGTCAAGGTGACGATGTCCCCACGCTTGACCGACGTGCCCTGGCTGGGCGATGCCCCGACGATCTTGCCTTTGGTGTCGTCGTCGTCGTTGTACTGGTCGGGGGCCCGCTGGGCCCGGAGCCCGATCGCCTCCAGGGCGGCGGCCGCCGACTCGTAGGTGCGCCCGGCGAGCGTCGGGATGACCCGCGGCTGTGGGCCGATCGAGATCTTGAGGTCGACCGTCGCTCCCTTCGGCGGCGACGTGCCCTTCGGGGCCCAGTCCATGACGATGCCGGCCAGAACCGTCTCGTCGAAGAGCTTGTCGGTCTTCCCGACCACATGGCCGACCTTCTCGATCTCGGCCTTGGCCTGGGCCTCGGTCTTCTCGGTGAGGTCGGGGATGGGCGTGGGCGGCGGGCCCTTGGACACCACGAGGGTGACCTGCTTGCCCTCCTTGAGGGTGATCGGCTTGCCCTTGCCGTCGACGCCGGCCTTGGGGCGCTGCTCCACGACCACGCCGGGCGTCGTGGCGTCGATGTACCGCTCCTCGACCGCAACGTCGAACCGGATGGACCTCAGGGCGCCCTCGGCCGTGGCCCGGTCGGACTTCGTCACGTCGGGCAGCGGGTGGCTCGGCACCTGCTCGCCGACCACCAGGAGGTAGGTGCCGGTGCCGCCGCCCCCCAGGAGGGCGACAAGCAGCAGGACGACCCACGGCCACCGCCGGCGCCGGCGCCCCTTCGGCGACACCAGGACGGCGGTCACCTCGGCCTTCTCCGCGCCGCGCCGCGAGGCCCGCTTCTTGGCGGGCGCCGGTTCGGGCCGCGCGATCACACTCGTCGGCGCCGCATCGACTGTCGGGGGCGGGACCGACGTGGCCGTGATCTGGGTGACCGCCTCGCCCGGGTCGGGAGCCGGCGCCGGCGGGACGGCGACAGGCGGCGTCGACGTGACTCGCGCCGCGCCGATGCCCAGGTCGGTGGGGTCGCCCTCCAGGGCGGCGAGATGGTTCAGGTCGAGCGTGGCCGGGCCGGCGAGGGCCAGCGGCTCGGGCTTGGGTAGCTCGGGCGCCACGGCCTGGAGCGCGGCGGCGAAGGAGATGGCGTCGAGGCGCTCCTTGGGGTCGGGACGGCCGGCACGCGCGACCACCGCGGCCAGCGGGCCGAGCTCGGGCGGGGCCTCCAGCGGCGTCTCCAGGCGGCCGACGAGCGTGGCCACCGTCGTCTCCGCCGCGAACGGCACCCGGCCGGTGACGGCCTCCACCAGGACCACCGCCAGCGAGTAGACGTCGGCCTTCCCGTCGACGGG
The DNA here is from genome assembly GCA_023265025.1 of Acidimicrobiia bacterium. Lineage (GTDB taxonomy): Bacteria > Actinomycetota > Acidimicrobiia > Acidimicrobiales > AC-14 > CADCTB01. The sequence goes on along the minus strand of JAHFUP010000071.1, from coordinate 2,664 downwards.
AACGCCCTTGACCTGCTCCGGCGACGCGTACCTCGCCGTACCCAGCACCGCCCCGACGGGCTCGGTCCACGCCGCCTCGGCGAGGGCGCGGGCCAGGCCGAAGTCGGCGATGCGAAGCCGGCCCTCCTCGTCGAAGAGCAGGTTGGCCGGCTTGATGTCGCGGTGCACCAGCCCCCGCCCGTGGGCGTAGGCCAGCGCCTTGCCAGCCTCCAGGCCCACCATGAGCGCCTGCGACGGGCTGAGGCGCCGGCCGCGGTCGAGCACGGCCCGGAGGCTGCCGCCGCCGAGGTACTCGGACACGAGATACGGACCGTCGGCCTCCTCGCCCCAGTCGAAGACGGCCATGACGTGGGGATGGTTCAGGGCCGCGGCGGCGCGGGCCTCGGCCCGGAAACGGCGGAGGAACGCCTCGTCGTCGGCCAGGGCCGGATGCAGGATCTTGACCGCCACCCGCCGGCGGAGGCGGACGTCGTCGGCCAGGAACACGTGGGCGGACGCGCCGGTGCCGATCGGGGCCAGGAGGCGGTACCGGCCTCCCAGGACGCGACCGAGGTGGTCGGCTATCCGGGTCGAAGCCACTGCGCAAATGTACCGTGCGCGGCGGCGCAACCACTGGCAATCACTTGGGAGACAATGGTCGCGTGGTACGACGCCTGGTCATGACGCTCATCGCCGCCGCCGCCGTAGCCGGCGTGGTGTTCGCCTTCTCCGGCCCGACCCAGGACACCGGGCCGAAGCGACCGGAAGCCATCCAGGCGGTGTTCCCCGTCGGCGGCAACCTGGAACTGCGCCAGGTCGCCATCGTCGCCGACCTGGCCCCGGGGTACACGGGCTACCTGGCCATCGACGGCGTCGAGGTGCCCGAGGACCAGGTGCAGTTCGTCGACGCGCTGAACACCCTCACCCTCAGGCCCGGCCCCGGCAGCGACTTTGCCGCATTCGAAGCCGGCAATCACTGCGCCACCGTCTTCTACCGCCAGATCGGCCAGCCCCGGACGAGCTCTGCGTCCTACCGCTGGTGCTTCCGCCTCCACTGACTTCCCCGAGCTGCGTCTTCTGCGCCATCGTGGCCGGCGCCACGCCGGCCCACGTCGTCGCGTCCGACGACCACACAGTGGCCTTCCTCGACGTCCGCCCCGTCTTCCCCGGCCATGTCCTGCTGGTGCCCCGGGACCATCACGAGACCCTGGCCGACCTGCCGCCGGCGCTGGTCGCCCCGCTGTTCGGCGCCGCCCAGCGCCTGGCCCGTGCCGTCGAGACGGGGATGGCGGCCCACGGCACGTTCGTGGCCATGAACAACACGGTCAGCCAGAGCGTGCCCCACCTGCACGTCCACATCGTCCCCCGCCGGCGCAAGGACGGCCTGCGGGGGTTCTTCTGGCCCCGCCAGCGCTACGCCGGCGAGGACGAGATGGCGGAGGTGGCCGCCCGCATCCGGGCGGCCACCCCAGTCACCGGTTAGCCGCCCGTCGGCTGGCTCCCCGGCAGCCAGCCGACGGCGACCTGGTTGCGCACGGCCTCGTCGACACAGCCGTCCTGGTCGGGGTCGTTGCAGAACAGCACGCGGGTCTGGCCGGCGCCGGCGGTGTTGTTCACCCGGGCGTGGTACTCGAGGGCGCCGGTTCCAGTGGACTGGTAGCCGCTCTGGTGGCAGTGCTCGAAGTTGCCGTCACCGTCGTGGTCGTGGCGGACGGCCGTCTTGGATCCGGCGCCGTCGGGGTCGGGACACGCGCTGATCGTGCCCACGCCGAAGATCTCGTACGTCGCCGGCACGTCGACGTCGCTCACCGTCGCGCCCGGCGCCGCGCCGCTGCCGAACAGGCAGGCGTCGACGTGCACGTTGTTGGCGGTGGTACCCATCGCGCTCACGGTCTGGGTGTCGGAGGTGGCGGGCATGGCGCAGTTTGAGCCCGCGCTGACGTTCGGGTTGAACGTCGCCAGCCCGACGTCGGCTCGGATGTACGCGGTGGCACGCACAGGGGTGCCGGCGCCCGTGGCCGGGCCACCGACGGCGACGAGCCCGAGGGCGAGCGCCGAGGCGCCGATCACGACTGCTGCGCTGGTACGACGGATCACATGGTCTCCCGAGGTCGGTTCTCCTCGGAAGTACGGCGCCCGCGCCGGCGCCGGATGACCGATCGCTCACGTCACGACGATGGTGCCCTTCATCGTGTCGGGGTGGTACTCGCAGTGGAAGGCGTAGGTGCCGGCCGGCAGGTTGGCCTTGACCTTGATCGTCTTGTGGGCCTCGACGTCCTTGTCCGCCTTCCCGCCGTCAATCGTGAGGTTGTGCTCCAGGGCGTCGTCGTTCTTGACCACGAAGGTGACGTCGCCGGCCGCGACACGGATGTCGGTCGTCGAAAAGGCGATGTTGGCCGCGGTGATGTCGACGGTGGTCCCGCTCGAGGATTCGGAGTCGGAGCCGCAGCCGACCATCACCCCCGCGGCGATCACAAGCAGGACAACAGCACGGAGCGTGGACCTCATCGGGGCCTCCTCGTCGGCAACCGGTCCGTTGAGTACGGCGGACAGCCGCCCGTGGATCTAACGGGGCTTCGCCCCAGCCCGACGAGGCGGTGTGGTGGCGCTCCCAGGTCGGCGGAAGGAGTGGGTTGTCCGGCTCCGCTGTGCGGCCTGCGGCTGGTATTCGTAGGCTCCGGTCGA
>JAHFUP010000008.1 GCA_023265025.1 Acidimicrobiia bacterium | reverse complement strand
ATCGTGTCGGGGTGGAAAATGGGCACGGCTGGCTCCTTCCGTATGTTGGCTCTGCCCGCTCAGCGTGGCGGATGATCCACGCAGATGCGGAACGGAGCCGGCCGTTCCATGTTGACTAGCGCGCAATGAGCCGGGTGAGGATGTCGACGACCGGGCGCAGCGTGGCGGGCAGCACGCCCTCGTCGGCGGTCACCGTGACGCCCTGGTAGGTCACATCGTACTGGTAGGCATCGGCGGCCTGGCGGTCGAGGTAGTTGCGCTGAAGGCCGGCGACGTCGGCGCGGTCCAGCGCGGCGCGCAGGGCGGCAATCTCGGCGGGCGTGAGCGTGCGGGTCGACGGCCTGGCGGCGCGGTTGCTGAGCACCGTGACCACGCCCGACGCGTCCACCGAGACAAGGTCGTTCGTGCCGGCAATCCCGCCGGAGCGAACGAGCACGACGAGGGCGGTCGACGGGTGGCCCGTGCCGGCCGGGCCCGGCTCGTCGCCGGCGTCGACCGCACCGCCGCCGCCGCCGCACGCCGGCAGCACGCACAGGACGAGGACGGCCAGGAGTCTGCGCAGACCGGGCAGCGTACCGGCGGATGACCGACGCCACCCGCTACATTTCGACGAAAGGCTGCCGGTCCATCCGCGAGGCCGGCCACGAGGCGGAGGCGACAATGGCGAAGATCGGCGCAATCAAGCTCACGGTGAAGATCAAGGGCGAGACGGCCACCGCCGACGTCGCCTACGACATCACGTTCAGCAAGACCGACATCAAGAACAAGCAGGCGTACGAGGAGGACTGCCGCCTCATCGGCGACGACACCCACGCCGGCGACCCGGCGGCGGCCGGGGGCGACGACATCCTGGAGTTCCTGACGCCGATGTTCAACAAGCCGGTCAAGCCCGGCACGAAGGACACCGTCTCCCGGAAGCACAAGAAGTCGTTCCGGGCCCTCGACCTCAACGAGGACATGAACGCCATCCCCAACCCCGATGAGATCAGGGCCCGGGTAACGCTCATGCCGGTCGCGCCGTCGACCGCCAAGCCGGTCCAGCGCGAGAGCCCGATGCTCAAGCTGAAGCTCTGAGCGGGGCCGAGTAGAGTCGCATCCGTCTGTCGGGTCGACGAGCCGGTGTGAGTCCGGTGCGGCCAGCGCCACTGTGACCGAGAGGGAGCCAGAGGTCGGACCGCCAGAAGGAGTGTCCCCGAGCCCGAGGTAGCTGTGAGCGCCGGCAGTGCCCTCATCGGCGTGGGCGTCGGGCCCGGCGACCCGGAGCTGCTCACCTTGCGCGCCGCTCGGGTGATCCGGGACGCCGACGTGGTGCTGGCACCCTCGTCGGCCCTCGACGCCGTGGGCCGGGCCGAGTCCATCGTCCGCCAGGCGTGCCCGGGTGTGCGGATCGAGCGGCTGGCGTTCGACATGGGCGACGCGGCGGCGTCGATCGATGCGGCGGCGGCCACCGTCGTCGCCGGCCTGGACGCCGGCCGGCGCCTGGCCTTCGTGACCCTCGGCGACCCCAACGTCTACAGCACCTTCTCGTCGGTGGCGGCCCGGGTCCGCGAGCTGCGGCCGGACGCCCGCATCGAGACGGTGCCGGGGATCATGGCGTTCCAGGAGCTGGCGTCGCGATCAGGGACGGTCGTGCTGCAGAACGCCGAGCGGCTGGCGCTGGTCACCGCCCTCGACGGCCCCGACGTCCTCGACGCCGCCCTCACCGACCCCACACAGGCCGTCGTCGTCTACAAGGGCGGACGCCACCTGCCGGAGATGGCCAAGCGCCTGGCCGCCGCCGGCCGCCTCGACGGGGCGGTGATGGGCGAGTTGCTGGGCCTGCCCGGCGAGCGGGTGCTGCCCGTGGCCGAGGCCGCCGAGGGACCGGCCGCCTACCTGGCCACCGTGATCGTGCCGCCGGCCGGATGATCTCCTTCGTCGGCGCCGGCCCCGGCGCACCCGACCTCATCACCCTTCGCGGGCGGGACCGCCTGGCCGGAGCCGACGTGGTGGTGTGGGCCTCGTCGCTGGTGCCCGAGGCGATCCTGGCCCACGCCCGACCGGACGCGGCAATCCACGACTCGGCGACCATGACGCTCGAGGACGTGCTGGCCGTGTACTCCGCTGCCGGCCCCGAGGCCTCTGTCGTACGGCTGCACTCCGGGGACCCGTCGATCTACGGGGCGATCGGGGAGCAGATCGACTGGTGCGTGGCGAACGAGCGGGACTTCGAGATCGTGCCCGGCGTGAGCTCGCTGGCCGCGGCGTCGGCCGCGGTCGGGCGCGAGCTGACCCAGCCCGGCGTGGCCCAGAGCGTCGTCTTCACCCGGCTGGCGGGGCGGACGTCGGCGTCGATGCCGGCCGGTGAGTCGGTCGCCGCCTTCGCCGCCCACGGGACGACGATGGCCGTGTTCCTGTCCGCCGCCCGGCCCGTCGAGCTGGCCGCCGAGCTGCTGGCCGCCGGCAGCGGGTACGACCCGGCGACGCCGGCCGCGATCGTCGTGCGGGCGTCGTGGCCCGACGAGCAGGTGGTCATGACGACGGTGGGGCGCCTGGCCGCCGACATGGCCGAGCTGGGCGTGAAAACGACGGTGCTCGTACTGGTGGGGCCGGCGCTGGCCGGCGCCGGCGGCCGCAGCCACCTCTACTCACCCGGGTTCGCCCACATGTTCCGCCGGCGCTCGCTGCCGGGGACGACGGCGGGGCGGCCGGCGTGACGGGCCGGGGCGGGCTGCGTACGGGCTGGACAACCGGGACCTGCGCCTCCGCGGCGACCAAGGCGGCGACGATCGGCCTGGTCACCGGCACGCCGCCGGCGGAGGTCGAGGTCGCACTGCCCGGCGGCCGGCGGGTGACGTTCGCCGTGGAGGCCGAGGCGCCGAACCGCTGCGTCGTGGTGAAGGACGCCGGCGACGACCCCGACTGCACCGACAAGGCCCGCATGACCGCCGAGGTGGTCGAGGCCGGCGCGGCGTCGCTGGTCGCCGGCGCCGGCGTGGGGACAGTCACCAAGCCGGGGCTCGGGCTGGCCGTCGGCGCCCCGGCCATCAACCCCGTCCCCCGGCGGATGATCGCCGCCGCCCTCGCTGAGGTGACCGCCGCGCCCCTGGCCGTCACGTTCTCGGTGCCCGGCGGCGAGGACATGGCCGCCCGCACGTCCAACGCCCGCCTCGGCATCGTCGGCGGCATCTCCATCCTCGGCACCACCGGCATCGTCCGGCCGTTCTCGACCGCCGCCTACCGGGCGTCGGTGACCCAGCAGATCGACGTCGCCGCCGCCCAGGGCGAGTCGGTCGTGGTGCTGGCCACCGGCAGCCGCTCCGAGAAGGCGGCCATGCGCCTGCACCCCGACCTTTCCGAGGTCTGCTTCGTCGAGGTGGGCGACTTCACCGGCACCGCCCTGCGGCGGGCGGCCACCGACGGCATCGGCCACGTCGTGCTCGTGGCTATGGCCGGCAAGATCACCAAGCTGGCCGCCGGCGTGATGATGACCCACTTCCACCGCTCGCAAGTCGACGGCGACCTGCTGGCCGCCGCGGCCCGGGAGAGCGGGTCGCAGGCCGCCATCGTCGCCGCCGCCACCGAGACGGCCACCGCCCGCCACTTCTTCGAGACGTGCATTGCACACGGCGACGTCGCGCCCCTCCAGCGGATGTGCGCCATGGCCCGGGCCGCCTGCCAGGCCCACACCGGCGGGGCAGTCGAGACCGAGGTGGTCATGGTCGACTTCGACGGCGACCGGGTGGTGGCCCGTGCCTGAGCTGCCGATCGTGGTGATCGGGATGCCCGGAACGCCGGTCGATGCCGACCTGGTCGTCGGCGGGCGCCGGCACCTCGACGGCGTGCCCGGCCGGCACCTCGTCATCGGCGGCGATCTGGAGCCGGTCCTCGACGGCATCGCCGCCGAGCGGGGGCGGGTGTGCGTGCTGGCGTCGGGCGACCCCGGCTTCTTCGGGATCGTGCGGGCGCTGGCCGCCCGCTTCGGGCCGGAGGCGCTCGACGTGCGACCGGCGCCCTCGTCGGTGTCGCTCGCCTTCGCCCGCCTCGGCCTGCCCTGGGACGACGTGACCGTCGTCTCCGCCCACGGTCGCCCGCTGCGGGCTGCGGCCCGGCTGGCCGCGGCCGCCCCCAAAGTCGCCGTCCTGACGTCGCCCGACTCGCCGCCTGAGGCGCTGGGCAAGGAACTGCTGGTCCTCGGCGCCCGGCACCGGCGGGCGGCCGTCTGCAGCCGCCTGGGCACGCCGGCCGAGCAGGTGACGGAGGTCGAGCTCGCCGCCCTCGCCGGCGGCACCTGGGACCCCCTCTCGGTGGTGGTCCTGCTCGACGCCGACATCGCCACGGGGCCGGCGTTGGCGTGGGGCCTGCCCGAGCACGCCTTCGCCCACCGCGACGGCATGATCACCAAGTCCGAGGTGCGGGCGGTGGCCCTCGGCAAACTCGGGCTCCCGCCGGCCGGCGTGCTGTGGGACGTCGGCACCGGGAGCGGCAGCGTGGCCGTGGAGTGCGCCCGGCTGTGCCCCGGGCTGCGGGTGATCGCGGTCGAGCGGGACGCCGACCAGGCCGAGCGGGCCCGCGCCAACGCCGCCGCCCACGGCGTGCGGGTCGAGGTGGTCGAGGGCGAGGCGCCGGCGGTGCTGGCGGCACTGCCCGACCCCGACCGGGCCTTCGTCGGGGGCGGGGGGATCGACGTGCTCGACGCGGTATTGGCCCGGCTCACCCCGGGCGGCCGGGTGGTGGCCGCCTTCGCTGCCCTCGACCGAGCCGCGCCGGCGGCGGCCCGCCTGGGCCACCTCGTGCAGGTCGGTGTGGCCCGGGGACGGGCGCTGCCCGACGGCGGCGTCCGGCTGGCCGCCGAGAACCCGGTGTTCGTGGCGTGGGGGCCGGAGGAATGACGATCCTCGCGGTGTCGGTGACGGAGGCCGGGCGGGCGCTGGCGGCGCGGCTGCCGTACGAGCACGTCCACGGGAAGGCGGCCGAGCTCGTGCCCGCCCGCTGGCCCGGAGTCGACGCCTTCGTGCTGTTCCTCGCCACCGGCGCCGCGGTCCGCATCGTGGCCCCGCTGCTGGCCGACAAGGCCACCGACCCCGCGGTGGTGTGCGTGGACGAGGCCGGCCGGTTCGCCGTCGCCCTTTGCGGCGGGCACGCCGGCGGCGCCAACGCCCTGGCCCGCACGGTCGCCGCCGCCCTGGGGGCCACGCCCGTCGTGACCACCGCCACCGACGCCACCGGGGTGCCGGCGCTCGACCAGCTCCCCGGCTTCGTGGCTGCCGGCGACGTGGGCGGCGTGACCGCGGCCATGCTCGACGGTCGCCGCCCCCTGGTCGACGCCGGCGTGCCGTGGCCACTGCCCTTCGCCGCCGGCGCCGGCCCGGAGCGCATCGTCGTGACCGACCGGGAGGTGGCGCCGGCGGACGGCACGGTCGCCCTCCACCCGCCGTCGCTGGTGGCCGGCGTGGGAGCGTCGAGCGGCGCGCCCGCCGATGCCGCCGGCCCCCTGCTCGCCGCCGCCCTAACCGGCGCCGGCCTGGCCCGGGCGTCGGTCGCCGAGGTGGCGACCATCGACCGCCGGGCCGGCGACGATGCCATCGTGGCCCTCGGCCTGCCGGTCCGGGCGTTCACGGCGGAGCAGCTGGCTGAGGTCGACGTCCCGACACCCAGCGAGGTGGTCCGCGCCGCGGTCGGCACGGCCAGCGTGGCCGAGGCCGCCGCCCTCCTGGCCGCCGGCCCCGGCGCCAAGCTGGTGGTCACCAAGCAGGCCGGGGCCCACGCCACCGTCGCCGTCGCCCGCCGGCGGGGCCCACGGGGCCAGGTGTCCGTGGTCGGCCTCGGCCCCGGCCACGTCGCCCACCGGACGCCGGCCGCCGAAGCCGCCGTCCGCCGGGCCGAGGTGGTGATCGGGTACGGGCCCTACGTCGACGCCTGCGCCGACCTCCTCACCCCGTCGCAGGAGGTCGTGCGCAGCCCCATCGGAGACGAGACCGTCCGGGCCAAGCAGGCCGTGTCCGAGGCCGGCGCCGGCCGGCGGGTGGCCGTCGTCTGCTCGGGCGACGCCGGCGTCTACGCCATGGCTTCCCTCACCCTGGAGGTCGCCGGCGACGCCGGCGTGGAGGTCGACGTCGTCCCCGGCGTCACCGCCGCACTGGCTGCGAGTGCGCTCCTGGGGGCCCCGCTGGGCCATGATCACGTGGTGATCAGCCTGTCGGACCTGCTCACGCCCTGGGCGGCGATCGAGACGCGCCTGCGGGCCGCGGCGGGTGCCGACCTCGTCGTCGCCCTCTACAACCCCCGCAGCCGGGGCCGCACCTGGCAGTTCGACGCGGCCCGCACCATCCTCCTGGAACACCGGTCGCCGGCCACTCCCGTCGGGGTGGTCACCGACGCCACCCGCCCCGGCCAGTCGGTCCGGCTGACCACGCTGGGCGACGTCGACCCCGAGACCATCGGCATGACCACGTGCGTCGTCGTCGGGTCGTCGGCCACCCGGGTCATCGGCGGCCGCATGGTGACGCCGCGGGGGTACGGCGGATGACCGTTGCCATTGACCTGCGGTGCACAGGCTGCGGGGCCTGCCTGACGACCTGCCCGGAGCGGGCGCTGGTGGCCGCGCCCCGCCAGCCCTTGGTCATCGACCAGCGATGCACGACGTGCATGGCCTGCATCGAGGTGTGCCCCGCCGGCGCCATTCGGGAGGTGTACGCGTGACGTCGGTCCACCCCATCGAGGCGGAGAGCTACCGGATCCTCGCCGATCGGGTCGACCTGTCGGCCTTCGGGCCGCACGCCGCCGCCGTCGTGGCCCGGGTGATCCACGCCAGCGCCGACCTGGAGTACGCGGCGACCATGGTGGTCGACGAGACGGCGGCGGAGGCGGGCGTGGCGGCACTGGCCGGCGGGGCGCCCGTCGTGGTCGACGTGGAGATGGTGCGCCACGGCATCACGGGCCTCGACGCCCGGTGTTTCCTGCCGGCGGCCGCTACGGCCGGCATCACGAGGTCCGCCGCCGGCATGGCCCTCGCCGCCGAAGCGCACCCGGAAGGCGCGGTGGTCGTGGTCGGCTGCGCCCCGACGGCGCTGGAGGAGGTCGTGCGCCTGCACGAGGCCGGCCGCTTCTCGCCGGCGCTGGTGATCGGCCTACCGGTGGGCTTCGTCGGCGCCGCCGAGTCCAAGACACGGCTGCGGGCGAGCGGGCTGCCGTCCATCAGCAACGTGGGCGAGAAGGGCGGCAGCGCGGTGGCCGCCGCCGCCCTGAACGCCCTGCTACGGCTCCCGGGGTCCGGCCGTGGCTGACCAGCCGGCGCTGCTCATCGTCGGCCACGGGAGCCGGTCGCCGGCCGGCGTGGCCGAGTACTGGGACCTGGCCAGGGTCGTCACCGAGGCGGCACCCGACCTCGACGTCGGCTGCGGCTTCATCGAACTGGCCTCGCCCGACCTCGACGCCGCCGTCGACCGCCTCGTCGACCGGGGTGCCGCGTCGGTCGTGGCCGTCCCGCTGGTGCTGCTCGGCGCCGGCCACATGAAGGACGACGGCCCCGCCGCCCTCCACCGCGGCCGCCACCGCCACCCCGCTGTGCGCTTCGCCTACGCCCGCCAGTTGGGCATCCACCCGCTGGTGCTGGCCGTGGCCGAGGACCGGATCAAGGCCGCCATCGGCGACGGCGACCCGGCCGAGACCGCCGTCGTCCTGGTCAGCCGGGGCTCCTCGGACCCCGACGCCAACGCCGACCTCTACAAGGTCGCCCGCCTGCTCTGGGACTCCCGCGGGCTGAGGATGGTGGAGCCGGCGTTCGTCTCGTTGGCGGAGCCGGGCGTCAGCGCGGCCCTCGAGCGCTGCCGCCTCCTCGGCGCCACCCGGATCGTCGTCGTCCCGTACTTCCTGTTCACCGGCATCCTCGTCGACCGCATCGCCGCCCAGGTGGCCGAGTGGGCGGCGGCCCATCTCAACGTCGAGGCCCGCCCCGGTCCCCACCTGGGAGCCGACCCCCGCATCGCCCGCCTGGTCCTCGACCGTTACCACGAGGCCCTCGCCGGCGACGCCCACATGAACTGCGACTTGTGCGTCTACCGGCACGCCCTGCCGGGCTACGAGCACAAGCACCAGGCCGCATCATCGAACCCCAGGGAGGAGGTGATTTCACTTGAACACTCACTGGGACACCACCATTGACCCGCGTGAGGCGATTGCCATCCCCGCATGGGCCTGGCTCGTCCTCGCCTTCGCACTGGCCACGGTCTACGCCCTGACCATGGAGAACGGCGCCACGCTGAAGGCCGGCGCCTCCGTCCTGCATGAGTTCTTCCACGACGGCCGCCACATGCTCGGCGTGCCGTGCCACTGAGTTCCTGTGTGCGCAGGCTGAGGAGAGGCGTGTGTTTCGTCGACTGTTGAAGCAGGGCGCCCTCGCCGGCCTGGCCGGCGGGGCCGCTCTCGCGCTCGTGCTGCGCTTGATCGGCGAGGGGCCGATCGGACGGGCCGTCGCCCTCGAGGGCGCCGGCGGCGACGAGATGTTCAGTCGCGGCACCCAGCAGCTGGGCGGGATGGCGGCCGCGGTCCTGTACGGGGCTGCGCTGGGCGCGGTGTTCACCGTCGCCTACGCCGCCGTCCGCCACCGGCTGCGGGCCACCGACGACTGGCGGGCGTCGGTGACCCTCGCCGCCGCCGGCTTCGCCGGCGTTTTCCTGCTGCCGTTCCTCAAGTACCCGGCCAACCCGCCGGCGGTCGGCGACCCCGACACGATCGGGACGCGGACCGCCCTCTACCTGCTGGCCGTCGCCTGGTCCCTGGTCGCCACATGGGGCGGCTGGCGGGCGTGGCGGGCCCTCGTTGACCGCGGCGTGCCGGTCCCCCAACGAGCGCCGGCCACGCTGGCGGTCTGGGTGGGGCTGGCGGCGATCGGCCTGGTTCTCCTCCCGTCGAACCCAGACCCGGTCGAGGCTCCCGCCACCCTCATCTGGCAGTTCCGGCTGGCGACGGTGGCCGGCGCCGCGACCTTCTGGACGGTGATGGGGCTGGTGTTCGGCTGGCTGCGGGTGCGCGACATCGCCGTCGCACAGGTTGAAGCGCACGATCGCGCCTGAGTCGCCCGTCCGTGGGACCATCGGGCATCGACCCCATGCGCGCCGTTCTCTTCGACTTCTACGGCACCCTGGCCCGCGCCGTCTCGTGGGGTGACACCCACGCGGACGTCTTCGCCCGCCACGGCCTGCCGTTCGACGGCGAGCGCTGGGGGTGGAACTTCGTCGGCCAGGCCAACGACGGCGACCAGCACCTGGAGCATTCCGTCAGCCGGGAGGCCTACGTCGCATGGGAGCAGCAACGCCTGCGCCAGCGGGCCCGGGCGTGTGGCGTGGGCGACGACGACCTCGACGCCCTCGTGGCCGACCTCCATCTGGCGTCGAAGACCTACACGCTCCAGGCCTACGACGAGGTCCCCGGCGTGCTGGAGGAGCTGGGGCGGCGGGGGCTGATCGTCGCTATCTGCTCCAACTGGGACTGGGACATCGACAAGGCGGTCGCCTCAGCCGGTCTCGAGGGGGCGGCGCGGGTCGTCGTCACCTCCGCCCAGGCCGGCGCCCGCAAGCCCAACCCCCGGATCTTCCGCCACACCCTCGAGCGCTGCCACGTGGCGCCGGCCGAGGCGCTGTTCGTCGGGGACACCGTCTACGCCGACGTGGAAGGGCCCCTCGCCTACGGGATGGCCGCCCTCCACGTGTGGCGGGACGACATGGTGGGCGAGCCCGAGCCCCTGCCGGCCGGCGCCATGCGGGCCGGCGACCTCCGGGCCGTGCTCGACCTCACCCGCATCTAGGTCAGCGCGCTCACGGATTCATCCTTCCATGAAGCTCAAGCGCACCGTCCGGCGGGGGTTGTCGACGTTGAAGTCGACGAGGACGATGCTCTGCCATGTCCCGAGCTGGAGCCGGCCACCTTCGACGGGGATCACCAGCGACGGGCTGACCAGCGCCGGCAGGAGGTGGTCGGCGCCGTGGCCTTTGGCCCCGTGTCGGTGCCGGTAGCGGTCGTCGCGGGGCAGGAGGCGCCCGAGCAGTTCCCCGAGGTCGGCCTCCGAGCCGGACCCGGTCTCCATGAGGGCGACGCCGGCGGTGGCGTGGGGTACGAAAACGGACAGAAGGCCATGGCCGAGCGGGCGGCAGAAGCCGGCCACTTCGGAGGTCAGATCCGTCAGTTGACGGCTGGATGTGTCGATAGAGAGATCCGTGGACTCCACGCGCCCGTTTCTACCGCCCCGCCAGCCGCTCCACGACGGGCGCCATGGCATCAAAGCATTCCCCACCCACGATGACGTAGGAGAAGCCCAGCGCGTCCCGCCGGCGCTCCAGCTCGTCGGCGATCTCGACGACCGTCCCGATGGCGAAGTTCGGCATGGCCAGGACCTGATCGGCGTCGAGGCCGAACCCCGTCCCGAGACCGCCGGCCACCGCCTCCCGGTCGTCGGTGACCATCGTCAGGTAGGCGGTGTGGGACAGCTCGATGTCGTCGAACCGGTCGCCGGCGGCCTCGCGGATCCAGCGGATCTTCTCGGCGGTGGCGCCGGCGGTGGCCGTCACCCCGACCTGAGGGCCGATGGAGCCGGAGCGAAGGTCGAAGTTGACGCTCACGATGTCGGCCTCCCGGCCGGCGAGGCTCAGGATGCGCCGCCCGCCCCCGCCCACCAGGATCGGCGGCCGGGGTCGCTGGACGGGCCGCGGCGTCCCGGGATGACCGGTCACCGTGTAGTAGCGGCCGGCGAAGGAGAACTTGCCCCCGGCCAGCAGCCCCTTGACGACCGTCAAGGCCTCCTCCAGCCGGTCGATCCGAACGCCAGGCGGGTCGAGGGCGATGCCGGACTGCTGGTAGTCGCTGCCCATCCATCCCGCCCCGATGCCCAGCTCGAAGCGGCCGCCGGACAGGACGTCCACCGTGGCCGCCTCCTTGGCCGTGACCAGCGGGTGGCGGAAGTCGTTGCCCAGGACCAGGGTGCCCACCCGGAGGGTGGTCGTGGCCGCCGCCGCCGCGGTCAGCGCCGGCTGGGGCGCCAGCTGGTCGTCGAAGTGGTCGGGCACGCAGAGGGTCGCGTAGCCGAGGTCCTGGAGCCGGAGGGCCTTCGCCGCCCACTCCTCCCGCGACCCGGCATAGGAGCATTGCGCCCCGAATCGGAACCTGCGGTCGCTCGCCATGGGACCGGGCGGACATTACAGGCGCATGAAGAGACGTCGAAGACGGCGCCCGAGCCGTCGAAAGGCCGGAGCGCCGGTAAGCTCGCGAACGTGCGACTACCTCGCTCCCGCTCGGCACGCCCTGTCTTCGGGGGGCGGACGTTGCTCGTCGCCCTCGTGGCGACGGTGCTCGTGGCCGGCGCCTGCTCGAAGTCGGAGTTCCGCTACGTCTCCAACTCCGGGATCAACACCTACCTCAAGGTCCCCAACGCCTGGAAGGTCTACAACCACGACGACCTCGTTGGCGCGGAGATCAATGCGGCCCGGAACGCCAACCAGCCGTCCTCGCTGATCGACGTGCTGATCAACCGCCAATACCAGTGGCGGATGGCCTTCGACGGCGATCCGCGCCCGTCGGTCGAGCACACGCTTTCCCTCGCCCAGGAGCCGGTGGTCGAGGTCAGCGTCCGGGCCCTCGACCGCGACGAGCACGACCAGGTGAGCCTCGCCTCCCTGCGCAACGTCATCGTCAACTACGACGAGATGAAGGCCCAGGCCCAGGACGAGCTGGCCGGTCGCAGCGTCGGCATCGCCGGCGAGTCCACCACGACCTTCCGCCCCATCGACGAGGAGGAGCTGAACCTCCCCGACGGCGTGCGCGGCGTGCGCCTCCGCTACGTCCTGCGCCCCAACGCCACCTCACCCTTCTACGCCTTCGACCAGACGACCCTCGTCGACGCCAAGGCGCAACGCCTCTACGTGCTGCTCATCCGCTCGGGAGAGGCCCAGTTCCTCCGCAACAGCCAACTCTTCACGGAGATCGCACGGTCATTCACCGTCAAACCGAAGGGCTGATCCATGCCTGACACCAGCATCGAACCGGCAGGGCTGGAGCCGCCCGGCACGGGACCTGCTTTCACGTTCAAGAGCCGTGAGCGGCTCGAGGACCGCACCACGCGCAAGCCCATGAGCCTCTGGGACCGCGTCAGGATGCTCGTCCTCGCCGTCGGCCTGTTCTTCTTCTTCGTCCTGGCCGAGACCGGCGACAACCCGATCCTGCCGTTCCGCGAGGCCTTCGACCACCAGCTGCGGACCAAGTGGTGGCTGGCGGCCCTGGCCGTCATCGAGGTCCTGCGCCAGGTCCACTACTTCATCTGCGAGCGCTCGGCCGGCTACCACCTCTTCTGGTCGCTGAAGGTCTTCGGCGGCCTCCACCGCCGCCAGGGCAAGATGAACGACTGGAACCGCTACCGGATGGGCCGGGCGCTGCGTTTCCTCCTCATGCTGGTCATCGTGGCCATGGCGCTGGGCGCCCTGCTCCACACCTCCCCCATCCAGGGCCTGGTCCAGCTGCCCAACACCATCTGGGACGCCCTGCCCCTCATCTTCCAGCTCTTCTTCGCCGTCGCCTTCATCATCATCCAGTTCGGAGCCATGTTCTGGTTCCTGTCCCGGGGTGGCATGGAGGTCTACTTCCCGGACGACATCAAGACCCGGTTCTCCGACGTCTGGGGCCAGGACTCGGTGCTGGAGAAGATCAAGGAGAACATCGTCTTCCTCGAGGACCCCGAGTCCATCGAGAAGAAGGGTGGCTACGTGCCCGGCGGCCTGCTCCTCTGGGGCCCTCCCGGCACGGGCAAGACGCTGATGGCCGAGGCGGTGGCCGGCGAGACCGGGAAGCCCTACGTCTTCGTCGACCCGGGCGCGTTCACCCAGATGTTCATGGGCGTCGGCATCCTGAAGGTGAAGTCGCTGTTCCGGAAGCTCCGCAAGCTGGCCGTGCGCTACGGCGGGGTCATCGTGTTCTTCGACGAGGCCGACTCCCTGGGCAGCCGTGGGTCGCTGACGCCAGGCGGCGTGTTCGGACAGATGACCGGGCACAGCCACAACCCCTGGTCGTCGGCGACGAGCTGCAACGGGCTGTCCTACGTCGACCCGCGGACGGCCAGCCTTACGTTGCAGAGCTGGCTCGACGCCAGCGTCATGCCCGATCCCGAGCGCCGTCTCATCAACCGGATGATGGGCATGGGCATGGGCGGAGGCGGTATGGGGACCCTGCAGGCCCTGCTGGCCGAGATGTCGGGCCTCAAGAAGCCGAAGGGCTTCACGAACCGGGTGATCCGCCGGGTGCTGGGGATGAAGCCGAAGCCCCCGCCCAAGTACCGGATGCTGATCATGATGGCCACCAACATGCCCCAGAGCCTCGACGAGGCCCTCCTGCGCCCCGGGCGCATCGACCGCATCTACAAGGTGGGGTATCCGTCCAAGCCGGGCCGGGTGCGCACCTACGAGGGCTACCTGTCCAAGGTCAGCCACCACCTCACGGCCGAGGACATCGACAAGCTGGCCACCATCACGCCCTACGCCACCGGCGCCACCATCAAGGACACTGTCAACGAGGCCCTGATCAACGCCATCCGGGCCGGGCGCGACTCCATCACCTGGAACGACGTCATCAAGGCCAAGCAGCTCAAGGATCTCGGGCCGCCCGAGGACGTGGAGTACATCGAGAGGGAACGGCACGCCGTCGCCGTCCACGAGGCGTGCCACGCGGTGGCCGCCTACCGGGTCCGGGCCCACATGACCATCGACATCGCCACCATCGAGAAGGGCGGCACCTACCTGGGCATGGTCGCCTCGATCCCGCCGGAGGACCAGTTCACCCGCTGGCGGTCTGAATACGAGGCCGACATCATGGTCGCCCTGGCCAGCCTGGTCGGGGAGCGCATGTTCTTCGACGGCGACAACTCCTCCGGCGTCTCCGGCGACCTGGAGTCGGCCACCCAGATCGCCACCCTCATGGAGGGCTACTGGGGCATGGGCTCCACCGTTGCGTCCCACGGCGTCACCCAGAGCGTCGGCATCGGCGGCGGCGGTAAGCCGGGCAAGGGCGGCGGCGGTGGCGACAAGAAGGAGGACCCCAACAAGCTGCTCGAGGGTACCCTCGGATCTCGCATCGAGGACAAGCTGGGCGAGCTGATGGACCGTACCGAGCGGCTCCTCCTGGAGAACCGCCGGGCCGTCCTGGCCGTGGCCCACGCGCTGGAGACCCACAAGACGGTCACCGGTGACGACATCCGGGCCATCGTCGAGGGTCGCCCCGGCACGCTGATCGACGGCACGCCGTACGGCACGCCCGAGTTCGACCGCCTGGCCGAGGACTACCACAACCGTGTCCTGGCCGCCCACAAGGGCCACGGGAAGGTCGACATCCCCCTTCCCCTGCTCAACGGCCGCTACCGGGTCGCCCAGCCCCAGGGCGACGTCCTGGTCGAGGTGGAGCTCAGCGAGGCCGAACTGGCCGGCCGGGCCTTCCGCCGCCCGGTGCCGCCGCCGGCGCCGGAGATCGGCAACGGGAACGGCAGCAGCAACGACACGAACAACGGAGACGGCTCGGAGTCCTAGCCGGCGGAACCGATCGCAGTTCGCTCAGCTCGCCGGGCCCTCGGGCCCGGCGAGAGGCGCGTCCGGGGCTGCGGGTGCGTTTCTGGTCGCGTGATTCCGGCCTCGCCGGCCCGATTTCACAGCCAGAAATGCACCGGGCGCGGCAGTGCGCGTCGTGATCCGGGGCCGGACGCGGAATGCACACCAGCCAGCCCCGGCCGGCCGGCGGCCTCAGGCTCGGGGCGTGAGGCCCTGCAGTCGGCGCTCAATGGCGTCTCGCCGGCTGGCCAGCTCGGCGAGCGCCTGCGTCTTGGCGCCGGCGCCGGGCGGAGGGATGCAGCAGCCGCAGCCGGGGGTGGCGTCGTCGGACTCCACGTCCACGCCAGCGGTGGGGTCGGTCATCGGCAAGAGCGTCGTCATAGCTGGAATCCTCCCTCGTGTGTCAAGCCTGGAACGCGAGACCGGCTGCAGCCGAAGGGCTGCAGCCGGTCTCAGAACAAACTTCCTTCAGTGACTACGAAACCTCGGTCACCCGCCGGCGCAGACGGACCAGGCCGAGGGCGGCGAGCATGAACCCGCCACCGGCGACCAGCGGCCACGAGTTGCCACCGGTGGCAGCCAGGTCACCCCGGCTGACGTTCGGGCCGGCCAGGACCACCCGCCCGGTGATGGTGCCACCGTTGAGCTGGGCGGCGCCGGTGATCGTACCGGTGCCGTTGATGATGTCCTCACCGAACGCCCCACCCCGGCAGTTGCCGAGCGTGGCGCTGACGTCCACCGTGTCCCTGAGGACGCCGGCGCCCGAATTGGTGGGTATTCGGGCGTTGATCGTGAGTGTGATCGGTGGTTGCCCGAGCACGTACGTGCCCAGGTTGGCCCACGTGACCTTGTTGCCTGAGATCACCCCTCCGTTGCTGGCCGAGAGCAGCTGGATGCGGGGGGTACCGCTCACCGTCTCGACAGTGTCGACGGCGCTGATCCCGACCAGATCGCAGTTGAACAGCGAGTTGAAAAGCGCCGCGTCGCTCGGGATGGTGATCGTGAAGGTGAAGTCGTTGCCCACGGTGACGGGGTCGACGCTGGCCACTTTGGCGACCGGGATGTCGCAGCGGAGGCCGCCGGCGGGCACGGAGACCGCAGCCTCCATGTGGCCGAGGCGCAGGTCCACGCCGGTCAGGCCGGGAAGGCCGGCCAGCAGGCCGAGGCGCACGAAGTCGACGGCGCCCTTGGCGGACGTGCCGCCCGCGGTGTCGAGGACGGGCAGCGTCCCGAGGGCACCACCGAGGTCGCGAGGCGGTGCACCCGCACTCACGACGAGCAGGGGCGACAGGTCGACGGTGAGCCCAGCGGCGCCGACGATCTGGTTGAGGGTGATGGGGCCGACGACCGGCACCGGGATGCCGGCGACGACCGAGCTGATCGTGAGGACCGGGTTGCCCAGGTTGGTGACGGAGGCGCCTCCGGGCTTGCCGGTTGCGACCGCCCGCAGGCCGAACTCGCCGGCAATCTCGACGACGAGGCTGGTGCCGGGCACGGTGCTGAGCAGGCTGATCGGTGCCACCGTCTGGCGGGTCTCGCTGACGACGCCGAAGGTGCCGTCGCCGTTCGGGACGACGTAGGTCACCGTACGGGACTGCGTCGTGGCGCGGGGGTTGCCGACGCTCGTGCTGGTGCCGAGGAGGGGGGCGGCGAAACTACCGCTGGCATCGACGCCGCCGCCGTTCACCAACTCGAGGTTCTCGGCGTAGCCCTGGCCGTACGTGAGCGGCCGGCCGACCGGGCAGAAGGCCGGGTCGTAGTTGGCCGCGGCCCTTCCCCGAAGGGTGCTGGCGTAGGCCACCGGGTCAAGGTTCAGGGTGATGTCCGCCGGGGTGGACACCGAGGGCGGCGGTGCCGTGGCGACGGCTAGGGCTGTCAGCAGGAGCTGGTTGAGCGTCGTCGGCTGCGGAGTGGCGGTGACGAGCCCGAGCTCGAGCGCGCTCCCCCGCCCGAGGGCGTTCTTCCCTGGCGTCGGCGCGGCGACGTTTATGCCCAACTCGTTGACCAACGTCGTGTTCAACCCCTGGGAGTTGACGGCGCCGCCGGAGAACGCGGCCTCGGTGTTGGCCACGGTGGTGGTGCCGAGGGTCAGCGCGTTGGTGATCACGCCCGCCCCGGAGCCGAACGCGGCGAAGGGCTGGCCACTCAGGGGCGCGGCGCCGACCGGCGCCGGCGATACCGCCAGAAGGCCTCCCAACACCATCGCCGCCGACAACAGTCCTACTGCTCGCGTCCTCAAACGCTGCTCCTTTTGCTCGTGGCCTCCCGCCGGAGTGCCTGACTCACAGACCGCCATGTCACTCGATAGATTTTCGTCGAAGCCACGTCGAGAGCCCCGCACCGGCGGCTCCTAGGAAGGGTCTCCCCCTCCTGACTTGTCGCCAGCAACCTCAAAATACAAACTTCTGCATCAAAAGTCGACTCTTTGTCGCTCGCTCTGACTTCTGCACCAAACTCCCAGGGTAGTCGACTGACCACCCACGTCGCTCCCGTCGCTGCCGCTCCGCATCGCCGCCCTCCCGAAGAGTGGAGCTCCGCACTGACCTTCCCCCGATTCCCTATCACGTTCGACGACGGCCACGTCGCTTTAGGCGTCCGTGCCGACCCCGACACCGACCTGCCCGTCGCCCTGCGGGGCATGGGACTGACGACGGGCGTCCCGACGATCGTGGCCGTCGGCGCCGGCTCCCGGCCGGCCCAGGTGGCCCGCCTGGGCCCCTTACTGGAAAAGGTGGTCGTCGCCGTCGCCGAGACCCTGGAGGCGACGGTGCTCGACGAGGGGCAGCCCGGCGGGCTGGCCGCCGCCCTGGCCGGGGCCCGCCGGCACAAGCACGCCGGCTTCCCCATGGTCGGGGTGGCCCCCGAGGGCGGGGGCGCGGCCGAACTCGAGCCGGCGCACACCCATTTTGTCCTCGTGCCGGACAGCGGCGCCGGCGTGACGGCCCGCTGGGTGTCCGCCGTGGCCACCGCCCTGGCCTCCGGCAACCGCTCGATCGCCCTGGCCGTCGCCGGGGGCGATGCGGCCTGGGAGTCCGTGGCCGCCCACGTTCGCGCCGACCGGCTGGTCATGGCCGTCGCCCGGACCGGCGGCGTGGCCGACCAGTTGGCCGCGGCCCTCGCCGGCCGCCCCGCCGACCGGCGGGCGCTCGCCCTGGCCCGCTCGGGGCAGATCTTCGCTGTCGACCCGGCCGCCGGCGCCGCGTCGGTGGCCGCCACGCTCCGCAACGCCCTCAGCCGGCCGGATGCGCTGAACGCCGGTCCGGCCCCGCACCGCTGAGCGCAGGTGGTGTGATGGTGGCGTGTTGCACATCTCCCTCGCCGGCCGGGTGGCCGTCGACGTCGCCGGCACGAGCCTCGACACCGGCGGTCTCGGCCGGCTGGGCCGGACCGCCCTCGCCTACCTCGTCGCCGAGCGCAACCGCCCCGTCACCAGGGACGAGCTGGCGGAGGTGCTCTGGGGCGACGAGCTGCCCCGCTCGTGGGAGACCTCACTGCGGGGCGTCGCCCTCCGCCTCCGCGGCCTTCTGGCCGCCGCGGGACTGACGCCGGCCGAGGCGCTGACCAGCGCGTACGGCTGCTGGCAGCTGCAGCTGCCGGAGGGCACCGAGGTTGACCTCGACAGGGCGGCCGCCGACCTGGACGCGGCGGAGAAGGCCCTCGAGGAGCTCCGGCCGGGCGAGGCTCGGGCCCTGGCGACCGGGGCGGCGACGGTCGCCGGCAGGGGGTTCCTTCCCGAGGGCACCGGCGCCTGGGTGGAGCGCCGGCAGGCCGAGCTGCGAGAGCTGCACCTGCGGGCCCTGGAGGTGGAGTCCGACGCGGCGGCGGCCGCCGCCGACTGGCCCACGGCCCTGCGGGCGGCCGAGGAGGTCGTCTCGGTCGAGCCGTTCCGGGAGTCCGCCCACATGCGGCTGATGCAGGCCCACGCCGGCGCCGGCAACCGGGGCGAGGCACTGCGGGCCTACGAGCGCTGCCGCCGGGTCCTCGCCGAGGAGCTCGGCGTCAACCCCTCGGCGGCCACCGAGGCGGCCTACGTGGCCCTCCTGGGCGACGAGCCGGAACCGCCGGCCCCCGTCGCCGGCACCCTGCCTCTCGCCCTGAACCGGCTCGTCGGGCGGGACGAAGAGCTGGCCGCGGTCGAGAAGGCCCTCGCCGGCACCCGGCTGCTGACGCTCACCGGCACCGGCGGCGTGGGCAAGACCCGGCTGGCCCTGGCCGCGGCCGCCGGCGTCGGCGGCCGCCATGCCGGCGGCACCTTCCTGGTCGAGCTGGCGCCCCTCGCCGACCCCGACCTCCTGGCCCAGCACGTGCTGGCCGCCGTCGGCCTGCGCGAGGAGGCGGGCCAGACCCCCGCGGGCACGCTCACCGCCCACCTCCGCGACCGCGACATCCTCCTCGTGCTGGACAACTGCGAACACCTCGTCGGGCCAGCCGCCGCCCTCGCCGAGGGCCTGCTCCGGTCCTGCCCCCGCCTGACCGTGCTGGCCACCAGCCGCGAGCCCCTCGGAGTGCCCGGCGAGGCCACCTGGCGGGTGCCGTCGCTGTCCGCCGCCGGCGCCGTCGCCCTTTTCACCGAGCGGGCCCAGGCCGTACGGCCCGACTTCACCGTGCCCGACGACGCCGCCACGGCGCTGGACCAGCTCTGCCGGCGCCTGGACAACATCCCCTTGGCCATCGAGCTGGCCGCGGCGCGCACCAGCGCCCTGTCGGTCCAGGAGATCGCCGCCCGCCTCGACGACCGGTTCCGGCTGCTGTCCGGTGGCGCCCGTACCGCCGTCCCCCGCCAGCAGACCCTGCGGGCGATGGTCGACTGGACCTACGACGCCCTGTCCGACGCCGAGCGCCAGGTATTCGACCGCCTGGCCGTGTTCGGGTCGGCGTTCGACCTGGACGCGGCCGAGGAGGTCGTCAGCGGCGACGGTGTGGAAGCGGGCGACGTGGTCGAAGCGCTCACCGACCTCGTCAACAAGTCGCTGGTGCTGGCCGAGCGCCCCGCCGGCACCGACCGCACGCGGTACCGCCTGCTGGAGACCATGCGCCACTACGCCCGGGAGCGGCTGGCCGAGTCGGGCCAGGCCACTGCCGTCCGTTCCCGCCACCTGGCCCGCGCCGTCACTATCGCCCGCCAGGCCGAGGCCGCGCTCGACGGGCCGGAGCAGGCCACCGTGCTCGACCGCCTCGAAGCGGAGCACGACGACCTCCGTGTCGCGCTGGCATGGGGCACCTCCGGTGGCGATCCCAAGCCCGCCCTCGTGCTGGCCACGGCGCTCGGCCGGTTCTGGGAGGTTCGGGGCCATCTCAGCGAGGGCCGCGCCTGGTTGGAGGCGGCGCTCACCGCCGGCGGCGGCGGCGAGTCGCCGGGCCTTCGGGCCGTCGCCCTGAACTGGACCGCGGTGCTGGCCCAGCACCAGGGCGACTACAACGCGGCCCGGGGCCTCTACGAGCACAGCCTGGCCCTGCGCCGGCGACTCGACGACCGCCTCGGCACCTCGGCCGCGCTCGTCGGCCTGGGCAACCTGGCCGCCCTCCAGGGCCGGCTGGCCGCCGCCGCCGACCTGTTCGAGGAGAGCCTCGCCATCGGGCGTGACCTCGACGAGCCCCAGGTGGTGGCCGCGTCGCTCACCAACCTGGGCTGGGTGGCCCACGGCCGCGGCGACCTGGCCAGCGCCCGGGCCATGTACACCGAGGCCCTCGACGTCCGCCGCCGGCTGGGCGACGGCCACGGCACCGCCATGGTGATGGCGAACCTCGGCGACCTCGCGCTGCAGCAGGGCGATCTCGACACCTCCCACGCCCTTCACACCGAGGGCCTCGAGCTGCGCCGGCGGCTCGGGGACCGCTCCGGCGTGGCCGACTCCCTGGCCGCCCTCGGCCGGGTCGCCCTGGCCCGCGGCGATCGGGTCACCGCCGCCGCTTTGCACGGCCAGGGCCTGGCCGAGCGCCGGCGGGTGGGCGATCGGCCCGGCATGCCGGCGTCGCTGTCGGCCCTGGCCGAGCTGGCCCGCCTCGACGGCGACCCCGACACCGCCGGCGCCCTCCTCACCGAGGCGCTGGCCGTCGCCACCGAGCTCGACGACCGTCACTGCATGACCCTGGCCCTGCTGCACCTGGCCCACCTGGCCCGCGACCAGGGCGACCCGGCCGGGGCCGACGCCCTCTACCGCCAGGCCATGCCCACCGCCGAGGACGGGGGCGACGTGACGCCGACGGCCAGCACCGCGACCTGGCTCGAAGGCGTCGGCGCCATCGCCGCGGCCGAAGGCCGGCCCGAGCGGGCCGCCCGCCTTCTCGGTGCGGCGGACGCCCTCCGCCAGGCCATCGGCACCCCCCTTCCCGCCCACGAGGCCGCGGACCGCAACGACACCATCGCCGGCTGCAGCGCCGCCCTCGGCGAGGACACCTTCCGGGCCGCCTTCTCCGCCGGCGCCGCCCTGTCGCTCGCCGACGCGGTACGCCTGGCGACCGGCTGACCCTCCGAACTGGTGACGATCCGACACGCCAGGGCGTGTCGAACCGTCACCAGTTCGTTGGGATCAGGCGGCCCGGGCCCGCCGGCCGGCGATGGCGACGACCACCATCGCCAAGCCCATGCCGATGGCCAGGCCGGCGCCGATGAGGATCGGCGACGGGACGCCGTTGTCGTCGTCGTCCTCCGCGCCGGCGGCCAACACCGGCCCGTGCATACGCAGGGAGGCGAAGTAGGTGTCGTCCGAGGACCCGACCCCGTGCCCGTTCCGGCTGTCCTGCCAGGTGAAGTAGACGGTCTCGTCGGTCGAGATGATCCCGGTGGGACCGTGGATGTCGGCGTTGCCCTGCCAGATGCCGAAGCGCCGGTCGATGATCCGGTCGGTGATCTTGATGTTCGGGGCAAACGTACGCCCCTGGTCGAGCGAGTACGTGTAGTACACGTCCTGGTGACCGACGTAGGTCACCCCGTTCACCACCGTCCCCGGCGCGATGGGACTGTTGCGGGTGTCCATCCACACGATGTCGAGCCGGCCGTTCGGGGCCACCGACAGGTTCGGGTGCATGTGCTGCACGTTCGGCATGGCCGAGTCGTCGTTCACGACGACGCGGTCCTCCCACGTCTTGCCCGAGTCATGCGACACCCGCAGGTACACGTCACGGTCGTCCGCCGGCACTGCGGCCCGCGGGTTCGGATGGCCGTACCAGACGGCGTAGAGGTTGTCGGAGTTCGGGTCGGCCCGCAGGCCCCACTTGCGGTTGTGCCCGAACCCGGAGTTGCCCTCCTCGATCTGCTTGGCGTCGGTCCAGGTCTGGCCGTGGTCCGCCGACGAGCGGTAGAGGACGGTGCGGATGGGCGGCAGCGGCGCCGGGTCCGGCGGCGGCGTGCCCGGGGGAGGCGGCGCCACTCGACCCCGGCCGGCGAAGGTCACGTGGACCACGCCCTTGCTGTCGACGGCGGGCCGGCCCTCGTAGGACCCCTGCGGGTCCCCCTCACGCAGTGAGAAGGGCTTGGCGAACGTGCGGCCCCCGTCCGTCGACGCCGCGATCAGCGCCTTGTTGCCCGAGCTGACCGGCTCGTCGTTGGTGTGGAACTGCATCCAGGAGACGTAGACGAACTGGGTGTTGACGGGGTCGACGGCCAGCCAGGGCCGGTAGTTGCGCTTCAGACCGCGGTCGCCCTCGGGCGCCTCGGGGGCCTCGTAGGCCTTCACCGTCGTGAACGTGAGGCCGTCGTCGGTGGACTTGGCCACGAACACGTGCACGGGCCGGTCAGGGTCGGGGAGCATGAAGAACTTCGGGTCGCTGGCCTGGAAGGCCAGGTACATCACGCCGTCCTTGTCATGGACGATGGTGTGGTCGATGTTCGAGTCGGGGTTGCCGCACGCGTCGGTCCACGGCTTGGTCATCGGGCTGCCGCCCGGCGCCCACGACCGGCCGTCGTCGACCGAGCGATAGACGTCGACCGTCTTCTTGGTGCGGGCGTCGCAGTCGGCGATGACCAGCACCCCGGTCTTCGGATTGCGGCTGATGAGCGGCGTGGAGTGGCCCCGCGCCGGGTCCGGGTTGTTGCTCACCTGGACCGCGGCGGTGACCGACGGATTGATCGGCTTCTCCTCGGCCGCCAGGCTCGCCGGCCCTCCTGACACGGCCACGACCAAGGCCGCGCCCAGCGCCCCACGAACTCTTCCTGTACGTCCCACGGTGATCTCCCCCCACGTTCGATCCCGCCGACTGCGACGGAAACGTATCCGAACACACTGGTCGCGCGCCGCGAACTGACAAGCTGGATCAATGACCGGCACGCGCGGTGGGCGCGCCGTGGTGGTGGGCGCCGGCCACAACGGTCTGGTGGCCGCGTGCTACCTGGCCAAGGCGGGGCGCGACGTCATGGTGCTCGAGGCCTCGGACCGGCCGGGCGGGGGGTCGCGCACCGAGGAGACCGTGCCGGGCCACCGGTTCGACATGCACTCTGTCGCCCACAACATCATCAACATGACGGTGATCCCCCGCCAGCTCGACCTGGCCGGCGCCGGCCTGGAGTACCAGGAGATGGACCCGTTCTCGGTGGCGATCTTCGCCGACGGCCGGCGGGTCCGGTTCCACCGCTCGATCGAGGCGACGGTCGACTCGATCGCCGAGCACAGCCGGGACGAGGCCAAGGCGTATACCGCGTTCATGGCCAAAGCCATCCCGGTGATCCGCACCATCCTGCCGGCGGTGCAGGGCGAGATGCCCCTCCGCGACGTGCCGACCCGCCTCACCGCGCTCGTCCAGGCGCTCCGCCACGCGCCGGCGGCCACCGTCGCCGACGCCCTCGGCCCCTACGAGTCCCTCCTGCGCCGGCGCCTGGCGAGCGACCTCACGCGCGCCCCGGTCTCGGCGTTCGCAGCCCACGCCGGCGTGGGGCCGTCGATGCCGGGCGGCGCCCTCTACGCGTGGTGGCAGGCGGCCTACCACCTGTTCGGTCAGTGGCACGCCCGGGGCGGGGCGCAGGGGCTGACCGACGCCCTCGTCCGCCGGCTCGACGCCCTGGGCGGTGAGCTACGGTGCAACGCCGCGGTCGTCCGCATCGAGGCCGCCGGCGGCCGAGTCACCGCGGTCGTCACCGAGGACGGCGAACGCGTCGAGACCGGCGCGGTGATCACCGCCATCGACCCGAAGGTCGCGCTGCTGAACCTGCTCGATCCGCCGCTCGCCGGCCAGGACCGGGCCGACCTCACCGCGGCCCGGCGGGGCAACGTCGTGCAGGCGCTGCTCCACGTCGCCACCGACCGGCTGCCGCCGTACCCCAACGCCCGCGCCGGCGACTGGAACGGCCTGCAGAGCTTCGTCGACCGCCTCGACGACCTGGTGACCGGCTGGGCCGCGGCGGAGGCCCGCCACCTTCCCGACACCCTGCCCCTGTACGCGTTTACGACGTCGGCCATCGACGACACCCTCGCCCCGCCCCGGCACCATACCGTCTACCTCGCCTGCCCGGCCGCGCCGTCGCGCATCCGGGGCGGATGGCCGGCGCGGAAGGAGGAGTTCGTCGAACGGTGCCTGGAGACGGTGGAGGACCGGGCTCCGGGCTTCCGGGCCAGCATCGTCGGCGTGGCCACCCACACGCCCGACGAGATGGAGCGGGGCGGGCGCTGGCCCGGTGCCCACCCGATGTACCTCGACCTGTCCCTCGACCAGCTCGGCCCGTTCCGCCCGACCCGCCGGCTGGGCCGCCACCGCACACCCGTCGGTGGCCTCTACATCTCCGGCGCCGGCACCGGGCCGACCGGCGGCATCGCCGGCACGCCGGGCCGGGCCGCAGCGCAGGCGTTGCTGGCGGACACCAACCGCTGAGCCGGTGACGATCGGACCGGCCCTGACCTGTCCGATCGTCACCAGTTCGGTGAGCGCCGCCCATAGGCTCCCGCTATGAGCAACGACGATTTTGCCGCACGCATCGCCGCCGCCTACGCCACAACCGGCGCCGCCCTCGAGCTAGGCCGGGCCATGAAGGGTGGCAACGTCCACCCCGACGCCAAGGTCCAGGTGCCGGCGGCGATGTGCAACCGCCACGGCCTCATCGCCGGCGCCACCGGCACGGGCAAGACCAAGACGCTCCAGCTGATGGCCGAGCAGCTGTCGGCCATGGGCGTGCCCGTCTTCGCCGCGGACGTGAAGGGCGACCTGTCCGGCCTGTCGCGCCCGGGAGAGTCGAGTGAGCGCGTCACCACTCGCGCCGGCGACCTGGGGATCGAGTGGAGCCCGGCGGGCTTCCCCGTCACCTTCCTGTCCCTCGGCGGCAACGGCCCCGGCGTGCCGGTGCGGGCGACGGTCTCCGCCTTCGGTCCGCAGCTGCTGGCCAAGGTGATGGACGCCAACGAGACCCAGTCCTCCTCCCTGTCCCTCGTCTTCCGCTACGCCGACGACAACGGCCTCGCCCTTCTCGACCTCGCTGACCTGCGCGAGGTGCTGAAGTTCCTCGACAGCGACGAGGGCAAGGACGAGCTCAAGGCCATCGGCGGCCTGTCGACGGCGACGACCGGCGTGCTGCTCCGCAAGATCGTGGAGTTGGAGGACCAGGGCGCCGAGGCGTTCTTCGGCGAGCCGGAACTGGAGGTGGCCGACCTCCTGCGCACCACGCCCGAGGGCCAGGGCGTCGTGTCCTGCCTGGAGCTGGCGGCGGTCCAGGACAAGCCGCGGCTGTTCTCGACGTTCCTCATGTGGCTGCTGGCCGAGCTGTTCCACGACCTACCGGAAGTGGGCGACATCGACAAGCCGAAGCTGGTGTTCTTCTTCGACGAGGCCCACCTGCTGTTCGCCGGCGCCACCGATGCCTTCCTCGAGCAGGTCACCCAGACCGTGCGCCTCATCCGGTCGAAGGGCGTCGGCGTGTTCTTCGTCACCCAGTTACCCGACGACGTGCCCGACGCCATCCTCGCCCAGCTCGGCAACCGGGTGCAGCACGCGCTGCGCGCCTTCACTCCCCGCGACGCCAAGGCGCTCAAGGCCGCGGTCACGACGTACCCGAACACCGACGACTACGACCTCGAGGAGGACCTGACGCAGCTCGGCACCGGCGAGGCGATGGTAACGATCCTCTCCGAGCGCGGCGCCCCGACGCCGGTGGCCTGGACCCGCCTCCGCCCGCCGCGCTCGCTCATGGCCGCCATCGAGACCGAGGCGATCGACCGCGCCGCGCACGACAGCTCACTGTGGTCGAAGTACGCCGAGGAGATCGACCGCGAGTCGGCGCGCGAGAAGCTGGGCGCCCGCATGGCCGAAACCGCCGCCGCCGAAGAGCAGGAGGCGGCCGAGGCGACGATCGAGAAGGAGCGCAAGGAGGCGCCGCCGGCGCCGCGCGCCAGCAGGAAGAAGAAGGACGACGACAACGCCGTGCTGGGCTACCTCAAGTCGCGCGAGGGGCGCTCGATGTTCAACACCGTCGCTCGTGGCGTGTTTGGTCTCCTAAAGAAGAGGCGCTAGACGCTATGCTCCGGCCGGCCTGGGGCGGCGGTTGCTTCCGGGCTTCACTCCATTTCCGACAAGGGGGAATAGATGCCGGGAAAGTTCGTCGTCAAGAAGGGCACCACGGGGAAGTTCCGCTTCAACCTGTTGTCCACAAACGGCCAAGTCGTCGCCACCAGCGAGTCTTACAACAGCAAGGCCTCCTGCATGGGCGGCGTCCGTTCGGTCAAGAGCCTGGCGGCGGACGCGGAGATCGAGGACCAGACCACCAAGGAGTGGGCGGCCGGCGAAGAGGTGCGTAAGGCGGCAGCGACGGCCAAGAAGGCCAAGGCGGCGGCCAAGAAGAAGGCTTCGTCGAAGGCCTGAGTCGCCGACGGCGGGCCGGCAGGTGAACGTCGAGATCTGGTCCGACATCGCCTGCCCGTGGTGCTACATCGGGAAGCGGCGGTTCGACGTCGCCCTTGCCCGGTTTGAACATCGCGATGCGGTCGAGGTGCGGTGGCGTTCGTTCGAGCTGGATCCTTCGGCCCCGAAGGTCCGTGACGAGCCGTATCTCGACCGCTTGGCGACGAAATACCGCATGTCGCTACCCGAAGCTGACGCGCTTATAGACCAGATGATCGAAGCTGGCGCGCGGAACGGCGTCGTCCTGCGATTCGACAAAGCCAAGCCGGCGAACACCTTCGACGCCCACCGCTTGTTGCACCTCGCCGCCGATCGGGGTGCGCAGGCGGAGCTCACGGACAAGCTCTTCCGGTCGACGTTCACCAAAGGGGAGCCGACTGCAGATCCCGATGTGCTGGTCGCGGTGGCCACCGAGGCCGGCCTCGACGCGGGCGAGGCACGCGCCGTGCTCGACGGCGACGCCTACGCCGCGGAGGTGCGCGCCGACGAGCGGCGGGCCGCCGATCTCGGCATCACCAGCGTGCCCTTCTTCGTGATGGGTGGCGCCTTCGGGGTGTCCGGCGCCCAGTCACCCGACGTCCTCGTCGAGGTGCTCGAGGAGGCCTGGGCGGCTCAGGGGTCGTAGGTCCAGTCGGGCCGCTTCTTGCGGTGGTGCTCGTCGTAGGTGGCGACGCCGCCGGCCAGCTCGACGATCTTGGGCGCGATGAGGTCGGTGCGGGGGTTGGGGCAATTGCCCTCAACCTCAAGGTGGGCGGCGAATTCCTCGGGGAAGGCGCGCAGGATGCTGCTGATCACCCGCTGCTCCTCGGTGCCGAGGAAGCAGCGGTTGGCGTCGGTCACCTTGGCCAGCTGCGCCCCGATGACGGCGACGTCCTCCTCCGAGCCCCGGCACGCCTCGATCTCGTTGAGCCGGTGGGTGATCTCCTGGGTGCCGAGCTTGCACGCCGGGCACTGGCCGCACGACTCGATCCAGAGGAACCGCGAGTACTGGAACGCGACCTCGACCATGCAGGCGCTGTCGTCGTAGACGGCGAAGCCCACGGCGCCGAGGCCCGAGCCGATGGCTTCCATGTCCTCGTAGGTGAGTGGCGTGTCGAGCCGGTCGGCGGTGACCACCGGGTTGGAGATGCCCGAGAAGGCGGCCTTGACCCGCCGGCCGGGACGGGCGCCACCACCGACCTCGGCGATCAGGTCCGACAGCCGCATGCCGAGATCGATCTCGGCGACGCCCGGGTGGACGACGTCGCCCACCACCGTCGCCACCGCGTGACCCGGCGAGCCGGCGGTGCCCATGGAGCGGAACCACTCCGCGCCCCGTAGGAGGATGTGGCCGACGTTGGCCAGCGTCTCGACGTTATTGACCAGCGTGGGATTGGAGATGTCGCGCCCTGGACCGTGGCCGGGCTCACGCGGCACCGACTCCCATCCCATCTGCGAGCCGGCGGCGAAGAGGCCCTGCTCGTAGGGCGCCAGCAGCCTGGGCATCGGCGGCTTCCCCTCGATCACCTCGAGCAGCGCCTTCTCCTCGCCGAACAGGTACTCGTCGGGGCCGCCGACGACGCTGATCGGGACGTCGCCGGCCAGGCCGGCGGCCTGCATCTCCTCGATGGCCCGGTGCACCCTCGCCATCTCGGGTCGGAAGCTCGCCTTGATGCCGATGAACGCCTCCCGGGCGCCGATGGTCAGCGCGGCGACGGCCAGGCCTTCGATCACCTGGTACGGGTTGGCCCGCAGCAGGGCACGGTCCTTGAAGCTCGACGGCTCGCCTTCCGCCGCGTTGCACACGACGTAGCGGTGGGTGCCGGGCGACGACCGCACACCCGACCACTTTCGCGCCGTCGGGAAGCCGGCGCCGCCCCGGCCGCGCAGGCCGGCGGTGCCCAGCTCCTCGATGGTGTCGTCGGACCCGAGCCGGCGGGCGATGTCGACGGCCTGCCCGCCGCCGAGGGCCTGCCACCCGGCGACAGAGGTGACCGGCTCTGGGAGCAGGTATCGGTCGCTCACCGCCGGCGGGCGGCCGGCGCCAGCGCCGGCGAGGTCCAACCGGCGTCGCCCGGGTTGACATCGGTACCCGGCGCCACCAGCTCGTCGATGCGGTCGAGGACCGCGTCGTCGAGGGTGACGTCCTGGCCGGCAAGGAGGTCGGTGAGTTGTTCCATCGTGCGCGGCCCGACGATGGCGGAGGTCACGGCCGGGTGACGCACGACCCAGGCCTGGGCGAGATGGGTCAGCGAGATGCCGGCGTCGGCCGCCACCTTCAACAGGTCCTCGACGAGGTCCAGCTTGCGCTGGCTCTCCGGGGTGCCGAACCGGCCGGCCCAGTTGCGGGCGCCCCGGGAGCCCGGCGGCGGCTCCTGGCCCTTGCGGTATTTGCCGGTCAACCACCCGCCGTTCAGCGGGCTCCAGGCGATGACGCCCATGCGGTGGCGCTGGCAGGTCGGCAGCACGTCGCGCTCCACGCCCCGCACGAAGATGGAGTACGGCGGCTGCTCGCACACGAAGCGCTCGCGGTGGCGGCGCTCCGCCACCCACTGGGCCTCGACGATGGCCGACGGCGGGAATGTGGACGAGCCGAGGTAGCGCACCTTGCCGGCGTGGACCAGGTCGCTCAGCGCACCCAACGTCTCGTCGAGGTCGACGGCGGG
Source organism: Acidimicrobiia bacterium (assembly GCA_023265025.1). GTDB lineage: Bacteria > Actinomycetota > Acidimicrobiia > Acidimicrobiales > AC-14 > CADCTB01. Next base: position 78,619 of record JAHFUP010000008.1, on the reverse strand, counting down.
GTCGGACCGGTGCACCTGGTACACGTCGATCCAGTCGGTGCCCAGCCGGCGCAGGCTGTCGTCGCAGGCTCGCTGGGCCCAACGTCGGGAGTTCCCGCCCATGTTCGGGTCGTCGCCCATCTTGGCGTGGAACTTGGTGGCCAGCACCACCTGGTCCCGCCGGCCCTTGAGCGCGCGGCCGACGATCTCCTCGGACTCACCCTTGGAGTAGACGTCGGCGGTGTCGAGGAAGTTCACGCCGCCGTCCAGGGCGGTATGGATGATGCGCACGCAGTCGTCCTGGTCGGTGTTGCCCCAGGCGCCGAACATCATGGCGCCGAGGCACAGGTGGCTCACCTTCAGGCCGGTCCCGCCCATGGCTCGGTAGTCCATTGGCGCAAGTTAATGCCCCGTCACTACCCCGCGACCTCTCCGACGTAGTCCAGGGCCTGGTCAGCCAGCGCATCGACCTCGACGGTCATGTCGAGGGTGAGGTAGGCGCCCGCCGGCTCTTCCATCTCCGCCGCCACCCGCCGGACGAGCCGGGCGTCGCGGTTGGACGCCAGGTGGCCGGCGGTGTCGGCCGCGCAGCGGGCCACGGCCAGCTCGACGGGGACGTCGCACACGATCACCGCGGTGAAGGCGCCGGCCTCGTCGGCCACCGCTTCGGCCGCCGCCACCTGCGAGCGACGGGAGAACGTCAGCCCGTCGAAGACCACGATGCGGTCGCGGCCGAGGTGGTAGCGGGCGGCGTCGAGCATGGCCGCGAAGACGACGTCGCGCTCGGCCGAGGTGTAGTCGCACGGGTCGAAGAGCACGTGGCGGACCTTGTCCTTGTCGAGCACCCGCACGCCGGCCAGGCGGGCCGCGAGCGCGGCGGCGAGCGTGCTCTTGCCCGCCCCTGGCAGCCCGACGAGCACGATCACCCCGGGCCGCACCGCACCAGCGTACGCATCAAGTAACCCCGGAAATGGTCGATGATGGATGCATGGCCCGCCGCCCGCGTCAGTGTCCCGACTCCAGCCGGCCGCGGCGAGGCGACCCGACGCCGGCGCCATGACCGGGGCGGTGATCGCCTGGGCCCTCGTGGAGGTGACCCTGGCCTTCATCGTGTTCTGCGCGGATTCGGTGGGCGAGGAGACCAGGCGGCCGGGCGAGCGGGTGGCCCGGGGCGTGCTGTGGATGGTGACGCTCACCCGGTGGTTCACCCACCGCAACGTGACCAAGCTCGGGCGGTTCGGCGCCGTCGTGTGGTTCATGGTCACCACCGGCTGGCTGCTCACCCTGGAGTACGACCGGATCACGGCCCCGTACTTCCTGATCCTCGCCGAGATCACGATGGGCTTCGTCGTCTACTGCGTCGATGCCCTGTCCGCCGACCTGACCAACCGGCCCGGCCGGCGCCTGCTGCGCAGCGCCTTCTGGATGGTGCCCGTCGTCCGGTACCTGCGCGACGACGACAGCGTCGCCCTCATCGCCGCCAGCGTCACGGTGTGGGGCCTCCTCACCACCGGCTGGCTCCTCGGCCTCCTCACCGACCGGGTGGCCGCTCCCCTCGCCGGCCTCACATGAGTCTGTTCGACGCCTTCCGCGAGCGGCGGCCCTTCCCGGGGCAGGACCCGTGGGTCGTCGCCCACGACGGGTCTCTGCTGCTGGTGCAGTCCGCCGGCGCCAACCGGCGGATCGTCATCAAGCGCTTCGCCGACCTGGAGCGCATGGAGCGCAACGTCGAGACGGTCATCTGGGCGCCCGGCGGCCCCAGCCGCCAGATCTGGGCGCCGGAGCTCCACCAGATCGACGGCCGGTGGTACTGCTACTTCACGGCCAGCGACGGCCGGGCGGCCAACCACCGGACGTACGCTCTGGTCGCCGACCAGCCCCTCGGTCCCTACCGCGCCCTCGGACCGGTGCGCGACCCCGCGCACGACGTGTGGGCCATCGACCTGACCGTGTTCAGCCACGCCGGCGGCCTCTTCGCCGCGTGGTCGGGGTGGGAAGGGCCGGCGGACGGCTTCCCCCAGAACCTCTACATCGCCCCGATGTCGGACCCGTGGACGATCTGCGGGGAGCGGCAGTGCCTGTCGCGCCCGGAACACGGCTGGGAGATGAGCGCGGCGCCGATCAACGAAGGGCCGGAGATCGTCCGCCGGCCCGGGTCCGACCGGCTGTTCCTCATCTACGCGGCCGACGCCAGCTGGACCCAGGCCTACAAGATGGGGCTGCTGGAGTGGACGGGCGGCGAGGTCGGTGACCCCGCATCGTGGCGGAAGCAGCCCCGTCCCTGGTTCACCGGCGGCGGCCACGGCTGTGTCGTCGACACGCCGGCCGGCACCCACCTCGTCTACCACCGCAAGCTCAGCGGCGACCCCGGATGGGCCGACCGCGAGATCCGCTCCGCGCCGCTCGACTGGGATGCGGCCGGCTACCCGGTCGTCCGCATGGGCCAGCCGTCGGGTGGGACGGCCATCGCCGGCGGGATGCCGGGGACGGCGGTCGCCTGAGCCGGCGCTACGCCGGCGCGGCCCCGCACCACCGGCACGTGCGCTCGACGTAGACCATCGAGCTGCCGAGCTGCATGGTGTGCCCGCCGGCGATCACGTGACGGCCCCACCGGCACTGGAGCCGGTGCCATACGTCGCCGGGGCTGTTGTCGCCCCATGACCAGGGTTGGCGCAGATAGGTGAGGAACGGTCCGCGCTCCCGGCGGGGCGTGCGGGGCGGCCTGGGTGCCGGCGGGTGGCCGGTGCGCATCAGTTCGGCGTCGTGGGCCGCCCCGAACGTCGGCACCACGTCGTACAGGTAGCGCTTCTCCGGTGTCTTCTCGGTCCACAGCTCGGGGTGTTCCGCCACGGCTCTCAACCTCCCACCACCGAGCCGGCGCTGCAATGGATGACGTCGACACTTAGCGACCGCAAGGCGGCACCCGGCGGGTACCGTGAGTTCGTGCCGAACGTCGAGGTGGACGGGGTCCGCCTCCATTACGCCGATGTCGGGACCGGGGAGCCGGCGCTGGTGCTCCTCCACGCCTTCCCGTTGCACTCGGGCATGTGGGCGACCCAGTTCGAGCACCTGGCCGCGCACCGGCGGGTGATCGCACCGGACCTCCCGGGCTTCGGGGGGTCCGGTGCCCCCGACAGCATGTACCGCTACACGATGATCGGCTTCGCCGACCTGGTGGCCGGGCTGCTCACGCACCTCGGCCTCGGCCCGGTCGTGCTCGGCGGCCTCTCCATGGGCGGGTACGTGGCCTTTGCCTTCCTCCGGGAGCACGCCGAGCGGGTCTCGGCCCTCGTGCTGGCCGACACCAAGGCCGGCGCCGACACCACCATGGTGTTCGAGCGCCGCACGGACCAGCAGGACCAGGTCGCCAGCATCGGGACCACCAGCCTCATCGAGGTGCTCCTCGGCGGCCTGCTCTCCGACGACACCCGCGCCACCCGCCTCGACCTGGTCGAGCAGGTGCGCCGGCTCATGGCCAACCCGGCCGCCGGGTACATCGGCGCCCTGGAGGCGATGAAGTACCGGCCCGACGCCACCGCCGAGCTGGCCGGCATCTCGGTGCCCACCCTGGTGATCGTCGGGGAGCACGACAGCCTGACGCCGCCCGACGTGGCGCGGGACATGCACCAGCGGATCCGCGGGTCGAAGCTGGTCGTGCTGCCCCGGGCCGGCCACCTCTCGAACCTGGAGGCAGCGGACGGCTTCAACGCCGCCGTCGCCGCGTTCCTGGCCCGACAATGAACCGGGCGGCAGTCGCCCTGGCCCTGGCCCTCGTCGCCGGCGCCTGCAACTCGGCCTCCGACCAGGTGGTGAGCGGCCCGCAGCCGGCGGTGACGTCGACCTCGCCGGCGGTGGCCCCGACGACCATGAGCACGACCGCGGCGCCGGCGCCGGCGCCGCCGGCCGAGGCCAAGATGACGACCTACCCGGTGCCGGCGGGCTCCCGGCCCCACGATGTGGCGCCGGCGCCGGACGGCGCCGTCTGGTACACCGCTCAGGCGAAGGGCGAGCTTGGTCGCCTCGACCCGGCCACCGGCGCCACCACGTCGGTGAAGCTCGGCGCCGGCTCGGCGCCCCACGGCGTGATCGTCGGGCCCGACGGGGCCGCGTGGGTCACCGACGGCGGCCTGAACGCCATCGTCCGGGTCGACGGCACCACCCGGGAGGTCACCCGCTTCCCGCTCCCCGCCGGCACCCGGAACGCCAACCTCAACACCGCCGCCTTCGGCCCCGGCGGCATCCTCTGGTTCACCGGGCAGTCCGGCGTCTACGGACGGCTCGACCCCAAGACCGGCAAGGTGGAGGTCATGGACGCCCCCCGGGGCGCCGGCCCCTACGGCATCACCGCCACCCCCGGCGGCGAGGTGTTCTACGCGTCGCTCGCCGGCAGCCACGTGGCCCGGATCGACACGTCGTCGGGCAAGTCCACCCCCATCGACCCGCCCACCGCCGGCCAGGGCGCCCGGCGGGTGTGGTCCGACTCGACCGGCAAGGTCTGGGTGAGCGAGTGGAACGCCGGCCAGGTGGCGGTGCTCGATCCGGCCACGGGCCGGTGGCGGGAATGGAAGCTGCCCGGCAGCCGACCCCAGGCCTACGCGGTCTACGTCGACGAGAAGGACCGGGTGTGGCTGAGCGACTTCGGCGCCAACGCCCTGGTCAGGTTCGACCCCCGGACGGAGGCGTTCCGGTCGTTCCCCCTGGACGTGGCCGATGCCAGCGTGCGGCAGATCCTCGGTCGCCCGGGGGAGGTGTGGGGGGCGGAATCGGGGGCCGACCGCCTCGTCGTGGTGCGCGGCGCCTGAACGCGCGTACGTTCTCCCCCGTGCCACCGCTGGGAGACCGGATCGTCGAGCACCTCAGGACGCACGGTGCGTCGCTCGACGACGGCGAGCTGGCCGACGCCCTGGGCGTCCGCCGGCCCGACATCGTGGAGGCGTGCCACCAGCTCGAGGCCCAGGGCCTGGTGGTCCGCAACATGGCCGGCGGCGTCCGCCCCGTCCTCGAGCCCGCCGCCCGGAGCGCGGCCCCGGCGCCGCCGGCGCCTGCCCCCCGACCGTCGCCGCCACCCGTCGAGGCGCCGAAGCGCCCCGCCTTCCCCGACCACGCCCGCCGGGTGCTGTCCGCCCGGTGGGGCACCACCCTGCACCGCCGCCTGGCCGCCCTGCCCGGCGGCAACACCCAGCCTTTCGAGCTGGTGTCGGGAAACGGCCGCATCGTCGGCGACGTGGTGTGGGTCGCCGGTCGCGGCCGCACGGACGAGGCCAAGTCGGCGGTGATCTCCGAGGCCGTCCTCGTCGTCGGGCATGTGACGAACGCCGTTCGCCGGTTCCTGGTCTTCGGCGACGATTGGGACACCGTGAACCGGTGGGTGACCCGCTACCGCGGGCTGCTCGACGGCGTCGAGCTGTGGTTCCTCGACGGCGACCGCCTCGAACGCCTGGCTTAACGCCGTTCCGCGTCCCTGAGAACGTCAAAAACGTGCACTCTGACGCGGAACGAGAGTCAGTCGCTCGAAGACGATCATGGCCCACAGCACGCCGACGACGATGCCGACCGTCGCCAGCGCCTCCACCTGGTGGGCGACTGGGATGAGGCCCACGAGGACGACCGCGGCCACGAGTCGGGCGACGCTCAGCACGGACAGGGTCCGAAGCTTGAAGACGACGTGGGCCAGCAGGTACAGGGCGGCCCCGCCGACCAGCGCCGTCGCCGTCACCCACCCGAGCGGGTCGCCGACGTGGGCCAGCGTCGCCTTCATGCCCATGGCGACGAGGACGATGCCGGCCACCATCGGCAGGTGCAGGTACGAGTAGGCGTCACGGGCCAGCCGGTTCCGCACGGGGACGGACTCGACCTGGGCCAGACGCTGGCCGGCGACCAGGGCGGAGACGTCGAAGTAGGCCCACCAGAGCGCGGCGGCCACCGCGATGCCCAGGACGGCGGCCACGATCACGCCGCCGTCCACGCCGGCGCCGGCGCCCACGCCGATGGCCACGATCGACTCCCCCAGCGCCACGATGACGATGAGGCCGTGGCGCTCGGCGAAGTGCCCCGGCACCAGGCGCCAGCCGCCTGGGTCGATGACCAGCGGGCCGCCCATGTCGAACACCAGGGCCGCCAGCCACACCGCGGCGCGGGCGTCGCCGTGGAGCTGTGACCCGACGATCAACACGCCCACGCCGGCCGCGGTGCTCAGGCCCAGGCCGACGACCGAGTGGCGCAGGCCGGCGTCGTCCCGGCTGCCGAGGACGAACAGGGCGATGTGGGCCGCCCGAACCGCCCCGTACGACACGGCGAAGGCCAGCCCGAGGTCGCCGAACGCGTCCGGTACGCAGAGCGAAGTGACCAGCAGGGCGGCCATCGCCGCGAAGATGACGAGGCGGACCGCGCCCTCGTCGGGGTCGAGCACGCTCGTGAGCCAGGCGTAGCCGACCCACGACCACCACAGCAGGCCGAGGATCAGCACGCCCCGGCCGACGCCCTTCCACGTCGGGTCCTGGGCCATCAGCGCCGTGCACTGGGTGACGGCCAGCACGAACACCAGGTCGAAGAAGAGCTCGATCGGGCTGACGATCTCGCCGTGGCGCAGGGTGACCGCGGCCCGGGGCTGGCCGGCGGTGGGCGCGCTCACCCGCTCATTTCACCCGATTTGGCTGCACTTGGCCGCGTCTGCGCGGTCAACTGCAGCCAGTTCGTTGGGGAGAGTCAGGCCCGCCAGCTGGGGACGGCGTTCACGAAGCGCTCGACCGGCACGGTGCCCGAGTCGTTCTTGGCGTAGGACCAGTCGTACTGCTTGAGCCGGTGGCGCTCGTCGAGGTAGGCCCGCCCGCCCCGGATGTCGATGAGCTCGGCGATGAGCTCGGGCTCGACGGGGTCGAGGGCGTTGGAGATGTGGGCTGCGAACTCCTCGGGGAAATGCTTGAGCAGGCTGTCGAGCAGTACCTGCTGCTGGGTGGCGAGGTAGCAGCGGGAGCGGTCGGCGACCGTGCCGATGCGCTTGCGGATGACACCCATGTCGAACTCGGTGCCCACCGAGCCGGCGACCTTGGTGAGGCGCTCGGTCAGGTTCTCGCCGTCGAGCTTGCACGGCGAGCATTGCCCGCAGGACTCCACGGCCAGGAACCGGGCGGCGCCGGCGGCGACGGCCACCATGTCGACCGTGTCGTCGAACACGATGAAGGCACCCGAGCCCAGCCCGCTGCCGATGGCGGCCAGGTGCTCGTAGGTGACGGGCGTATCCAGCATCGACCCGGGGATGATGCCGGTGGCGACACCCGACATGACCGCCTTGATCTCGCGGCCGGGGAGCGGGCCGCCGCCGATCTCCTCGATCACGTCGCGCAACGGCGTGCCCATCAGCACCTCGCCGACCCCGTGGCGCTGGGTACGGCCGGTGACGGTGCAGACCATCGTGCCGGGCGACTCCTGGGTGCCGACGGTGCGGAACCACTCGGCGCCCCGGGCCAGGATGCGGGGGACGTTGGCCAGCGACTCGGTGTTGTTGACGCACGCCGGCGCGATCGGCGCGTCCTCGGGCGCCTCCCGGAGGCCGCGACGGAAGGTCGGTACGACGCGGGGGAAGGGGAAGCGCCCGTCGATCGTCTCGAGCAGGGCACTCTCTTCGCCGTAGAGGTACTCGTCGGGGCCCTCGAACACCGACAGCGTGACGCCGGCGTTCCAGCCCGCGTCCTCGACCTCCTCGATGGCGGCCCGCACCCGCTCGACCTCGCCGGAGAACGACCGCTTCATCCCGAATACCACGAGGTCGGCCTGCACCGCCCTGGCTGCGATCAGCGCCCCCTCGATCACCACGTACGGGTTGCGGCGCAGGATGGTGCGATCCTTGAACGTGCCCGGCTCCCCCTCGGCGGCGTTGACGATGACCGCGGACGCCACGTCGATCACCCGGTTCGCCGACACCGTCTGCCACTTGCGCCCCACCGGGAAGCCGGCGCCGCCCCGGCCCCGCAGACCCGAAGCGAGGACGCGCTCGATGATGGCGTCGGGATCCAGCTCCAGGGCCGCCGTGAGGCCCTTCCCACCGCCCCGGGTCACGTGGTCTTCCAGCGAGATGATGGGGTTCGGGTGCAGCACCCGGTGTACGAGCGTCACGGCGGCCATCCTACCGCAAGTGTGATTGTGTTCACATTCACAAACCTTTTCACAAGCGGATCCCTTGGCTAAGGTCGCCTCATGGAGATCGGACCGCTCATCACCCGGGCAGTGCTCACCGTGGAAGAGGGTGACAGCTTCCACGACGCCGCCATCTGGATGATCGAGCGAGGCATCGGCTCCGCCGTCGTCCTCAAGGACGGCAAGCCCACCGGCATCATCACCGACCGCGATGCCCTCCGGGTCATCGCCCGGGGCAGCGACATCGGCGCCATGACCGTGCGGGACTGCGTGACCCGGGGCCTGAAAACGGTCTCCCCCAGCCTGGACCTGCACGAGGCGGCCAAGGTGATGCGGGACAAGGGTTTCCGGCACCTGGTCGTCGTCGACGAGAACGACCAGCTCGCCGGCGTCTTCTCCATGCGCGATCTCGTCGTCGGCCTCCTGCAGGAGCGCACCGAGGTGGCCGCCGCCCAGGCATAGGGGGCGGCGGTGGTCACCGGTTGAAATGGGCCCGTCGGGGTGGGAGAGTTCCTCCCGTCGGGGAGCAGGTCCGGCGCCGGACGGCTCGACGCCGACCGGTTCGGGCAAGCAGGGGGGCGTCGTGAACGTGCTGTCGGATCGTGGGCGCGCGGTCGCCGGTTTGGTCGCCGTCCTGCTCGGTATGTCGGTCTACATCGCCAGTCCGTCCCGCGCCTTCATCCTCGTCGCACCGGCGGCTTCGTTCCCCGCCACGACCGTCGTGGGCCAAATGTTCCCCGCCGCGGTCGGCATCAACAACTTCTCGACACCGCCCGAGTCGACGACCTTCCCGATGCTGACCGTGGAGCAGGTGAACCTCGTGCCCGCGTGCTCCACCAGCGGCAATGATTGCCCGGGCGGAGTGGAGTCCGGCGTCTTCATTCTGAGCGCCACCGGCGTCGGGTTTGGACCGGCGAGCTGTACCGGGACATGGACGATCACCGAGTTCACACCCGGCACCTTCCGGTTCACTCCACCCGGCGGTGAAGCATCGCTGATGCTCCTCACGGGCGAAGTCTGCTTCGTCAACTTCACGGCGACGACACGGCGGGTGCCCACGGTCGATACCCTGCCGACCCCAGGGGTCCAGACGGCTCAGCTGGCATCGGCGACGGTCAGCGCGCCTGGCCTGCCCGCCGTGCGCAACAGCGGCTCCAGCGTCAGCACGGTGGTGGCGGCCGCGCCGGTCCTCACGACGACCGCCGGCCAGAGCTCACCGACGGTGCCCGGCTCGACCACGGACACAGCCACCCTGAGCCCTCCGCCCCCGCCGTCGTCGAGCGGGGGTGCTCCACCCACCGGGCAGATCACCTGGAACCTCTACGCCAACCCGACGTGTACGGGCGCACCGCTCTTCACCCAGACCTCACCCGTGAACACCGGGTTCGCCACCTACGGGCCGACCACGCCGGCACCGATCAACGCCCCCGGCACCTACCGGTGGGTAGCGACGTACTCGGGCGACGCCAACTACCTCGCGGTGCTCACGGCATGTGGGGACCCGACGGAGACCGTGTCCTTCGTCTCCTCACAGCCGACGATCACCACGACGGCCACACCGCCCGCCTCCGTGGGCGGCCCGTCCTCCGACTCGGCCACCCTGACCGCGCCGGCCGGCGTGACCGTGCCACCGGCGCCGGCGCCGTCGGGCACCATCACCTTCCGCCTCTACGGGCCCGCCAACCCCACGTGCGACGCCGCGGGCGCGGTCCACTCGTCGGCGGTCGTGCCGGTCGACCACTTCGGGGCACCCGTGTACCCGTCCGGCCCGTCGAATGCCGTCGTGGCCCCCGGCACCTACCACTGGACGGCGGTGTACTCGGGCGACGTCAACTACGCAGCCGCCGGGCCGACGGCGTGCCTCGACCCCGCGGAGAGCTTCGTGGTGAGCCAGGCCCAACCCACCCTCGTGACCGCGGCGACGCCGGCGGCCTCCATCGGCGGCCCCATCACCGACACGGCCACCGTCACCGGCCTCGCCGGCGTCCCGGCTCCGACCGGGACGGTGACGTTCACCTTGTTCACCACCCCGGCCTGCACCGGCACGGCGATCTTCACCAGCGCGAACCGACCGCTGAGCGGCGCACCTTCGGCCACCGCGACGTCGGACCCCTTCACCGTCTCCGCCGAGAACACCTACCGATGGATCGCCGCCTACTCGGGCGACGCCAACTACCTGATGACGACCGGAGCGTGCAACGACCCGAACGAGGTCTCGGTGGCGGCCACACCTCCTTCGATCACCGTGACGAAGTCCGCCGTCCCCCCGACCCGCCCTGAGCCGGGGGGCGCGTTCACCTTCTCCGTGACCGTCACCAACAGCAGCGGGCCGACGGACCCGGTGACCATCCAGACCGTCACCGACGACGTCTACGGGAACCTGGCCACCCGGCCCGGCTCGACCTGCGGGTCCCTCATCGGGACGGTGCTGGCGCCGGGACAGTCGTCGCCGCCATGCACCTTCACCGGCATGTTCAGCGGCGGGGCCGGGGCGTCCCAGGTCGATATCGTGACCGTCACGGCCGTCGACGACGAAGGGCAGACGGCCTCGAACACCGCCACCGCCACCGTCTCCCTCACCGGCGCCCCGCCCACGATCGTGGTCATCAAGGACGCGGCCCCGGCCACCAAGCCGGCGCCGGGTGGGCAGTTCAGCTTCCGGGTCCAGATCCGCAACACCAGCGGCAGCTCCGACCCGGTCACCATCCAGTCCATCGTCGACGACGTCTACGGCGACCTCGCCGGCCGACCCCTGTCCAACTGCGGGTTGATCATCGGGGCCGTCGTCGCCCCCGGGGCCACCACCGGCTGCACCTTCGCCGCCACCTTCACCGGTGCCCCCGGCGCCTCCCAGACCGACCGCGTCACCGTCGGCGTGGTCGACGACGAGGGCGCCCCGGCCGTCGGCAGCGACGACGCCACCATCTCGATCTCCGACATGCCGCCGACGTCGAGCACGTCGTCGACCTCCACCAGCTCCACCACCTCGACCAGCTCCACCACCTCGACGAGCACCACCACCACGACGACGCAGCCCCCGACGTCGACGAGCACGTCGACGAGCACCAGCACCACGACATCCACCGTGCCTTCGACGAGCACGAGCACGACGGTGGGGCCGCCACGCTGCAACGGGCTGGTGGCCACGATCGTCGGCACGCCGGGCAACGACTCGATCGTCGGAACCCCGGCTCGCGACGTGATCGTCGGGCTCGGAGGTGACGACCGCATCTTCGGTCTCGGCGGCGACGACGTGATATGCGGGGGGGACGGGAACGACGTCATCTTCGGTGGCGACGGCGCCGACCTGCTGCTGGGCGGCAACGGCAACGACACCCTCTCGGGCGACGCCGGCAACGATCGCATCCTCGGTGAGGCCGGGAAGGACACCATCGTCGGGCGCGACGGCGACGACTCACTCGATGGCGGCGCCGACGTCGACGTCTGTTCGGGCGATGCCGGCACCGACTCGGCGACCGCGTGCGAGTCCGTGCTCGCCGTCCCGTGACCTGGCCGCCGGCCGGCGGGTGCCCGCCTACCGGTAGGCCCGAGCCTGGATCTCGAAGAGCTCGGCGTAGTCCCCGCCGGCGGCGAGCAGGTTCTCGTGGGTGCCCGACTCGGTGATGCGGCCGTTCGCCAGCACGCAGATCCGGTCGGCGAAGCGCACACTCGACAGGCGGTGGGAGATGAGCACCGCCGAGCGGCTGCGGTACAGGGCGGCGACGGCCTCGAACAGGTCCCGCTCGGCCCGGGGGTCGAGGGCGGCGGTCGGCTCGTCGAGCACGACCAGCGGGGCGTCGCGCAGGAAGGCCCGGGCGAGGGCGACCCGCTGCCACTGGCCCATGGACAGGTCCGCGCCGCCGAACTGGCGGGACATGACGGTGTCGTAGCCATTGGGCAACTTCGTGATCGCCTCGTCTGCGCCGGCCCGTTGCGCCGCCGCCACAATGGCGGCCCGGTCCTTGATCTTCGCCGGCAGCCCGATGCCGATGTTCTCCGCCGCGCTCAGGGTCGGGTACTTCACGAAGTCCTGGAACACGATGGCGATCCGCGACCGCACGCCGGCCGGGTCGCAGTCGGCCACGTCGACGTCGTCCCACCGGATCGTGCCCTTGGTGGGCTGGTACAGGCTGCACAGCAGCTTGGCCAGCGTCGTCTTGCCGCAGCCGTTCTCCCCGACCAGGGCGACGACCTCGCCCCGGCCGATCTCCATGTCGACGCCGTCGAGCACCGGGCTCGTCCGGCCGGGGTAGGTGAAGCAGAGGTCCCGGACGACGATCCGGGCAAAGTCGCCCGGCGGCTTTCGACCGGCGGGGGCCGGCGGTGGCTCCCTCAGGAACTCCCGGACGTCGACGGTCGACGCCGCCGTGCGGCACAGCTGGTTGACCGTCTCGACGATGCGCTGGACGCCGCCGGCCGCCTTCCTCGCCGCCACGCCGCCGGCGACCGCGTCGGCGACCGACGCCTGCTTCCGCGCCACCCGGACCAGCAGCCGGGTGGCGGCGGGGGCGTCGGCCATGCGGCCCAGGAGGGCGGCCAGGGCCTCGCGGCGGGCGTTGTGGCGGTACAGCCCGGTCTGGGCCGCATCGGCCTCCCTGGCCAGCCGGTCGTAGCGCTCGCGCAGGTACGGGGTGGCGTCGAACACCCGCAGCTCGTGGGCCGCGGTGGTCCCCGTGAGGAGATGGCGGACCATGCCCGACTCGCGCATCTCCCGGCCCCGCCGGCCGTGGAACGGGCTCTCGGGATCCTTGAGCTTGCGCATGAGGTACCAGCGGGGCACCGAGCCGGCGACGGCGAGGGGGACCAGGGCCCGGTCGTTGGCGGTCATGGCCGCCAGGGCGCCGATCAGCCCGAGGACCGACTGGGGCACGGACAGCGCGGTCCCGAAGAGCATCGCCTCCCGCTGGGCGCCGTTCAGCGCCCGCTGCAGTCGGTCCTGGAACGCCGGGTCCTCGACGTCGGCCAGCTCCATCGCCCCCACCACGTCGAGGATGCTCGCCTCCGTCCGGCGGACTGCGGCCTGGACGACCGGGTTCCCCCAGGAGCCGCGCACGCTCCTGCCCGCCGTCGCCACCACGCCCAGACCGCCGAGCACGAGGAGCCGGCGGGCCTGCACCCCGCGCCGGTCGCCGTCGACCACTCCTTCGAGCGCCTCGCTGCCCACGAAGAGCTGGGCGACCTCGGCCGCGGTCGTCGCCGTGTTGAGGGCCACCAGCCGGAGCAGCCCGTAGCGGTCGGCCTCCCACGCCATCCGGAGCGACTCGACGGCGGCGCCGGCCGCCTCCCGCAGCGGGAGCGGGTCGGCGTCGGACGGTGGGGCGCCGCGGATGAAGAACCGCTCGGTCACGGCCACAGCGTCGCAGCCCGGGCGGCGCCGGCGACAATGGCGCCGGCGTCGAGCTCGGCGCGGGTCTCGGGGATCTGGCGCCGGTCCCACTCGACGACCACACCGAGCGGCCCCGGCGGCGGGAGGGGCTCGACCCAGAACCGCTGGTCGAAGCGGGTGTCGGTGCCGCTCCCGCTCAGAGGGACGAGGCGGACGCCGCTCGAAGCCGCCTCCGGCGGGCGGCCGAAGTTCCGGGCGATGCTGCGGCGGCCGTCGGCGAACACGACGCTCACCTGCAGCGACTCGCCGGGGAACGCCGACGCGCCCCGCCACTCCCGCCGGCGGACCTCGTCGAAGCTGCGCTGGCCCTGCCCTCCTCTCGTCCGCACGGTGACGCCGAGCTCGAACCCGGTCGGGTAGGCGACGACACGGTCCACGGCGACGACGACGGAGTCGGCGCGGGCCACGATTTGCGGTCCCCCGACGGGTTCGCCCAGCACACCGTCGGGCGGGCCGTCGCCCGCCCGACGGTCGGCCGGCGGCCGGCGCGGGCGCTCCGGCGGGAACGGCAGCTCGCCGGCGCCCTCGGGGAAGGCAAAGAGGTGGTCGTCAAGGTCCTCGTCGAAACCCACCGCGGTCATGGTGATCCGCCGGAACGGCGCACCCTCGAACCGGGCCTCCGACCACAGCAGCACGCCGCGTTCGACGTCGACCGCCACGTCCAGCTCGTCGGCGCCCATGGTGATCCACGGCATGCCGCGGCGGGTTGCCGGTCGGGCCCGTCCCCGCACGACGATGACCTCCCGGCCGAGGGCCTCACCCCGGCCCTGGACCGTGAGCTCCAGCGCGGCGGCGAGCAGGACGGGGTGCACGAGGGCGCCGGCCGGGCCGAGTGACTGCTCGTGATCGTCACGATGATCCGTGACCCGGTAGCCGACGACGTGCGGGTGGGAGGCGCACGTCCGGTGCCCGTCGCCGATGACCACCGTGCGGGACTGGTGCGGACCCCCGAAGTCCACCCTCGACCGGGGCGGGCTCAGCCACACCTTCCACGACGGATCCCGATCGGCCGGCCCGGGCACGCCCCGGAACGACATCAATGCGCCGGGGCGCATGTTGCGCCGGTACGCCTGGCCGCTGCGCTCCGCGTCGATCCACTCCTCGCCCTCGGCGCGCAGGGTTCGCCATCGGTGCTCGCTCGTGTGCAGCAGCTCCAGCACTGCGGGGAGGTCGTCCGCCATGCGTTCAACATTAGGAGCCAGGTAGTCGGGCAGACTAACGATATGGACGTCTACGAGGCCATCGTGAGCAAGCGCGACACCCGCGACTTCACCCCTGATCCGGTGTCGGACGAGGACCTGCGCAAGATCCTGCAGGCCGGTCGCATGGCCGGCAGCGCCAAGAACCAGCAGCTGAACCGCATCGTGGTCGTGACCGACGCCAGCGACCGGGCCCGGCTGGCCGAGTGCGGCCGGTTCTCCGACTGGATCCCCTCGGTTCCCGTGGTCCTGGTCATCGTGGTGCCCAAGGAGGGTGGCAAGGGCTTCGACATCGGGCGCATGGCCCAGAACATGATGGTGGCGGCCAAGGGGCTCGGCTTGGCCTCCTGCCCGGTCACCTTCCACCACGAGGATTGCGTGCGGGAGCTTCTCGGCTTCCCCGAGGACCACGAGGCGCCCATGGGCGTCGGCATCGGTCACCCCGCCCCGCCCAAGGAGAAGCGCCAGTCGGCACCCCGCATCCCCCTCGACGAGCTCGTCGACTGGGACCGCTGGCAGGCCTGATCGTCAGGCCGGCGCCGGCGCCGGCCACACCTGAGCGAGCAGCTCGAGGCTCCGGATCCTGGTGTCGAGCCCGTGGGCGACGGTCGAGACCATGATCTCGTCGGCCTTGGTGGCCGCCAGCAGCCGGTCGAGCCCGGCCAGGGCCGTGGCCGGCGACCCGCTGATCCGGTTCGTCGGTGCTACCCGGGCGATAGGCATGTCGGGCTGTTCCGCCGCCTCCTCGGGCGAGAGCAACGGGGCGAAGCGTCCGGAGCGGATGCAGTGCATCACCAAACGGCCGGGCCCCGCCTGCCAGTCGGCCTCCTCGTCCGTCTCGGCCACCAGCACGTTGGCGGTGACGATGCAGGAGGGATCCTCGAGCGCCGGCGAGGGCCGGAAGCTCCGGCGGTAGAGGTCGATGGCCTCCAGCGTGCCGCCCTGGTCGAAGTGGTGGGCGAAGACGAACGGCAGCCCGAGCCGGCCGGCCAGCTGGGCGCTGAAACCGCTCGAGCCCAGCAGCAGGATCTGCGGCGTCGACGTCGCCGCTGGTGTGGCCGAGAACCGCTCCCACAGGCCGCCCTCGCCCCGGACGTCGCCCAGCAACCCCATGAGGTCGAGCAGGTTGCGCGGGAAGTCCTCGGCCCCGAGGAGGTCGACCGAGCGCCGCAGCGCCAGCGCCGCCTCCGGTGTGGTGCCCGGTGCGCGGCCCAGTCCGAGATCGATCCGTCCGGGATGGAGCGCCTCGAGGGCGGCGATGTGCTCGGCCACCACCAGCGGTGCGTGGTTCGGCAGCATGATCCCGCCGGAGCCGATCCTGATGTTCGTCGTGCGAGCGGCCAGGTGGGCCATCAGCACCGGCGGTGTGGTGCTGGCCACCAGCGGCATGTTGTGGTGCTCGGCCACCCAGAACCGGTGGTAGCCCAGCTCGTCGGCCCGCTGGGCCAGCGTCGTGGTGGCGGCCAGCGCCTCGCCCGAGGTCCCGCCGGCGTTGACCACGGCCAGGTCGAGCACCGAGATCGGCGGGCGCCCGTCGCTCATGCCACCTTCTCTGGCCGGCACCGGAGATGTAAGGTGATCCTAAGACGCTGCCTATGGGTGTCCCAACTCGTTGGAGGGTCCGTGCTCCCCACCTTTGTCATCGGCCTGCGTGAGGGTGTCGAGGCGTCGCTCATCGTCGGCATCATCGCCGCCTTCCTGCGCCAACGGGGCGCGTCCCGCCAATTGCGCTGGGTCTGGGCCGGCGTCCTCGCCGCGGTCACGCTGTGCGCCGCCGTCGGCGTGCTGCTGGAGGTGCTGAACGAGAACCTCCCGCAGCGCCAGCAGGAAGGGTTGGAGACCGTCATCGCCGTGATCGCGGTGGCCATGGTGACGTCCATGATCGTGTGGATGGCCCGCCACGCCCGCTCGATCAAGGGCGACCTGGAGACCCGGGCGGGTGCCGCCATCGAGGGGTCGGTGTGGACGATGGTCGCCATGGCGTTCCTCGCCGTCCTGCGCGAGGGCATGGAGACGGCCGTGTTCCTGCTGTCGGCGTTCCAGGCGTCGACCAACCGGGCCGCGGCCAGCGCCGGCGCCGTGCTCGGGCTGCTCGTCGCCGTCGCCATCGGCTACGGGCTCTACCGGGGCGGGGTGCGGATCAACCTGGCCCGGTTCTTCACCGCCACCGGGCTGGTGCTCGTGCTGGTGGCCGCCGGCCTCGTCGCGTTCGCCATGCACACCGGCCACGAGGCGGGATGGATCAACTTCGGCCAGGAGCACGTCGTCGACCTGCGCTGGCTCATCAAGCCGGGGTCCGTGCAGGCCGCGCTCCTCACCGGCGTCCTCGGCATCCAGCCTCGGCCCGCGCTCATCGAGGTCGTCGCCTGGGTGGCCTACCTCGTCCCCGTATCGATGTTCGTCCTGCGCAGTTCCCGCCGGCGATCGGTCAAACCGACGCCCGCCCTCGCCTGACCCAGAGGAGGTCCCATGCCCCGCCGTTTCCTGCTCGTCCTGTTCGCCATCATCCTTGCCGCCGCCGGCTGTTCGTCGGATGACGACGACGAAGGCACCGCCGCGGTCGACGGTCCGACCGTCAATGTGACCCTGTCCGACACCGGATGCGAGCCCCGGGCCATCACCACGCCGGCCGGGCCGACCAACTTCCACGTCACCAACAAGGGCTCGGCCGCGGTGACCGAGTTCGAGATTCTCCAGGGCAGCAAGATCGTGGGCGAGGTCGAGAACGTGATCCCCGGCGCCGACCGCAGCTTCGGCCTCACCCTCAAGGCGGGCACGACCTACACCACCAAGTGCCCGGGCGGGTCGAGCTTCGAGGCGGGCACGATCCAGCTGACCTGACCGCCCGCTGCTCGCCAGAGCGGGGAAAAAACCCTCGCCCAGACGGAGGTAGTAGCTCCGCCTTGGCGAGTATCATGGGCGGCGTGCAGGTCGAGACGTCACCGTTCGTGTTCGACGGGCCAGTGCCGCCGGCCCAACTCGCCGGGCGCGACCGCGAGCTCGCCGCGCTGCGCGACCGGGCCAGCCACGGACGGTTCTGCCTCCTCTACGGCCCCGCCGCTTCGGCAAGACGAGCGTGATCGGCCGCCTCGCCCACGACTGTGCCGCCGACAAGGACCTGGCCGTGGTGGTCTGCGACCTCACGGGCGTGCTCAGCATGGACGACATCAGCCGCCGGCTGGCCGCCGCCTTCAGCGACCTGAACCACTCCAAGGTGCGCACTGCGCTGGTGCGGGCCCTGGCCGCCGTGGCCGAGGGCGGCTTGCGGGCCGCAGGGGCGCGGGTCGGGATCGACCTCGGCCAGGGCGTGTTCCGACCGGTGGACAGCCCGCCGTCCCAGACGTTGGAGGCGCTGCTGGCGCTGCCCCCGCAGGCCGCGGCCCGCACGGGTACCCGGGTCCTGGTGGTTCTCGACGAGTTCCAGGCCATCGCCGACGTGCGCCAGGCCGATGCCGTGCTCCGGTCGCAGATCCAGCACCATCGTGACCGGGTCTCTTACCTCTTCTCCGGCTCGGAGCAGGGCCTGCTGCGCGGCCTGTTCTCCGAGCGGGCCGCGCCGTTGTACGGGCAAGCCGAGCGCTTCGAGCTCGGTCCCCTGCCGGCGCCCGTGGCCACGGACTACGTGGCCGAGCAGTTCGCGTCGACCGGCCGGGCCGCCGGGCCGGCGCTGGGGCCGATCGTCCACGCCGCCGGCGGTCACCCTCAGCGCCTCAACCTCCTGGCCCACCACCTGTGGAACCTCGTCGCCGCCGGCGGCGAGGCCGACGACGACGCCTGGCAGCAGGCGTACGACACCGCCCTGGCCTACGTCCGGCCCGAGCTCCTGGCGGTGTGGAACGGGATCGGGGGCAACCACCGCAAGGCGCTGCGCCTCATCGCCTGGGGCGAGCCGCTGTTCGGCGCCGCCGCCCACCGGCTCGGGCTCGGCGGCGGGTCGGCGGCTGCGGCGCGCGACGTGCTGGAGCAGCGCAGCGTCGTCGACGAGCGGGGAACGATCATCGACCCGCTGCTGGCGTCGTGGATCCGTCACGAACATCCGAGCCCGTGACGCGAACGAGTCCCAACCGGTGTTATTGAATCTGATAACATAGGTCGGTGAAGATGCACCAGGAATCCATCGCCGGCGGGCTCGTCGCTGAGGCTCGCATTTTGTCGGGGCTGTCTCAACGTGAGCTGGCCCGAAGGGCCGGCACCTCAGCCGCGGCCGTGGCGAATTACGAGAACGGCCGCCAGCAGCCGCGGTTCGACACGCTCGTCCGCCTGATAGACGCCGCCGGCTTCGAGCTCCGCTGCAGGGTCGAGCTTCCCGACGAGCAGGACCGGCTGTACCGGGAGTGGGAGGCCACCGTTCCCCGCACCTCCCTTGAGGAGTGGTACGAGCGTCAGGGCTCCCGGCCCTCTTGACGGAGGAGCGTCCCTTTCGCCCCGAGCGGATGCTGCCCGTGCTCCTTCACCACCGGGTGCGTTTCATCATCCTTGGCGGCTACGGAGCAATGCTCCACCGAGTCGAAGGACTGGAGCCAACGACCGACATCGACATCTGCCCGCTTCTCGACGACGCCAACCTGGGCCGGTTGCGAGCGGCACTCGACGAATTGGGCGCCGAACCATTCTTCGGTGAGACGGCGCGATCTACCAGCCTCCGTGACCTGCTCGCGAATCGCGAGCGTCTGGAACAGACCAAGGCCGTGATGCTCGTCACCGAGTGGGGTGCGCTCGACCTCGTGATCCGGCCGGATGGGATCAGCCGCGGCTACCTCACGCTGGAGCCGACGGCCGAGATCCGGCCGGCTGTCGACCCAGGCGGGAACCCCGTGGGGTTCGACGTGCCGGTGGCTTCCCTCCGGCACATCTACATCTCGAAAAAGGACGCCGGCAGACCCAAGGACATCCGGGCCCTGCGGCATCTGGCCCGTGCACTGGTGGAGCAGGTCCGCAGGCCCCGCCGCGCCGGCGCGACGAGCGACGAGTCGCACCGTCAGGGAGCCGACCCGAAGCCGCGCTGCGGGGTCTGGATCGACAGCGTTGGGGCGCCGTGCATTCTCAGGCCCCATCACGGTGGCAACCACAGATCACGGACGTCGCGAGTTGGTCCTACCTGACCAGGGCCGGGCACTCGGGGAGGTCCAGCCCGGCGGTCGGCTCATCCGAAGGCGATTGCTGTGCTCATCCGGGCCAACACATCACGAACAGCCGCTGGTCGTGCCGCAGCCGCTGCACACGAAGCAGGCGCCGGCCCGCTGCATGACCACGCCGCAGACGTAGCAGTACGGGGCGTCCGAGGCGGCCGGGCTGCTCGCCACCGA
Source organism: Acidimicrobiia bacterium (assembly GCA_023265025.1). GTDB lineage: Bacteria > Actinomycetota > Acidimicrobiia > Acidimicrobiales > AC-14 > CADCTB01. The sequence continues at coordinate 58,616 of JAHFUP010000008.1, read as the reverse complement.
GGGGCCGACGGCGCGGTGAGCCGCGGGGTCGGGGACGATCTCCGATCCTGTGCTGGTCGGCGTGGTCTGCTCCTCCACGCCGGGCAGGGTGGGCTGCATACGCTCCTCGACGGTGAGGATGCCCAGGTCGGCCCGCTCCTCGGCCGAGAGGTACTCGACCGCCAGCCGGCGGAAGATGTAGTCGACCAGCGAGCTGGCGAAGCGGATCTCGGCGTCGTCGGTGATGCCGGCGGGCTCGAAGCGCATGTTGGTGTACATGTCGACGAAGGCCCGCAGCGGCACGCCGTACTGCAGTCCGTGGCTGACCGAGATGGCGAAGGCGTCCATGATGCCGGCCAGGGTGGAGCCCTGCTTGGCCACCCGGAGGAAGATCTCCCCGGGTCGGCCGTCGTCGTACTGCCCCACGGTGACGTAGCCGTGGCAGTCGGCCACCCGGAACGAGAACGTCTTCGAGCTACGCATGCGGGGCAGGCGCTCGCGCTCGGGCTGCTTGACGACCACCGTCTGGACCGGCGCCACCGCGGAGGCGCCGTCCTTCTTGGTGGTCGAGAGCGGCTGGGCCACCTTGCAGTTGTCGCGGTAGACGGCGACGGCCTTGAGGCCCATGCGCCAGGCGTCGATGTGGAGCTGCTCCATCTCCTCGACGGTGGCCGACTCGGGCATGTTGATCGTCTTGCTGATCGCCCCGCTGATCCACGGCTGGACCGCCGCCATCATGCGCACGTGACCCAGGTAGTGGATGACGTTGTCGCCCATGGAGCAGGCGAACACGTCGAGGTGCTCGGAGGAGATGTGGGGGGCGCCGAGGATGGTCTTGTGCTCGTCGATGTAGGCGATGATGTCGTCGACCTGGCGGGGTGAGTAGCCGAGCCGGCGCAGAGCACGGGGCACCGTCTGGTTGACGATCGACATCGTGCCGCCGCCGACCAGCTTCTTGGTCTTGCACAGGCCGAGGTCGGGCTCGATGCCGGTGGTGTCACAATCCATCATCAGGCCGATGGTGTTGTGGCTGATGAAGCCGTTGGCCACGTAGGTCACGTTCTCGGGCACCGAGAGGTCGTAAGTGAACTCCTCGTCGCCCAGCTCGGCCGAGGTCACCCTGTCGTAGAAGAACGAGAGCAGGCGGCCCAACTCCACATCGGCCGTGCGCTCGAAGAGCTCGGTGGCGATCTGGCGAGACACCCGACGGCGGGACAGCTCCATGAGCAGGACCTTGCGGAGCCGGTCGTTGACCGGTGCAAGCCGGTCGACCATCGCCCGGGTGACGGGGATGTAGTCGAGGCGACCGGCTTGGGTGGCCTCTCCCACCGCGACCGCCGCGCTCTTCCGCGAGCCCATGAAGCCGATCTCGGCCGACCAGCGGCCGGCGTAGGCGGAGTTCAGCAGGCGGAGGACGGCAATCGGAGCCTGGCCCCATCCGGTGCGGGTGGTCTCGAGCTTGCGGGTAGTGGGGTAGCCGAGTGCCAGCAGGAGGCTCTGGACGTCGGACCCGAAAGCGAGCGACGTGGTCGAGAAACTCGGCACGCCGGCGGTCACCGTGCCGTCGGCCTCGAACAGGCCGCGCAGGAACGCCCGGTACACCTCGGGGTCGTTGCTGTGAAGGACAGCGTCGGGGATGTGGGCTGTGTACCCCTTGCCCGTGTGGCCTTCGGTCGGGCGTTGCTTGGCGAAGCCGCACGCCTCCCACCACAGGGTCAGACGGACCGACGTGAATGCGACCTCGGTGTAGCCCTGCTTCGGCGTCACCGTCGCCGCCAGGTTGAACACCTCCTTGCCCAGCTGCTCCAGGCGCTCGACGACGTCGAAGTCCGATTCGGCGACGCAGAGGCGGAGCCCGCGGGAGTGGAGGGAGCCGTCGCCCATGAAGTAGCCGACAACCTCGGCAAGCGCGGCAGACATGGTGCGAGGGGCCTCGACGTCGTGCTCCCCCGTCCAGTACGCCTCCGGCAGCGGCGGGAGCGGGACGGCCTGGGGCTCACCGACGAGCTGGTGGAGCGCCAGCGGGACCAGGTCGCCTGCTGCGATGTCGCTGAAGCGCTTCCACTCCCAGGTGCCGGTGGCCTCGTCGACGACCTTCACCCGGTGCTGGGTCGTGCCCTGGATGCGGTAGCCCCGGGCGGTGTCGACGTTGACGACCGGCTCGAGCCCGTTGACGTAAAACTTGGTGGCCGTGCGGGCGCCGTCGTCCGTGGCGACCTGCACACCGAGGTCCTGCCACTGGGCCCCGTCGGGGTCACCCAGGCTGGCCAGGCGGACCAAGCCCCGGTCGGTGGCGACCAGCGAACCGCCCACCAGGCAGCCCGTGGGTGCGAGAACGCTGGCCTGGGAGTTGCGGACGCCCCAGTCCTCCGCCCACTCGACAGCGTCGTCCCACGCCTCCTGGGCGGCGGAGACGAGCTCCCGCGTAGCGAGGCTGTCGTCGATGGTGCGGGACTCGTCGCGGTGCATGCGCAGCACCCGGTTCATGGGCTCACGGTTCTCGCTGTAGCCGGCGAAAGGCCCCATGCGGGCGGCGGTGCGGGCCGACGTGGCGTAGGCGTGGCCGGTCATCAGCGACGTGATGGCTGCGGCCCACGTGCGGCCGGCGTCGGAGTCGTAGGCCAGGCCGAGGGCCATGAGCATGGCGCCGAGGTTGGCGTAGCCCAGGCCGAGCTGGCGGAAGCGCCGGGCGTTCTCGCCGATCTTCTCGGTCGGGTAGTCGGCGTTGCCGACCAGGATCTCCTGGGCGGTGAAGACGACCTCGACCGCGGCCTTGAACCCGTCGACGTCGAAGGTGCTGTCCTCGTTCAGGAACTTCAACAGGTTGAGGCTGGCCAGGTTGCAGGCCGAGTTGTCGAGGTGCATGTATTCGGAGTTGTGCACCACGACACTGTGCTCACCCGGGTTGGTGTCACAGGAAACGGCGAAGGTATGTGTGCCCTCGACCTCGAGGTCGTAGACGGCAACCGGCTCAGGCAGCACGACCGGCCGCACCGAAGCGACGGCGTCGTTCGGCTCGACCTCCAAGAGGCCAACAGTGCGAAGGCGCTCGCCGGCTGCCAAGTCCTGGGCCTCGATCCAACCGCGATCGACGGTCAGGAGGCGGTGCTCGGGCGTGCAGCGCAGGAAGATTCCCCGCTGGGTGGTGACCTCGACCAGGCGGTCCGTGTGGCCGGCCACCCATACCCGCCGGATAGGCCTCGACACGATCTCACCGGCCTCAACGTCGTACGAGGTGGCTTCGGGCAGCTCGAGACGAGCGTCAGCGGTCTTGTGCAGCAGTTCGAACGGGACAAGACCGTCGGTCGTGTCGACAAGCGTCTCGCCGGTGAAGCAGCATGGGTTGGAGCCGTTGATGCGCCCGGTGTTGGCCGCGGTGTGCCAGCGGTTGATGGTGGTGTCGAACTGCATGCCGGGGTCGGCGCACTCCCATGTGGCCTCGGCGATCTGGCGGAAGAGCTGGCGGGCCTTGACGGTGCGGAGGGGCTCGCCGGTCTTGACCGCCCGCAGGTGCCAGTCAGCGTCGTCGACGACGGCCTGCATGAACTCGTCGGTGACCCGGACCGAGTTGTTGGCGTTCTGGTATTGGGTGGAGTGGCTGTCCTTGCCGTCGAGGTCCATGTCGAAGCCGGCGTCGCGCAGCACGCGGGCCTTGCGCTCCTCGATGGCCTTGCACCAGATGAAGTCCTCGATGTCGGGGTGGTCGGCGTTGAGGATGACCATCTTGGCGGCGCGACGGGTCTTGCCTCCGCTCTTGATCGTGCCGGCCGACGCGTCGGCGCCCCGCATGAAGCTGACCGGGCCGGACGCGGTGCCGCCACCCTTGAGGAACTCGTACGACGACCGGATGTTGGACAGGTTGATGCCCGACCCCGAGCCGCCCTTGAAGATCGTGCCCTCCTCGACGTACCAGTTGAGGATGGACTGCATGGTGTCGTCCACGGCGAGGATGAAGCAGTTGTGCACCCGTAGCCCGCCGCTGAGGTACTCGCCGCTCTCCGTCTGGATGTCGTAGACGTCCAGCGTGCCGAGCTCCTCGATCCGGGCGATCTCCAACTGCTTCGAGTCGTGCGTCGCCCGGCCGGGGAGATCGAAGCTGGCGTCCAGCTTGGCGGCCTTGGCCGGGGCGATGAACCCGATCTCGTCTGCGAACCGCCGGCGGTCCCCGGCTGTCCGGATGGACAGGACCCAGCAACCCTTGCGATCGGCACGCCTGTCGGTGGCGAATCGCACGCGGGAGAAGATCCCGAAGCGGAGCAGTAGCGATTGGATGCCCCGCACGATGCCTTCGGAGATCATCGCCAAGCCGACGACGCTGCTGCGCTCCCGCAGCGAGACGTAACCCTCGGCCTGGAAGAGACTCCTGAGGTATGCAGCGACGACAGGCAGCGGCGCGGTGAGGAGCGGCGCAGGGATCGTCATCTCACTCCCGCGGACCCGAAGGTCCCAGCGAGTGACGAAGTCGTGGAGAGGCTCTCCATAGAGCCGCGTGCGGCGGCAATCGAGCTTCGGGTCCTGCGTGGCGACCAACCGCTCGTGACGGTGTACGTCGGGAAACACGGTGTCGATAGCGTCGAGGACCCATGCCCGCTCGGCCTCGGTCACCGTCATGGCCTCGATGGTGAGCGAGCGGTTGGTGCCGGCGTACTGCCCGACAAAGCCGTCGCCCTGCATCCAGCCGGCCAACGCCGCTTCGGCAACCGCCGTTCGACTGATCTCCCCGCCGCCCCACGACGTGTGGCGGTGCCACGTCATTCGATCCCCGGGGCGAAGGTCGCCGGCGGGCACGAACCGACCGGTACCGACCCCGCTCGCCCGCCAAACGAGGTGATCGGCGGTCACATCGAGGGAGTGGCCGGACTTGGTCCAGAGTCGCAGCACGGGCTTCCGCCCGTTGGCCTTGACGGCCACGATCCTGGTCACGCCATGGGCGTCGAAGACCTTGGTCCCCACGGCATTGTCCTCGACGAGCTTGCCGATCGGCACCAGGCCCTCGGGCGTGCTGACCAAGGCGTCGTACGGCTGGCACGCCGACGCTTGTTGCGGCTCGCCCTTGACACCGATGTTGAACCACACCGGCGAGTTGAAGGCGGCCTTCTGGTGGATGACGAGGTGCTTGAGCTCGGCCCGGAAGGCCTCGGCCTCGGCGTCGTCGACGAAGTAGCCGTCCTTGACGCCCCAGGCGGTGATGCTGTCGACGACCCGGTCGGCCACCTGGCGCAGCGAGTGCTCACGGGTGGACGAGCCGGGCGAGCCCCGGAAGTACTTCTGGGAGACGATGTTGGTGGCGTTCAGCGACCAGCCGACGGGGAACTCGACACCCAACTGCTCGAAGGCGACGACGCCGTCGCGGTAGTTGGTGATGCGGGCGTCACGGCGTTCCCAGACCACTTCGTCGTAGGGGTCGACTCCCTCGGTGGTGAAGTGCCGGCGGATGCCGATCCCCGTCTGCTCCGGCGCCATCGCCATACGGCATGCCTCCCTATCGAATTCGGTGAGGGCGCGGAAGGACCACAAGATGTTGTGGTGGCTGGCCGCTCGACCCCCAGGGGAAGGAATTACATCACCGTCATTCTACCCTGTCAAGGCTTTCACTGTGGACGGCCGAAAGGTACGCGAGCCGCCCTGTGGACGGCTAGGGGCGCAACCCTGTGGACTCAGTCAGCAGGCGAGGGCGGGGGCTCGGCCTGGGTCAGGGCCACCACCTCGCGCTCGAAGTCACCGGGAGCGTCGAAGCCCTTGTAGACGCTGGCGAAGCGCACGTAGGCCACCTCGTCGAGGGCCCGCAGGCGCTCCAACACGATGGCGCCCACCCGGGCGCTGCTGGCCTCGGAACCCTCCAGGCGAAGCGCCTCCTCCACGTCGGCCGCCAGGCCCTCGAGCTGCGCCGGGCCGACGGGGCGGTTCTTGGCCGCGGCCCGCACCCCGGCCACCACCTTGCCCCTCCGGAAGGGCTCCCGGACACCCGAGCGCTTGACCACGACGAGGCTCACCTCCTCGATCCGCTCGAAGGTGGTGAACCGGCGACCGCAGCCCAGGCACTCCCGGCGCCGGCGGATGGCGACGCCATCGTCGGCCAGGCGCGAGTCGACGACCTTGTCGTCGACGCTCGTGCAGGCCGGGCAGCGCATCCCTCGACGGTATCCCCCGTCCTGCACACCGCACCGGCCGGTGCCACGATGGGGAGGGACGCGATCGGAGGACCGCATGGTGGCAGGGCCGCTCTTGCTCGGCATCGGCATCGGACTTCTCGCCGGCCACCTGGCGGTGTGGGTCATCATCGGCCTCGGCGCCGGCATCACGCTGCGATCGGTGGTTTCGGGGCTGGACGAGCACGACCACAGAGGCCGACGGGTGCGCTGAGCCAGCTTCAGCCGGCGGCAGCGGGCAGGGCCAGGCGCTCGCCGGCCACCAGCGAGGCGCTTCCGTGGGCCGCCACCAGCCGGGCGACGAGGGGCCGCGGGTCGCCGCCGCCGGGCTGCAGCCGGCGGGCGATGGCCCAGAACGTGTCCCCCGGCTGCACCACGTACACCGCACCGGGCGCCGCCGGCCGGTCGGCGGTCGTGGACGCCGGCCCCCCGCTGACCGACGCCAGCAGCTGCCCGAAGGCGAGCACTAGGGCCGCCACCACGGTGACAACGACGACCAGTGCCGCCGCCCGCCGCCGGCGGTACACCGCGGCCGGCGACGCCAGCGGACGCAGCGGCGTGAGGCCCGGGGTGCGGACGAGTGAGAGGCGACGAAGGTCTGCCGGCGAAACATGAGCGACCGCAGCCATCCAGCATCTCCTCCTGAGAATCCGCTCCCCGGGAACGAACGTTCGGGTACGGAGCCACTCCATCACGAACGTTCGTTCGGCGTCAAGAGAATTCTCGAACATATGTTTGCATCCCGCCGCCTTCCGTCCTATCGTGTTCGGTGTGACCTCCAACCTGACCGAACGCCAGCGCGGGATCCTCAACTTCATCGAGTCGGAGACCCGCGACCGCGGCTACCCGCCCTCTGTCCGGGAGATCGGCGAGGCGGTCGGCCTTACCTCCACCTCCACCGTGCACGCCCACCTCGCCAGCCTCCAGCGCCTGGGGTACCTCCGACGAGACCCGACGAAGCCCCGCGCCATCGAGGTGCGGTATGACCCCGGCTCCGGCGCCTCCGGCGAGCGCCGGCCGGCCCGCCACGTCCCGCTGGTGGGCGATGTGGCCGCCGGCACCGACGTGCTGGCCCAGGAGAACGTCGAGGAGCTGCTGCCCCTCCCGGCCGACTTCACCGGCGACGGCCCCGTCTTCATGGTCAGGGTCCGGGGCGACTCGATGATCGACGCCGGCATCCTCGACGGGGACTACGTCGTCGTGCGCCAGGAGACCGATGTTCGGAAGGGCGACGTGGTGGTGGCCGGCATCCCGGGCGAGGAGGGCACCGTCAAGACCTTCACCCGCAAGGGCAACAAGGTGGTGCTCGTCCCGGCCAACGCCCGCCTGGCGCCCATGGAGTTCGACCCCGCCGACGTCACCATCTACGGCAAGGTCGTCACCGTCGTCCGCCGGCTCTAGAGGTACCTGAGCCGGCGCCGGCCGGTGACACCGACGGCGCCGCCCATGGCCAGCACCAGCACGCCGGCGACGGCGATCACCACCGGGTTGCGCCCCGCGTCCCCGGCGGCGCCGATCGGGACGGGCGCGGGCAAGGCCAGCTCCGGCGGGTCCGACACCTGGGCCGAGCGGGGCGGGACGGTCGAGGTCGTCGTCGTGGTGACCGGCGCCGGCGGCTTGGTCGTCGTCGACCGGGGGACCGTGGTGCGGGGCACGCTGGGCGCCTTGGTGGTGGTCGGGGTGGCGACCGAGGTCGGGGTGGCCGCTACGCCGATAGCGCCGACGGCGCCGGCCATATTCAGCCGGCCCTGGCAACCGGTCCCGCACGGCACGGTCTTGTCGAGGTTCCCCAGCAGTCGGGCGATGGCGTCGGCCGGCGCCAGCCCTTGCGCCAGCAGCAGGGCGACGGCGCCGGAGACGTGGGGGGCGGCCATGGACGTGCCCGCGGCCGAGGCGTACCCGCTGCCGCCGGACGCCACCGGGAAGGTGGAGATCACGTTGCTGTCGGCCCCACCCGAGCCGGCGCCGCCGGGGGCGACCAGGCCCCACTTGGCGTTGCCGATAGGGCTCGAATACGACGCCACCGCACCGGACCGGTCGGTGGCCCCCACCACCAGGGCGTTGATGTTGCCGTAGTTCTCGGTGCCGACGGTGCCCACTCCGGTGGCGTAGTTCCCCGACGCCAGCACCGTCACCGCGCCCTTGCTCCAGGCGTAGTCGATGCCCGTGCGCAACGGGGTGCCGAGCACGCCGCTGGCGAGGAAGTTGGGATCGCCGAGGCTGAGGTTGACCACCCGGGCCCCGTTGTCGACCACCCACCGGATGCCGTTGTTGATGTCCTCGACCCGCCCCTCGCCGCTGGCGTTGAGGACCTTGGCCACCGCCAGGCGGGCGTCGGGGGCCACGCCGGCGATGCCCTTGCCATTGCCGGTGCTGGCCGCGGCGATGCCGCTGACGATCGTGCCGTGGCCGTGGGTGTCCTGGCCGCCGCCGGCTACGCAGGGATGGCCGACGCAGTCGGCGGTCACCGCGATCTTGCCGGCCAGATCCGGGTGGCCGAGGTCGACGCCGGTGTCGACGATGCCGATGGTGACGCCGGCGCCGGTCGAGCGCGTCCACGCCTGGGCGGCGTCGATCTGGGTCAGGGCCCACTGCCGGGAGAAGTAGGTGTCGTTGGTCGCCGATGCGGTCCCCGCCGTCAGCACGGACAGGGTCAGGACCGCCACGGCGACGGCCACCAGCCGTCGCATCCCCGTCATCCCCGCTCGAGGACCGTCCGCAGGACGCCGTAGACCGTCTCGACGTCCGACCGGGTCACGCATTCCCCCGCACTGTGGGCCACGCTCGGGTCACCCGGCCCGTAGTTCGTGGCCGGCACGCCTCGGGCCGCGAACCGGGCCACGTCGGTCCAGCCCAGCTTGCCGTCGGCCACGCCGCCGCTGGCCGAGAGCACGGCCTGCAGCAGCGGGTGCGCCAGCGACGGAGGCGCGGCCACCGCCATGTCGGTCACCTCGAAGGAGTCGACCTCGCCGACCACCGTGCGTACGTGGGCCTCCGCCTCCGCCGGCGTGCGGTCGGGCGCGAAGCGGTGGTTGAGGGTCACCGACGCCCGGTCGGGAACGACGTTGTTGGCCACCCCGCCGGCCACCCGCACGACCTGCAGCCCTTCGCGGAAGTGGCAGCCGTCGATCGTGACCTGGCGCCCCTCGTAGGCACTCACCGCGGCAAGAACCGGGCCCAGGCGGTGGATGGCGTTGCGGCCCAACCACGCTCGAGCGGTGTGGGCCCGCTCGCCGTGCATGGTCACCTCGACCCGCATCGTCCCCTGGCAGCCGGCCTCGACGCGGGCCGACGTGGGCTCGGCCAGCAGGGCGGCGTCGGCCTCCAGCAGGTCCGGCCGCTCGCGAAAGAGACGCTCGATGCCGTTGAACGAAGCGTCGACCTCCTCGCACTCGTAGAAGACGTAGGTCACCTCGACCGCCGGCTCGGCGACGGTCCGGGCCAGTTCGGCCAGGACGGCCACACCGCTCTTCATGTCACACGAGCCCAGGCCCCAGAGCACGTCACCCTCGATGCGGGCCCGCTCGTTGCCGTTGGCCGGCACCGTGTCGGTGTGGCCGGCGAGCAGCAGGCGCGACGACCGGCCGAGATCGGTGCGCGCCACCAGGTTGTCGCCCACCCGCGTGACAGACAGCCAGGGAACCGGTTCCAGCACCGACTGCAGGTGGTCCGTGATCGCCCCCTCGTCATGGCTCACCGACGGGATATCGACCAGCGCCGCCGTCAGCTTGAGGAGGTCGACCTCCACCTCACGCGCCGGCGCCGTGCTGGCGCAGCAGCGTCTCCAGCTGGCCCTTGTCGTGGCGCTCGCCCTCGACCAGCCGGCGGATGACCAGGGCGCACGGCAGCCCGAACTCGCCGCCGCCGTAGGTCCGGGGCCGGGTGGCGGTCACGGCCACGCTCCACGGGGGGATCTCGCCCCGGCCGAGCTCGGCGCCGGTCTCGGCGTCGATCACCGGGATGGAGCGGGACAGGATGAGGCCGGCGCCCAGCACCGAGCCCTGGCCGACGCGGGCGCCCTCGGTGATCATGCACCGGCTCCCGATCAGGCAGTCGTCCCCGATCATCACCGGCGAGGCCTGGGGCGGCTCAAGCACGCCGCCGATGCCGACGCCGCCCGAGAGGTGCACGTTGGCGCCCACCTGGGCACACGACCCGACTGTGGCCCAGGTGTCGACCATGGTGCCGGCGCCGACACGCGCCCCGATGTTCACATAGCTCGGCATGAGGACGGCGCCCCGGTCGATGAACGAGCCCCACCGGGCCGACGCCCCGGGCACGACCCGCACCCCGGCCTCGGCCCAGCCCCGCTTCAACGGGATGCGGTCGGCGAACTCGAACGGGCCGATCTCCATCGTCTCCAGGGCCGACAGGCGGAACAGGAGCAGGATGGCCTGCTTCAGCCAGACATGGACGACGACCTCGCCGGTGTCGACGTCGATCTCCGCCACCCGTGCCTCGCCGCAGTCCAGGAGGGCGACGGCCTCCCGGACGACGGCGAGGGCGTCGAGGTCGTCGGGCGTGAGCTCGGTGCGGCGCTCCCAGAGCTCGGCGATCTGGGCCTGCAGGTCAGCCATGGCCGGGAGGGTAGCCCCGATGGTTGTCGGCGGCCCGCCGGGCGACGGCGTGCACCGACTCCGGCGTCATCACGCCGAGCAGGCGGTCACCGTCGGTCACGGCCACCCATCCTGCGTCCGACAGCAGCAGCGCGCTCGACGCGTCCTTGAGGCTGGCGCCCGGCCCCACGCGTGCCGACACGGGCCGGGACCGGTCGCCCACCGTCCCGTCGCCGGCGGCGTCGCCCGGCCGCAGCTCCCCCAGCAGCCGACCGTCGCCGTCGACCACCGCCGCGGCGGCGCCGTTCAGGACGGCCCGCGCCTCGGCCAAGGAGGTGCCCGGCGACAGCGTCACCGGCGTCTCCAGGTGACCGACGTCGACGGGGATGACGCTCAGTCGCTTCAAACCGCGGTCGGCACCGACGAAGTCGGCCACGAACGGCGACGCCGGCCGGCCGAGCACGTCCGCCGGCGGGGCGTACTGCTCCAGCACGCCCCCTTCGCGCAGCACGGCGATGCGGTCGCCCAGACGCACCGCCTCGTCGACGTCGTGGGTCACGAAGAGCACCGTCTTGCCCACCTCGCCCTGCAGACGCAGGAACTCGCCCTGGAGCCGGTCGCGGGTGATGGGGTCGATGGCGCCGAACGGCTCGTCCATCAGCAGCACCGGCGGGTCGACGCCGAGGGCTCGGGCCACCCCGACCCGCTGGCGCTGCCCGCCCGAGAGCTGGTGGGGGTAGCGCCGGCGGTAGCGGGCGGGGTCGAGGCCGACCAGCTCCAGCAGCTCGTCGACCCGCCGGCGGGTGCGCTCCTTGTCCCACTTGAGCAGCCGGGGGACGGTGGCCACGTTGTCGGCCACGTCGAGGTGGGGGAACAGGCCCACCTGCTGGATGACGTAGCCGATGCGCCGGCGCAGCTCGACGGGGTCGGCGGTCGTGACGTCGTCACCGTTCAGGAAGATGCGCCCGCTCGTCGGCTCGATGAGGCGGTTGACCATCTTCAACGTCGTTGTCTTCCCGCACCCCGACGGGCCGACGAGCATGGTGATCTCGCCCTCGCCGACCTCGAGGTCGAGGGCGTCGACCGCGACCTGGCCGTTGTCCCACCGCTTGGTGAGCGATTCCAAGCGGATCATGGCGGGCACGGTCGCTAGTCTGCCCGGCAGTGCCTGATCCGTGGGTGCGATGGGACTGGGTCCGGGACCACGGCGACGACATCCTCGCCGCTACCCGCCAGCACATGGAGCTCACGCTCATCGCCGTCGCCCTCGGCCTGCTCCTGTCGTTCCCGCTCGGCCTGGTCGCCCGGAGGTGGCGGCGCACCGCGGGACCGATCCTCGGGTTCACCGGGATCCTCTTCACCATCCCGTCACTCGCGCTTTTCGCCCTGCTCGTCCCCTTCACCGGGCTGTCGCGCACGACGGCGGAGATCGGACTGGTCGGCTACACGCTGCTGATCCTGGTGCGGAACATCGTCGCCGGCCTCGACGGCGTGCCCGACGACGTCAAGGAGGCGGCCCACGGCATGGGCTACCGGCCCCTCGGCCAGCTCCTGCGGGTCGAGCTGCCGCTGGCCCTGCCGGTGATCATCGCCGGCATCCGCATCGCCACGGTGACGACCATCGGCCTGGTCACCGTGACCGGCCTGATCGGCCAGGGCGGGTTGGGCGCCTTCATCATCGAGGGCATCAACCGGGACTTCCGGACCCCGCTCGTCGTCGGCTCGGTCTGCTCGATCGCCCTGGCGGTGGTGGCCGACGTGGCCCTCGCCGGCGCCGCCCGCCTGCTGGCGCCCTGGTCACGCAGATGAGCCGTTCGATCTGGCTGCAGTTGGCCGCGTATGCGCGGTCAACTGCAGCCAATTCGGCGGGGGGACGACGGTGAGCATCCTCACCGACGTCGTCGACTGGTTCACCACTGCCGAGCACTGGCGCGGCGACCTCGGGGTGCCCCACCGCCTCACCGAGCACGCCCTGATGTCCGGCGCCGCCGTCGTCACGGCCATGCTGATCGGCCTCCCCCTCGGGATCTGGCTCGGCCACCGGGGCCGGGGCGGGGCGGTGGCCATCAACCTGACCAACGTCGGCCGGGCCATCCCCTCCCTTGCCATCCTGGCCCTCACCCAGCAGGCGATCGGGTTGCGCGGGTGGCCGGGGTTCGGGGCGCGGCCGGCGTTCGTGGCGCTCGTCGCCCTCGCGGTACCGCCCCTCGTCACCAACGCGTACGTCGGGATGCGCGGCGTCGACCGCGACGTCGTGGAGGCGGCACGCGGGATGGGCATGACCGGCGGCGAGCTGCTCCGTCGGGTCGAGCTGCCCATCGCCCTGCCGCTGGTGATGGCCGGCGTCCGCACTGCCGCGGTCCAGGTGGTGGCCACGGCTACCCTGGCCGCAGTGACCGCGTGGGGTGGCCTCGGACGCTTCATCGTCGACGGCTTCGGGCAACAGGACAACGCCCAGATCATCGCCGGCGCGCTGCTCGTCGCCCTCATGGCCCTGGTCACCGAGCTGGTCCTGGCCCGGGTGCAGCGGGCAATCGTCTCGGACGGCCTGCGGGCCGAGCAGGTGCGCGTCGACGAAGTACTGACCGCGGCATGACCGGGGTCTCTCGAGGAGGAACAGCATGCTCCTGAACCCGGTTTGGGCCCGCACCGTGGCGGCGCTGTCACTGGGCACCATGGTGTTGGTGGCCTGCGGGTCCGACAGCAGCCCGTCATCGAAGTCGAAGACGATCGTCATCGGCTCGGCGCCGTTCTCCGAGAGTGTGATGGTGGCCAACATGTACGCCGGCGCGCTGCAGAACGAGGGCTACCAGGTCACCGTGCGCAAGGGCTTGGGCCAGCGGGAGATCTACCTGCCGGCGCTGCAGAAGGGCGGCGCCCAGAACGGCATCGACCTGGTGCCGGAGTACGTCGGCACCCTGCTGGAGTTCGTGAACAAGAACGCCGGCGAGGCCAGCGGCAACCTGGACGACAGCGTGGCCAAGCTTCGCACCCGCCTCGATGCCATCGGTCTCACCGCGCTGAACCCCTCGCCGGCGGCCGACCAGAACGCCTTCGCCGTCACGCGGGCGACTGCGGACAAGTACAAGCTCAAGAAGCTCTCCGACCTCACGCCCATCGCCGGCCAGCTCACCCTGGGCGCCGGCCCCGAGTGCCCGATCCGCCCGTTCTGCCAGCCCGGCCTGGAAAAGACCTACGGCTTGAAGTTCAAGACCTTCCGCACGCTCGACTCCGGTGGCGCAAAGACGATGGAGGCGCTGTCCTCGGGCGACATCGACGTCGGCCTGGTCTTCTCCAGCGACGGTTCGGTGGCGGCGCGGAACCTCGTCGTCCTGGAGGACGACAAGAAGCTGCAGACCGTCGACAACCTCATCCCGGCCATCCGCAAGGACGTCCTCGACGACGACATCCGCACGGTGCTCAACAAGGTGTCGGCGGAGATGACCACCGATGAGCTCATCCAGCTCAACAAGCGGGCCGACATCGACAAGACCGACCCGGAGAGCCTGGCGAAGGAGTGGCTGACGCAGCACGGCATCGTCAAGAAGAAGTAGTGCCCCGCCGTTGGGCGCCAGGCCGATGGGTGGCAGCCGCCTGCGCGCTGCTCCTCGCCGGCGCCGGCTGCGGGGGGTCGGGCGGCGGAGGCGACGATCCGGTGGCCGAGGCGCCGGCGAACTCGGCCGGCGGTGGCCCGCCCGCCACCACGGCCGGCGCCGCATACGGGCCGTCGACCGTGCTGGGGACGGTCACCGACCCTGACATCGGGGAGAGCAGCGGGCTGGCGGCGTCGAGGCGCGTCGCCGGCGTGCTCTGGACCCACAACGACTCCGGCGACGACCCGTTCGTCTACTGCCTCGACCTCCAGGCCAAGAACTGCGGGGTGTGGCGGGTCGCCGGCGCCGAGGCCTTCGACTGGGAGGACATGGCCGCCGGCCCCGGGCCCGCCGGCGGCGGGCCGTCCCTGTACCTGGGCGACATCGGGGACAACCTCGACCAGCGCACCGAGATCGTCGTCTACCGCATCCCCGAGCCCCAGCCCGCCCCCGGCGCGCCGTCGACCAGGGCGGTGCCGGCGACCACCGAGCCGGCCGAGAAGCTGCGGCTCCGCTATCCCGACGGCGCCCACAACGCCGAGGCGCTGGCCGTCCATCCGACGACCGGCGACCTGTACGTCATCACCAAGGACGCTCAGTCGGCCGGCGTCTTCAAGGCGCCGGCGCCCGTCGACCCGTCGAGGCCGACCGTCCTCGCCCGGGTCGGCGCCGTCCGCCTCGGCACCGGCACACGCGGCCTCGAGGTGGTGACCGGCGCCGACATCTCCCCCGACGGCCGCCGGGTCGCCCTCGCCAGCTACTCCCAGGGCTACGAGCTGGAGCTACCGGTGGGGGGCGTGTTCGACGACATCTGGGCCGGGCGCCCGGTGCCGGTGGCGCTCGGCGCCCGCCTGCAAGGCGAATCGATCGCCTACCGGCTCGACGGTCGGGCCCTGCTCACCACCAGCGAGATCGTGCCCTTCACGCTCCAGCAGGTCGAGCGCAAGGGCTGACGCCAGCTCACTCGGTGCCCCGCACGTCGATGCCGGCGGCCGCCAGCCGCTCCTCCAGCACCGTCCGCTGCTCGGCGCTCATCTCGTCGCGCGCCCCCTTCGGCACCACGACGTCGAGCAGGTCGGCGGCGGTGATCAGCGACTCGTCGTAGCTGTAGAGATCGAGCTCGAAGACGTCGACGTCGTCCTGAGGGGTGTCGAGCCGCCGGCGCAGGTCGCGCAGCCGCTCGACAAGCCGCGCCCGCTTCTCCTCGAAATCGCGGATCAGTCGTTGTCTCCGTAGTCGTGCAGGTCGCCGAACCGGGCCTTGACGTTGCGCTCGCTGGTGACGAACAGGTCGGCGATCTCCAGCCAGGTGGTGCCCTCCTTACGGGCCTGCTCCACCAGGTTCCGGGTCACCGCCTCCATGAAGCTGCGGGCCGCGATGGTGGCGGCGATGCGCCCCGTCGCCGGCAGGGTCGGGTCGACGATCTGGTTCACCAGGTGGCGGAAGCCGGTGATCGACTCCGGCTCCTGCTCGGTGGGCGGCGATTCGGGCTCAGTCGACATGGGGCGCAATCGTAGGCTGACCGGCGGCCATGGCCTCATCCTCCGCACCCCCGTTCCTGGTCGCCGGCATCGACCTGGCGACCGCGGAGGTTCGGGTGACGGTGGCCGACGGGAGCGGGCGGGTGGTCGCCCGGGGGTCGGCGCCGCTGGCGGCCCCCGACCGACCCCGACCGGGCAGCTCCCAGCAGGACGCGTCGTCGTGGTGGCCGGCGGTGGCCCGGGCGCTGCGGGAGGCGGTCGCCGGTGTGGACGGTCGGATCGTGGGCGTGGCCGTGTCCGCGACATCGGGCACCGTGGTCCTGGCCGACGGGGACGGCGAGCCACTCGGGCCGGCGATCCTCTACGACGACCGCCGGGTGCCGCCGGGCCGGCGCTGGGACCTACTGCTCGATGATGCCAGCCCTGCCGGCGGAGCCGGACGCACCGGCCGCGCTGCGCTCCATGCCTGGCACGCGTCCGACCTCATCGTCGCCCACCTGACCGGCGCCGCCCCGCCGACCGACTGGAGCCACGCGCTCAAGACCGGCTACGACCCCGCCGCCGGCCGGTGGACCGAGGCCGCCACCGCCGCCGGCCTGCGCCCCGAGGTGCTGGCGCCGGCGTCGGCGGCCGGCGAGGTGTGCGACACGGCGGCGGCCGACACCGGCCTCCCCGCCGGCTGCCCGGTGCGGCTCGGCATGACCGACGGCTGCGCCGCACAGCTGGCCGCCGGCGCCGACCGTCCCGGGCGGTTCGTCACCGTGCTGGGCACCACGATGGTGGTCAAGGGAACCAGCGACCACCGCCTCGACGACCCCGCGTCCGGCGTCTACAGCCACCGCCACCCCGGCGGCTGGTGGCTGCCCGGCGGGGCGTCGAATGCCGGTGGCGGGTCGCTGGCCACCCGGTTCGACAAGGGGGCTCTGGCCGACCTCGACCGCCGGGCCGCCGCCCGCGGCCCGTCGACCACCGTCTGCTACCCGTTGGCCGGGACCGGCGAGCGGTTCCCCTTCGTCGCCGACGACGCCGAGGAGCTGTGGACGGCGCCGCCGGCTGACGACGTCGACGCCTACCGGGCCGTCCTCGAGGGCGTGGCCTTCCTCGAACGGCTGGCCTTCGAGCGCCTCGGCGCCATGGGCGCACCGCTGGAGGGGCCCCTGCGGGCCGCCGGCGCCGGCAGCCGCAGCGACGTCTGGACGGCGATCCGCGCCACGGTGCTGGACGTGCCGATCGTGCGCGCCCTGTCCGCCGACACCGCCTTCGGCGCCTGTGTCCTGGCCGCGACCGGGACGCTCCACGAGACGCTCCGCGCCGCCACCGACGCCATGGTCCATGCCGCCGGCCCCGAGGTCGGGCCGGTCGCCGAGGAGCACGACGAGCTGGAGGCCGGCTACCGGACGTTCGTCGCCGCCCTCCGCGAGCGAGGATGGTTGCCATGGCCCGGATGACGTGGAGCGCAGCCGCGGCGGAGGTGGCGCGCCTTGACGGTGACTTCGTGCCCGTCGTCGAGCGCGCCGGCCTGCCCGGTCCTCGCAAGGGGAACCCGGACGGCCACTTCGGGGCCCTGGTCCGGTCGATCACCTACCAGCAACTGGCCGGCAAGGCCGCAGCCGCCATCCACGGCCGCTTCCGGGCCCTCGTGCCCGGGCCGCTGACGCCGGAGGCCGTCCTCGCCCTCCCCGAGGTGGACATGCGGGCCGCCGGCCTGTCGGCGGCCAAGACCGCGTCCATACGGGATCTCGCGGCCCACGCCGCCGGCGGCGACCTGCCGCTCGAGAGGCTGTCCCGCCTCGACGACGACGAGATCGTCGCCCGGCTGGTCACCGTCCGCGGCATCGGTCCGTGGACGGCGCAGATGTTCCTGCTCTTCGAGCTGCGCCGGCTCGACGTCTGGCCCACGGGCGACCTGGCCGTGCGGGAAGGCTGGCGGCTCATCCACGGACTGCCGGTCGCACCCACGCCGAAGGCACTCGAGCTGTTCGGCGACCCGCTCCGGCCCGTCCGCTCGGTGGCGGCCTGGTACTGCTGGCAGGCGGTCCACATCGCCCGCGGCCAGGTCTGACGGCCGAGGCATGATCACGCCCCCGCCGGGGAAGGAGCAGTGATGTACGCCTCCCCGTCGTCCCGAGATGGAAGAGCAACCACCGAATGACCGTCGAGAGCGTGGCCGCGCAACTGCGCCCCCTGCGGGCCCGGATCGATGCCCAGCTGGCGAACCGGCACACGTGGCCCACCAAGGATGAGGAGCTGGCGGCCGACCTCGACCGCTATGACCGCCGGCTGCTCAAGGTCGCAGCGATGCTCGGCGTCGAGACCCCTGTCGTCCGCCGCCAGGAGGAGTCCCTGCTGACCGACGACGAAAGGGCCCTCCTGGAGGAACGCCTGGTCGCCGCCGGCCTCGACGTCCGGGCCGACGAGGCGATCGCCGAGCCCTGACGCCGCCGGCCTACGCCGGCCGGCAGTGCCGGCAGGGGCGGTAGCCGCCGGCCGTGGCGGCTGTGAGGTTGGCGAGTTCCACCCGGTGCGCCGGCGTGATCCGACGGGCGTGCGTGCAACTCGGATAGCAGAAGATGCCGGTGGTGTCACTGGCCAGGTAGTGCACGCCCCGCCGGCCGAGCGCCCGGGTCTCGTCGAGGTTGACCTGCTCGGCGTGGAGCAGGTCGATCTTCAGCTGGGGGCCGAAGCCGTAGTTGCCCGTCGCCCCGTCGCTGCGGACGACCCGGTGGCACGGGATGAGGATGGGCACCGGGTTGCGACCGAGGGCGGAGCCGGCGGCCCGCACTGCGGCGGGGTGGCCGATCTCCCGGGCGATCCAGGCGTAGGGGCGGACCTCACCCGGCGGGATCTCCAGGGTCTTGGCCAGCACGGCGCGGTCAAAGTCGCCGACGCTGCGAAGGTCGTACGTCAGCCCGCTCCCCCGCCCGCTGCGGATGGCGCCGGCCAGCCCCGCCGGCGCCTTCACCGCGGGCCGCAGCGGGCGACCGAAGCGGGTGCGGAAGGAATCGAGGAAGCGGTCGCGGTCGTCGTCCATCCAGGAGGTCGGGCAGACGTAGCTGATGCCGCGGTCGGTGAACGCGACGTAGAGGGGGCCGACGGGACCGTCGACCTCCACCCACCGGGCGTAGACGGAGTCCGCGAAGCCGGCGGGAGCCGGCGCCGTGAGTGCGGCCAGTTCGTCCTCGATGATCATCGGGCCTCCTCTGGGATCATGGTCCGCAGGCGTCGCAGACCTCGGGCGACATGGGACTTCGCCGTGCCTTCCGGGCAGCCGAGGACGGCCGCCAGCTCGGCGTAGGGCAGGCCGACGACGTGGCGCAGGACGACGGCGGTGCGCTGGGTGTCGGGCAGCTCGGTGAGCAGGCACCCCAGCCGGGCCTGCCCGTCGTGGCGCTGGGCCTGCTCCTCGGGTCCCTCCCGCGCCTCCGCGTGGCCGGCGCCGTCGAGGCCTACCTGCGCCGGCCGGCGGGACGCGGCCCGGGCCTCGTTGCGTACCAGGTTCAGCACGATCGTCAGGAGCCACGGCCGGAGCTGGAGCTGGCCGATGCGCTCGGGGGGATAGTCCCGCAGCGCGCTGTAGGCCCGCAGGAACGCCTCAGACGCCGCGTCCGCCGCGTCCTCGGGCCGGCCCGACATCCGTAGCGCGGTGGTGAACACCGCCTGCTGGTAGGCGGCCACCACGTCGGGGAACGCCTCCTCCAGGTCCCGGCTCAGCCGCAGGGGTAGCTCGTCCGTCACGTGAGTAAGAACACCACGCCGGCCATCCGGTTGCGTTCCGCGTCCCCCAGAACGTCAAAAACACCCTGTTCAGGTACGCGGAACGGTCAGCCGGCGAGGCGCGCCGCCGCCAGCCGTAGCCGGTCCATGGGCTGGACCATGGCGACGCGGACCCAGCCGGCGCCGGCCGGGCCGAAGAACTCACCCGGAGCCACGAGGACCCCGCCCTTCTCGGCAAGGTGGTTTGTGAACGCCCAGGCGTCACCGTCGGGCGCCGCCGCCCAGAGGTAGAACGAGCCGCCGGGCAGGTCGACCTTGGCCCCCTCGGACCGGAGGACGTCGGCGAAATACCACAGCCGCTCCAGGTAGCGCTCGCGCTGCTCGTCGACGTGGGCGTCGTCGTCGAGTGCGATCACCGCAGCCGCCTGAATAGGACCCGGCACCATGAAGCCGGCGTGCTTTCGGACTTCGGAGAGGTAGTGGACGAGGTCCCCGTCGCCGGCGTAGAACCCGATCCGCAGGCCGGCGAGGTTGGACCGCTTGGACAGCGAGTGGACGGCCAGGACTCCGTCCAGGCCGTGCTCCAGGATGGTGTGGGGCAGACCGTCCCAGGTGAACTCGGCGTAGCACTCGTCGCTCAGCACGGGCACGCCGCATCCCCGGCCCCAGTCCGCGGCCAGACCTAGATTGGTCAGCGCCCCGGTGGGATTCGCCGGCGAGTTGACCCAGAGGCACAGCGCCCGGGCCGCATCGGCATCGTCGATCGCCGACAGGTGGTCGTAGGGCACCGCCCGGCACCCGGCCAGAATGGCGCCCATCTCGTAGGTCGGGTAGCTGATCGACGGGTACAGGACGGTGTCGCGGTCGGGGTCCCGCAGCCGCAGCCAGCCCACCACGTTGGCGACGAGCTCCTTGGTGCCGACGCACGCAGCCACCCCGTCGAGAGGCACCTCGACGCCGAACCGCCGGCCCATCCACCCGACCGCCGCCTCCCGCAGCCGCGTGTTGCCGGTCGACGCCGGATAGCCCCGCTCGGTGTCGGACGTCGACAGGGCGGCGACCACCGCCGGCGGAGGCGGGTCGTTCGGCGTGCCGATCGAGAGGTCGACGATGCCGCCGTCGTGGGCCGACGCCGCCGCCTTGGCCCCGTCGAGGCGGTCGTACGGGTACGGCGGCGGGACGAAGCCCGTCACGGGGCTCCCGCCCCGTGAATGCCTTCGGAGCGGCCTCCCGGGCCGCTCATGCGACGAATTCGCGGAAGCGGCCGAGGTCCTCAGGGCGGATCCGGGCCCACACCCTGGTGGCGTCGGGGTCGTGCGACTCCGACACGATCTCGGCCTGGCGGTGGATGGCGGCGACCACGTCGCCCCGGTCGTAGGGCACGACCAGCTCGACCACGTGGGTCATCTCGCGGAGGCGGTCGCCGACGGCGGCGAGGAGCCGGTCGATGCCCTCGCCGGTGACGGCCGACAGCAACACCGAGCCGGGGTGGTTCTGCACAAGGCGCTTGGCGTCGTCGGGGTCGGCCAGGTCGGCCTTGTTGAAGACGATGAGCTCGGGGACGTCGTCGGCGCCGATCTCGCGCAGGACGGCCCGGACGGCGTCCATCTGGGCCCGGGGGTCGGCGACGGAGGCGTCGACCACGTGGACCAGAAGCTCGGCTTCGGCCACCTCGTCGAGCGTCGACCGGAATGCCTGGACCAGCTGGTGGGGCAGCTTGCGCACGAAGCCGACCGTGTCGGTGAGCAGCACCCGCTCGCCGCCGGGCAGGTCGAGGCGGCGGGTGGTGGGGTCCACGGTGGCGAACAGGCGGTCCTCCACCAGCACGCCGGCATCGGTGAGCCGATTCAGCAGCGTCGACTTGCCGGCGTTGGTGTAGCCGACGATCGTCACCGTCGACAGGCGGGAGCGGGCGCGGGCCTTGCGCTGGGTCCGCCGGTTCTTGGTCAGCTCCTTGAGGTCGGACTGCAGCTTCGTCACCCGGCGGACCAGCCGACGGCGGTCGACCTCGAGCTGGGTCTCACCCGGCCCGCGAGTGCCGATGCGACCGGCCTGCTGGCTCAGGGCGATGCCCTTGCCCCGCAGGCGGGGCAGGCGGTACCGGAGCTGGGCCAGCTCGACCTGGGCCTTGCCTTCCTGGGTGTGGGCGTGCTGGGCGAAGATGTCGAGGATCAGTGCGGTGCGATCGATGGCCGTGCGACCGAGGATCTTCTCGAGGTTGCGGCTCTGGGCCGGCGACAGCTCGTCGTCGAAGATGACGGTGTCGGCATCGACCATGTTCGACAGGTCCCGCAGCTCCTCGGCCTTGCCCTTGCCGACGAAGGTCGCCGGGTCGGGCTCGTGCCGGCGCTGCAGGACGCGGTCGGCCTCATCGGCGCCGGCGGTGCCGGCCAGGGCGGCCAGCTCCTCCAGCGACGCCTCGGCCTCGTCCACGCTCACCGGCGGTATGGCCACGCCGACGAGGATGACTGTCTCCCGCCGGTGTCGCTCGATTAGAGCCATGGGACCTCGACAGTGGCGATGTGGTCGGCGGGGCCGCTCAGGATGATGGTGTCGCCCTCCAGTCGGACGGTGGCGTTGCCGCCGGGTTGCTTCACGGTCACGTGCGGACCGACCTTGCCCCAGACGAAGGCGGCGGCGGCCGCCGCACAGGCTCCGGTGCCACAGGCCAGCGTCTCCCCCACGCCCCGCTCCCAGACCCGCATGCTGAGGTGGTCCGTGCCGGGGCCGATGACGACGAACTCGACGTTGCGGCCGTGCCACTCCGCTGCCTGCTTGGCGATGCGCACCTTGGCCAGGTCCTCCACCTCCACGACGGTGTGGGGGTTTCCCATGTCGACGAACGCCAACCCCACGTCCTTGGGCTCGATCTTGGCCATCCCCATGTCGACGCTGGCCCAGCCGTCGTCGTCGACGGTGACGTCCTTGGGGCCGGCGTCGGTGTACACGACCATGCGGGGCCCGGACAGGCCGGCGTCGACCATGGCCATGGCCAGGCAGCGGATGCCATTGCCGCTCATCTCGGCCCGGCTGCCGTCGGCGTTGTACAGCTCCATGGTCGGCCCGGGTGTGACCCGGATCACGCCGTCGGCGCCCACGCCCCGGTGGCGGTCGCACAGGGCCCGCACCGCGGACGCGTCGATCTCGCAGCGGTCCCCGAGGTCGAGGAGCACGAGGAAGTCGTTGCCGAGGCCGTGGTACTTCTCGAGGCGCATCATGGGAGCGACCAGTCTCCCAGGAGGGCGGGCAGTAGATCGACCGGATTGCGCGGCGCGCCCAGCCAGGTGATCCGGGGGTCCCGCCGGAACCACGACCGCTGCCGGCGGGCGAACTGCTTCGTGCGCCCGATGGCGACCTCGACCGCCTCCGCCAACGTGCACCGGCCGGCGAGGTGGTCGAGCAGCTCGCGGTAGCCGAGGGCCTGTCTCGCGGTCCTCGACATCGCGAATTGCAGCCGGCGCACCTCGTCCAGGAAGCCGCCGGCCAACTGGGCCCGGTGCCTGGCCTCGATGCGCTCGGCCAGCACCGGTCGGGGCAGCCACACGCCGGCCTGGCGGAACCGGGTCGGCGGCCAGTCGTCGACGCCGGGCCCGAACGACGAGAAGGGCCGGCCACTGCCGAGCGTTACCTCCAGCGCCCGCACCAGGCGGCGGGCGTTGCCGGGCTCGATCCTGGACGCGGCGAGTGGGTCGACGTCGACCAGCCGGCGGTGCAGTTCTGTGGCCGGTCGGGCCTCCAATTCGGCCCGCAGCTCGGGCCACTCCCCCGGCAGGACCAGGCCGTCGACCACCGCCTTCACGTACAGGCCGGTGCCGCCCACCACCAGCGCCCGCCGGCCCCGGGCCTCGATGCCGGCGACCACCTCGGCCACGTCGGCCTGGAAACGGGCGACCGAGTAGTCCTCGGACGGGTCGGCCACGTCGAGCAGGTGGTGGGGCACCTCGGCCCGCTCGGCCGGCGTGGCCTTGGCCGTGCCGACGTCCATCCCCCGGTAGACCTGCATGGAGTCGGCGGAGACCAGCTCCACGTCGCCAAGCCGGCGGGCCACCTCCAGCGCCAGCGCCGACTTGCCCGACGCCGTCGACCCGACCAGCACCAGGTGCCGGATCGTCAGAGGGCCGCCACCGGGATGCGGACCTTGTGGCGGGGACGGGCCGTGATCGCCACCAGCTCGCCCCGCAGGAAGTGGGCGGCGGAGCCGGTGATCCGCACGTCGGCGAAGGTGCCGGCGGCGGGAACTGGGCCGTCGACCGGGAAGTGCACGAGCTTGTTCTGCCGGGTCTTCCCCGAGGCAACGGCCGCATCCTTCTTCGACGGGCCGTCGATCAGCACCTCCTCGACCCGGCCGATCCGGGCCTGGTGGCGGGCCAGGGCCGACCGCTCGACGACCACCTTCAGCCGCTCAAAGCGGTCGGCGATGACGTCGGGGGCGACGAAGCGGTCGGCCATCGCCGCGGCCTCGGTGCCGGTACGAGGGGAGAAGATGAAGGTGTACGCGCTGTCGTAGGCGGCCTCGGCTGCGACCTCGAGCGTGCGCGCGAAGTCGTCGTCGGTCTCGCCGGGGAAGCCGACGATGATGTCGGTGCTGACCGCGAGGTCGGGCATCGCCGCCCGCGCCGCCGCCAGCCGATCGAGGTACCGGGCCGCGGTGTAGCCGCGGTGCATGGCGGCGAGCGTGCGGTCGCTGCCCGACTGCAGCGGCAGGTGCAGGTGCTCGCACACCGCCGGCGACTCGGCCATGGCCGCGATGGTCTCCGGCCGCAGGTCCTTCGGGTGAGGGCTAGTAAAGCGGACCCGGCGGATGCCGTCGACCTCGCCCACCGCCCGCAGCAGGTCGGCGAACAGCGGCCGCCGGCGGGTGATGTCGCGGCCGTAGGAGTTCACGTTCTGGCCGAGCAGGGTGAGCTCGACGGTGCCGGCGGCGGCCAGACCCCGCACCTCCTCGAGGATCTCCTCGAACGGCTTGCTGATCTCACGGCCCCGCACCGACGGAACGATGCAGAAGGCGCAGGCGTTGTCGCAGCCAATCTGGATGGTCACCCACGCGGTGTAGGGCAGCTCACGGCGCACGGGCAGCGCCGAGGGAAACGCCAGCTCTTCGGCCGGCACCGTCTCCTCCAGGATCTCGGCGACGGGCATACCGGTCGCCGCCGCCTGCTGCAAGAGCTCCGCGGCCCGGCCGACGTTGTGGGTGCCGAACACAGCGTCGACCTGGGGGGCCCGGGCCTGAATGAGGTCCCGGTCCTTCTGGGCCAGGCACCCGCCGACGGCGATCTGCATGCCGGGCCGGCGGTCCTTCAGCGACTTGAGGTGGCCGAGCGTCCCGTACAGCTTGTTGTCGGCGTTCTCCCGGATGCAGCACGTGTTCAGCAGGACGACGTCGGCGTCCTCCACGTCGTCGGTGGCCACCATGCCATCGGCCTCCAGCACGCCGGCCAGGCGCTCGGAGTCGTGGACGTTCATCTGGCATCCGAACGTCCGGATGACGTACTTGCGGGTCACGGGTCCACGGTACCCGGGCGATAGCGTTCCACCCGATGCGACGCCTGGCCGCCGCCGTCCTCACCCTCGTGGCCGTCGCCGGCTGCTCGGACAGCGAGCCGGCAGCCGTCGGCCCCACGACGACCTCGGTGATCACCACCAGCACGACGGTCGCCCCCTCAACGACCGTCACGACCGTCGCGCCCACGACGACCACCACCCTGACCCCGCAGGCCACACTCGCCGCCACCCTGACGACGTCGGAGTCCGCCATCCGCAACCCGGCGACGCCGGCGGCCCAGCTCGCCGCCATCGGCCAGGCGCAGCAGCAGGCCTACGGCACCCTCGTGGCCCACCCGGAGTGGGACGCCGACGTGCTCGCCCGGGTCCCGGCGAAGCTGCGGTCGACGGTGGAGGCCAACGTCCTCGCCGGCCGCGACCTCACTGCGCTAAACACCCCGACTCCTCCCGGCCAGCCCCGGCCCAGGTGGCACATCGTCGCCCCTGACCCCGCCGACCAGCTCGTCGCCACCTACAAGGCGGCCGGCGCCGCGGCCGGCGGCGTGGGCTGGGAGTACCTGGCCGCCATCCACCTGGTCGAGACCCGCATGGGCCGCATCAAGGGCGACAGCACCGCCGGCGCCCAGGGCCCGATGCAGTTCATCCCGTCGACGTGGGCCATCTACGGCCGGGGTGGCGACATCACGTCGAACCACGACGCCATCCACGCCGCCGCCCGGTTCCTACGGGCGACCGGCGCCCCGACCGACATGGCCCGGGCGCTCCGCGCCTACAACAACAGCGCCCGCTACGTGCGGGCCGTGACCGCATACGCCAAGGAGATGGAGGGCGACGAGCGCGCCTACCTCGGCTACCACGCCTGGCAGGTGTACTACGACGGCCGCCTACTCCCCGAGGGCACCGTCTTCGAATAGGTCGTCCAGCAGGGCCTGCTCGCCGACGAACCCCCACACCTCGGCGATGCGGCCATCAGGAGCGAACCGGAAGACGTGCGCACCACGGCTCTCGACGCGATGCGCGCCCCGCATCGCGACGAGATCGACGATGGCGACGACCATGTCCTCGTTGCCCATGACCTCGCCGACGTCGATCGTCCAGGCGTCGAGGGGCTGCATCCGCTCGCCGAGGGTCTGGAACACCTCGTCGTAGCCCTCGTACCGCCCGGACACATGACTCGCACCGGGCACGTGCCACACCACCTCGGGAACGGCGAATTGGGCGCGGGACGAGTCGTCGTCCGCCGGCCCGGCGGCGTAGAAGCGGCGCACCAGGGCGACGTGCTCCGACACATCCACCGCGGAATCAGACGCTCACGCGCTGTATGAAGTCACACGTCATCGTGACCGTCTCCATCAGGACCCCCGATCCGCCTGCCACCCCGATCTCGACCCGCGACGGCCACGCGTCGGTCAGGTGATAGCAGGCCACGGGGTCGCCCTTGGCGTTGAACATCGTGAGGCTGCACGACTTCCGGGCCGCGGCGATGTCGCCCAGGATCACCAGCTCGTGCCATGCCGCCATCTCGATGTTGCGGCTCATGCCCCGCTTCAGCGTCACGGTCGGCGGCGTCCGCTTGCCCGGGAGCTTCTTCAGGATGGTCTCAGTCGGCGACGCCGAGATGGCGTCCACGACCTCGACCGCGCTCGAGATGCTCACCAGTTCCGAGAACACGCCAGCGAGTGGCCGTCGATGGTGAGCTCGAACCTCACCGGGACCAGCGCCGATGGCTCGGCCGCCGCTACGGCATCGGTCATGCGACGTCCGGCGACGAACTACTCGTCGCCGCCGCAGAAGCTTTGCTCGTCCGCGCCACCGTTGAAGTGAACACCGTTCTTGTTGATGACCACGACGCCCTGACCGCCGAGCGCCTTCAGGTGGCACACGGTCGTCCCGTCGGGCCTTCCACTCAACACCGGCGGCCCTTGTGGCTGCTCGCCAGTGTTGTCGGCGAGCGCCGCGCCACCCGAACCGACTACGGCAATGACCGCGACCGCAAACCCGGCAATGAACCTTCTCATTCCACCCCTCCCCGATTTACCCGTCGCCACTACCCTCCTCCGCCCGATAGGACAAGTCAATGGGCGGCGCGGCTATGTGGACAGGCGCCGGCGGAGCTCGACGAAAACCTCGGTCCCCACGATGGCTTCCAGCTCCCCGGCCAGCGACTCGACGACCGGCCGTTCGCCGACGTAGGCCCGATCACCCTCGGTGCAGCACCACGCCATCGTCTCGCCCTCGGCACCCCAGTCCTGCCGCTCCCAGCCCCGCACCGTCGCCACCTCGGTGTCGCCGGCGCCCGAATCCCAGTCCACCTTGACCGGCAACTGCCAGCACACCGACGGCTTCCAGTGGACGGGTGACTCGCCGGCGGCGAGCGCCTCCAGGTGGAGGGCGCAACCGGCACCGCCGGCGAAGCCGGGCCGGTTCAGGAAGATGCAGGCGCCGTCGACCACACGCGTGGCGGTCCGGGTGTCGTCGGAGAAGACGCCGCCATGGTCCGCCTCGGCGTGGTGCTGAAACCGGGAGGGGTCGACGGTGGCGGCCAGCGCGCTGATCGTCATGGCCTCGTCCGGCCCGTCGAGGTCGGCGCCGAGCGAGCAGCAGCCCTGGCCGAGGTGCTCGGCCGGCGCCGGCAGGATCCCGAGGCAGCCGCGGCCCCAGATGCACGTCCAGTTCGAGGCCAGGAAGGCCCGGTCGAAGCGCCAGGTGGTGTCGCCGTCGTCGATCTGCTCGTACGTCACGACCTTTCCAACTCGTTCTTGAGGTCGACGAGCGCTGACACCCGGCGCTCGGTGTACTTGTCGATCCACCGGTCGTGGATCAGCCGGATGGGCACCGCGTTCAGGAAGTGGAGCTTCTCCCGGCCGGACTTGCGGGTGACGACCAGGCCGGCGTCCTCCAGCACCTTCAGATGCTTCATGACCCCGAAGCGGGTCATCTCCAGCTCCGACTCGAGCTCGGTCAGGGTCCGGCCGTCACGGGCGAAGAGCCGGTCGAGCAGGAAACGTCGGGTCGGGTCGGCGAGCGCCTTGAAGACCCGGTCGTCGTCGCTCACGGGGCAAGTATAGGTGACCAAAAGGTCACAAGCTAACCAGGTTGACAGCAGGGGAGCAGCGGCGCGACGCTCGACGTGCACCGTTCCTCGAGTCAAGGAGGTCCTGCGATGCCAGCCACCAGCTGCGAGAACGCGGAGAGCGGGCCGCCCGACTAGCTACGCAGGGCGCCATGCGTCTGCTCCCCCGTGGCCCGGCTGTCACAGCCGCCGGCGCAGAGGTCGACTCCTCAGGCGGGGTTTGAGGGGTCCCGCCACTGCCAACGATGGACGGCCCCGACCTACGCTCCGGGCCGGAGGAGTGGAACGTACCTGTCAGTCGCGCGAGACACCGAGATGTCGGTGTCTCGTTGCGCGTCCAGGGTCAGCGCGTCCGGGGTCAGCTCGACCATCCGGGTCCGGTTGCGGACCTTGAGCACCCCGAACACGCCCGCCCCCAGCGTGGCCACGCCGCCGATGGCGATGCTGTAGCGGGCGCCGAAGTGCTGTGAGATCAGGCCGACGATGGGGCCGCCGATCGGCGTGCTGCCCAGGAAGACCATCGTCTGGATGGCGAGGATGCGGCCCCGCATGGACGGTGCCGCGTTGAGTTGGACGATGGCCGTCGACGCGGTCATGAACGAGATGCTGCCGAGGCCCACGAACGCGGCGACCACGAAGGCGACGGGCTTGTTCGGGGCCAGTGACAATGCGCACATCGCGGTGCCGAAGGCGAGGGCGGCGACGCTGACGGTGTACATCCCGATCCTCCGCCGGCGGGCCGTGGCCAGCGCCCCGACAAGAGAGCCGGCGCTGACCACCGACATCAGGAGCGTGAAGGTGACGGCCGTGCCGTGCAGGTCGCGTGTGGCGAACAGTGGGAGCACGGTGTTGAAGTTGAAGGCCAGCGTGCCGACCACGGCCGCCATCAGCAGCGGGACCCACAGCTCGGGCACGCTCCGGGCGTAGCGCAGGCCCTCGCGCACCTGGCCCCTGCCGCGACCGGCGCGCGGCGCCCGGTACATCTGCTCGGGGTCGATCCGCCACAGGCCGGCGAGCACGGCCAGGTACGAGAGCCCGTCGACCAGGAAGCACCAGCCGAAGCCGACGGTGGTGATCAGCAAGCCGGCCAGCGCCGGCCCGACGACCCGCGAGCTGGTCATCAGCGCGCTGTTCAGGCTCACCGCGTTGCCGATGTCCTCCTCGGGCACCAGCTCGACGACGAAGGACCGCCGGGCCGGATTGTCGAAGGCCGTGCAGAAGCCGCCCAGCATGGCCACGGCGTAGATCGCCAGCACCGGGGGATGCCCGCTGAACGCCAGCGTCGCCAGCAGGAACGACTGGGCCATGGCGAGGGACTGGACCGCCAGCAGGAGCCGGCGCTTGTCCGAGCGGTCGGCGATCAGGCCGGCGAAGGGGCCGAAGACCAGCACCGGGCCGAACTGCGCTGCGGCCAGGAGCCCCAGGGCGACGCCGCTGTCGGTCAGCTTCAGGACGAGGAGGGCCTGAGCCACCAGCGTGAGCCAGTTGCCGACCTGGGAGATGAGCTGGCCGCCGAAGAACAGGCGGAAGTTGCGGACGCGCAGCGAGCGGAATGTCTCGCTCGTCAGGCGCCGCATGCGCGTCACTGGTCCGGCCCCGTCAGGGCACGGCCCAGTGAGAGTTGTCGGGACCGGCCTCCCGGGCCGGTCAAGAGGGCTCCTCGGTCAGGAGGTCGAGGACGTCGAGGGCGTCGGCCAGCCGGCGCTGCTGGTCGGCGTCCAGCTGCCCGATGCGCCCGGCCAACCACGCCGTCTTGCGCCGGCGGGACTCGATCACCAGCCGGTCCCCGGCGTCGGATGTGGCCACCCGGGTGACGCGGCGGTCGTCGGGGTCGCCGGTGCGGGCCACCAGCCCCTGTTCCTCGAGGTTGTTGACGATCTTGGTGATCGACGGCGGCGCCACGCCCTCCCGCTCGGCCAGCGCCCCCAACGTGAGGGGCCCGTGATGGTGGATGACGGCCAGGGCAGAGAGCTGGCTCGGCGTGAGGCCGGCGTCGGCCTCGTGCCGGAGCCGGCGGGCCAGCCGGGTGGCGCTCAGCCGTAGCCGGGCCGCGGACTCCGTGGGTTGCACGAAAACTACTTTACCAAACTAATTAGTCTGGTGAAACGTCCCGCAGAGCGGCGGCCAGGGCACGGAGCGCCCGGCCCCGGTGGGAGACGGCGGCCTTCTCATCCTGGCTCATCTCGGCGAAGGTGATCCGCTCGCCGGCCGGCACGAACACCGAGTCGTACCCGAAGCCGCCCTCGCCACGGGGGGCGTCGACGATCGTCCCCTCCACCGAGCCGTCGCCGACGATCTGCCGGCCGTCCGGGAACAGGGCGACGGCCACAGTGCGGAACCGGGCGCCCCGCTCCCCCGCCGGCACGCCGGCCAGCTCCTCCAGGAGCTTGGCCACGTTGTCGGCGTAGGTGGCGCCGGGGCCGGCGTAGCGAGCGGCGTAGACCCCCGGGCGGCCATCCAGGGCGTCGACCTCGAGGCCGGTGTCGTCGGCGACGGCCAGCTCGCCCGTGGCCGCCATCACCGCCTGCGCCTTCAGCAGGGCGTTGCCCTCCAACGTGTCGGCCGTCTCCTCGACGTCGGGCAGATCGGCCGGCCGCGGCGAGACGTCGAACCCGGCCAGCAGCGCGGCCAGCTCGGCGGCCTTGTCCGGGTTGGCCGTGGCCAATCTGATCTTGCGTTCAGGCACGCAGCCTGGCCCTCACACGCGGGGAGGCGGCGGCGTCAGCACCAGGTCCGCCTGGGCGTCGAGGATCGATGCGATCCCGTGCTCGGCCAAGCCAAGCAGGTCGTCGAGCTCGGCGCGCGTGAACGGCAGACCCTCGGCGGTGCCCTGCACCTCCACGAAGCGGCCGGTGCCGGTCATGACCACGTTCATGTCGACCTCGGCCCGCACGTCCTCGGAGTAGTCGAGGTCGAGGAGGGCGATGGCGTCGACCACGCCCACCGAGACGGCGGCGCAGGCGGTGGTCAACGGGTGCGCCGGCAGCCTGCCCGCCGCCACCAGCCGGGTGCAGGCGTCGTGGAGGGCGACGTAGGCGCCGCTGATCGACGCGGTGCGGGTCCCGCCGTCGGCCTGGAGGACGTCGCAGTCGACGAGGATCTGGCGCTCGCCCATGAGCTTCATGTCGCAGACCGACCGCAGCGAACGGCCGATCAGGCGCTGGATCTCCTGCGTCCGCCCCGACGGCTTGCCCTTGTTGACCTCCCGGTTGCTGCGCTCTGGCGTCGAACCCGGGAGCATCGAGTACTCGGCGGTGACCCAGCCGGTGCCCTTGCCCCGCATCCACGGCGGCACCCGCTCGTCGACCGAGGCGGTGCACAGCACGCGGGTCTTGCCCATCGACACCAGGACGGAGCCGGCCGCCATCTCGGTGTAGTCCCGGACGAAGGTCAGCGGACGCAGGTCGTCGGGCTGGCGGCCGTCGCTCCTCATACCTCGTACCGGGCGCCGACCGACGCGACGTCGACCGGGGCGCCGAACGTTCCAGAACCGCTCAATCGCGCGGCTTGGGGATCGACCGACGACCACAGGTGGGTCAGGACCAGCCGGCCGGCGCCGGCGGCCCGCGCCGACGAGCCGGCCTGTCGGGCGCTCAAATGATCCAACGTGTGCTCCTCCTCGGTGGGCATAGTTGCTTCGCAGAGGGCGAGGTCGAGGCCGGCGCCGAGCGCCTCCATCGACCAGCCCGGACCGGTGTCCGCCGAATAGCCCAGCGAACGGCCGCCGGCGTCGACCCGCATGGCGAGGGTCTCGGGGCCGTGGTCGGTGCGGGAGAACGTGAAGGCCATGGTGCCGACGCTCACCGTGTCGCCGCCGGCCACGTCGTGCCAGGTGAAGGCGGGCGTGTCCGGCTCGTACGTGCGGGCCCGCAGGCCGGCGGGCGCGTAGACCGGGAAGCCGGTGCGCTTCAGCCGGTAGCGCCACACGATGTGCCAGCCCTCCAGGTCGCTCCAGTGGTCGGGGTGCTCGTGGCTCAGGACGATGGCGTCGAGGTCGTCGAAGCCGATGTGGCGCTGGAGGTTGGCGAGGGTGCCGGAGCCGGCGTCGACCCAGACCCGTGTCGCCCCGTCGTGTAACAGGTAGCCGCTGCACGCCCCGCCCGGCCCCGGGTACGACCCCGAGCAGCCGAGGACGGTCAGTTCGAGCCCCACTCCCACCCTTCCACGTCGTCGAGCTCCGGACCGAGGAGCCGGCTCCCGAGCGCCCGGAACCATGCCACGTCGCCCGAGGAGACGAAGCGATGGGCGCCCTTGGCCGCCGAGCGCCGGCCCAACCCGGTGTCCTCCAAGATGGCGCGCACCTCGAAGGCCGTCTCGTCCGCCGAGGAGACCAGGGTGACGTCGCGGCCCATCACGTCGCCAATGGTGCGGGCCAGGAACGGGTAGTGGGTGCAGCCGAGCAGGAGGGCGTCGACCCGGGCCTCCACCAGCGGGGCCAGCAGGCGCTCGGCCAGCACGTGGACCTGCTCGCTGTCGGTCTCTCCCCGCTCGACGAACTCCACGAATCCAGGGCAGGCGGCGCAGCTCAGCGCGACGTCGGCCCGGGTGGCCCGCACCGCCCGCTGGTAGGCGCCGGAGCCGATGGTGCCGACTGTGCCGATCACGCCGGCCCGCCCGCTACGGGTGGCCCGCACCAGCGCCCGGGCCCCGGGCTCGACCACGCTGACCACCGGCACGTCGCACTCGAACCGCAGCAGCTCAAGGGCGGCGGCGGCCGCGGTGTTGCAGGCCACCACGACCATCTTCACGTCGTGGCGCTCGACGAGCACCTTGGTGACCTCCAGCGCGAACTCCCGCACCTCGTCCAGCGGCCGGGGCCCGTACGGGTAGCGCGCCGTGTCGCCGAAGTAGACGAGGTCCTCGCCAGGCAGCAGGTCGATCATGGCCCGGGCGACGGTGAGGCCGCCGAACCCGCTGTCGAACATGCCGATGGGCCGGTCGTCCACGACGGCTAGAAGTACACGATCTTGGTGGCCCGCTCGACGACCTCGTCGATGTCGTCGGTCCACGCCCCGGTGGAGAGGTACTTCCACCCGCCGTCGGCGAGGATCGTGACGATGACGCCCTCGTCCAACTGGGCCGCAGCCTTGGCGGCGCCGGCCATGGCCGCACCCGAGGAGATGCCGGCGAAGATGGCCGCGTCTGTTACCAGCCGTCGGGTCCACTCGATTGACTCCTTGGGCCGGACGATCATCTTCCGGTCGAGCATGTCGGGGTCGAAGATCTCGGGAATGAACCCGTCGTCGAGGTTGCGCAGCCCCTCGACCTTCTCCCCCGCCGGCGGCTCGACGGCCCACATCTGGATGGCGGGGTTGCGCTCCTTGAGATACGTGCCGATCCCCATGAGGGTGCCGGCCGTGCCCAGGCCGGCGACGATGTGGGTGACCTCGGGGCAGTCCCGCCAGATCTCGGGGCCCGTGCCCTTGATGTGGGCGCCGGGGTT
Source organism: Acidimicrobiia bacterium (assembly GCA_023265025.1). Lineage (GTDB taxonomy): Bacteria > Actinomycetota > Acidimicrobiia > Acidimicrobiales > AC-14 > CADCTB01. Next base: position 25,126 of record JAHFUP010000008.1, on the reverse strand, counting down.
GGCCGGGTTGCCGTACTGGTAGAGGAATGCCAGCTCCGGGGACTCCTTGGCCAGCCGTTGCGCCATCCGCACCGCGCCGTTGGAGCCCTCCGAGCCCGGCGAGAGGATGATCTCGGCGCCGAAGATCTCCAGCAGTTGCCGGCGCTCGATCGAGACGTTCTCGGGCAGGACGATCCGCAGCTTGTAGCCCTTCACCCGGCACACCATGGCCAGCCCGATGCCAGTGTTCCCTGACGACGGCTCGAGCAGCGTCTGTCCCGGTTTGAGCGTGCCGTCCGCCTCCGCCTCGGTGATCATGTTGAGGGCGATCCGGTCCTTGACCGAGCCGCCGGGGTTCTGGCCCTCGAGCTTGGCCAGGATGCGGACCGCGGGGTTGGGGCTGAGCTGGCTGACGTCGACCAGCGGCGTGTTGCCGATGGTGTCGAGGATCGAGCCGAAGGCGGCCAAGGGCGGGCGGAGCGGCGGGTCAGCCGCCGGCGACGGCCGGCAGGATGGTGACCACGTCGGCGTCCTCGACCGGCGTCGCCAGCTTGTCGAGGAACCGCACGTCGTCGTCGTTGCGGTAGACGTTCACGAACTTGTGCAGCGACCCGTCCTCGGTGATGACCTGGCCGGCGAGCAGCGGGAACTGCCGGACGAGGTCGTCGAACACCTCCCCGATGGTGGAGCCGTTGGCCTTGACGGACGACTGGCCGGCGGCGTGCTGGCGGAGGACGGTTGGCAAGCGCACTTCGACAGGCACAGCGGGCAAGCCTCCAGGGGGACGGGTGGTTTTGCCGAAATCCTACCTAGCCGCCGGCCTTTCGAGGACGAGGGGCTCCTCGGCCACCTTCCCGTCGACGATCGTGAACGACCGGACGACGGGGGTCGGAAGCCGGAGCGACACCAGGATGTAGTGCCAGCCGGGGTCGGGCGCCTGGGCGATGTCGGTCGGCGACGGCAACGCCTCGGTGTGGGTGTGGGAGTGGTAGACGCCGATGATGTCCCACCCATTGGCCCGGGCGTCGCGGTCGGCCCGCAGGTAGTCGCCCGAGTCCACCTCGTAGATCAGATCCTGCTTCTCCTCGGGCGCGGCGTTGCCGCAGGGGTAGATGGCCTTGACGTCCATGTCGCCCAGTTCGCCGGCCAGGAGCCCGCAGGCCTCGGCCGGCTTGAGCTTCTCCTCTTCGGCGTGGTCGATAAGGGCTTGCCAATGGGCACGGCTGATCCGGAGCACGGGAGCCGAGGGTACTCTCCGGCCGTGTCCCCCAAAGGCGTCAAGGTCGTTGCGAGCAATCGCAAGGCGCGCCACGACTACGACGTGCTGGACACCTTCGAGGCCGGGATGCAGCTGGTCGGCACCGAGGTGAAGTCCATTCGAGACGGCAAGATCGTGCTCAAGGACGCCCACGCCCGGGTGGAGGACGGCGAGCTGTGGCTGGTCGGGGTGCACGTCGCCCCCTACGAGCTGGCCGACGGCTTCGGCGGCCACGACCCCGAGCGCCGGCGCAAGCTGCTGCTGCACCGATGGGAGATCGACGAGCTGGCCGAGCGGTCGGCCCGCGAGGGCCTCACCATCGTCCCCCTCTCGGTGTATTTCAAGGAGGGACGGGCCAAGATCGAGCTCGGTTTGGCCCGGGGCCGGCGGAACTACGACAAGCGCCACGCCATCGCCGAGCGGGACGCAGCCCGGGACGCGGCGCAGGCCATGTCTCCCAAGGGCCGGTAGCATGGTGTTCGCAACACCGTAACTTTCCAAGGGGCTGACTGGTTTCGACGCTGGGACCGTTGGCTTGTCGTGCGACCCGAGTTGCTCAGACTCGATAAACGGGGCCAAAAAACAGGTGCCAACACGGACCGTGAACTTGCCTTCGCAGCCTAAGAAACTGTAGGGGCAAGCTCAAATCGCGACCCGCAAGGGCACGCCGAGGACGACCCTTTGCCTTGGGAACAGAATGAGGGTTGACAGCCGGGAAAGACCGCTGACACGTAGGGAAAGACCGACTGACCTCACGCAAAGACGTGACGAGCAGTTTGTGACCCGGCACAAGGGCAGCGTTAGGCCCGGATCTCGGGAACGGTCGTAGCACGGGGAGTCTGCACCGGGCGGACGAGGGTTCGATTCCCTCCAGCTCCACGATTCCCAAGAGGAGTGCAGCATGGTCGGGGCTGTCCTTGTGCCCTCTCGTCGGCGAGCACGATCAGTCCGGCCCACGAGAGAAGGCGCACCAGCGGCCAGATCGGATCGAGGAGCCCGGTGCGGGCCGCAGTCGGATGCGCATGGTGGGAGTTGTGGTAGCCGTGGCCGAGCAACAGGATCGCCATCCAGCCCAGGTCGTATCCGGGGACGTCGGGATGGGGCTTGCGGCCCGCGCGGTGGCCGACCGTGTTGACCATCCCCATGATGCCGAGGTAACAGACGAGGTGGACGGCTAGCGCGGTCACAGTTTGAACCGGCCCGATGGTGAGGAGCCAGAACCCGCTGATGGCGGCTCGAACGGCGCGGTGAACAGCACCCGGGCCCGGGGCCGAATCGCCCGCCAGCCGTCGAGCGGCCACCGCGAACAGGTACGGCGTGCCGACCAGCACCAGGAGCGGCCGGCGCTCGATGGGTGAGTGGGGGTCGAGGGGCGTGTCCGCGTAGCGGTGGTGGAGCCGATGGATACCGGCCCACCTTTTCGGGTGGACACCTCCGTAGACCTGCATGAAGCCGTCGAGGAAGGACCCAAGCGTCGGGTGCATGCTGAACGCCCGGTGGGCGAGGCACCGGTGGCAGTAGATCTCGGTGACGACACAGGTGAGGACGCCTGTGACCAAGCCTACGAGCACTCCGACCGGCACGCCGGAAGACTAATGGCGGCGCGAGATAGCCCTGCTCCTCAGTGGGCGGCGTCGTAGGCGACGACGATCGCCGCAGGGATCCGACCCCGGTCGCCCAGGTCGGGGTGGCCGTTCTGCCGGGCCCAGTCCCGGATGGCCTTCAGGCGCTCCCGGTCGGCGGAGCTGCGGGCCGGCGCCGAAGTGCTCGCCGCGGCCCCGTCGTCCGCCGAGGTGCCCCGCCTCGCCCTGCGGCCGCCACCGGAACGGGTCCGGTCGGACGACCAGCTGATCAGACCCTGCACGGTGTTGTGGAAGTCGTCGGCGTGCTCCTTGCAGAGATCGAGGCTGTACTCGTAGCCGTCGAAGCCGAACACGACCGTTTGGGCGCCGTCGACGTTCTCACCCTTCTCGGCCTTGCACCGGTCGCAGGTCAATTGGACGATAAGAGTCTTTGCCAATGGGTTTCCTTTTGCAGCCGACGACAAGAACGGCGCCAGCGTAGCGAACGGCTACCAGGTCATCGGCGGCGTCGGCGGGTCCTCCGGCTTCTGGCGACGGAGCTCCTGCTCGCGGCGCTGGAGGTCGGCCTCCCACGCTTCGAGTCGTTCGGCTTCCACAGGCCGTGCCCTCGGGGCGAAGTCCGACCGGTCCTCGGGTCCGACGACCCGGCGGGTCGCTCGGCCGGCGGTGTCCCCGGGTCGCCAGCCGGCGAACTCGGGCCGGCCGAGAGCCAGCCAGGCGATCGAGCCGATGTCCGGCAGGATGATCACGATGAACAGCCACGCCATCTTCGGCAGGCCCCGAACGAGGATCTCCTCCGTCGAGATCACGTCGAAGATGCAGTAAATCCACAGGGCGATCAGCGCGAAGCCGATCAGTCCTCCGCCGGCGAACCGGATCATTGCCTTTCCCCTCCGCCGAGACACCCAGTTTGCCGCGGCTATCCGCTGCCCAAGAGTACCGACGTGTATCCAAAGGTCAAGGGGTTCCGCAACACGCCGTAGGATGCCCCTATCGCCCGCATCCGAGACACCATCCCCGCCTTCGAGGCCTTCGCCCGCAAGGCCGGGCTCGAGAGCCCGCTACGGCGCGAGCTGCTGTGGAAGAGCCACTACCAGGCCGCCAACACCGACGTCTTCCGGGCCTTCGACGACGCCACCGGCGGCGTCGAGGGCGGCATGGCGGCCATCGTCCGGGAGCTGTCCGAGGTGCGCAAGCGGGTCCGTGAGGCGGCGCCGCAGATGACGGAGATGATCTCCGAGATCGACCCCAACCTGGCCCAGCTCATGGGCATGGCGCCGGAGCCCACGCCCGTCCACGTGCTCATGGTCGGCACGTTCACCACCAACTCGGCGGTCGGTCGCCTGGGTGATGACGTCGCCGTCTTCCATTGCCTCGAGTGGTTCCAGTCGCCGGAGGGCACCCGGGTGCTGGTCGCCCACGAGGGCAGCCACGGCTGGCACGAGATCGCCCTGGAGCAGGGCGGCCAGACCGTGCCGGATGACGACATGGCGTGGATGATCTTCTCCGAGGGCCTGGCCACCCGGGTGTCCCGCGCCGCCGTCCCCGAGGCGCCCGAGATCGACTACTTCTGGTACGGCCACCCGGAGGCGCAGGACTGGCTGCCGTGGTGCGAGCAGCACGTCATCGAGCTTCGCAAGCACGTGCGGGCCGCCCTCGACATCCCCGAAGCCCTCGAGACCTTCTTCGGCGGCGGCCTGGTCGACGGCAAGTGGCGGGTCGGCTACTACCTCGCCGACCAGGTCGTGGCCAGCCTGGGCAAGTCGTTGCCCGAGCTGGTGGCGATGAGCGTGGACGACGCCCGCGCCGCCGTACGCGCCGCCCTCCGCGACTAGTTGCGGGCCGCCTCGTCCTCCCAGGCGACGCGTGGTGCGTCGGACCACAGCCGCTCGAGGTCGTAGTACGCACGGGTCTCGTCGAGGAAGACGTGGATCACCAGGTCGCCGTAGTCGAGCAGGACCCACTGGCTGTCGCCGAGGCCCTCGACCCGGAGGGGCTTGATCCCACCCTCGGCCTTGAGCCGCTCCTCGACCTCCTCGGCGATGGTCTTCACCTGACGGGTGTTGCGGCCGGAGGTGATGACGAAGGCGTCGGTGATGGCAAGGACGGCACCCACCTCGATGATCACGGTGTCCTCGCCGCCCTTGGCCGACGCCGCCCGGGCCGCGGTCCGCGCCCACTCGCGGACCAGGTCGGCAGTCGTCGTCATGTGGCTCCAGCGTACAGGCCACGTTCCCGGATGCAGGCAATTGCCGCCAACGGGACGAGGTGGTCGAGCGGGCGGCCGTCGCCGGCCCGGGCCCGGAGGTCGGAGCTGGAGATCTCAAGCGCCGGGATCCGGACGTGCTTCACGCGCCACGGGGGGCCCGGGTCGACGTCGGGTGAGCCACCCCGGCTCACGACGACCAGCGTGGCCAGCCGGGCCACGACGTCGGGCCGGCGCCAGGTGTGGAGGTCGGCGGCGACGTCGGCACCGACGATCAGAAACAGGTCCCGGCCGGGTTGGGCCAGCTCCTCGAGGGTCTCGGCGGTGTAGGACTCGCCGCCCCGGTCGATCTCGACGGCGCTGGCCTCCACGCCGGCGGTGCCGGCCACGGCCGCCTCCACCACCGCCAGGCGGTCCGCCGCCGGCGTGATCCGCCGCCCGGTCTTCTGCCACGGGTGGTTGGCCACGACCAGGAGGACCTGGTCGAGGTCCAGGGCGTGGCGGACGTTGACGGCGGCCACGAGGTGCCCGGTGTGGACAGGGTCGAACGTACCCCCCAGCACTCCCAGTCGTTCGTTGATGGAAACTGATTCTACGGAGCCGGGACGTGGCCTCTACCCTTGTGCCGACAGCCATGACCTCCGACGCCTCGTCCTGGACGCCCAGCAGCTGGCGGGCCCGGTCGGCTGCCCAGCAGCCGGACTGGCCCGACGAGGGCGCGCTCGACGACGTCCTGAAGCGGCTCGGCACCCGCCCCCCGCTCGTCTTCGCCGGCGAGGTGCGCCAGCTCACGTCGACCCTGGCCGAGGTGGCCGCCGGTCGGGCCTTCCTCCTCCAGGCCGGCGACTGCGCCGAGTCCTTCGAGGCGTTCACCGCCGATGCCATCCGGGACAAGCTGAAGGTCATCCTCCAGATGGCGGTGGTGCTGACCTACGGCGCCGGCGTGCCGGTGGTGAAGATGGGTCGCATCGCCGGCCAGTTCGCCAAGCCGCGCTCCTCGCCGACGGAGGTCGTCGACGGCGTCGAGCTGCCGGCGTACCGGGGCGACATGGTCAACGACATGACGGCCGAGCCGGCGGCACGCATCCCCGATCCCGGCCGGCTCCAGCGGGCCTACGACCAGTCGGCGTCGACCATGAACCTGCTGCGGGCGTTCACCAAAGGGGGCTTCGCCGACCTGAACCAGGTCCACACCTGGAACCAGGAGTTCGTCGCCAGCAGCGCCGAGGGCCAGCGCTACGAACGGATCGCCGCCGGCATCGAGCGGGCCCTGCGCTTCATGGCCGCCTGCGGGATCGACCTGGCGTCGGAGGCGACGCTGCACCAGGTCGACTTCTGGACGTCGCACGAGGCGCTGATCCTCGGCTACGAGGAGGCGCTGACGCGTCGCGACTCCCTTACCGGCGGCTGGTACGACTGCTCGGCCCACTTCGTGTGGGTCGGCGACCGCACCCGCCAGCCCGACGGCGCCCACCTCGAGTTCTTCCGCGGCATCAACAACCCGGTCGGGCTGAAGCTCGGGCCGACGGTGTCCCCGGACGAGGCCGTGGAGCTGTGCGACCGTCTGAACCCGACGCGCATCCCCGGACGGCTCTCGCTCATCACCCGCCTGGGCGCCGAGCGGGCCGGCGAGCTGCTGCCGCCGCTGATCCGGGCCGTGCGCGACTCGGGCCACCCCGTCGTGTGGGTGTGCGACCCAATGCACGGCAACACCTACCTCAGCGCCGGCGGCCGCAAGACCCGCCACCTCGACCACGTCCTCGCCGAGATCGGCGCCTTTTTTCGAGCGCACCGGGCGGAAGGCACCTGGCCCGGGGGCGTGCACGTGGAACTGACCGGCGACGACGTGACCGAGTGCCTCGGCGGCGCTGAGGAGGTGCTGGATTCGCAGCTGGATCTGCGCTATCTCACCGCCTGCGACCCCCGGCTGAACGGCCGCCAGTCGCTGGACCTCGCCTACCGGGTCGCCGAGCTCCTACGAGGCTAGGAGCGGGCGCCGTCTCGATTGCTCCGCCAGCGCGGCCAGCCGGCGGGCCGTCGAGTGCGGCGTCCGGGTCACCTCCGTCCAGGTGAAGCGCCCGCACAACCACCCGGTGGCGGCCACCACCGCCGTCTCCCTCCGGGCGTCGTACACCGGCTGGTCCTTGTGCTGCTGCCCGTCGAGCTCCACGAACAGCCCCAGCGCCGGCCACGCCAGGTCGAGCCGAGCATGCGCCGCCTCGATCCAGAGCTGGCGCACCGGGTCGGGTAGCCCTGGGACCGTCCGGGCCAGCTGCACCATGAGCGTCTCCAGCAGGCTCTCGGTGGGCGCGGCGCCGGCGGGCCGCACTGCGAGCACCCGCTGCACCCGCACACGGGTCTCCTCCTGCAGCCTCTCGACCGAGGTGAGCCTTCTGCGCAACGCCGACTCCATCGCGTGCTCCCAGACGGCGTCCGACAGGTGCGGGGAGAGGTCGAGAAGCGTCTGAAGGCCGTCCGTGCAGTTCAGGCCAGCGACGGTGACGATCCGTTCAGGTGGCAGGTCCCGCCGGGAGACCCCTGGTCGGTGACCGTTGGAACTTCGATCGACCGTGACCCACGGCCCGCTGAGCGTGACCGAGTCGAGCCCGTGCAGTACGCCGGCGAGGTGGTGGCTGGCCACGCCGCCGGTCGCCATGACCGCCGCACGGGCCCGATCGATCTGGGTGAGGTCGTCCGGGCCCTCGGCCCAGACCCTGATGTCGGCCCGCCGCCACTGGCCGGAGCGCTCGCCCCACCGGAGGGCCGCACGGGTGAGCCCGTCCTCATTCGTAAACAGTCGCCGCATCCGTCGCCCCTCGGTGTGATTCTGGTCGTGAAATGGGCGATTTCGGCCGAAATCACGACCAGAAACACACCCACGATTTGAGGGGGAAGGGTGGTGGAAGGCTACAGGATGCGGTAGAGGGTGCCAACTCCGTCCTGGGCGACGACTTCGAGCGGGAGGGCGGCCTCCAACTCGGCCCGGGAAGGCTGGAAGGACCGGCGGAAGGTGACGGCGTCGAGGTAGAGGATGGTGCCGCCGGCGGCCCGCATGGCGGCGAGCTCATCGGCGTAGTGGGGGTTGGGCTTGCCGGTGAGGTAGTCCTTCTCGGCCGGGATGGCGGAGGACGTACGACCGGTGACGAACCAGACGGCATCGACGGCGTTGGTGTAGAGCGGCTCGCCGGCGATGCCCAGCACCGCCGACCGGCGGAGGTCGGCGGAGGTGTAGCCCCGCCGGCGGACGCTGTCGTCGGTCAGCCCGCCGGCGGCCCACACGACGGCGCCGACGAGCTGGCCCACCACCAGGGCGCCGGCGAGGACGACCGCCGGGCGGGGCAGCGGCCGGCGCCGGAGGGCGGGCACCACCAGGAGGATGGCGACGATGTGGAGTGGGGCGAGGAAGCGGGCGTCGAGGCGGCCGGTGGCGTCGGTAAGGGCCCGGTTGGCGAGCAGCAGCGCCAGGTAGGTGCCGGCGAAGGCGGCGAGGAGCCACGAGAGCGTCGAAGGCAAACGTTCCCGCCGGCGAAAGAGGCGGGTACCGGCGACGACCAGTGACAGATTCGGGGGCGTCCGGCGAATGAGGACGGCGCCGGCGGTGACCACCGCGACGGCGAGCAGGAGCCCGGCCGGCGGGGTCGGCCAGGGGACGAACCAGCGGGCGAACGGGCGGGCGGCCTGGCCCAGGTAGTCGGCGCCGAACATGTGCAGCACCACCGACCGGTCGCTGGCGCCCTCGGCCAGCGCCAGCCAGAGGGCAACCGGGGCGACTGACAGCGCGCCGAACACGCCGGCGTCGATCCAGCGCCGGCGCCACAGCAGGGCAACCACGCCGGCGACGACCACGGCGATCCCGACGTACCGGGTCAGGAAGGCGGCGGCCACCAGTGCCGAGGCGCCCGCCAGCACTGCCGGTCGAGGCCGCTCCACGTGGGCGGCGAGCGCGACCAGCCCGCCGAGACCCAGAAGGATGAACAGCGGCTCGCTCAAGGCGGACCCCGACAACGTCAGCAGGTCGACGGCCGCCGCCGTCAGGACCGCCGCCACCACCCCGGCGGGCGCCGACCCGGTCTGCGCACGCACGACCAGCCCCACCAGCACCACGATGCCGGCGAGGCAAAACAGGTTCACCGCCCGAGCGGCGGTCAGGGGATCCACCCCGACCCGCCCCAATAGGAACGGGAACAGCGGTGGGAAGTGCTCGAGCGGCGGCACTCCCGGCGGCGGCGTGAACCCGAGGCCGTCGACCCAGTTGCGGGCCGTGCCGACGTAGAAGACGCCGTCGGGGCTGACGTAGAGGCCCTTCGCCGACGCGGCCAGCACCGCCAGCACCGCAACGGCGGCCGGCGCCGCCACCCATCCGCGGCGGGTCACCCGATCTGGGACACGAACGCCTCGAGCTGGCGCAGGTTGCGGCACTCGAACACGCCGTCGCAGTGCCGGGCGTACTCGGCGACGATCGAGTCGCCGGTGTCCCAGTAGGACCGGGGCTCGGGGTTGAGCCACCAGACCCGCCGGGCCCGCCGGTGCAGTTCGGCCAGCACGCCGGCCGAGGAGGCGTGGTAGTTGTTCCGTGCGTCACCCAGCACGATGACCGAGGTCCGACCGGTGATCTCCCGCCCCCACCGGGCGCCGAAGGCGGCGAACGCCCGCCCGTAGTCGGAGTGCCCGTCGGCGGCGACCACGTCGGCCTCCTGGTGGACCCGCGCCAGCGCGGAGGTCAGGTCGTCGGACTCGGCGAACAGGCGGGTGACCTCGTCGATCCCGTCGATGAACACGAACGTCCGCACCGCCGAGAACTCCCCCGACAGGGCGTGCACGAGCTGCAGCGTGAACCGGGCGAAGGTGGCGACGGACCCCGACACGTCGGCCAGCACGACGATCTCCGGCTTGTGCGGGTGGGGCCGGCGGAAGCGTGGATCGGCCGGCACCCCGCCGGTCGACAACGACCGCCGCAACGTGCGCCGGAAGTCCAGCCGGCCGTGCCCGCCCTGGCGCCGGCGCCGGGCCAGACGCGACGCCATGCGCCGGGCCAGCGGGCGCAGCGCACGGTGCAGCGCAGCCAGGTCGTCGCGCGAGGCGTGCAGGAAGTCGACGTCCTCGGGCAGGGGCCGGCGCACCGAACGGGCGACCGCCTGGGGACCCTTCTCGGCCACCAGCCGCCGGCGCACCTCGGCCTCGATCTCGCCCCGGAGGCGCTCGCCGGCGGCGGCCAGGTCGTCGCGCTCCAGCCAACCGTCGGCGCCGGCCAGCAGCCGGGCCAGCGCCCCCTCCACGTCGAGCAGGCGCAACGTCTTGAAGACGTACGCGCTCCCCCGCACCCCTCTGCCCGCCTCCATCCCGGCCAGTCGGGCGACCGCCAGCTGGGCCAGCCGGCGCACCGCCTCGGTGTCGCCGGACACCAGGGCCTCGTCGAGCAGCGCGCCCAGGTCGACATCCGGATCGTCGGGCAGCGACGCCGGCGCCAGCGCGAAGTACGCCTCGAACACCGTGTCGAACGCCGGCCGGTGCTCCGGTCGCTTCACCATCGTCGCCGCCATCGCGACCCGCAGCGCCTCCCGATCGTCGAGGGGGACGTGGCTCACCGCGGCCATGGCGTCGATGTTCTCGGTCAGCGACACCGGGAGCCCGGCCGCCCGCAGCTCGCCGACGAACCCCGCCAGCAGGTCCAGCATCTACCCTGCCGTCTTGAGCTCCCGGGCCGCGGCGGCGATGTCGGCCCGGTGCTTGAGGAGGACGTGCAGGGTCGACTCGGTGACGTCCGCGTCCAACGTGTCGACGCCCAGGATGACCAGCGTGCGGGCCCAGTCGAGCGTTTCCGACACCGACGGCGGCTTGCGCAGGTCCAGCATCCGCAGGCTGCGCACCACCCGGGCCACCTCGGCGGCCAGGTGCCCCGGCAGCTCCGGCACCCGGGCCAGGATGATCTCCCGCTCACGTTCCACCGACGGGTAGTCCAGATGGAGGTACAGGCAGCGGCGCTTCAGGGCCTCGGACAGGTCGCGGGTGCCGTTCGACGTGAGGAAGACGAGCGGGATGCGCCGGGCGACGACCGTCCCCATCTCGGGGACCGACACCTGCCAGTCCGACAAGACCTCAAGGAGCAGCGCCTCGGTCTCGACCTCCACCCGGTCGACCTCGTCGATCAGCAGGACCACCGGCTCGTCGGCCCGGATGGCCTCCAGCAGCGGGCGGGTGAGGAGGAACTCCTCGGTGAAGATGTCGCCCTCGAGGTCGGCCCACGAGGTGCCGGCGCCCTCGCCGGCCTGGATGCGCAGGAGCTGCTTGCGGTAGTTCCACTCGTACAGCGCCTTCGACTCGTCGAGCCCCTCGTAGCACTGGAGCCGGATGAGGCGGCTGCCCGCCCACCGGGCGACGGCCTTGGCCAGCTCCGTCTTCCCCGTGCCCGCCGGCCCCTCGACCAGCACCGGCTTGTCCAGCCGATCGGCGAGGAACACCACGCCGGCGATGGCGTCGTCGGCGAGATAGTCCACGCCGGCCAACCCTTCCCGCACCGAGCCAAGTGACTCGAACCGCTCAGCCACGGATCTGGCCGTCGCCATGGACGATGTACTTCAGCGTCGTCAGCTCGCGCAGGCCCATCGGGCCCCGGGCGTGGAGCTTCTGGGTGCTGATGCCGATCTCGGCACCGAAGCCGAACTGCTCGCCATCGGTGAAGCGGGTGGAGGCGTTGACGACGACGGCGGCGGCGTCGACCTCGGTGGTGAATCGCCGCGACGCGGCCAGGTCCCGAGTGCAGATGGCCTCGGTGTGGCCGGTGCCGTAGCGGTTGACGTGGGCGATGGCGTCCTCCAGTGAGTCGACGACCGCCACCGACATCCGCAGGTCGAGGAACTCCCGCCCGAAGTCCTCGTCGGTCGCGGGCCCGATCGACGGCACCAGTTCCCGCGACCGCTCATCACCCACCAGCTCCACGCCGGCCAGCGCCTCGGCGGCCCGGGGCAGGAACGAGCCGGCGATCGACGAGTGGACCACCAACGACTCGGCCGCATTGCAGACCGACGGCCGCTGCATCTTGGCGTTCACCACAATGTCCAGGGCCTGGTCGAGGTCGGCGGATGCGTCGACGTAGACGTGGCAGTTCCCGTCGCCGTCGATGACGTAGGGCACCGTGGCGTGTTCGAGGATCGCGGCGATCAGCGACGGGCCGCCCCGCGGGATGAGGCAGTCGATCGACTCCCGCAGCCGCATGAACTCGACCGCGGCCTCGTGGCGCACGTCGTCCACGAGTACAAGGGCATCGACCGGCAGGCCGGCTTTGTCCAGCCCCTCACGCAGCGCGGCGGCCACCGCCACATTCGACGACAAGGCGGCGCCCGACCCCCGCAGGAAGGCGGCGTTGCCCGACTTCAGGCACAGGCCGAAGGCGTCGCTGGTCACGTTGGGCCGGTTCTCGTAGATGATGGCGACGACACCGAGCGGCACCCGCACCTGCTCGATCAGCAGCCCGTTCGGGCGGGTCCAGCCGGCGACGACCTCCCCCACCGGGTCGGGCAGGGCGGCCACCTGGCGCAGGCCGTCGGCCATCGACTCTACTCGCGCCGGCGTCAGTCGTAGGCGGTCGACGACCGTGGCTGCGGTGCCGGCGGCCTCGGCCCGGGCCACGTCGGAAGCGTTGGCGTCGAGGATCTCCGGCGTCCGCCGGACGAGAACATCGGCGGCCGCGACCAAGGCGGCGTCCTTGGCCGTCGTTGAGGCGGTGGCCAGCACCCGGGAGGCGACCTTGGCCCGCCGGCCCAGCTCGGCAACCGGTGCAGGCGAGGTCACGGCGTCGACGTTACCGGCCGTGCCGGGCTACGCCCCGCCCATTTCGGCCAGGAAGGCGTCAGCCTCCTCCGGCGTCTTGCCCTCGCCGATCATCCGCTCCCGCAGGAACCCACGGATCTCCTCCTCGGACGGTTGGGCGTCGGCCCCGAACCGCGCCTGCACGGCCAGCGCGATCTCGATGAGCTCGTCGTGGAACGCCTGCATGTCGATCGGGTTGGGCTCCGGTTCGGCGATGCGACCGGTGATCGGCAGGCCGGCCCACTTCCACGCCAGCATCCCGCCGTCGAGGCTCTCGGCATCGAACCCCTCGCCTCGCAGCCACTCGGCGGCCTCGGCGCTGCGGGTGCCCGCCCGGCAGACGGTCACGACCGGCCGGCTGCGGTCGATCTCGCCGACCCGGGCGTCGAAGTCCTCCTCGGGGATGTTCACCGACCCCTCGATGTGGCCGACGTTCCACTCGCTGTCGTAGCGCACGTCCACGAGTTGCACCTGGTCGAGCCGGCCGGCGACGGTCTGGGCGTCCATACCGGACGAGCGTATGCGTCCTACGCTCGCCGGCATGCGCCGCGTGCTCGCCCTGGTGGCCGCGGCGGCGATGGTGGCGGGCTCGATCGCAATCCGCTCGCGCCTCGACCGCAACGAAGAGGAGCGGACGAACCCGGTGCGGGTCGTGTGCGCCGCCGAGCTCGGACCGGTGTGCGACGCCCTCCGACGGACGGGCGCACACGTGACGATCGAGGGCGCCGGCACGACCGCCGACCGCCTCGGCCGGGCATCCGAGGAGGAGCCCGGCGTCGACGGCTGGCTGGTACCGGCGCCGTGGCCCCAGATAGTCGACGGCCGGCGCCGGCAGGCGTCGCTGCTCCCGCTGTTCGCCGACGTCGGGGCGCCCATCGCCCGGTCGCCCCTTGTACTGGTCGTCGAGAAGGCACTGGCAGACAGGATCGGGCCCCGCTGCGCCGGCCCGGTGGGGTGGAAGTGCCTCGGCGAGCAGGCAGGAACGGCCCGGCCACGCCATCCTGAGCCCTCCACCGCCTTCGGCGCCCTGATCCTCGGCCAGGCCACCGCCGCCTGGTTCGGACGGGTCGACAACCTGTCGACGTTCGACCTCGACGACCCCGGTTTCGCCAAGTGGTTCCAGGCGTTGGAGCGGGCTGCGCCTCCGACGGCGTCCGGCGGCTCACCGCTCGAGGAGATGCTCGGGACGACCTTCGCCACCTACAACGCGGTTGGCACCATTGAGGCCGAGGCCGTCCCAGTCGTCGGTACCTCCGCCCTACGCGAACGGGTCACGGTCCTCTACCCTGAGCCCATGGCGACCGCCGACGTCGTGCTGGCCGGCGCGGCGGGCCGGCTGCGCACCAACGACTCGGTCCGGAAGGCCTTCAGGGACGCCGGCTGGCGGGTGGACGGCGCCGGCCCCCCGGGTGCACCGGCGCTGCCGCCCACCAACGGCCTGCCGTCGCCCGGCTTCCTCGACGCCCTGCGGGAGCGCCGGCCGTGAGGCGGACCGGCCTCGCCCTCCTCGGCCTCCTCCTCGTGGCCACCGCCTGCACCACCTCCTCCGGCTCGGGCGGAAATGGCCAGTCGGCCCCGAAGGGCTGCACCACGGTCGACGTGGCGTCATCGCCTGAGAAGGTCGAGCTGTTCGGTGACCTCGCCCGCCGGTTCAACGGGTCGAGCGCGGCCAAGGAAGGCGGCTGCTCGTTCGTCCGCGTGCTGCGGAAGTCCTCGGGCGAGGCCATGCAGCTCCTGGCCGACGCCTGGCCCGACGAGGCGACCAACGGCGCCCGGCCGGTGATCTGGTCGCCGGCGTCGAGCGCCTGGGGTGCCATTCTCAACCAGAAGCTCTCCGTCGCCGGCAAGCCCGCCCAGGCGCCGGCGTCGAAGCCGTTCATGCGGACACCGCTGGTGATCGCCATGCCCCGCCCCATGGCCGAGGCGCTCGGCTGGCCGAACACGGCCATCGGCTACGGCGACATCCTCAAGCTGGCCCAGGACCCCGCCGGCTGGGGCGGCAAGGGCCACCCGGAATGGGGCCCGTTCCGGCTCGGGAAGACCAACCCCAACTTCTCGACCAGTGCCCTCTCGGCGACCATCGCCCAGTACTACGCGGCCACCAACAAGACCCGGGACCTCTCGGCCGAGGACCTGGCCCGCCCCGAGGTCGACGCCTACGCCCGGGCCGTCGAGGCGTCGGTGGTCCACTACGGCGACATCACCCTGACCTTCATGAACAACCTCTACAAGAACGACCAGCGGGGCGCCGGCCTGACCTACGCCTCCGCCGTCGCCGTCGAGGAGAAGTCGGTCATCGACTACAACTCGGGCAACCCCGACGGGATCACCGATCCCGGCGAGGTCCCCCGCAAGCCCCGGGTCCCACTGGTGGCGATCTATCCCAAGGAAGGGACGCTGTTCTCGGACAACCCGATCATCGTCCTGGACTCGCCTTGGGTGACCGACAAGCAGAAGGAGTCGGCGCGCGTCTTCGAGCGCTTCCTCCAGGAGCCGGACAACCAGAAGCGGGTGCTGGAGTTCGGCTTCCGGCCAGGCAACACGGCCGTCCCGGTCGGGCCCCCGATCGAGAAGTCCAACGGCGTCGACCCCGACCAGCCCCAGAACGTGCTCGGGGTGCCGGCGCCGGCGGTGCTGGCCCGGGTGCTGGATCTGTGGGCCGTGCAACGCAAGGGCGCCCGGGTGATGCTCGTCGTAGACGTCTCGGGGTCCATGGGCGAGAAGGCCGCCGACAACGGCGAGACCAAGCTCGACCTGGCCAAGACCGCGGCCATCGAGGCCCTCGACCAGTTCAAGGGTGACGACCTCGTCGGCCTGCGCATCTTCTCGACGGGTATCAGCCGGACGGCACCGACCGAGTACCTCGACCTGGTCCCCATCGGTCCGATCTCGGCCAACCGCGAGAACATCGCCAATCGCATCCGGGGCCTGGCGCCCACCCAGGGCACGCCGCTCTACACGGTGGCCGCGGCCTCGTACACCAACCTCAGGGACACCTACGACGACAAACGGATCAACGCCGTCGTCCTCCTGACCGACGGCCGGAACGAAGACCCCCGCAACAACGACCTCGACGGCCTCCTCAACATCCTCCGGGCGGGCAGCGAGGGCCAGGCCGCCCAGCCGGTGCGCATCTTTCCGATCGCCTACGGCAAGGACGCCGACCTTCCCGTGCTCCGACGCATCGCCGAGGCCACCAACGCCGCCGCCTACGACGCCAGCAACCCGACGACGATCAGCAAGGTCTTCACGAACGTCATCAGCAACTTCTGACCGACGGCGGCGAGGGCGGGCTTAACATGTCGGGCACAGGCTTTCCGACGGGGAGGAACAGCGTGATGGCGAGGGCGGGGCGGATCGATCTTCATTGCCGTCGGCCGGCGCGGTTGGCGGTGGCGGCGGCGACCGTGTTCGGGGTGCTCCAGCTGGCTACGGGGCCGGCGGTGGGCGCCCCGGTCTGCAACACGACGGCGATCCAGGTCATTATCCCGACGGAGCCCACACCTGGAATTCGGGCCACGACCCCCTACCCCTCCACCATCAACGTGACCGGCCTCACGGGAACGATCTCCGACGTGGACGTTTCGCTCAACGGTATTACCCACCAGTTCCCCGAGGATCTCGACGTCATGCTCGTCGCGCCCGACGGCACCACCCGACTGCTGGTGATGTCCGACGTCGGCGGCAACGACGGCGCCTCCAACTTCGCCATGGGGGTCAACGTCACGCTGAGCGACGAGGCCGCCGGACCCCTTCCCGTCGACACCGCGCTGGCATCGGGCACATTCCGAGTCACCGACGATGACGACGACCCCGACGACGCCGGCCCGACGGACACCTTCCTCGCCCCGGCACCGACGTCGCCCGGCACGGCCACGGCCCTCTCCGTGTTCGACGGCCTGGCTCCCAATGGCGTGTGGAGCCTGTACGTCGTCGACGACAGTCCCGGTCCCCCCGATCCGGCGTCCCAAGGACTGCTCGGCGGATGGTGCATCGACATCTCGACCAGCGGGGTGACCAGCTCGAGCAGCAGCTCGTCCAGCTCCAGCTCGTCCAGCTCCAGCTCGTCGAGCTCGTCGTCCAGCTCCAGCTCGTCGAGCTCCAGCTCCAGCTCGTCGTCCAGCTCCAGCTCGTCGAGCTCGTCCTCCTCCAGCTCCTCTTCGTCCAGTTCGTCCAGCTCTTCGTCGTCCAGTTCGTCCAGCTCTTCGTCGTCCAGCTCCTCCAGCAGCTCGACCTCGACCAGCACCTCGACCTCGACCAGCACGTCGACCTCAACCAGCACCTCGACGACACTCGCGCCGACGTCGAGCACGTCCACGTCGAGCACGTCGACCACCCTGCCGCCGGTCACTGCCTGCAACGCCCCGCCGCCGGCCACCATCCAGGCCCAGCCCGGCGTGCCCACGTTCGGGACCGCTGGCAACGACGTCATCTACGGCACCGCCGGCAACGACCGCATCTTCGGCGCCGGCGGCAACGACGTCATCGTGGGCCTCGGCGGTGACGACCAGCTCGTCGGTGGCGACGGCAACGACGTCATCTGCGGCGGCGACGGCAACGACCAGATCTCCGGCGACGCCGGCAACGACCTGCTCGTGGGCGACGCCGGCAACGACACCATGTCCGGCGCCGACGGCGACGACCGGCTCATCGGTGGCACCGGCGTCGACCGCCTGTCGGGATCCTCGGGCACCGACACCTGCAACGCCGGCGGCCAGGCCGGAGACTTCTCCACCCCGGCCCCAGACTGCGACAGCATCGTCTAGTGCCTCGACCTCATTCGTTCGCTTCGCTCACTCCATTCGGTCGAAGTGATCGTGCTCCGGCGGGCGAGCGGAGCTCGCGCCGCCTCCGCCCTGTCCCTCCCTCGTGTCCGCGGCCGGAGGGGCCGCCTTCGGCGGCGACGGCGGCCACGGACGGGAAACCCCACGAACGCGGCGAACGTTTGTGGTCGAGGCGCTAGCGCCGGCGGCGGACCTCCTCCACCACGACCTCGGGGTCGGGCTCGTCCGCCCCGAGGAAGAGGTGGTGCACCTCGGTGGCCAGGACCGCCAGCTGCGTGGCGTTGACCGGCGCGGCATCGCCCAGCACAGAACGGTGGGCGGCCAGGAAGGAGGCCGCGGCCCGCACTGCGGCCTGTGCGGTCGCGTCCACCTCGTGCGGATACTCGAACCGCCACCGGCGTGCCCGGCGCCCGATGGCGTCCTGGCCGTCGTCGACGGCCACGCCGGCGGCGGGGAAGATCCGGCAGTCATACGTCCGGCACGTTCGGGGCCGGTGCGCATAGATCGAGCACCCGCCGTCGACCAGCATCGGGCAGTGCCCCCGCTCGTCGTAGCCCATCAGGACGTGGCCGCGAGGCATTCGGGGCGCTGGGAACAACAGGACCTTCGGGATGTGAGCCAGGGTGTCCGTCTCCTCGGGGGAGATGTGGACGAACTGCGCTGACGTGCAGCAGGCGGTGCAGCCGTCGCAGGGCACGTCGGAGGGCCGGTCGCCGGCGATGGCCTGCGTCATACCGCGCAGCCAGGACGAGAACCCTCCGGCGGCGAGGGCGTCGTCCTCGGCCACGATGTACGGAATGATACGACCCATGCCCTCGCCCGAGTCGCCGTCCCAGGTGTTGGTGGCCGACGCCTCGTCGGGGCGCATCCCCGTCGGGGAGACCGTCGTGGTCAAGGGCTGGGTGCGCAGCCGCCGTGAGTCGAAGGCCGGCGGCGGGCTGTGCTTCGTCACCGTGCACGACGGCTCCTGCTTCGACCCCATCCAGGTCGTGGCCCGGCCGGCGCTCGCGAACTTCGAGAGCGAGGTGCTGCACCTCACCACCGGCTGTTCGGTCGTCGTGACCGGCACGCTGGTGGAGTCGAGGGGCAAGGGTCAGGCGACGGAGATCCAGGCCGACGAGGTCGTCGTCGTGGGGTGGGTGGAGGACCCCGAGACCTATCCGGTGGCCCCCAAGCAGCACTCGTTCGAGTACCTGCGGGAGGTCGCCCACCTGCGGCCCCGCACCAACACCTTCGGCGCCGTCACGCGGGTGCGCCACACCCTGGCGATGTCCCTGCACCGCTTCTTCGACGAGCGGGGGTTCTGGTGGGTACACACGCCGATCATCACGGCCAACGACGCCGAGGGCGCCGGCGCCATGTTCCGCGTCTCGACACTGGATGTCGCAAACGGCCACGTCGACTTCGCCCAGGACTTCTTCGGGCGGGAGACGCACCTGACCGTCTCCGGGCAGCTCAACGTCGAGGCCTACTGCCTGGCCATGAGCCGGGTGTACACGTTTGGTCCCACGTTCCGGGCCGAGAACTCGAACACCGCCCGCCACCTGGCCGAGTTCTGGATGGTCGAGCCCGAGATCGCCTTCGCCGACCTGTCCGACAATGCCGACCTGGCCGAGGCGTGCCTCAAGTACGTGGTGAAAGCCGTGCTCGAGGAGCGGGGCGACGACATGGCGTTCTTCGCCGAGCGGATCGACGCCGGCTGCATCGACCGGCTGGAGGGACTGGTCGCGTCCGAGTTCGAACGGATGGACTACAGGGACGCGGTCGCCGCGCTCACGAAGGCCGTCGACGACAGCGTGGCCTTCGAGTTCCCCGTCGAATGGGGCATGGATCTCCAGTCCGAGCACGAGCGCTATCTCACCGAGCAGCTCGTGGGCCGGCCGGTCGTCGTCATGAACTACCCGAAGGACATCAAGGCGTTCTACATGCGGATCAACGACGACGGGCGGACGGTGGCCGCGATGGACGTGCTGGCGCCGGGCATCGGCGAGATCATCGGCGGGAGCCAGAGGGAGGAGCGCCTCGACGTGCTCGACGGCCGCATCGACGAGCTGGGCCTCGACCGCGACGCCTACTGGTGGTACCGCGACCTGCGGCGCTACGGCACCGTCCCCCACGCCGGCTTCGGGCTCGGCTTCGAACGGACCGTCGCCTACATCACGGGCATGGCCAACGTGCGCGACGTCATTCCCTTCCCCCGCACACCCCGGAACGCCGACTTCTGACCGGGCGGGCCTGGACCGTCGTGGCCGCGCTCGTGCTGCTGACGGCCGTCCCGCCGGCCGGCGCCCAGGCCGGCACCGACGTGCGGCGTGACGTGCAGTACGGCACCGCCAACGGCAAGCGGCTGCTGCTCGACGCCTACGTCCCCGCCAGCGGCCCCGACCGCCGGCGGGCGGTCGTGATGATCCACGGCGGCGGCTGGCGGACGGGCGACAAGGCCTCGTGGGCCGAGGAGGCCAACCGGTTCGCGGCGCGGGGCTGGGTCGCCTTCTCGATCAACTACCGCCTCGACGAGCCGTCGGCGTTCCCCGCCGAGGTCGACGACGTGCAGGCCGCCGTGCGCTGGGTCCGGACCAACGCCGGTGAGTACCGTGTCGACCCTGAGCGGATCGCCGCCCTCGGCGAGTCGGCCGGCGGCCACCTGACCGCCATGCTGGCGACGTTGGGCGCCGGCGCGCTGGACGCCGGCGGTCGGATCCGGGTCGGCGCGGCCTGGTCGCCGCCGACGGATCTTGCGGAGCTGGCCCGGCTCAGGGGTGACCAGTGGTCGTCGCCGCTGCTCGGCTGCACGCCGGCGACGTGCCCGGACCGCCTGGCCCAGGCGTCGCCGGTCACCCATGTGGACCGGACCGACGCGCCGCTCTACCTCGTCAACAGCACCGACGAGCTGGTGCCGCTGTCGCAGGCCCAGGCCATGGCCGCCCGGCTGAAGGCGGCCGGCGTCGACCACCAGCTCGACGTCTATCCCGGCGCCCGCCACGCCCTCGACTTCCGCCAGGACGCCTGGGCGCCCACCATCGCCTTCCTCGAAGCCCACATCGACCGCCCCTTCCCCGCCGGCGGGGACGGCTCGTTCCCCGCCGTGCCGCTTGCCGCGGCCACTCTGGTCGTGCTGGCGGGAATCGTGTTCGGTTTGCGCCGGCGGGCACGGCCATGATGGGGCCGATGCTCGAACGGCTGCCCGAGCGGGCCCGCACGCCGGCCGTGGTCCGGGCCGTCATGGCGCCCGGCACCATCCTGCTCGCCGGCGCCGGGGCGTCGGGGGCCATCCTGGCCGGCGTGCCGCTGGCCGTCGCCGCGCTGGTGGGCGCCGCGGTCTGGGCCGGCCGGGTGGCGATGGCGGTGCCCCGGAAGGCACGCAGGGTCGAAGTGAACCCGGCGCTGGTCAAGGAGCCGTGGCGGTCCCTGGTGCGCCAGGCGCAGCGGGCGGAGTCCCGCTTCGACCAGGTGCTGGCCGGCACGCAACCCGGCCCGTTGAAGGACCGGCTGGCCGAGGTCGACGCCCGGGTCGCGGTGGGCGTGGACGAGTGCTGGCGCATCGCCCGGCGGGGCGACGAGCTGTCGGCCGCGGTCGCCGATCTCGGGATCGACGACCTGCGGGCCCAGCTCCAGCGGGCCGAGTCGGAGGCGGCCCGGCACCCCGAGCGGGCCGCGCTCGCCGGCACGGCCGGCGCCATCGGCCAGCAGCTGGCGTCGGCCGAGCGGCTGGCCGGCGTCGCCCGCGACGCCGAGGACCGCCTCACCCGCCTCGCCGCCCAGCTGAACGAGGCGGCCGCCCGAGCCGTCGAGCTGTCACTCCAGGCCCCCGACGCCGGCACGCTGCAACCCCTCGGCTCCGATGTCGACAGCCTGGTCGGCGAGCTGGAGAGCCTCCGAGTCGCGCTCGAAGAGACGTCCCACTGAAGCCGGCCCGGGCAGTATCGGCCGCCTCGCCGGTATAGGTTCGCAGCGTGCAAGGGGAGCGGGGCACGTTCGGAACCGGACGGATCCGCGCCACGGCCGTGCTCGTCGTGTTCGGCGTGCTGGCCGCCGCCGGCGCGGCCACGGGCTCGACCCCGCTCGAGGTTGTCTCGGCTCCTGTCCGCTTCTTCTTCCCGAGCTTCGCCAGCCCGGAGCCGGCCCACATGGCCACGACAACCACCACCGAGCCGCCGTGCGAGCCCAAGGCGACGCTGCGGGAGCGGGCCGCCGGCGTCCTCGTGGTGGGCATGCCGAACGTGACCCAGGCCACCCAGCCGCTGGTCGGCGAGCTGATGGACCTCGGCGTCGCCGGCGTGCTCATCACCGGCGTCAACGTCGAGACCCGGTCCCAGGCCACCAAGCTCATCGCCGACATGAAGCGGATGGCCCACCGTCCGATCATCGTGTCCACCGACGAGGAGCCGGGGCGGGTCACCAGCTTCGGTCACGTCATCGGCTACACGTCCTCGGCCCGCCGGCTGGCCAGCACCGGGACCACCGACGCCATGCGCGCCGTGGCCCGCCAGCAGGCCACGGACCTCGCGGCGATCGGCGTCACCCTCGACCTCGCCCCAGTCGCCGATCTCGACGCCGGCCCGGCCGCGGGGACGATCGGCGACCGCTCCTTCTCGGCCGACCCGGCCGTCGCCGCCCGCTACGCCTACGCGTACGCCCTCGGCATGCAGGACAAGGGGGTCGGTTCGGTGATCAAGCACTTCCCAGGCCGGGCCCAGGCCCAGGGCGACGACCACGTCGGGCGCATCGTCTCCAACGAGTCGATGGACGAGCTGCGGGCCAACGACCTCAAACCGTTCGAGGACCTGATCGCCAAGGGCGCGCCGGTGGTGATGGTGAGCAACGTCGACTATGCGGCGCTCGACCCGAACACCCCGGCCAGCCTGTCGACCCGGGCCTACACCCTTCTGCGCCAGATGGGTTTCAAGGGCGTCGCCATCACCGACTCGATCGGGATGGGCGCGGTGAACCAGCGATGGGACTGGTCCGAGGCGGCGGTCAAGGCCATCGCCTCCGGCGCCGACGGCGTGCTCAGCACCGACGGCAAGTTCGCCCGCGACATGGTCCACGGGCTCGTCGTCGCCGTCCAGAAGGGGGAGCTGAGCGAGGCCCGCCTGAACGAGGCCGCGGCCCGGATGGCCGCACTGGCCGGGGGCGACCCCATAGCCTTCGCCTGCCAGTCCGTCGAGCTTCCGAAGCTGCAACCCCCGCCCTAACAGCCGCACAGTCACAAGGAGGACGCACATGCTCCACTCCCACAACCACCGCGTGCCGCTCGCCTGCATCGCGCCGCCCGACATCCTGCGCGACATCATCATCGGCGGGACGGAAGAGGAACGGCGTGCCGCGGCGGACACGATGGCCGTCGACCAGAGCTTCCGCACGCTGCGAGCGGCCTTTTCGGCGATGACGGCCTCCACGCCGGTGCTCATGCGCCCGATGGGCGGGATGGGGGGCAAGCCCAACCGCACGATCTACGACCAGCAGCACAGCAACGCGTACGCCCCCGGCGTCGTGGCCCGCACCGAGGGCTCCAAGAAGGTGAAGGACGTGGCGGTGAACGAGGCCTATGACGGCTTCGGCGCCACCTACAAGTTCTTCTGGGAGGTGCTGGGCCGGAACTCCATCGACAACGCCGGCATGCCCATCCTCGGCCTCGTCCACTACTCCACGAACTACGCCAACGCCTTCTGGGACGGCCAGGGCAACATGTTCTTCGGCGACGGCGACGGCCAGCTGTTCATCCGCCTGACCGCCTCGCTCGACGTGATCGGCCACGAACTGACCCACGGGGTCACCCAGTACGAGGCCAACCTCGTCTACCAGGGCCAATCGGGCGCGCTCAACGAGTCGATGTCCGACGTGTTCGGCTCGCTGGTGAAGCAGTACGCCAAGAAGCAGACCGCGGATCAGGCCGACTGGCTGATCGGGAACGACGTTGTCGGGCCGACGCTCAAGCCGGCGCTGCGGTCGATGAAGGCCCCCGGGACGGCGAACCCCTACGACAAGCAGCCGGACAACATGGAGGACTACGTCAACACCGCGGCGGACAACGGCGGCGTGCACGTCAACTCGGGGATCCCCAACCACGCCTTCTACGTGACGGCCACGACCATCGGCGGCAAAGCGTGGGAGAAGGCCGGGCGCATCTGGTACGACGCGCTTCGCGACAACAGGGTCCGCCCGACCACCGGGTTCAAGTCCTTCGCCCGGGCCACGGTCCGCCAGGCCCAGGAGCGCTTCGGCGACACGGCGGCGGAGGTGGACGCGGTACGGGCCGGCTGGGACAAGGTGAAAGTAAAGTTGTAGCCATGGGTACCAACGTGCGACTGACCCGGAGCGGCGGCTTCGCCGGCCTGTCGATGGTGGCGGACGTCGACCTCGACTCGCTTCCGAAGCCGACCGCCGAAGAGGTGCGCGCCGCGCTGGCCGAGGTCGACTTCGACCCGCCGGCGCGGCGGGCGCGGCGGGGGCGGTCCACACGGTCGGCGCCGGCCCCGGGGCCGGCCGACATGTACCAGTACGACCTGGTGGTCAAGGACGGCGCCGGGAAGGACCGGACGCTGACGGTGCATGAGCCGATCTCCGATCCCCGGCTGCAGACCCTCTTCGGCGCGCTGTTGCCGCTGGCCCAGCCGGAGTAACGAAGTACCCTCTCTGCCCATGTGGGATCGCCGACTCCCGTCGTCCGGCCGGCGGCGGGCCGCCGTCGCCGCCGTGCTCGTGGCGGTCCTCGCCGGCCCGCTGGCCGTCGCCGGCTGGATGCGGTTGCGCGAGCCGGCGGCGACGGCCGCCTCCGGGCGGTTCGATCCCGACGTCATCCGCACGGTGGCCGAGCCGGTGCCCACGACCACACTCCCGGTCGTCACGACGACGGTGCCGGTGCCGGCGCCCGAGCCGGAGCTGGTCACGGTGGCGGGCAGCAAGCTGCGCCGGGGCGTGGCCCGCCCGATCGCCGCGCCGGCGATGGTGGCCGACGTGCAGGGGCCGAAGATCGGCCTCTACAGCACGCCCGGCCAGGCCGAAGCGGACGACAGCTTCTCCAACCCCACCTGGGAGGGCCTGCCGCTCGTCTTCCTCGTCCAGCAGCGCCAGGGCGACTGGCTCGAAGTGCAGCTCAACACCCGCCCCAACCAGACGACGGCGTGGATCCGGGCGGCCGACGTCACGCTCCGCCAGGTCACCCACCGGATCGTCGTCAGCCTGGCCGCCCGGTCGCTCACCGTCTACGACGGCCAGACGCCGGTGATGGAGGCTCAGCTCGCCATCGGCACGCCGTCCACCCCCACACCGAGGGGCAACTACTACATCGACGGCGCGGTGCGGACCCCTGATCCGAGTGGCGTCTACGGACCCTTCCAGCTGTCGGTCGCCGCCTTCTCCGAGGTGCTGATGAGCTTCGGCACCGGCGTGGGCCAGATCGCCATGCACGGCACCAATGCGCCGAGCCTCATCGGGACGGCGGCCAGCAACGGCTGCCTGCGCATGGCCAACGCCGACATCACCCGGCTGGCCAACACCGTCGAGATCG